>JARGNI010000102.1:2500-3699 GCA_029213195.1 Verrucomicrobiales bacterium
AAAGAAAGCGTAATAGCTCACTAGTCGAGTCGGCCTGCGCGGAAGATATAACGGGGCTCAAACTGTACACCGAAGCTACGGATGCCATTTATGGCATGGTAGAGGAGCGTTCTGTAAGCCGTCGAAGGTCAAGGTGTGAACCAGGCTGGAGGTATCAGAAGTGCGAATGCTGACATGAGTAACGATAATGGGAGTGAAAAACTCCCACGCCGGAAACCCAAGGGTTCCTGTCCAACGTTAATCGGGGCAGGGTTAGTCGGCCCCTAAGGCGAGGCTGAAAAGCGTAGTCGATGGGAAGCAAGTTAATATTCTTGCACCTCTTTATAATGCGATGGGGGGACGGAGAAGGCTAGGCCAGCACAGCGTTGGTTGTCTGTGTTTAAGGTGGTAGGCAGAGGACTTAGGCAAATCCGGGTCCTTAATGCCGAGAACTGATGACGGTGACTCTACGGAGTCCGAAGTGGTCGATGCCATGCTTCCAGGAAAAGCCTCTAAGCTTCAGTTATAAAGAGACCGTACCCCAAACCGACACAGGTGGGTAGGTAGAGAATACCAAGGCGCTTGAGAGAACTCGGGTGAAGGAACTAGGCAAAATGGCACCGTAACTTCGGGAGAAGGTGCGCCGGTTAGGGTGAAGGACTTGCTCCGTAAGCTCTGGCCGGTCGAAGATACCAGGTGGCTGCGACTGTTTATTAAAAACACAGCACTCTGCAAACACGAAAGTGGACGTATAGGGTGTGACGCCTGCCCGGTGCCGGAAGGTTAATTGATGGGGTTAGCTTCAGCGAAGCTCTTGATCGAAGCCCCGGTAAACGGCGGCCGTAACTATAACGGTCCTAAGGTAGCGAAATTCCTTGTCGGGTAAGTTCCGACCTGCACGAATGGCGTAACGATGGCCACACTGTCTCCACCCGAGACTCAGTGAAATTGAAATTGCGGTTAAGATGCCGTATACCCGCGGCTAGACGGAAAGACCCCGTGAACCTTTACTATAGCTTCACAGTGAACTTTGAATTGTCTTGTGTAGGATAGCTGGGAGGCTTTGAAGCGAGGACGCCAGTCCTTGTGGAGCCAATCTTGAAATACCAGCCTGGTCAATTTGGGGTTCTAACTCTGGTCCATTATCTGGATCGAGGACACTGTGTGGTGGGTAGTTTGACTGGGGCGGTCTCCTCCCAAAGAGTAACGGAGGAGCACGA
>JARGNI010000011.1 GCA_029213195.1 Verrucomicrobiales bacterium
GGTTGTCAGGTTGGCGGGTTTCACCCCCGCCTGACAACCCCATGCCATCTAGCAGAAGGTGATTCCTCGAGAGGTTGGCGAAAATCCCCGGATCCGAATCCATGAAATCAATCCAACGAATTCTTTTTATCTTGAGTGCCTCAGCCTTGGCAGTTTCCGCCGCGGAGGAGAAACCGAACATCATTTTCATTCTCACCGACAACCACGGCGCCTGGACGCTGGGGTGCTACGGGAACGAGGATATCCAGACGCCGAACCTTGACCGGATGGCGGAGGAGGGGATGCAGTTCATGCGCGGCATGGCCAGCAATCCCGTCTGTTCGCCGACGCGGGCGACTTACCTGACGGGGCTGATGCCGTCCCAGCACGGGGTACATTCCTTCATTCCCGGTCATGTGATGATGGGGGAGGACGCCTATTACACGCTGGATGAATTCGAGACGCTACCAGAGATCCTGCACTCTGAAGGTTACGTCTGCGGGCTCAGCGGCAAATGGCACCTCGGCGACAACATGAATCCACAGGACGGATTCAGTTATTGGGCGACGATGCCACGCGGTGGTACTAGCAGTATGTACAAAGATCCGGTCATCCTGGATGGTGAAGTCCACAATGAGTCACCCAAATATATGACGGATCTTTGGACGGAGCGGGGTATCGATTTCATTGAAAAAAACAAGGATGGTGAAGAACCATTCTTCCTCTATCTCGCCTACAACGGCCCCTATTGCCTGAGCCGCCTGCTGCTGCGACCGGCGAAGAACCGATGGGCGGAATACTATTCCGACAAATACCTGCCCTCCTTCCCGCGGGACTCGGCTCATCCGTGGCAGTATTCGAACCTCGATTATCACAATAACATCGTCAGTATTCGACGTGTGGCTGCCGAGGTCAGCGGTGTGGATGACGGGGTAGGTGCAATTTTCGAGACGCTACGGAAACATGATCTCGACGAAAACACGCTGGTGATTTTTGCTGGTGACCAGGGTTGGATGGGAGGCCAGAACGGATTCTTTGGCATGGGCGACCATACCAAGCCGATGGCGGCACACGACATGATGATGCATGTGCCGTTCCTGTTCTGGCAACCGGGCAAGGTCGCTGCGGGCAAGAGTGAAGCCATGGTAACGAACTATGATTTCCTGCCCAGCGTGCTGGATTTTGTCGGACTGAAAGATCGCACCCCGACCGAACCCAAGCTTCCCGGCCGCAGCTTTGCGCCAATTCTTCGGGGCGTAGAAATCCCCTGGGAGACGGAGATGTATTACGAGATGGAAAGCTGCCGCTCGGTGCGCACGGAGAAGTGGAAGTATGTCGAACGCCGTTCACCGGATGGTCCCGGCGAACTCTACGACATGGAGATCGATCCCATGGAGCGTTTCAATCTGTTCAATCAAGAGCAACACGTCGAGATCCAGGCAGCGATGGCGAAAAAGCTCTACGAATTTTTCGATAGTTACGCCGATCCCGAGTATGACGTCTGGAATGGAGGGCGATCAAAAGCCCGGCGCCATCATGCACCCAAGGACCACCCCGACTATCGTGAACCGAAACCTCGGCCGTGGAAAGCGGAAGTGGAGAAAGTCAGAGAATAGGGTGAAGCAACAATTCTCGACAAGCCCCCCCCGCTTCGTCTCCTCCCTGCTTGCTTCTTCGCAAACGATCAAAATCAAAACATCTACGACTCCATCGCCACGAAACAGCCATTGCTCAAACTCAGCCTCCTACTCGCCATCTTCGCTTCCTCAGCAACCATTACTTCTGCGGCCTCCGTTTCCCAAAAGGAAAGCACCTCAGTTCCAGCCACCATGAAGAGTCCCTGCATGGGCCTCCAGGAGGGAACCTGCCTGGGTGTTTGGAAAGACGGAAGAAACCTCGTCGAAACGATTCGCGTCTACGTTGACCGAGTCGAAATGACTCGCGCAGCGGGTGGCGTTGGACAGGGAGTCAAAAGCATTTACTTCAAGACGGGAGCAAACACCTACCGGAGCCATTCGGGACACGTTCTCTTTGTCAGCAGCTCGACCAGCTTTCCCTGGACGAACAGCGACGGAAACAATTCTGTCGGATACCGCAATTTGTCTTGATACCGTTGCACCCCCGCTCGGCCAAAAGCCACTATCATTCATCCAAACCAGCAAAGGCCTGAACCTTTGATTCAGGTCTTTGCTATTCTGCATCGATCGGACTTCCACCTATCTCGCAAGGAAATGAAGGGAAGAAGTAAGAAACAGACCAGGGTCACCCTTTCCATCATGGGCAAAACCCTGGCCCAATTCACGGTTTCTTTCGCTTCCGATTTTCATCTGCTGCCAAAGCTCGCCTCCCCTCGAAAGGTCCGCGGGCCACTCTCTCCTCGTATTCCTTTTGCGCTTGGTAGAACCCTGGATCGTAGTCGGGATTTCCCTTTGGAATCCTCGCTTTCACCTCGCCAAGATAGCGCATCATTTCCTCAAACAGGGCGGCATGTTTCTCCGGAAATTCCGTGGCAACGTTCATTGTTTCGCCCTCGTCTTTGTCCAGGTCGAACAACATCGGAATGTCTGGACGTTCGTAGAAGTGGATCACTTTGTCCGTCCCTGAAACGATCGCGGAGTGCGGCATGCTGGAGCGATTGTGAGGATAGTGAAAATAGAGAAACCGCTCACGAAATTTCCGATTGGGCCTCTCCCCCTCCAAATAACTCGCGAGGGAAACCCCATCGATGTTCTCCAGCTTACCGGGATCTCCCCCTGCCCAATCGACAAAGGTCGGAAGGAGGTCGTAATTCACCACGTTAGCTTCGAAAAGCGAGCCTGCATCAATGCCGGGGCCAGCCACGATCATCGGAACTCGTATCCCACCCTGCCAGACCCACCATTTGTGTGCATGAAGAGGCTGCGTGAGTTCGGGATCAACAGCGAGTTCCTTGTGTCGATAGCCATTGTCGGACAAGACCACCACATAGGTGTTCTCTTCGATGCCCAACTCGACCAACTTGTCGAGGACGGCACCGATCCGTCCATCGAGGTCCTCCGCCATTCCAAACCAGACGGCAGGATCTTCACCCACTCGGATCGTATCGGCCTGCTTGTTGTTCTTCTCGTAGTAGGCCTGGATGAGCGGATGCTTCGCGTATTTCTCGCGAGTTTCGGGAAGACACTCCGAACCTGCATGCATCGCGTAGTGAGAGATCTGCAAGTAGAATGGCTTCTCGGCCTCAGCCTGTTCTTCCATGAAACCGAGGGCTCGATCAGTCACGCTGAACATCAGCTTGGGGTCGGTCATTTCATCAGGGATCCGTCGGGGTTTGGTCTCCCCGTCTTCCGCAAACTTGATGAGCGTGTTTCCAGGTTTGTTGTCAGTGTCTCCATCGTGAGCGATGTACCCCTCATCTCCGGGATCTCCCCGCATGTGCCATTTTCCGAAATGAGCACTTACATATCCCAGTGGCTCCAGGGCTTCCGGAATGGTTGTGGCATCCGGATCAATCGTTTCATCGGCGATGCAGGAGATCACGGGCATCCCTTTGGATTTCTTCTCGTTGTAGTAGTCCTGCCCGAGCGCGTTCATATAGACCGTGAAACCATTCCGAGGAGAGGACTGGCCGGTCTGCAGGCAAACACGCGAAGGAGAACATTGCGGTGAGGCATAGGCATTCCGGAATTTCATTCCTCTGGCAGCCAGTTTCTCGAGGTTCGGCATCTCCAACACCGGCATGCGTGAATTCGGCATGGAATCATCCATTGCGATCGGAGATCCATTCCATGCCCAGTCGTCGATGAAGAGCATCACGATGTTTGGCTTGGCTTCCTCTGCCACAGTGGTTCCAAGGGAGAGGAAACCGAGAGCGAGGAGAGAAAGTGGCCGGAGAAATGCTCGAAGAGTCATGTCAGGGTCTTTGAAATTACTTCACGAAGATATCGATCTCCGAAAAAAAGGTATGCCTTGAGAAGAAACCTTCGGAGTCACTTGTCGGCAGGACTTCGAAAAGCAGGTAGCGGAACTCCCCAATATCCCCCTCTGCGGGCAAGATACGGCAGGCTTGTTGGGGTGGCCGATCTCCCTCTCGATCGACTTGGAAGAACATATCGGTATCGGCGCGTGCGATTCGCTTCCAGCCCTTCGGGTTCTCCGAGTCGGGAAATCCCGTGGGCTTCTCTCCTCGAGCTCCCCAGAGCGTAAATCGCTGCACGGCGCGCAAGGTCAGCTCCGGATTGCTCCGATTCCGATGCCAGGAATAAGTGTGAATCCGGTTGATCGACTTCGTTTCGCCAAGGTCGAAAAGGAGGTAGCCCGTAGTTTCATTCCGAAAAAAGAAAGACTCCGATGGATCATCGTGATTCTGCTGAGCTCTCCCATTGATCAGCACCTCGGTCCCGGCGCTTTCCGGAGAAAGAACGGACTTTTTATCCGAACGCCCAATGGAGTCGATCTCAATCGAAATCGGATGCGTCGATGCGAAATCTTCACTGCTCGGCGGAGGGATCGTGGGAAATTCAAACTCGGGAGTCTCGAGCCCCTGCTCAATCTGGATCATTACGGGAACTTCTCCTCGCTCGAACCCGACTCCGCTTCCGCTGAAGAGACGCCGACTCTCGAATCCTTCGGACTTGGCATCAACCGCTCCTTGCACAACGAACAACTGACTGTACCCATCGGCTCCCGCTTCCGTGATAAACTCGGTGCCCTGATCGACATAGGTGCTGGAAGCAGTTCGAATCGTGAACCCTTTCGAAGACTCCTCATCGGCAAGGGAAAGAGCCTTCCCATAATGAAGAAAGGCACTGTTCCTCGACTCGATCTCGAAAAGCGCCGGCCCATGGATCCGAGAAGTAGCGCCCGACTCGAACCCTACCTCGACCGTTCCCGATGCGAGCTGCAACTGGGTTCCCACTTTCAAAGCATCTCCGACTTCAAAGGCGGTGGACAACCAACTTGCATCCTCGGCTTCCAGGACTCGCGCGCCCACAGAGGGGCCAGAGAAAAGATGAAAGGAGAATAAGCCACAGAGAACGGTCAATCCGACCCCGAACAAGGGCAGAAGAACGGTGAACGACTTTTTCTCGGAGGGAACGCCTGGCAGAGGTTTGCTCCTCACTTTCTCCTTCTCCGCGATGCTCCGCAAAATCGAGACCTGTTCGGTGACCTCCCGATAGCGACGTCGTGCTTCCGCGTCGTGCTTGAGGACCTCCTGAAGTTGAGCAAGACCGCCCTCATCGAGATCCTCATCGACATAACGCTGAATCAGCGATTCGATGTCACTTTCAATTTCGGACCGGGTGCTCATGGGGAAACCTCCAACTGCTGAAGAACACACTGCTCGAGCTTGGAACGGATCCGGCGAATCTGCTTGTAGAGACTGTTGCGTGTTCGCCCACTCGCCTCGGCGAGCTTCGTGAGATACCCATGTCCCTGGTAGGGCGACAAGACCAGCTTGCGTGCCTGGTCTCCCAGGGCGTCGAGGCATTGAGTGAGCGCTGCCTGGCGTTTTTCGAACCGCTCCTCATCCCATTCTTCCTCTTCCTGCACGAGAAACTCGATCAAGTCTGGATCGAAGACGAGCGGATCTCGGGATTGAGTTCGCAAATACTTCAGAGCCGTGAACCGAACCACCACTTTTCCCCAGGGGAGAAACCCCTCCGACGAGTCCAACTCTTCCATCTTCCTCCACATGACGAGACTGGCGGTCTGCATCACTTCGTCGACCGCATCCCAAGTGGGAAGAAGGACCTTCGCATAGACCCGAAAGGCAAGCTCGTGATTCTCGAAGAGAGCCTCGAAATCGTTTCGGCTGACTGGTGAAGGTTTCATCTCACCACTCTATTCCTTTGCCAGCCAATATCAGCCCCGGTTTCTGAAAAGAATCGCATCCTCGGACAAATTTCGACCGCCTTCTTTCGCGTTGCGACTTCTGGTTTTGGAGTCAGTCTTTCCTGTGCCTGATTTTTTGCCCTACCGCTTTCTTTTTCCTCTCGACTCGGAGATGTGGCGTATCAATCACCAGAAATGCGGTCTCTTCTACGGACCTGCGGCTGCGATTTTGCAGATCGCGCATCCGAGAATCGCTCAGGGTGTCGCGGATCACAGCAATTTTGAATCCGACTCGCTGGGCCGCTTGAATCGGACTCTGGCGGCCACGAACAGAATCGCTTTTGGAACGAAAGAGGAAGCGGGGGTGGTCCGAGAGAAACTGCGGAAAATGCATCAAGGGGTCCGCGGGAAAACCTCCCCGGGGATGGATGGGGCGACCGGCTATTCTGCTTTCGAACCGGATCTCCTACTCTGGGTGCTCGCCACGATGATCAAGGCAGCGATTCAGGGATATGAGCTAGTGGAGCGCAGTTCGCTGCAGCGCTCCCGCTGCGAGCAGTTCTATCGAGAGATGCGTAGCTTCGGAACCTGGTTCGGATTGGAGGAGAATTATGGCCCCTCGGATTTCGAGGAGTTCGAGAAATACTACCAGTCGATGATCGAAGGAGACCTTTTGGGGAGCCACCCACTTTGCGGGCAACTTGCTGCAGCGATTGCAGCTCCGCGAGATACGTTGGGGGCAAGAATCCTGGGGAAGTCGATTCGGTTTCTCCCCGTCGAGACCATTCCCGAACCGGTTCGGGAGCGATTGGGTTTTCGATCTACTCCCCTGACACGCGGCTCGATGGCAGTGCTTCTAAAAACAGCGGCCGTCACGTTCAAGAGATGGCCGACCAGAATGCGATTGTATCCGGAATCGATCGAGCGGTTGAGACGAGAGCGGGTGCACGAAGACGATTCAGCGAGGAATGCTTTGAGCAGGGACGCAGCGAATCAGTGACTGACGGGACGGTTCATACCAGTTCGCTCAAGAGACCAGTGCTGTCCCCAAAGGAATCGACCGGTACTCCGCTTTGTTTCAGCATCGTGGTGAACACATTGGAGAAAGGAGTATCGTCTCCGTATTTGAGATACTGACCGTGACGGAAACCCATCGATTTTCCGCCAGCCAGGACCAGTGGGTAGTTCTGGTTGTTGTGGGTCGTGCTGTTGCTGCTTCCGTAGAGGATGGTCGTCTGATCGAGCAGGGATACATCGCTCTCCGGGGCGCCGGGTGTTTCTTTCATCCGGGTCAGGAAATCGGAAAATTTGCCGGCGAGGAAGTGGTCCCACTTGCCGAGCGCTTCATGCCCCCCGGGCTTGTTCCACCCGTGAGCCAACTTGTGCAGGCTGCCACCGAAACCGAGCAACTGGGGAAACTTGCCACCGAGCGAACTCTGGTCGCCCATGCTCGTGATCTGGTAGGTAGCGACGCGGGTGGAGTCGGTGCGAAAAGCCAGGTAGATCAGGTCATACATCGTGCCGATGTAGTCGTCGGGGACCTGGGAATCGGAATCGAGCTTGAGACGCTCTCGATCCTGGTCGGTGAGAATCGGCTTGGGAAGATCGATCCAGGCCTGGGATCGCTCGACTCGCTTTTCTACATCACGCACCGAATCGAGGTATTCATCGAGTTTCTCCTGGTCGTGCTTGCCCAGGTCGGTGCGAATCGATCTGGCATCGTCGAGAACCAGGTCGAGCAGGCTCCGGGCACTGCGCAGACGGCTCCGGTCCCGCTTGGAATCGGCATCCCCGGAACCGAAAAAGCGTTCGAAGATCTGCCGCGGTTGATTCAGCGCCGGAATCGGGCGGCCGTAATCATTGTAGGAAAGAGTGCTGGACCGGGTCGGCTCGCCGACGCCACCATCGGTCGACATGATCAAAGACGGAAACCGGGTCTGGTCCTGGAAATGTGACGCTGCGACCTGGTCCATCGACTGGATGTTGCGCAGTTGGTTGGCCCGAATGTCGTACCCGGTCAGAAAGGTGTCGCCACTGTCGTGTCCGCCGATACGCCTGACCTCGGGGTGAGACAATCCTCCGAGAATGGTGAAATCATCACGATGGGGAGCCAAGGGTTGGAGGCTCTTGTTCAAGGTGTAGTCGCGTCCTTCGCCGTCGGGGAACCAGGCCCAATCGGAAGTGGGCTGATCCTCCCCTTTCTTTTTCATCGCCATCGCGACACCAAAGGGAAAGTAGATCGCCGCCATCCGGCGCGGTTCCTCCACCGGGCTGCTCGACGCCATGCAATCCAAGGCCGGCAGAGCCAGCGAAGCGCCCGCGCCGCGAAGAAAGGTGCGTCGATTCAGTTTCCAGTTGTTCCTGGGGATAAAGACATCTCGGTTCATCTCGGAAGGCGGAATACAAGTTACTTGGTAAGGAATAGTTCGCTGGTGGCAATGCTTTTGACAAGGTCGCGAACGCGGATGTCGTTCTCCAAAAATTCTGCGGTGATCTCATCGATCGCCTTTTGGTCGACAAACTCGAGGCTGCGCCCGAGGGCGTAGGAGAGCAATTTCACGACAAAGGCTCGCGCAAACACTTCCTTCTCCTCGGTGAGGAGATGATTCTTCAAATCCACGACGCCATTGATCTGATGCCCGCCCGGAAGTTCCCCAGCGGATTCGACGGGAATTCGGATGGTTTTCTTGTTGGGTAGTCGCCTGACCGAGTGGGTGCGCCATTCCCCGATAGCGCCCAGCTCTTCCAGCGCCTGGCCCCACGGATCGATGCCGCGGTGACAATCCATGCAGGCGGCGTCTTCATTGTGAAGCTTGAGTTGGTCTCGGATCGACAGTTCCGCAAACTTCGGATCCGCAGCCGTCAGCTCCGGGACATTCGGGGGCGGCGGAGCGGGTGGATCATCGAGGAGCTTGTCGCGGATAAAGACCGCCCGCTTGATGAGGTGAGAATCCGATCCGCTCGATGTGCCGAGCAGGATCGATGCCTGGGTCAGCAAACCAGAGCGTTTCGAATCGGGAAGATCTGCAGCCGGAACCGGGCGGAGATCGGCTCCCGGCACAGGCAAATCAAATCCATAGTGAAGCGCGAGGTTGTGATTGAGCATGAGAAAGTCGGAATCGATCAACTGGGTCGCGCTGTGATTCTCCCGGAGGATCTGTCCAAAGAACGCGACCGTTTCGTCTTTGAAATCCGTCAGGAGTTCCGGCCGGAACTCCTTGTAGATCGAAGTATCGACCTCCTGTCGATCCATCGCTCCGAGATCGAGCCACTGTTCCACGAAGGCCTGGTGGAACCCGGCAATCTTCGCCGAATCGATCATCCGGTCGACCTCTTCGTGGATGACGGAGGGATTCCGCAGCTCGCCATTTTCGGCTCGGCGGATCAGTTGCTCATCCGGCTGTGTGCTCCAGAGAAAGTAGGAGAGGCGGGAGCCGATTTCGAAAGGATTCAGAGGCCGCTTTTCGATACCCCCTTTTTCGAGGAGGTAGAGGAAGTCCGGTGAGATCAGGGCGGCAACCAGGGTTTCCTTTACCGCTTCGAGGAGAGTGGGGAATTCCGGACGGATCGTCTGGAAGAGCTTCGCGTATTTCTCTACTTCTCCGGCCGAGACAGGTCTTCGAAAGGCTCTGGGGAGAAAGGCTTCCAGGACCTCTTGGATATACTCCTTCTCCGAAAGTGCACCCTCTACCCTGCCGGACTCAACAGGGTAGAGTGCGGCATATTTCTCCAGCAAGAGCAGACTGTGCTGAGGCTCCGGCGGCCAGGTATCGTAAAGGGGCCCTTCGAACTCCAGGTGCTCTACCGTCAGATAGGGGTAATCCGGATCCTCGACGAAGACGTTTTCCTTTTTGCCCTTCTCGTTCTGTATGGTTTCGCGCTTGGGAGAGGCCCACTCCTCGTGAGCGTTCGCGACGGAAATGACGAGGCCGGGATATTTGCTCTGTCCACGAACCGGAAGGGGGAAATTTTCGATTCGTCCGAAGAATTCAAACTCCCTCGGGCCGTCAGGGGTGATATCGACCTCACCGAGAGTTTTCTCCACGCTCAGAGTATCGGGACGAAAGCCGACCTCGACCCGCATTCTTGGAATCACCCCCGACTCAGGGAACTCCGGTTTCACCCGAACCTTTACCCGGAAGCGACCGGTATCCGGGTAATCATTCTTGATTCGGGCAATGAACTTTCGGCCCTGGCCAAACCGCTTCGCGGGAGTGAGCTTGGGCCACTTCTTCTCGTTCGGTTCGGTGAACTCGTGGCGATAGACTTCTGGCGGTGCCGAATCAGCCGACACAAGAATCCGGTCGAGGGCACTGCGGGCCGCTTCCAGATAATACTCCAGTTGCTCGGAGGTCATCTGCAGGGTCGAGCCATTGTTCCGCATGCCGTCCGCCGACTCGCTGTCCGGTGGAAAATTCGTGATGTAATCGAGGTCGACCCCAAAGAGGTCGCGCATGGTGTTCTGGTACTCCTCCCGGTTCAGGCGACGCATCACGACACGCCCGCCTTTGCTTTTCAGCGCCTCTTCGGCGTGCTCGATCGAACCATTCAACCAGTCCAACAGGATGGCTCGCTGATCGGAGAGCAACTCCGGCTCGTCTTCCGGAGGCATTTCGCCGAGATTGATCACTGCCCGCACATCGTGCCAGGTCTCGGCGGCACGGTGATCGGCGATCAGGTCGGCAGACAGGGTATCGAGCCTGAGACGTCCCTTCTGCTTCTCCGGACCATGGCAGGCGAAGCAATGTTCCTCCAGGACCGATCGCACATCGGCAGGGATCTCAGCCGCAGCGGCGGTAGCGAGCGCAATCGGAAAAATGCACAAACAGATTCGCAAAACCATTGAAGAGAAAACTGGCACAGAATTCGGGATCTTCGGGGCACGGAAATGCGGCAGGCATGTTCGTCGATAGGACGTGACCGATTGCTCGACTCCTGCTTTCCCGGGGCGCCAAGTGTCGCCAGACCCGCGCAAACGCGATCCGGAAAAGGGGTGTATGACCCATCGATGTTTGCTACCCTCCGTTCGAAGTTATTGTCTACCAACGAATGAAGCGCCTCTCGACGATCATCGCCATCGCCTGCCTGCTCGCGTTCTCTTCGAAAATGGCCACTGCCGCGGAAATGACCCCGGTGGCAAGCTGGGATTTCGATCTCGCCGATGAAGGACCGCGGCCGCCGGAGTTTCCGAGATTTTCGCCCAGCAACCAGGCAGTCCGCTTCGACGGCTCCGGTGCGAAGATCGTCGTCCCGGATGAAGGCGAGAAAAGCCGCTTCGATTTCACCAATGGGGATGCCATCACCATCGAAGCCTGGGTCAAACCAGCAGCGGCGAAAAACGCGACAGCGCTCTACCTCGTCAGCAAAGGCCGGACCCATGCACCTGGATTTGATCGGGAGAACCAAAACTGGGCACTGCGCCTGGCAACCAGCGGTGGATCGGCCAAGCTGAGCTTCCTTTTCGCCGCGGCACCAGAGCCGGGCGACGATCACTGGGCACGATGGACTTCGGAACTTTCGTTCGAGATGAAACCGGAGTGGCATCATGTCGCCATCACCTACGAGTTCGGCAAACCGGAAACGATGCGTGGCTGGATCGACGGCGTTCCGACAGAAGGAACCTGGGACCTGGGCGGACCAATGAAGGCTCCCCCAGTGGTCGATAACGACGCAGTCTGGATCGGATCATCAATGGGCGGGAGCCCTGGCAGTTCTCTCGATGGCTGGATCGACAAGGTTGCCCTCTACCGGGAACTGGCGACGGACGAATTCATGGCCGGCCGTTTCGAGCGCAAGGGCGGTCCACGAGTGAACGGAATGCCACTGGGGCCGCCGGATGTCGGCGAGATCGATCCCGACGACGTGCTGATCACGTTTCACGAGAACGAGGATGCCACCACTGAGACGGCGCGCTGGGTCGGCGACTCGATGATCCTTCCGCGAATTCCACTGCGCTACGACGAGTGGGGCATCCGCAATGGCTGGGAAGCGCCGCTGCTCGTTCGCATGGCCGCGGATGTGCAGCTCGCACCGGGGAAGCATGAGTTCCTGCTGCGTGCACGGGCACAGAGTCGACTTTGGATCGACGGCAAGCTGGTCCTGAAAACGGACCCCATCACTTACGTGCCGCCCAACGGCGAAGAGCCAGTGACGCCGGTTCGTGAAGCCCCGGGGCCGGGCGTCCGGGTGGCTGGATATCACCAGCAGGAAGAGCTCGGCGAGTTTGAAATCGTATCGGACAAACCCGTGCGGGTCGTCCTGGACATGATCGTCGGAGGCCCGAAGGCGCGAGTCGAGACGGGCGAAGTAGGCGTGGCGGTTCGCCGCGAGGGCGAGGAGATGTTTCATGTCCTGACACCGTCCGCCCGCGAAGAACCGCTGGCGTTGACCGATGCCGCAATCGAGCCGGAGTTGGCGAAAATCGAGGCGCGACTGGCCGCCTACGATGATCGAAACCGGCGAGCAGCAGCGGCAACGCAGGATGGCTTCTGGAAAAAGCGGCACGACTTGGCCCGCGACTGGGTGAAAGCGAATCCCGCGCCCCCGATTCCGGATGCGGCAGATCATCCCGTCGATGCCTTTCTCCAGGCGAAAGCGGACCGAGCGTTGGCCGCGGGTTCCGGCGCTGGCGCCGAGGATGCCGCGCAATTCCATGATGGGGTGCTGCCGATCCTCAGCGAAAACTGCTTCCGTTGTCATGGCGAGAAAGACAAGGGCGACCTGAAGCTCGATTCAAGAGAGGATGCTCTCAAAGCGATCGTGCCCGGCGATGCGGACGCCAGCGATTTGATCGCACGGATCGTCACGGACGACGAAGATGACCGCATGCCACCGACTGGCGACGGGCTGGAGTCGGCCCAGGTCGAAACGTTGCGCGACTGGATCGAGTCCGGCGCCAAGTGGCCGGCCCGGCCGGTGGCTCCCGAAGAAGTCGCCAAGCCGGAACTGGTCTCCGACGAAGCTTTTCTCCGGCGTGCCTGGCTCGACACGGTCGGCATCCCCCCATCCGAGGCGGAGGTCTCTGCCTTTCTCGCCGACACGAATCCCGGGAAACGGCGGCAATTCATCCGGAGGCTGTTGGACGACGAGCGAGGTGCCGATCACTTCGTCAGCGAATGGCTCGACCTGCTCGCAGAGAATCCGACCCTGCTCAATCAGTCGCAGGGCAGCACCGGGCCATTTCGCTTTTTCCTCCACGACTCGCTGCGGGACGCCAAGTCGATCGATCGCATGGTGACCGAGTTGATCCAGATGCGCGGTGGCCAACATGAGGGCGGAAGCGCTGGATTTGCGATGGCGGCCGAAAACGACGCGCCGTTTGCGGCCAAGGGGCACATCGTCGCTTCCGCGTTCCTGGGGATCGAGCTGCAGTGTGCTCGCTGCCACGACTCACCCTATCATGAAACCACGCAGCGCGATCTCTTCAGTCTCGCCGCGATGCTGCAGCGCAAGCCCGCCTCGGCGCCGGCCAGCAGCCAGGTCCCGATCGAATTTTTCGCGGACAAGCAGGGTGACGCCCTCATCCAGGTCACACTCAAGCCCGGCGAAGCGGTCGCCCCGGAATGGCCCTTCGCCGAGGTCACCGGCGCCGCCGACGGCCCGGGAATCGATCGCCTGATGCGGGAACCCAGCGATCAGCGGGAGCGGCTCACGGCCCTGGTCACCTCACCGGAGAACCAGCGCTTCGCCAGGGTGATCGTCAATCGTCTCTGGCGTCGCCTCATGGGCGCGGGCCTCGTCGAACCCGCGCACGACTGGGAAGGCGCCGACGCGAGTCATCCCCAGTTGCTTGAGTGGCTCGCAAAAGAGTTCGTCGCCCACGACTACGATCTTCGCCATGTCGCGGAGCTCATCATGACCTCCGAGGCTTACCAGCGGGAAGCCACCGGACAAAACCTCACGGCCTCACCCGATCGCCGCTTTTTCCTGGCGCCAGACCGTCGCCGATTGAGTGCCGAGCAGATCGTCGATTCGCTCTACGTCGCCACCGGAGTGGAAATGGACATCGGTGAGCTGACTTTTGTCCACGACGGTCGCCGACAACTCGGGAACCGCCAGACGCTTGGCTATCCAAAACGTGCCTGGATGCTGGCCAGCCTGAACAACGAACGCGATCGACCCAGCCTCGCCCTCCCTCGCGCTCGACCGGTCACCGATGTACTCGAAGCCTTCGGCTGGACCGGTTCCCGGCAGATGCCGGTGGTCCAGCGCGAAACCGACCCCAACATTCTTCAGCCAGGCATCCTCTCCAACGGCGTCCTCGTTCAGTCACTTGCCCGCGCCGCCATCGACAGCGAACTGGCACAGCTCGCGGTCGAGGCGGAATCCGCAGAGTCGTTGGTCGATACGCTTTTCCTTCGCATCCTGACCCGGCGGCCCCAGCCAGTCGAACGCGCCCGATTCACAGAAGCCCTCGCCGCCGGATTCGACCGACGTCTCGTTCCCAAATCCGAGATCGTGAATCCCGAGCCGCTCCCGAAACTGCCCCAGGTGACGTGGTTCAATCACGGACGCCACCAGGCCAACGAAATCCAGATCGAGAACGCCCGCCGCGTCCGCCAGGGCCCACCGCCCGATCCGCGCCTCGCGGACGATTGGCGACAGGTGTATGAGGACGTGGTCTGGGGACTTTTCAATCACCACGAGTTTGTCTGGATGCCCTGAACGAGATACCCTGCCATGAAGATGAATCGCCGAGACTTTCTCACCACCTCAGCCGCCGCCGCTTCCGGTCTCGCTGCCGGATCCGCCTTCGGTTCTGCCCATCCGATTCGCGGGAAAGCCGAGCACGTCATCTCCATCTGGCTGGGAGGCGGGATGGGACAGATCGACACCTTCGATCCGAAACGCCGGGGCGATCCGAAAGAAAAGAAGCCGGGCTCCTACTACGAATCGATCGACACGGCAGTGCCGGGCGTCCAGGTCTGCGAACACCTGGGGCGGCTCGCGCCCCTGATGGATCGGGTCACGGCCGTTCGTACCGTGCATCACGAGGTCATCGACGAGCACGCCGCGGCGACGAACCGAATGCACACGGGGCGTCCGATCAGCGGGACGGTCACCTATCCCTCGCTGGGCTCGATCATCGCGCACGAACGTGGCGCGGCCTCGGACGACGCGCCGCCCTACGTGCTGATCGGCTATCCCAACGTCACCCGCGGCCCCGGCTTTCTCGGCCCGCGCGCCGGCTACCTCTACCTGACCGAAACCAGTGAAGGTCCGGCCGGGTTGTCCCGCCCCGACGGCATCACCGACCCTCGGCAGGCACGACGCGAAGAATTTCTCTCCGTCCTGAGAAAGAACGCGGACGCCGCTGATCCCCGCATCGCCGAATACCAGGCCGCGATCGACGAGAGCCTGCGCCTGAGTGGCCCCGGGTTTTCCGGCGCCTTCGATCTCGACCGAGAACCGGCCTCGCTACGGGAATCCTACGGCGGTGAGTTCGGACAACGCTGCCTGCTGAGCCGACGCCTGGTCGAGCGCGGGGTCCGGTTCATCGAGGTCTCTCACAATCTCAATTTCCTCAACGGCATCGGCTGGGACGTGCATCACGAGGGGATTCTCGATCAGTATAAATTGATCCGCGAACTCGACAGCGCGGTCTCGACTTTGATCACCGACCTCGAGTCACGGCAGCTGTTGGACAAGACGTTGATCGTGATCACCACCGAGTTCGGCCGACCGGCAGGATTCGACTCTCGCGGCGGGCGCGCCCACCAGGGAACGTCTTTCAGTTGCGTACTCGCCGGCGGTGGATTGAACCACCGGGGTGCGCTGGGAGTCACCGATGACCTGGCCAAGGAGATCGTGGAGAGTCCGTTTTCCGTGCCCGACTTTTTCGCGACCATCTGCGCGGCGGTCGGGGTCGATTACGCGAAAAATCTCTACGATGGAGATCGCCCCGTGCCGATCACCGATCGGGGCGAACCGATTCGCGATCTCCTGGGCTGACGGATTCGCTCTACAACTGCGCCTCGAGAAAGCGGGCGACGGTTTCACCAAGAAAGGTGTTTCCTTCGCCATTGAAATGGCAATCGTCCGGATTCTGCAAATCGGCGAGCCGCGGTGAAATCGCGCCGAAGAGATCGTTGATGACGATTTCGTGCTTAGCCATCACTTCGGCGGCAGCCGCATTGCGCTCGATGACGGAAGCGGAGCTCCACTTGTCGGGCACATCCGGTAGCGGGGTGGTGTTGGCCCAAATCAGGGTCGCACCGGTCGCTTTCATCCGCGCGATGAGTTGTTCGAGGCGATCGGTGTAATCGGCAATCGGTGTGTTGCGATCGTGGATCCCGAAATTGAAATGGATAAAATCCCACTCCCCGTCCCCGAGCCAGATGTCGATTTTCTTCAGGCCCGTCGAAGTCGGACCGCAGTTGGCTGGTGCCCGATGAACGTTGGCTTTCCCTTTCAGTTCCTTCCGAACCGTTTGCGTGTAGGCCCGGGAAACCGAATCGCCGATCAGGAGGATTCGGGGCAATGCCGGATCATCCTCGACAAAGTCCCAGGCATTGGAACGCCCGGCAACCATCTGGCGTTTGTGAATGGGGAGGTAAAAATTGCCCAGTTCCGACTGGAGAACGCGCTCCCAAGCTTGCCGCTCGGGACTGAGTGTCTCGATCCAGGCTCGGTATTTGGCATCGATTTCGGCCTCGGCTTTCGCCTTTTTTTCGGCAGCTTCGGCGGCATTGGTGGGCTCACCGTCGTCCTTGGCCGAGAGCGAGAAAGAGGTCATCGCCAGGACTGAGAACAGCAGAAAACGGGAGAACAAGAAGTTGGTCATGATTCTAAGTGGAAATAAAATTCGCGAACAATGATCCGCATCGTCTCTCAGAATAGTCTTCGTTTCCGGGCCAGGGAAAGTAGCCGATTCCCGACTCAGGTTGAGAATGACAGGCGGAAGTGATTGCCGGAGTCTCCCAGACAATCCATTCTTCCGACCATGAAATCCACGACCGCCATCGCCTTTGCCACCTGTTGCCTCCTCCTTGCAACTCCGCTCGCCATCGCCCAAGAAGGAGAAATCATCCCGCTGTGGCCAGACGGCGCGCCCGGATTCGAGGATCGGAAGGACGAACCGGAAGTCGAGGAGAAAGGCAGCGTCACCAATGTTCATTTCCCGACTCTAACGGCTTTTCGGCCACCCGAGGACAAAGCCAACGGCGTCGCCATCCTCATTGCGCCCGGGGGCGGGCTGCGCAAGCTGGGCATGCAGGGCGGCGGCTACGATCCGGCGAGATTTCTCGCGTCGCACGGCTACACGACCTTTGTCCTCAAGTATCGTCTCTCGCGCCAGCCCGGCGTGCCCTACAAGTTCGAGGAACACGTCCTCGAGGACGGACAACGAGCCATCCGGATGGTACGGCATCGGGCGAAGGAATTCGGGATTGATCCGAGCAAGGTGGGCATGCTGGGGTTTTCCGCCGGCGGCGAAGTCGTCTCGATCACCTGCTACAAGCCCGGCTCCGGAGATCCCGAGGCAGCCGATCCGGTCGACCGCCTCAATGCAAAACCCGATTTCCAGATGCTGGTCTATCCCGGCCCCGTGGGAATTCCGTCGAAGTTGCCGGAAGACACGCCGCCAGCCTTCATGCTGATTGCGGCCGATGACAATCACACCAGCGTGCTGCTCAACCTGATGCAGCGCTTTCGCGAGATCGGCGTCGACTACGAGGCCCACATCTACGCACGCGGGGGTCACGGCTTCGGCATGGGCACGCGCTCGAAGCGGCTCAGTATCCAGAAATGGCCGGAGCGAATGCTCGATTGGCTTCACGATGAAGTGGTGAACGACATTCCGAAATAGAGAAATCTCGAACTCGACTCGCTCCTCATAGAGCGGGAAGAAGGAAGTTTATACCGCCTTCGGCGCACGCTTTTCCATACAGGCTTCGCGAGTCAGGTGAGCTCGCTGGACCATGCCAGGCCTCCTGCATTCTACCGGGAATGAAGCACCTCGATGAGGTATCGCAGCTCCTCCTGAATTTCGGCCTCCGTATCCACGGTCTCCGCGATCTCGCTGCGGATCGCTTCGCCAAACTTGTGGCGGAACCGGTGAATCGCCACCTTGACCGCTCCCGGAGTCATCCCGAGTTCCGCTGCGACCTCCGCCTGGGTCGTTCCCTCGGCGTCTCCCATCAACCAGGGCTTCAATAGCTCGAACTGTTTTGCCTTGGCACCCGTGGAATAAGATTTTTCCACAGACGTCAGTCCTCGCTGAATCACCGCCATGGCCCAGTGGCGATCAAAGAAGGGATCTTTCAGGTGCGCCTCGGAATCCGCGACCTGGAATCCCGGCGAGGTTTCGCTGCCACCGGTGTCCATCGATTCGACAACGGCATCTCCGCCCCGCTTCATCCGCCCGGCATCTCGCCGCTGCTTCGCCAGAAAATGCTTCAGGGCACCGAGCAGGTAGGACCGAAATCGCCCTTTGCCGGGATCCGCCCCTTCGATCCCGCCACCGGAAAGAACCCGGGAAAAAAACTCCTGGGTCAGTTCCCGGCTCTGGTCTTCATCCTTTCCCTCTCGTCGAAGGAATTGGAAAACAGGAGTCCAATAGTTCTCGCAGAGTTCACCCAGGGCAGCCCGGGCTTCCGGGGCCTCACCACGTGCTCGCATCACCATCGTCCATCGGGTGGTGTGAAAAGCTGCGGGATTTGTGTTTTCTTCGCTCAAGGATCTTGATTCCTGTTTCGATGGATTTGGGAACTCATTCGTTTCCTGGCAGGCGAGGAAGTCCTCAATCGGATTCGCTATTCCCTATACTCCGCGATCACTCGCCAGTCGCCCTCGATTCTCCTCACTTGAAACAAAAGGAAATCGTCCTCCCCTTCCTCCTTCGATCCCACCCTGATGATCTGGTCACCCTCCTCAATCGAGAAATGAAGTTTTCCGTCTGGCGTGCCAGCAGTGGCTTCCGGAGTAATCTCAAAGTCCCCTACCTGAACTTCAAGAGACTCGCATTTCACCGATGCCATGATTTGGTCGATCATCTCTGGAAAACCAGGATCCACGTTCCCGCGCTTTGCTCTCAATTGCATCAAGAGCCGTTGCCGCTCGATGGTTAGAGGCTGGGCTCCACCACCCAGGGGGTGTCCCGGCATCAGCATGACGCTATCGGCATAGGTCTGACCGAGCCATTCCAGATCGGACTCGAGGATCGCCAGAAGATGCATTTTGGCAAACGATTCGGGATCCTGCGGTTTTTCTTCCGGCTTTGCGCTGGCACTTCCTCCACCGAGACCCACGGTATTCTCCATTCTTTCGATCGACTCGATCGTCCTCTTGACCTCCTCCACCCAATCCGGATCCTCGCCCAATCCCATCACATTGAATGCCATCACTTCCGGTAGATCAGCCTTGGCAGTCTTGCGGGTGACCGGGACAACAACGAAAGTCAGGGGGGATACTCCACCCTCCTCCGCAACCATCCCTGCCGCGATCGCCTTCACGGTCGGAAGCCCCGGTTTGGTGACTCGACTGTCCGTTGCCATCGGCTCGATGTCCCACTCGCGACCCGGGTCGAAATCAGCGGCGATGGTTTGAAATGGCCCTTCAATTCGCCATTGGACTTGAGAACTCCCAGCCAGCGACCCGACCCGTAGCTTCCCCTCCCAGGGTTCCAGATCCGACGATACGATGAAACCTCGATGGAAGGTCTGGCTCCCTCCCTTGCCGTCGGGTCCTACCAATTCAATCTTGGCCACCAATCCCGGTTCGATCGTGAGATTGACATGGCTCTCCGGTTTCCCCTTTCGCCATTCCGGCTCGGGTGGTCCGAAATTGGGTATCTCTTTGCCTTCCGTTGCCTTCTCCAATTCCGCAACCAGGTAGCGAATCCACTCGATGTCTCCTCCTCGCCCAAGGATTGCCTTCTCCACTTTGACCTGCTGAAGAGCGATTGAAGGGATCCCGAGAACCCGGCGTGGTCGAGCCTCAACACGCAACGACAGCGTCTGTGACAAGTCTTTGCGACTCGCCAGCCTGACGGAACCTGGTGCCGGTACCGGGAACCCAAGCTTGGTATCTTTGCCGCCATCCCAGACCCACTCGGCATCGAGGTCGAAATCTGAAACGAGAGCATCACCAATCACCTCTGTATTCTGAGACTGCGAGCGAAGGCTACTGAACATTTCCCACCAGCCATTGGATTCGTCATTCTCGGAGTCATAACGACTGGCGGAGAGCCCCAAAGTCCCCTTCCACTCCTCATCATCGGCGGCAATAATAAACCCCTGGTGGCCATCGATCACCTTCTCATTGCCCACCGCATCCACTTGCACAAGTGCGTAGGTCGCGACCAGTCCGGGAGCGAGGGTCAACTCGACATCGAGATTGATGGGTTCACTGGTTCTATCGGAGCTTACCGTCTCTCCGGATGGCTCGCTTCCACCTCCGGATTTCGAGACCATACCAGGCGTATCCCCCGGGCCAAAATCAATCCCCGGGACGGGGCCATACCGATCATGGGACGAACCAAATCTAGTGGCGGTATTGATCAGCACTGGTCCTAGAATGAGCACGCCCAAGGCTACAAAGAAGGGGCGTCCGAGACCGGGATGAACCCTTTCTCCACTATCAGTGAGAACTCCACCCGCCCAACGACGAAGCGATCGAACGAAGACAATAGCGACTACGATCTGTGAAACCACCAGGATAGCTATCAGCTCAAGAGCACCGAGCCCCCCGCCGCCGCCATCTGGCAGAAAAAGAGAACCCAACGGAGCCATCAAGAGGATGGGCCAGGCCACCGAGGAAAAGATCGAGGCCCCCATGCCCAGCTTCTGACCGCCGGATCTCCGGATATCGATGAGCGCTTTTACTCCAAAGCCCCAGCCGAGGAGAGCAGGAACTCCTACCGCGAAAAGGCTAAGACCAAGAACCAGTGCTTTCCCCAGGAGAAAGCTGTAGTCCACGGCGGTCTCTGCAGTTGACCCTTCCGGTATACCAGGAGATTCCCCCAGCGACGAAAGTAAAGGGCCGAAAACGATCAGTGCCGCAACCGCAAGGAGGAGACTGGCACCCGTAAGAATGGCCGATGCCGTAGAGAATCGGGCCGGGCCCTGGTCCTGTTGCATTGGCTCAGATTTACGCGCCGGAGCAGGGGCCGGCTTGGCAGCATTTCCCCTTGGCTTTTTTCCACCGTTTAATGTTGTAGGGATCTCCCCGGTTCGAATCTTGTGGACCGCTGCGAGGACCCCTGAAATCATGGACATCAAAACGGCGGCACCGACGAGATACGGGATCCGATCCGACGACTTGAGCGAGTCGTCGACGTCGCCGAAAATGCCGGAAATGGCTTCCATAAAGAGCCAAGCAAGGAAGATGATCGAGATCCAGAACGTGGTCTTGGAGATTCCCAGGATCTGTTCTGTGATGAACTCTTTCTCGGAAGGCATCGCCGGATCGTCGATCGCTTCGACCGACGTCTTGACATCACCCGCTGTCTGGTATCGGAGATCTCGTTCCTTTTCCAGGGTCCTCATCACGATCTCGTCGATCCGTGCATCGAGTTGCGCCTTCTCCGAAGGCAATGAAAAACGACCAATCGGCAGCTCACCCGTCAGCATCTCGTAGAGCACGACCCCGAGAGAATAGATGTCCGCCCTCTGATCGACGTCCCCTGGAGTCTCGATCTGCTCGGGTGCCATGTATTGGGGGCTTCCGAGGATGGATCCTTCCATCGTCAGGGTGACATCATCCGAGTCATTCTGTCCAACGAGCTTGGCGATTCCAAAATCCGCAATCTTGACCCCGCCCTTGGAGTCGATGAGAACATTCTCCGGCTTGATATCGCGGTGCAGGATTCCTTCGCCATGCGCAAACTGAAGGGCCGAGCAAATTTCCTGAACGAGGGCGAGCGCTTCAGCAGGGCTGAATCCTCCGGTTCGCAGAGCCTGTCGCAGGTTGACCCCATCAACATACTCCATGATCAGGTAGCAATAGGGACCGGCGGTACCGAAATCGTGAACGCCAACGATGTTGGGGTGACTCAGTTTGGCAAGCACTCGGGCTTCGCGGCTGAAACGCTCGGTGAAACTGGGATCGCCGGCCAGCTCCTCCGAAAGAATCTTGATGGCAACCGTCCGGTCGAGTTGTGGTTGCCGAGCTTTGTATACGGCACCCATTCCACCGACACCGAGCAATTCCTCGATCTCGAGATCCGGAAAGTGGGGAGCGAGTTCGGAGACGCTGTGAGGAGCTTTTCTTCTTCCTCCCGTTGCCGTGGGATTGGGAATCGTAGCGGCGCCTTCGAGAACACAGGCCGGGCAGAGCCCTCCGGGTGCTTCCGCAGGAATGGGCGAGCCGCATTGAGGGCAGGTGGTATCTTGGTTTTCTTCCATTACACCCTCTTCCTGACCCCCTCGACATACCGGGTTACAAGAAAATGCTTTTTCTTTTTCTTTCCTGGAAAAACACTTCTGCAGAGGATGCGAGAATCGAGGATGGAATCATTTTGTGCGAGAATTTTCGTCGACTAACTTGTTCCTCTTGCCACGATTGTTCGAAGCTCTTCTCCCCTGTTCTACCTCCATTCCAACTGTTACCCTCTGGCTTCTCTCTTCAGCATCGAGGGTCGACCTACGAACCGCCCCTCGGTTGATTTTCCTATTTCCCAACGATGAAAACAGCTCTCGCCACCTTTCTTTTTTTCCTCACTTCCGTCCACGCGGATCGCCCGAACATTCTCTGGATCACGAGCGAGGACAACAGCCCCATGCTGGGGTGTTATGGAGACCCGATCGCCCGAACTCCCCACATCGATCAATTCGCGAAAGAAAGTGTTCGCTACCTGAATTGTTTTTCCAATGCCGCCGTCTGTGCCCCGGCTCGTCAGACGCTCATCACGGGAATGTATGCCTCCAGCCTGGGTGGCCAACACATGCGATCCAAGGCGGTCTACCCACCGGGAGTTTCCTACTTCCCGAAATACCTTCGAGACGCAGGCTACTACACGACAAACAACAGCAAGACGGACTACAACGGAGGGCCGACCGATCCCAAGGCCGCCATGAAATCCGCTTGGGACGAATCGAGCAACCAGGCGCACTGGAGAAATTGCTCCAAGGATCAGCCCTTCTTCGCGGTATTCAACATCACCGACTCTCACGAGAGCCGGCTCTTTCCCAACCGATGGAAGAATCGAAAACTCAAGACTGACCCTTCGAAGGTGATTCTTCCTGCTCATCTTCCCGACCTACCGGAAACTCGCCTCGACATGGCCCGCTACTACGACTGTCTCGAAGACATGGATGAAAAGGTCGGAAAGATCCTCGAAGAATTGGAGAAAGATGGTCTCGAAGAGAATACCATCGTCTTCTACTACTCCGATCACGGAGGCTCCATGCCTCGTGGCAAGAGCTTCACCTATGACAGCGGGACGAGAGTCCCCCTCCTCGTTCGCATTCCGGAGAAATGGTCTACTCTCCGGCCCGAAGCCGTTGGCGCGACGACGGATCGCCTCGTCAGCTTTGTCGACTTTGCTCCCACCGTGCTGAGCCTGGCCGAGATCAGCGCTCCCGAGTATTTCCAGGGTAGTGCCTTTCTTGGCAGCGACGCAGGTGAACCAAGGGAATATGCCCACACCTTCCGGGGCCGTCGTGGTGAACGCTACGACATCGTCCGCGGAGTTCGGAGCCAGGACTACCTCTATCTTCGCAACTACACTCCCCATGTCCCGGTGATGCAATTCAACGCCTACTCCTTCTCCATCCCAGGATACCTCGCGTGGCAGAGGACTTGGGAACAAGGTCAATGCACTCCGGAACAGGCGAGATGGTTTGAATCGAAACCTCGCGAGGAACTCTACCGGATCGACGATGATCCTGACAATATCAGAAATCTGGCAGACGATCCTGCCCTGGGTGAAGTGTTGGAAAGACACCGAGCCGAGAACAAGCGCCACCTCCTCGCGATCCGCGACAGCGTCTTCTTTCCGGAAGGAGCTGCAGGTCGAGAGTTCTCCGCCTTCCAGGACGACTCGACCTATCCCCTCCCGAAGCTCCTCGCCCTGACAGACTCGACGGATCCCGAGATACTGATCGAAGCGATGTCTTCCGAGAACGCGCAGGTGCGCTACTGGGGAGCCAATGGGCTCCTCTCCCAGGAAGTCGTAGCCGCGTCCGCGATCCCGCACCTGAAAAACCTTCTTCGGGATGAGGAAGAGACGGTTCGCATTCTTGCGGCCCGCGTCCTCGCAGGGATGGATCACACAGCTGACGCTCTCCCGGTTCTCCGCGCTTCCCTGAAATCCCCATCCTCCTACCTTTCCCTGCAAGCCCTGCTCGCTATCGACGAATGCAACCTGCTCGAGGTAGAACCAAGTCTTCGAAACGAGATCCGGAGGGCGGGAAAAGGAAGCTACGCGCAACGGGTCGCCGAAAGGATTCTTCGCTGATCGAGGCGGGGCTACTTGAGACGGAAAAGCGGGCTGAGCGCCACTTCTTTCATCATGGAGCGAATCCGGTAGCCACCCGGTTCGAGATTCGAAAGAATCTCCTCCACATCATCGATGTCTGAAAACTCGATCGTGCGGCCCAGCCCGTAGGTCATCATCGACTCGACCAATTGTTCAGCGAGGTCGCGGTCGTGCTCGAGGAGAACGGATTTCAACTCCCGAACATCGGCGAAAGCGGATCCATCCGGCAAAGTACCTCCCGGCTCGATCGGTACTTCTTTGCGACCAACTTTCTCGACCTCGCGCCAACGGCCAATCGTGTCGAAATTCTCCAGTCCAAATCCAATCACATCCATTTTCTTGTGGCAGGAAGCACACACCGCCTGCTTCTGGTGGATCTCCACCATCTCGCGATTGGTTCTCGGGGTTTCATCGTCCGAGCCAAGTTCGGGAACGTTCGGCGGTGGAGGTGCCGGCTCATCGTGAAGGAGCTTCTCGATGACGAGAGCGCCGCGGATGACGGGCGATGAGCGTTCTCCATTGGAACCCGTCGTCAAGAAAGCGGTCTGGGTCATCAGTCCGCCCCGGGTCGAGTCGGAAGGGAGAGCAACCTTCTCGAAATCCGCGTTGCCCGGATTGGGAAAATCGAGACCATAGTGCACCGCCAACGCCGAATTGATCACCACAAAATCGGAGTCGATCAGGTTGGCGGCGGGAAGGTTCTCCTCGATGAGCTGACCAAAAAACTCCTGCACCTCTCGCTTGGCATCCTCCTGGACGCCTTCGTTGAAACGAAAGTGCTCCCGATTGTCGACGGTAATGGCATCGTATCGGTCGAACTCCGCCCACTGGCTGATGAACCCGTCCCGGAATCTCATCACCTTGGGATCAGCGAGCATCCGCTCGACCTGCGCGGCATAGACATCCGGATCGGAGAGGTCCGCCGCATAGAGCTCTTCGTCGGGCGGGGAACTCCAAAGATAGTAGGACAGGCGAATCGCCAACTCTCGATGGTCGAGCTCCCGGCGAGCTTCGCCATTTCCTGGTCCCGCCTCCTGGAGATAAAGAAATCCTGGTGAGGAAAGCAGGATCGCGATGACTTCGATCATGGCATCGCGATGGCCCATCCCTTCCGCGCGATAGCCCTGGAACAACTCATGAAGCCCGGCCAGGTATTCCGGCTCGGGAGAACTCCTTCGAAAGGCTTCATAGGCGAGTTTCTCGATCAGCTCCGGGATCTTCGCATCATTCCAGATGTAGGGACTACCGGTTCCAGTCGGCTTTTCGGGAAAGAGGATCTCCTCGATCGCGGGGCGGTGCTCCGGATAGTACGGACCTTCGATTTCGAGCCAATCAATATAGATCGCCGCCCTCGGGTCGGTATGATCCCCGTTCCCCTGCAATCGGTTCAGGTATCCGCGCATCGTATTGATCGTGTTCAATGGCACGTTCTCCCTGACATTCAGCGAAAGGTGGCTTCGCCCCATCGGCTGCCTTGCTCGAAACTCAACCGTTTCCGGATTCTCCGGTGTTCCTTTGAGTTCCAGGGTTCCCCGAATCTGGTGAGAATCCCAGAGACGCACGATCTTTCGAATCGGGTCGGGATTGCCCATGATGCCCCCATGAATCCGGAATACATACTCGCCCCGAAGATCGATGTGTCGTGCCGCGTTGGCCCATTTCGCCACATCCGAAATGTAGACTCCGTTGTCGACGAGCGGATACTTGAGGTAATTTCTTGGTAACTCGGCTCGCGAGTCCCATTGGCGAAAGAGGATTTCCATTTCTCCTTCATCCTTGAATCCCATCTCCTTCCAGCTTGCGCCTCCTTTCTTGAGAGCCATCTTCCGATCGAGATCGGCAACTTTCTCTCGTAGTTTTTCCGTCACGCGCGCCTCTGGCTCCTTCCTCTCGACGCTGACCTCCCTCCGAGGGCTGTAATTGAAACGAAACGATTCGAGAGCAATTTTTCGTCCCAACTCCAGGTACTTTTCAAAGTGGGAGGAATTGAAGAACTGCTCGGCCCCCACCGTATCGAAGCTCGCGATTTCTCCATCTTCGGGGATGTCGGTAAGGGCCACCTCGAACCCGAAGAGATCGTAAATCGTCGCGGAATATTCCCGCTGATTGAGCCGCCGCATCTGGATCTCTCCCCCATGATCGGTCAACCGCTGCTGTGCCTCTCGCACTGCCGCCGTCAGAACATCGAGAACCTCGGTCAGTTCCTCATGCAAAGGTTGCGTGGCATCTTCGGGCGGCATATCGCCACCATTCAACTGATCGAGGACATCCTGCCAGCGCTGTGCGGTGAAGTTGTCCGTAATCTCCCAACTTACATCGTCGAAGCGCACCTGGCCCTTCTGCTTCCGGGCCCCATGACAATCGACACAGTATTCCTGGAGGAAAGGCTCCAGCCTTTCCCTGGCGTTGGGCAAAGCAGAACGGTGCCCGCTACCATCGACCGTTGCCACCTCCTTGTCCGAAGCCAATCCAAATGCGGGAAAAACGAGACCCACGAAGGCAAACGACAGAAAAATTCTTCCCACTTTCAAAACGTGCCAAGGGTAAAGGATCAGCCCAACAACTCGGGAACGACCCCTGTGCTGTGACTGAAAGAATCGAGGGACAATCCGGCCTCCTGCATCAGCGTAAGCCAGTAGTTGGCGAGGGGCGTGTCTTCTTCGGGAAGAATGATGTGACGTCCATGCTGGATATTCCTGGCTCCACCTCCCGAGAGAATCGCCGGCAGGTTCTTCAACTCGTGCCCGGATCTCAGGTTGGTTCCATAGCTCACGATGCAATTGTCGTAGAGACGACTCCCATCGATATCCCTGGCTTCCTTGAGGCGGTCGAGAAAATGCGCAAACAACTCGGAGCATTTCCGATCGCGCTCTCGCGAGGCCACAATTCTCGGCTGTGAAAACCCATAGTGACTGAGGGAGTGCGCCTTCAGGGTCATCCCCATCCCGAGCAACAGATCACATACAGGCTGGCGATAGGTCACGACCCGTGTCGCGTCGGTCTGCAGCGCGATGATGATCATGTCATACATCAGGTGAATCGCCTCTTCCCCAGTCAATCCATCGGAAGGCTCCTGGAACGGCGCTTCCGGTTTGGGGACGTCGGCCCATTGAGCCTGCCGCTCAAGCCCCTGTTCGACCTGTCGCACTCCGGTAAAATACTCGTCGAGCTTCTCTTGGTCACTCTTGCTCAACTTGCGCTTCATGCCACTGCCGTTGATTCGCACGACATCGAGAATGCTCTGCTTCTTCTTGAGACGGAGATCCAGCTCTTCCCGCGAATCGTTTGGGTTCGCGAACAAGGTGTAATAGAGATCGATGGGACGCAGGATTCCCGGGATCGGATTTCCCGAATCATCCCATGCGAGAGAAAGGCCTTTTCCGTGACCCGAATTCTGACCCCCATCGACTTCCTTGGCAGATAGGGTCAGCGACGAATAGCGAGTGTCCTGACCGATGTGTTTGGCGAGAACCTGGTCACACGAGATCGAATTGTGAAACCTCTTCCCCGGCGTTCCGGCGACGTTCGCTCCAGTGAGATAGGAAACACTTCCTCCATGAGGATCGGTCGCTCCGTGATTGGTTAGGTTCGCGACCATCGTGATGTCATCCTGGTGACGCTCAAGAGGTTTCAGCCCCTCCGTCATTCCGATCTCGGAGAATCGCCCGGTCTTCTCGGGATAAAAGGAATCCTTCGTAAACCCGAATCCTCCGCCAAGAAACACGACCCGTTTGGGAGGGGCCACTGCGGCCGCAGAGGCCGTTGCAAAGGTCTCCAAGAACGGAAGGGAAAGCAATGCTCCACCGGTCCGAACAAAGGATCGACGGGAATGGGAGTCCGTGAAAAACTGGCTCATAGTAGCTAAGGAACGAACGCTCCTTCCACGTGACAAATCCACCGAAAAGCCCTTCGGAAGCCTCACGTATTTCGTGTTCCCGATCCTGCCAAGATCATATCCAATCCTCCTCTCTTGCCTCCTCAAAGCCTTGCGAAATCAGGCGACGCTCTCGAGTGGATCTCCCGGAATCGTGACGTCCAGATAGATCAACCTCACTCGAATTCCCTTTCTCACAACGATCTCGATCTGGTTCGTTTCCCGAATAGCCAAAGAAGCCGGAAACGAGTAGCAAGCCAATTCCTCTCGTTTCCCGATCCAGGTCTCGCCATACGGATGCGGAAGCGGCTTCCGGATCGGTTCCACAGGTTCAAGCTTCACTCCGTTGACTCGAACCTCGATGGTACGGTCCGAGATCGTCTCATCCGAACGCAATCGCAACACCCCATCCTTTCGCGGCTGCCCCGGCGAATCCATGCGGAGGGAAAACCGGGAAGAAATGTTCCTGTCCAGGATGGCGGGTAGCACCCTTTCGCCGAGGACGGGATCTCTTCGTCCCGAACTGAGAAAGTACCACGAAGACTGTTCCTTGAGAAATTCACGATCGGCAAGTCTTGGCAAAACATGAAACGGAGGCTCATGAAACGGCCCGATGGAGTCCGTGACATGATACCGATAGTAGGGGAAATTGAACAGACTGACGCCGCTCGCGCCCTGCTCGTAGGCCAGCCGCGCCGTGGTATAGAATTGTTGATCCGTAGTACGAAGGAAGGGCTGCGTCCCACTCCCTGAGGTGGCTCTTCCGGTCATCGTGGTGTGTGTCATCTCCGGGTAGATCGCCGCTCCGCTACCGACCTCGGCCCTCGCTCGCTCGACACTGCCATCCTGCCAGGTGAAATAGCTGTAGGAGAGATTGATCATATCGACCCCGGCATCGGCCAAGCTCCTCAAATCGACCCCCTGGTCCGGACGAACCTCCGCGTTGGCGGGAACCCGAACGCAAAGCCAACGCCGGGAACCGCCCTTTTCTTTCTCGATACAATCCAGCATCGCTCTGACTCTCTGGACGAAGGAAGTGGTAATCTCGAATCGCTTGTCCCTTGGAACACTTTCTCCGAAGCGACTCCAGTGACGGAGAAAGTCGAGTTCGACACCGGCGAGATCGTAGCGAGAGCAAGCCTCCTCGAGAAGAGCGAACTTGTAGTCCCTTACCTCCGGGAACGTCCAATCGAACACCCCTTGCTCCCAGCGAGTCGGGTCGGGACCGATCCGAAAGCGTTCGTAGTTTTCCCAGTAATGCCTTGCCATCGACTGGGTGGGCTTCCCTCTTTCCAGCGCCTCTTTCAAGTCCCTGACATGATGCCCATCATTCAAGCGAAAACTGAGAAACGGTGCGACACCTATGTCTCGGCAGGTCGACACCAAGGTTCTGAGCAAATCTCCTCCTTCGAGCACAAAACGCTCGATCTTCTTCACTCCCTTGATTCCGAATTGATCCCGAAGCCAGCGACAATGCTCCTCGACCGAATACACCGTCGAGTCCCACCAAGGAATCCATCCGAGCCCTGGTTGGAGGAAATGAGCATCGACTCCCCTCGCTTCCGCTATCGATGCGATCAACAGGTGCTCGGAGAACTCCTTACTTCTCTCCTCGGGTCTCTGGCAGGAGAGAATGTTCGTGGTGTCGTTGCTGTAGATCGTACGATAGGGAGCCGGCAAGGAAGAGGCCAACGCTGACACTTCGGGAACCGCTGCCCACCCCGTCAGGCCGGCCGCCGAACTTCGGAAAAAATTTCTTCGATCAATCTCGCGCATCATAGGACAGGCTTCCAAGAGGGTTCCGGCAGCAAGGCATTCCACCGATCCCACGCCTCCTGCAGCTCTCTCACTTTCTCGGGACGAGAAGAAGACAGATCATTCTCTTCACCGACATCTTCCTCGAGATGAAACAGCCGAACAGGTCCTTCTCTTGCTATTTGAATATTGCCACCCTTTTCCTCTCTTGCCTGGAGCAGCTTCCACGCACCCTTTCGGATCGCCCACTGGGTTCCGAAACGCCAATAGAGGACCTCATGAGGCGACCCCTTCTTCTCCCCACTGAGATAGGGGAGCAAATTCACACCGTCCCATTCCCAGCCGGGATCGACCTTTTGCCCGGCAACCGCGAGCGCAGTCGGAGCGATATCAAGCGCGGAGAGAAGCCCGTCGTACTTCATCCCAGCAGGCAGCACTCCCTTCCATTGCACGAGGAAAGGAGTTCGGATCCCGCCCTCCCAGGTTCCGCCTTTCTTGCCCCGCAGAGGTGCGTTGGAACTTCCCATGGTCCCTCCGTTGTCGCTGAGGAAAAAGATCAGCGTATCCTCTTCCAATCCGCACTCGCGCAGAGAGGAGAGCAGGCTCCCTAAGGCGTCATCCATGGCTGAAAGCATGGCCACATAGCGATGGCGGGTCGGGTCGTTGATTGCCTCAAACCGATCCAGATACTTCGCAGTAGCATCGTGCGGTTTGTGGACAGCAAAATGCGGGAGATAGAGAAAGAAGGGCTTTGCCTGGTGCTCCTCGACAAACTCGACTGCCCGCAGACTGTAGTCATCGGTCAGGTAGTAGTCAGGATCCGAGACCTTCCGAGGTTTCAAATCGATGCGAGAGTCGACCAGGATCGGGGAAAAGTAATTCCCCTGCCGCAGTGTTCCATAGAATTCATCGAAGCCGCAATTTGTCGGCCAGCTCTCCTCCTCTGTCCCAAGATGCCACTTCCCGATACACCCGGTCCGGTACCCCAACTCCTGCAATCGTGCCGCAAAAGTAGTCTCACTGGCAGGGAGTCCGTTGGTTGCCCCCTCCCGAACCAGAGAGGTTTCATTGACCAGGAACTCGAATCCAAATCGGTTCTGGTAGCGCCCCGTAAGGAGCCCGGCCCGACTTGGTGAACACACGGGTGAGGTCACATAGGCATTCGTGCAAAGAACCCCATTCTCCGCCATCGAATCCAGGTGAGGAGTCTCGACCTCCGCCGACCCATGAACACCGAGATCTTCATACCCGAGATCATCTGCCACGATCACCACGATGTTCGGAAACTCTCGGGATTCAGTGCCAATGAGTTGGCTGAGGGAAATCGACAACGTTGCGATCAAGAGCCCAAGGACTCGGATTCGAAAGAAGTGGAGACGAAGTAACATGGCAAAGCGAGAACCCTGAACTACATACAATCACCGATGATTGCTCAAGAAGTTTGAATCCATCGGCCTTTATCCTGAAGGCCTATCTTGCCGCAAAATTCAAACTTACAAAGAGGGGAAGGGGAAAATATTCCTCACAGGATCCGGGTTTGCTCGCTTTCTGTAAGTCTTTTCTCCAGCATTGGTGTTCCATATTCCATGAAATTGCCATCACGCTTTCTCCCTGCAATTGTCCTCGCCTCCAGCCTCTCGCTTTGCCAATTCGCCTTGGCCCAACCGAAGGGCAAAGGAAAAGGAGGCGGGAATCGCTTTGCCGAGCGTGAGAAGCAAGCCATCGCCGAACCTTTCGTCGGAGTGACTGCAGATGGAGAAGTGGAGAAAGGACTCTATTCGATTCAATCCACCGGTGTCTCGACCAAGGAAGTCAAAGTGGCGGCTGAGAAGTTCATCCAAGCCCTGACCGACGAACAACAAAAGAAGACGATGTTCCCCGTCGACGACAACGAATGGCGACGCTGGGCGAATCAACACAGCCTGCCGAGGCAGGGGATCAGCTTCGAAGAAATGTCAGAGAAACAGCGGGAGCTCGCCTTTAGGATGATTGGGGCCGGGCTCAGTGCCAAGGGACTCAAGACGACCCAGGACATCATGAAGCTGAACCATACCATCGCGGAAATGAGCGGGCGTGAGGGGGAATACGGCTACGGCCGTTGGGCCTATTTCATCACCATCATGGGAGAGCCCTCCGAAACGAATCCCTGGGGTTTCCAGTTCGACGGTCACCACTGCATCATCAACTATTTCGTCCTCAAGGACCAGGTCGTGATGACCCCGCTTTTTCTCGGCTCGGAGCCCGTCTGGGCTGAGGGAGGAAAATACGAAGGAACGATTGTCCTCCAAGAGGAGCAGGATCTCGGACTCGCCTTTGCCAAGAGCCTGACCGAGAAACAGAAAGCCAAGGCCGTTCTGCAGAAAGACAAGGACGGGACCAACTCGAACACCGAAGCCTTCAGCGACAATGTTGTCATTCCCTACGAGGGGATTCCCGTTTCCGAGTTGGATGATGCCCAGAAGGCACAATTCCTGAAGCTGACCGGACTCTGGATTCACAACCTCAAGGAAGGACATGCCAAGGTGAAGATGGAAGAAATCGAGAAACACCTCGATCGAACGTATTTCGCCTGGATCGGAGCCATGGATACCGACTCGGTCTTCTACTACCGAATCCACAGCCCCGTCGTTCTCATCGAATTCGACCATCAGCGACCCATCGCCCTGGGGCGAAGCGGAGTGGCGACTCGCCAGCACATCCACGCCACGGTTCGAACCCCGAATGGGAATGACTACGGGAAGGATCTTCTGAGGCAACACCTCGAGAGTCATCCGCACCCACATTAAAGGGTCCCCCTTGAACGAACGATTCTTCCACCCGGCCATCACTGTCGTGGCTGATCTCGCGTTTTCATCGCAATTTCACTTGGTTTTCGCACACGCTTCACGTTTCGCGGTCTACGATGTTCAAGTATCCATTCATTGCAGATCATGACACGAGCTTCCAAAACCATCACCGCCTGCTTCGTCGGTTGGTTCTTCGTCACCTTGGGTTACTTTGCCTTTTACTATGACGAACTCCTGAGCATCTTCACCCCCCTGGCAGGAGGTGCGTTGTTTCTCGGAGGAATCGCGCTTGTCATTTCCGGCGTGATCGTCGCGATCAAGAGCAAAACAAGAATCCCCATCGTCACGGCTGTGATTGTGGCAGTCGTTGCGATTACCGGATGGTTTACTCCCCTTGGGAAGACGATGGGAGCCCACTGCAAGCTCTGGCGAGAAAAGGAGTACTACGAATCTGTCATCGCAGAGGTCGGAGAGGGGAAAGACGAATCGAAACATGATTTCCCGGTTCTCGTCGATACTGGCTCCTCAGTTCGGGTGGCTTCCTCATGGGGTGGCATCCTCGACAACTGGCGCGGCATTGTCCACGACCCCACTGGTGAGGTCATGAAGGCAAATATTCTCGACTTGAAGACTTGGGAGAATCGCAACGATCCTGACTATGCCTCCGTCTCCATGCTTTTCGGCGGGACCCTGATCCGCGCTCAACACCTTGGTGGCGACTGGTATCTCTGCTGGTTTACCTGACAGGCATCCCATCCACGCACTCGACGGCAGGGGCATTGGCTGGTAAAGCTGAAAGGAGAGCTCATCCCAGCCACACCAAAAGAAATGAACCGAAATGCTATTCTCCCAGTCCTTCTCCTGGTCGCCCTGACCAGCATGCTGGTCGCTGCCGACCGTGGTAAGAACCTCACGCCCCGACCGAACGAACCTATTCCCAAAGCAGAAATCATGAGCCTGACCGGGAGCTTCGAAGGCGCGGAGCTAAGCCGAGACATTTCCATTCTCTGGCTCTCGGGGCCAGAAGATCATCGCGGTGGTGAGCACGATTATATTCGGGTCAAAGAGTTGTTCGTTCCCTTATTGGAATCAATCCCTAGAGTCTCGGTAGTCGAGGCGTTTCAGTTTCCGACACAGGATCAGTTCGACCAAGCCGACCTTCTGATCAAGTATTTGCACTTGCCGGAACTGAGCGACGAACAGTTCGCCATGTATCAAGCCTTTGTCGATCAGGGAGGATCCGTGGTCTCCATCCACGAGTCCTGCATCATGCGTCCGGTAGAGCGAGCCGAGAAACTGGCTGACTGCATCGGTTGCTCGTGGAAAGGAAATCAATCGTCGCAGTGGAGCAAATTTGGCCATAGCCACCCGCTGTATCTTAGGACGGAGCATCCCGCCTTCTCTGGATTGCCCTCATCCATCAAGTTTAACGACGAGTCCTATTGGAACTTGCTCGCGCGCGACAAGGTTGAAGTCATCGGTGCCATCGCACCTGAGGCGGATACAAACGATTTGTCGTTTGGTGAAGTACTGAAAACAGAAAGTGCACGCAGCCAGGCTTTCTGGACCTGGACATCAGGAAAGGGTCGCGTTTTCGGCACGACTACGGGCCACTACACTTACACCTACTACGACCCACTCTACCGACTTCTTCTGTTGCGCGGCATCGCGTGGACACTCGACGAGGATCCAGCCCCCTTCATGCCCATCGTGTTTCAGGGAATTACAAACGATGAGGGCCTCGTCGGCACTACCAGCAACATGATGAATTACGAGAACCGCAAGCGTTGAAAACGACTTCGAACCAGGTCAGGAATTCCCGAGATCTGACGGGCGTCTTCCTTTCCTTCCTGTCTGCCAGACTCGTAGTCACTTCAGTTTGCCTTTCTTTTTCTGGCAAGTTTTGTCGTCTTTGTCTTCAATCAGATGCGCGATCCCGCAGCTCAAGAAACCCCATGAAACGAATCCTCTCCATTCTGTCCTTTCTCTGTCTTTCCATTTCGATGGGGGCCGAAAAATCGAACCCAAACTTCATCCTCATTATGGTGGACGACATGGGCTACTCGGATATCGGCTGCTACGGCGGAGAGGTAGAAACGCCCAACATCGACATGCTCGCGGAGAACGGGCTGCGTTTCACCCAGTTCTACAATACGGCCAAGTGTCACACCACCCGTGCTGAAATCCTGACAGGCAATTACGCCTACCAGATCGGAGATCAGTCCATGCAACATGGCGCCACCTTTGGCGAGGTCCTTCGCACCGTGGGATACCGAACTCTGATTTCCGGGAAGTGGCACCAGAACCCACTCCCGACCACGCGTGGCTTCGATCGCTACTACGGTCTCGCGGACGGATGCTGCAACTTTTTCAATCCGGGGATCGTTGCTCGGGAGGGCGAAGGGGATCCAGGTCGCAAGGGCCAGAATCGGGTGCGCCGTTGGGCGATCGAAGACGAGGTCATCATGGGCTACACCAACCCTGATCCCAAGTTTTATACCACCGATGCCTTCACCACCTACGCGATTGATCGACTCGATGAATACAAGGATGAGGAGAAACCCTTCATGCTCTACCTCCCCTACACCGCCCCGCATTACCCACTCCACGCCTGGCCGGAAGACATCGCCAAGTATCGCGGCAAGTTTCTCGCCGGATGGGATGTCCTTCGCGAACAGCGTTTCGAACGCATGAAGAAGATGGGAATCATCGGCGAGAAACACCAGCTTACCCCGCGAGCCTCGAAGGCGTGGGATGACTTGTCGGATAAGGAAAAGGATGCCGAGGATCTGAAGATGGCGGTCTACTGTGCGATGATCGATCGAGTCGATCAGAATCTCGGCCGTCTATTTGCGAAGGTGAAGGAACTGGGAGAGTGGGACAACACCCTCATCATGTTCCTGACCGACAACGGAGCCTGCCCCGAGCAACCCAACACCACTCCCGATATTCCACCCGGCCCCGTCGAGAGCTACCGCACGATTTCCGTTGGCTGGGCGAACGCCAGCAACACGCCCTATCGCAAATTCAAATCCACCGATTACGAAGGAGGCATCCGCACTCCCTTCATCGCCCACTGGCCCAAGGTCATCGAGCCGGGGACGATGACCGATCAGGTGGGCCATATCATCGACCTCTCCGCGACCTTTATGGATATCACAGGCGCCGAGTATCCTGAGGAAATTGACGGCAAGAAAACGAGAGAACCCGCCGGACTTTCCCTGATGCCCATCTTCGAAGGAAAAGAGCGGACACCTCATGAGGAAATCTACTGGAGATTCAACCGTGCCAATGCCGTTCGCCAGGGAGATCTGAAAGCAATTCGAGCCGGAAAATCCTGGGAGCTCTACGATCTGAAAGCCGATCCGACCGAGATGAAAAACCTCGCAGCCGAACGTCCCGAGAAGACGAAGGAACTCGCTGATTTGTGGGAAAGCTGGAATGCAAATTCGGTGGGGAAGAAAAAGTGATCCGCAAGGCTCAGTGAGCCATCGCCGCCCTGGGTTCCGGCACCTGAACCCACGATTCCCTTCATGAACCTCCTTCACTTTCCCCTGACCCACGATTTGAGGATCGCGATCTGCCTCCTCCTTTCCACATCCCTCTTCGCCCCCGGATCGCTTCGGGCCGAAGACGACCGCCCTGAAAAACCAAACATCGTCCTCATCCTCGTCGATGACCTCGGGTGGCAGGACGTCGGCTGCTACGACATCGATGAGCCATCCCCGATGGAAACGCCGAACCTCGACGCACTCGCGAAGAAAGGGATCCAGTTCTGGCAGGGATATTCCCCCGCCCCAACCTGCGCCCCGACGCGGTGCGCCATTCTCAGCGGAACCCATCCTGCTCGTGCCCAGAAAACTCACGTTGTCGGTGGCGCACCGCCCGCTCCTCATCACCTCCGCGGTTGGGCGATGATGTCTCCCTGGTACAGCGGTCGAATGCCCGAAGACACCGTCACGATCCCGCGTGCCCTCAAGCCAGCCGGATACGTCTCGGGCCATTCAGGCAAATGGCATATCGCCATCAATCACAACGCCTATCCCCAGCCCAGAGACGTCGGCTTTGATTGGACGCGGAGCGATCGCGGAACCAACACTGCCATGAAGCCCCACCGCATGGCTGAATTTTCCACAAGGGAGACAGGCAACCCCCACCGCCTCGACAAAGATGGTTTCCCCCGGGACCAGACCACCACAGACGCGCTGACCTTCCTTCGCGAGCACCAGGATCAGCCATTCTTCCTCTATTACGCCACCTGGCTGGTGCACACTCCCATCCAGACCCGAAGCCGGGCTCTTCTCGACAAATATGTCGAGAAGCTCGGAGTGGAACTGCCCGAGGATCCGCTTACGAAATGGACGAAGGAAGGGCAGACCAACCCTTTCTACTGCGCGATGGTGGAACAACTCGATCACTACATCGGGGACCTCGTGAACTACCTCGAAGAGACGGAAGACCCGCGCTGGCCCGGACATCGATTGGCGGAAAACACCTACATCATCTTTACTTCCGACAACGGCGGAATGGAGGGAAGTCGCAACCAGATCATCACGGACAACTACCCTCTCGACCGAGGCAAGATTTCCCTGATGGAAGGAGGCACCCGCGTCCCACTCATCATCACAGGTCCGGGAATCCCTGCAGGCGTCGAATCCGACGTCATGATCAATGGTCTCGATTTCTATCCCACCATTCTCTCCCTGACAGGCACTCCGCATCCCGAGGGAAAGCACCTCGACGGCCTCGACCTGGCGACGTTGCTGAAGAACGATCCTACCGATCCCAATCTCGTCCGGGAGGAAGATGGAACCGCTCGAGACACGATGGCCTGGCACTTCCCCAACAGCGCGGCCCTTGAAAGCTCGATCCGCATCGGCGACTACAAGCTGGTCCGCAACTATGACCATCTCAATAATCCGGACACTCCGGAACTCGAGCTCTATCGGCTCTACCAATCGGAGGACGAAACCGCAGTTCGCGTCGACATCGAAGAGAAAAAGAACCTCGCCGAGTCCATGCCCGATAAGGCTAGCGAGATGAACACTCGACTCACCGAGGTCCTGACCGAGATGGAAGCGAGTTATCCCTACTACAACCCACACGGCCATCGAGCACCGGATACGAAGCAAAATGTCTGCACCGTGTTGTCTCACGATCAGACCGGAGACGAAGTAGTTTTCACCTATCGGGAGAATGGAGCCAAGGTCGAGCGCGCGAACCTCATCTACACGCTCAACGGAGGCGCCCGCTATGAAGAGTGGTTCCGCGCTCCTGCGAAACTCGCGGCCGGGAACAAGGCGGTGGCGGAACTGCCCGAAGGGACGACGCACTATTTCCTCAATCTCATCGACGAAAACCAGTTTCTGAGGAGCTATCCTGAGGTACTCGATGGGAAGAACGTGAGCCTGGGTGATGTTGCGTTTGCGGAACGAGCCCTGAAGGCAAACGCACCCTGAAAGAAGGAAACGCAATAAAGCCAATGAGAGAGCTGCATTCCAAGTTTCGGAAGGTCACGAACCACCCTGACGCGCCCATCGAATTGTCGGCGAATCATTGGAAAGAATCCTCCATCCCCGTCGAATCAGCTTCGACAACTTTCCCGATCTCCTCAAAGAATACCTGACACAGGGTCTTTTCGAAAAACCTCTGCCGCTCACCTTCGAACTCTATTCCGCTCCTTACCTCGAGGAATCCTGCGATCGCGAGGACTGTCACGATTCTCTCGATGCCAATCTTCGCGCTCGTTTGCAGGAGTAGAATCGGCTTCGCTATTGCTCATGAATCTGCTCTGATCGGTCGGAAAGCAACCCTCCCCCTGTTTGCCGTCCCTTTGAGACGGTCGCACGCATTTCCTGCGTACTACTCAAAAGACTTCTCCTTTCTCTTCGTCGAAAATGATCAATTCGCAAAGTTGGCTCATGTCCTCATTTTTTCCCAGACCGTGTCCCCATCCCAACCGGTTCCAGCTACTGCTAGTCTGGATCGCGGGCACGATATCGATCAGCTTCTCCCAGGAATCCCGTGGACTGGAAGGCATTTCGCTCACCGATCCGAAACTTCAAGTCGAGCTCATCGACACCCATCCAGACGAATTTTTCCTCAGCCATGACATGGATCTGCAAGGACGACTCTTCCTGGGGTCCCGCGAAGGAGTCTTCGTCTACGAGCGCACCGCTAAGGGAGGTTTCGAACCGCGGCGAGAACTCTATCGATTTCCCAAAGACACGTGGGTCTACGATCTCGAAACGTTCGGGGATGACTTGCTTGTCCTGACCAACACCGCGCTTTACCGACTCGATGACGTGCTGAGCGCGAAGCCAAAGTTGAAGAAAATTCTCTGGGGAAATCCTCTTGGTCATCACCACCAGGGACTGCACGGCATCGAGTTTGCACCCGATGGAACGCTCCTTCTCGTCATGGGAGATCCTCACCCCAATGTAAACCTCGACAAGGAGCGCCCGGATCACCTCTGGCATTGGACCTGGTATGTCGGCCCGGAGAACCGGGCGGTCCCCTACTCGGGAGTCGGAGCCGTGATGCGACTGGACCTCGACAACTACGACCTCTCGGTCTACGCCACCGGCCTTCGCAATGCCTGTGGGATTTCGTTCGACCGCGACTGGCATCTCTTCGCCAACGACAATGATCAGGAGGGTTCCACCGCCAATCCCTGCCGCCTTGTGTATGTGCCGCCTCATTCCTGGAACGGCTGGGCACGTGGCTGGGACACCAGTCAGGCTCCGGCTCGGCTCGACATGCTCCCCACGGTGAACTGGCAGCTGGATGTCCCGACGGGCCAGGGATTCTACGATGATACCACCCTGGGTGAGGACTATCGAGGTTCACTCTTCATGTCGAACTGGGGAAGCCGAAGTGTCAGCTGGCATCCCATGGAACCGGAAGGGGCTGGTTTCACTTCGCTGGCGAAACCTTTCCTGCGAGCCGCCGGGAATCGTCGACCGGTATCGGCGATGCCGACCAATCGAGGGGATCTCATCGTCTCGCTTTGCTATATGGATGGCAACGAGGGATCACCCTACCGCCAGACGGATCTCGTGCTGGTATCTCCACGGGAACGAAGCGGAGCGAGAAAATTCGACTACTCGGATACCTCCCTACTCGACTTGCTCGCAGGACCGCTTCAGCTCCGGGCTAAAGCCCATCGAGAGATCCTGCGAACGGGTGGCAAGGAGCTCGAAGAAGCAGCCAAGGTTTTCCCGGACACTTCCCCGGATCATCCTGCCTTCTCGAGCCTGATTTTTCTTGCCGCAGCTCATGGCGATTCGGCTTCGATTGATCGAATCACATCCCTGGCTCAGGGGGAAGGGCGGGCCAGCACATTGGCGTGGCGAGCCGCTGCCGCTTACCCGGAGAAATTTACCGCGATCCCAAACGACCGAGTCGATGCTTTTGCGAAAGCAAAAAAGTCTCCCGCTGAGTTGGCTGGATTTCTCGAATACCTGCATGCCGCCCAGCACCCCATCAGCGATCCTATTGCCTTACTAGCCGCCCATTCGGATCCTTTCGTCCGCCAGTCTGCTGCCATCCTCGTCGCACGGCAGGCTTCTGAGGAGAGAATCTCTCAACTTGCTGAGGGAGACGCGGACCAGCGTCTCGCCGCCACTCTCGCAACCGTGTTTCGTCTCTGGGAAAAATCCGAACAGGTCACCGATTTTCCCAGGAGCGGAGTTCCAGCACAGGAGAAACATATGAGACTCCATCATCCCGAAGGCATCATCGATCTGCGGGACTTCGAACCCACCGTCGGTACCTTCAAGTTGGCAGACTGGTGGAGTGATGCAGCAGTAAAGAAGGAAAATGCCACCGGGTTTGCTCGCTTAAAGCAAGGTCTCAACGACGAGGATGAAAAGGTCACCATCGCTGCAGCGACAGGTCTCTTTTTCCTGAATGACGAGCGCGTCAATGAAGCTCTCGATCTGGTTCTCAATCGCCACAACATTACCCTCGCCATGGTCGCGGGAGCCGCCAACAAAGCGGACCTGAAGAAGGCCCTTCGTGCATTGAAGGATGCGAAGCTTTCCACTGGCGTCGAAATTCCCGAAGCCTTTCGCGATATCGATTGGGACAACGAGAAGAAAAAGGGCAACGTGGTGAAAGGGAAAGAACTCTTTACCCAGCGTGGCTGCGTTGCCTGTCACCTTGCGCCTCACGATGGAGCCGGAGGAGCGATTGGTCCGTCTCTCGTTGGCTCGGGAGATCGTTTTCCACCGAGCTACCTCGCCGCTTCTCTTCTCGTCCCGAACCTCACGGTATCACCCAACTTTCATCCTAACACCATCACGATGAAAGATGGAACGGTGCACACAGGTTACATCGAAATTGGCGGTGCTCCCGACATTATCCGACTCCGTGTGATCACAGGTCAGCTCGTCGAGCTCGCCAAGAATGAGATCACGAAACAGGAAGCAAGCGAACAGTCCATGATGCCCGCAGGGTTGATCCAGACCCCCGACGAGATGCGCGACATGATCGCCTACCTGCAGGTTTCGAAGGGCAGGAAGCCGAAACCACCGGCAACCCAATCTCAGGCACCGGATCGTGACCAACGACTTGTGCAACGTACCATCGATCCCCTGGCGCCAAACTCGTTTCTGTTTCCGCCAACCCGAGCGAAATTTGTGCGGGTCGACATTCTCGAGAGCTCGCAGGGGCAACCCTGTATCGATGAGTTGGAAGTCTACTCGACCGACTCACCCAACAATCTCGCAGCAAACACTGCTGGAGCAAAGGCCAGCGCATCGTCGCTGCTCAAGGGACACCCTGAGAAACACCAGGTCGAATTTCTCAATGACGGGAAATATGGGAACGATCGCAGTTGGATTCCGGCAACGAAAACTGGCTGGGCTCAGATCGAACTGCCGGAAGTCACTGCAATCGACAGCGTCATTCTCTCCCGCGACCGCGGTGGCAGCCTCACTCGCCGAGTTCCCATCGCCTTCGACATTCTCGTCTCCGTCGATGGAAAACAATGGAAGCCAGTGAAGAAGGTGCGCCCTCGGACTCCCGTTTCGAAAGAAGTAAAACCAGTGATCTGCCCAGGCAAGAAGGTGCACAATTCCAAACCTCTCCCAAAACTCGATGACACGGGTTTTATTTCCATTTTCGATGGCAAAGCCCTGGACGGTTGGGACTTCCGAAAAGGAGCGTGGGAACTGGTCGACGGCACCATTTCCTGCACGGGAAAAGAGCAGGAGCGAAATTGGATGATCTGGCGAGGAGGGCAGCCTTCCGACTTTGTGCTTCGGCTGGAGTTCAAATATGGAGCTGGCAACTCCGGCGTTCAGGTCCGCAGCGATGACCTCGGCGATCACCAGGTCTTCGGGTACCAAGTCGAGATTGCGCCACAGGGGAAAATGGGACTCTGGCATCATTCCCTACTCGGAAAGGAAGATCCCGCCCATGAAGCACGCTTCTTCATGGCGACCGCAGGGCAGGAGGTGGTCATCACGGAAAAAGGCGAGAAGACCGCCAAGCAAGTTGCCCCCGCCCAGGAAACTGTCGCTCACTACCGGGAGAGAGGTTGGAACACGATGGAGATTATCGCTGAGGGCAACGCCCTGACTCAGAAAATCAATGGTGTAGTCTTTTCCAAGGTGACCGACGACGACAGTCGCATGTCGCGCAGAAAAGGTTTCATCGCTTTGCAAGATCACGGCAAGGGCTGCCAGGTTGCATTTCGAAATATTCGTATCAAGGAGTTGGTCGGAGACACGGTGGAATCACAAAGCCCACGCCCCTCTCCGGTCCTACCTCCATCAAACCCCAGGCCCAACATCATCATCATTCTCGCGGATGACCTCGGCTGGGGCGACGTCTCCTGCAATCAACCGGAACGCGGAAAAGTAAAGACTCCCGCGATCGACAGTCTCGCCGACGAAGGGATGCGCTTCACCAACGCGCATGCACCTCATGCGGTCTGCACACCGACCCGATATTCTCTTCTCACAGGCCGCTACTGCTGGCGCACGTTTCTCCGCGAGGGCGTCCTACCCGGTTACAGCAAGCCGCTCATTCCAACGACTCGAACGACGATTGCTTCGGCGTTGAAAGGGCGAGGCTATGCCACCGCTGCTTTCGGCAAGTGGCACATCGGTCTTGGATGGAAACCGGTAGAGGGAGACCCCGGTGATTTCCATTATGGATCTCATCTTCACGGACCAGAAGCCTCCGCTGCCATTGCCGCGATGAGCCTGCGAGTAGACCACACCGCACCGATCACGGGAGGTCCCATCGACCTCGGCTTCGATACCTTTTTTGGCACTCCCTCCAATTGCACTCGCATCCCCGTTTTCATCCGCGACGATCGGGTCATCAACGACCCGGGGCGAGACAAATCTGGGATGATTACTGATCCGGCAGTCGACCGTCAGACAGTCGATGACCTCTACGTGAAGGAGGCGGAGAAGTTTATTCTCAGCTCGGTCGAGAGCGAGCAACCCTTCTTCGTCTATCTCGCGCTCAATGCAGCTCATGGCGCCATTCTTCCTCCGGATCGATTCAAAGGCTCAACCGGAATCGGCGCCCGAGCCGATCGGGTTCCCTGGGTGGACGAGAGCGTCACCAAGGTTCGCAAGATTCTCAAAGAGTCCGGAGTCGAGGAAAACACGCTCATTCTTTTCACCTCCGACAATGGACCCAAGCACGACAAGAACGAGCTCCCGAAATACGATCATGATTCCTCTGGCCCCTACCGCGGATACAAGACCGATGCCTGGGACGGCGGGACACGGGTCCCGTTCATTGCCCACTGGCCAGGAAAGATTGAAGCCGGCACGGTGAACCATAACCTGATTTGCCTCACCGACATCCTCCCCACCACGGCCGCACTGGTCGGTGCAGACTTGCCAGAGTGGGCCGCGGAAGATGGCGTCGATCAAAGCACCCAACTCTCGGACGCGGAAGCTGACCCGAGCCGAGAGTCGATGATCACGCAGTCCTATGTCGGCCTCCTCTCGATTCGCGAAGGTCGATGGAAGCTGATCTTCGATACCGAGGGATCCGGTGGATTCTACCAGTATTCCCCCGCTGCAGAACCCATGAATACCCTTGCTCCCTGGCGTGTTGATTTCAGTGAAAGGGGTCAACTCTACGATCTGGAAGCCGATCCCGGCGAAGCAGAGAATCTCTACGGACAGCGACCGAAGGTCGTTGATCGCCTTACCAAGATGATGCGGGCTGCGATCGTAACGGGCCGAAGTGTAGAGAAGTGATCACAGGTTCTTCGATTCACTACTACTGAATCGGTCCCAAACTCAGAAGTCGATCGATCTCCGGCTGAAGCACATCCGCCATGACTTCGTAGCCACGAGTCGTCAGATGCGTCCCATCCAGGAACAGATCCGCTTTCAGGGTTCCGTCCGGGTTCATGAAGTGTTCCTGTAAATCCAGGAAGATCACCTCGTCTTCCGGATACTCATAGCTGGCGTTGATCTGGTTGGTTTCCTGGCAGCGCTTCCATTTCGCCTCGTTCTTCACCGGCAGGATACCGATCAGGATCACGCGGGTACCAGGAAGGCGCCGACGAAACTCCCGGGCGACCGCTCGAATTCCGTCGGCGACTTCACGAGGAGGAGTCTCCATTCCCAGATCCCATTTCACTTTTCCTCCATCGCTTTGCGTGACGGTGTAGTTGTTCGTTCCGCAGAGGAGGACGGCCACTTGCGGTTCCCGTCCTGAGGGAAAGCGGAGGTTTCCCTGCGTCACCCGGTAGAGCATCACCGGTGTGATATCGCCAGAGTTCCCCATGTTGATCGGATTGTATTTCGCAAAGCGTTCTTCCCAGATCGTCTTGCCCTCGGCCTTCAACCTCGACCAGCGCAACGTGATCGAGTCGCCAAAGAACACGACCCTTGAATCGACCGCATTCGCGACCGCCTTGTTGACTCGCTGAAACTCGCTATGCCAATAGCCATCGTGAATGGCATCGGGCGGAGTCGTACTGGGCGATTGGGAAACGGGCTCCCAGAAACTCGACCTCGCAGGATCCGAGGATTCAGCCCCTGGCTCGTCCGCAGTCGCAAGCGGAGCAAGGACGCAGCCTACCCATGCCGCGGTCGCAAGGAACAAGGCAGCTTGGACCCAGCCTGCCTTGAGACAACGACCGAGCGCCAAAGGTTTTCGAGAAGAGATTCCCATGAATACGTCTGGCTTGATCACTCGTTCAAATTGATGGCGCTCGCGATGGGGAGACCACCCCTCCAGGACCACCGCAAAAAAGCAATTTTCTCACCCTGACTTACTTTCGAGAATAACTTCCGGAAGTCCTCTGGCAAGGCAATTGAAAGACCTCACTCCGTCAGGAGGGCGCACTTCCCCTTCTTCGGTCGCGAAGAGTCTCCTCCCTGTCCTCAAGACGACTCCCACGATTTCTGCACCCGTCGCTTCCTCCTCAACCGACTTTGCCCGTTTCAGAGTTGACCCACGGGGATCATCCGTCATCCTCTGCCTCACCCTACTCATTTTCCAGTTTTATGAAATCCATCGCCCTATCTTCCATCCTGCTGGCAACCCTTTTCGTTTTCACTTCTGCTGCCGAAGAACGCCCCAACATCCTCTGGATCACCAGTGAGGACAATGGGATCTCCTGGGTCGGATGCTACGGAGGGACGAATGCAAAGACCCCATCGATCGACAAGCTCGCCGAGGAAGGGTTCCGCTATCGCTACTGCTTCGACAATGCTGCCGTTTGTGCTCCGACCCGATCGATCTGGATCACGGGCATGTATGGCGTTTCCAACGGGACCCAACCGATGCGGAGCCGGAATGAGATTCCACATGACAAGATCGCCTATTATCCCGACCTCCTGAACCGAGCCGGCTACCACACATCCAACCCGGGTAAGACCGACTACAATATCGGAGGCCGGGAGGACAAGGAGCCATGGGATCTGAAAAAGGGAACGCAGTATGGCTGGAAGAAACGTGAGCCGGGACAACCATTCTTCTGCGTCGTCAACATCGGCGACAGTCACGAGAGCCGGGCTCACGGAAATGTCGAAAACACTCGGAACGATCCCGCGAAGATGAAGCTGTTCTCCTACCATCCGGACCTCTCCGTTATCCGGAAAAACTACGCCAAGTATGCGGATGCGGTGGAGAACATGGACAAGAAAGTCGGGCAATGCCTCGCCGAACTGGAGAAGGACGGGCTTGCCGAAAACACCATCGTTATCTACAACTCCGATCACGGGGGTGTGATGGCGCGGAGCAAGCGCTTCGTCTACTCCAGCGGAATCCACTGTCCGCTCATCGTTCGCATCCCGGAGAAGTTCCAGCATCTCTATCCTGCCGAGAAGCCCGGCACGGTCGTTGACCGTTTGGTCGGATTCGTCGACATGCCCAAGACCTGGCTCAGCCTCGCCGGTGCCGAAATCCCAAACACCTTCCAGGGGCGGGTCTTTCTCGGCAAAGACGCCGACCCCGAGCCGGAGTATCACTTCGCCTTCCGCGAGCGGGCCGATGAGCGTCTCGACAATGTTCGCGTAATGCGGGACAAGCGCTTCTCCTATCACAAGAACTACATGCCCTTCGCGCCCGCAGGACAACACCTCGCCTATCTCTGGAAGGCAAAAGCGACGCCGGCTTGGGAGCAGCATCACCGCGAGGGAAAAACCGATGAGATCACCGGTCGCTTTTTCCGCCCCCGCGTATCCGAAGAGCTCTACGACAACAAGACCGATTTCGACAACGTCCACAACCTGATCGACAGCAAAGAGCATCAGGAGAAGGTCGCCGAGTTGAAAGCAGCACTGCGGAAGAAGCAGCTCGAGCTTAACGATTCTGGTCTTCTTCCCGAGCAGATGCGCGTCCGCCGCGCCGCCGCGAACAAGGTCACGATCTACGAGATGATTCGGAATGAGAAGCTCTACCCGCTCGAGACCTATCTCGATGCCGCCGATGTCGCCCTCGCCCGAGACGCCGAGAATCTCGATGCCTTTGTTGCCGCTCTCTCCGACGAAGATGAAGGACTTCGCTGGTGGGGCATCGTCGGGGTTCACCTGCTCGAGGACAAAGCCGCCTCGGTATCCGGCGCTCTGGAAACGGCTCTCGAAGACGAGGCGCACGAAATCCGGATGATGGCGGCATGGACGCTCATCAAACTTGGGAAGACCGAGAAGGCACTCGCCTGTCTCGAGAGCCTCCTTTTCGAAGGCACTCACAACGAGATAATGCTTCACAATGTTCTCGACTGGATGGGCGAGCCCGCTCATCCCCTCATCAAGCGCTACATGGCGGAGGGGGGATCGAAAGATGGCAAATACGGAATCAGTATCTTCGGTCGAGTTGCGGAACTGAATGGCTGGTGAGACACCTGGAGGACTGGGTTCGATTTCTGAGAATCCTGATTCTGCCTGGGAAAACTGAGGCTTCATTCGTGCGATTCGAGTAGATTCTCTTCCATTCGCGTTCCAGAAAGCAAGCCGGGCGGTCTGAGCAAAGTCCAATCCTCCATGTCGACACCTCAAACGAGAGAAAGGAATGAGGTGATCGTCCTCCTTCATGGACTGGCTCGCAATTCCCAGTCTATGGGCAAAATGCAGCGGGCGCTCGAGGGAGAAGGCTACCCGGTTCTCAACATCAACTACCCGTCGCGCAAACATCGGATCGAGGAGTTGGCAGAGCACATTCAAGATTCGATATCGAGGCAGGTATCTGAAGACCAGCCCCTGCATTTCGTCACCCATTCGATGGGAGGCATCCTTGTTCGATACCTTCAGCACACCACCTCTCTGCCCAATGCCCGCAGGCTGGTCATGCTGAGCCCACCGAATCGCGGCAGCGAAGTGGTGGACAGGCTCCGACACCTGCCACCCTTTCACTGGGTCAACGGCCCTGCTGGGGAACAATTGGGGACCGGCCCGGACGGGCTGGTCGCGCGTCTCGGTCCGCCGACACTCGAGACGGGCGTCATTACCGGTAATCGCAGTATCAACTGGATTCTCTCTCGTCTCATTCCGGGCCCCAACGATGGCAAAGTCTCCGTTGAGAGTGCGCAGTTGGAAGGAATGAAAGACTTCCTTGTCGTTCCGACCACGCACCCTTATATCATGAAAAATCGGCAAGTCATCGACTCGACCATTCGTTTCCTGGAGACTGGGAGTTTTCAAGAGGTCACTTGAAAGCAAGGTTCTGACAAAGCCCCCGGAGACAGGTCATCAAGAGACGGCGATCGACAACTTCTATCCCTTTCGTGCCCTCAGAAATACGCACGAAGGGAAATTCATCGGACTCTGTTTAGCGAAGGATTAATGGCTGAAGGCAATCAGCGGGCTTGATCAAGCTACCTGTCGTTGGATAGCATGGAACAATGCAGAAATTCCCTTTCTTGATTCTTTCAACTTGGCTGTTTGTGGCCCTTGTCTCTCCCTTGGGTGCACTAGAGGTGAACTCTCATTTCAGTGAACACATGGTATTGCAACGAGGGATGGAGGTGCCAGTCTGGGGAACGGCTGCCGCGGGTTCAGAGGTCACCGTAACGTTTGCCGACCAAACCGTCTCCGGAACTGTCCACGCGTCGGGCAAGTGGCGGGTTCTTCTTCCCTCAATGGCAGCATCAGCCGACGGGAAGAAAATGACCGTCGCGGGTGATGGCAAGGTGATTGCGATTGCGGATGTTCTTGTCGGCGATGTCTGGGTTGGGTCCGGTCAGTCAAACATGGCCGGAAAGGTTGCCAGCTACTCGAAAAAGGACGAAACCCTTGCACGGCTGGTCGAGAACGCTCCGTATCCCAAGATTCGCCTGATGAATGGAGGGCCGAAGCCAGTCTGGAAGTTGGCAACCGCTGAAAATATCAACGGATTTTCCGCGATCCTCTTTGCCTTTGGCGAACGTCTTCAGCGCGATCTGGATGTCCCGATCGGAATGATTGTGGGGGCAGTCGGTGGCACGCCTTCCGGATACTGGATTCCTTCCGAAGTCTACGAGTCCAGTAAACAGGCGAAGGCAGAGGTCGCGGAGTTCGCCAAAGCCTGGGACCCAGAGAAAGCGATGAAACAGCACGAGGCTAAAGTCGCTCTGTGGGAAAGGCGAGTCGCCGAGGCAACTGCGGCGGGCGAGAAACCGAAAGGCCGCAAACCCAGTCCGCCGGTTGACCCCGGCGCCTCGACCCGTGGTGGAAAGATCGGTGGCTTGTTTGATAAATACATTCGCAACTCCGTCGGATACGGAATCCGCGGCGTGCTGTGGGATCAAGGCGAAGCGGGCTCTGGGATTTTTGGGCTGGACCAACATACCTGCATGTCCGAGCTGATTCGTGGATGGCGAGAGCTGTGGGGCCAGGGCAACTTTCCCTTTCTCTTCGTACAGAAACCCAGCGGAATGGGAAATGCGTTTTCGAATGAGGACCCGATCACGAGAGAAGCGAATGCGTTTCAAGCACTACCGGAAAAGGATCCGGTTGGCGATGGGGGCGGTCGCTATCTCTACACGCGACTCATGCTCGACAACGAGAATTCCTGGATGGTTCCTGCGATCGACCTAGGGCCGACGATCCACCCTCTCAACAAATGGGGATACGGAAATCGCGCCGCAGAAGCAGCTCTCCAAATGGCTTACCAAGTGGAAGGCATACAAGCCTATGGTCCGATTTATGATTCACACCGAATAGACGGTAACAAGGTGTCAGTTCGATTTACGCAGACAGGTCGAGGCCTCACCATTCGCCACAGCGACGCCTTGCAAGGATTTACACTCGCCGGGAAAGATGGCGTCTGGCACTGGGCAAACGCGACAATTTCCGACGACGACACCGTAACGGTTTCAAGCGGAGCGGTTCCATCTCCGACTCAGGTTCGATTCGCGTACGCGAAGGATCGAACCTGGGCGAACCTCTTTAACAAGGATGGATTGCCGGCACTAGCGTTTACGACCGAATAACAGGTTACGACCCAACGGTCCTGGCTGAATCGCCAACTGGGTATCCAAGCGTTTGTTTGCATGGGTGAACGTTTCTTGCTTCGTCATCCCCTCTCGTTCGATCTGGAACAGCGGGCTGTCGAACAATGCGAGAACAGGCGTCATTATCGACGAACGCTGCGCCGTCATGTCTCATCCAGGGATCCAACGATGGCAAAGTCGCAGCGGAAGGCTGCCCATTTCCCCCGAAAGTAGATCAAGCCGATTTCTCTTCCTGCTTCAGGGCAGCGCCTACTGAAGAGCAGCAGCCTGACGGCACGGGAAGAAGTCCCGAAATCCACTTCCTAAACCCACTGCCCCATCTAGACTAACCCGACGGGAGCAGTGAACTCACTCTCACCTTCTCCTAACAAAACACCAGACTCTATGAAAACGCTATTCTCAGCCATGGCAGGATTTGCTGTCCTTTTGCAGACAGGAATGGCGGACGAAACGCTGCTTTGGGACCTCGCCAGGGATACCATTCCAGATGAGCTGAAGTCGGGCAATATCCACAAGGTCGCGGGAAAAGTCGTCCTGAATGATGAAGCTTCCTTCGCGGTGCCGACCGCGGCATTTCCTGACCAGAAAAATTTCACCGTCCAGGTTACCTTCGAGCTTACCAAGCTCGTCGAACGTTCGCTGTTCACGGTCATGAGCAAGCAGAGCGACAGCGAAGCGGGCGACGGCTTCACCGTCGACATGAACTATCGGCAGGAACCCTACTACGCCCGTCGCATCGGTTCCTATGTGAACAATATCTTCATGAAAGCCTCGGGTATCGGCGGGAAATCCGGACCAAAAATCGACACACCCTACACCATCACGCTCGCGGTACGCGACGGATACGCCTCGTTCTACCTCGACGACCGGCCGTTCAAAAAATGCTTCATGGAAATGATCCCCAACGGGGAACCCATGTGGATCGGACGCAACCTCAAGGAGACGGACAAATCCATGCCTGCCGTAATCACCGGCGTAAAAGTCTATGGTCCATCGTTCGACTACGTCTCCCCAAAGGAGAGCAAAAGCGACAATCCCCGCGGTGCCGTCGCGGGAAAAGGGTGGGCCCTCGACGTTCCGGAAATCGAGCATCCGGACTGGTCGAAGATCCTCATCTACGGAGACTCCATTTCGATGGGCTACCGGAGATCATTCATTCCGGAGATGTTGAAACAGGAAGCTTATGTTTTTCACTGCGTTCACTTTGTCGGGGGTAATGTACCCAAAGAAGCCCTGACGGAAATGGCAGGCCACTACGAGTTCGATGCGATCGTGTTCAACAATGGTCTGCACTCCCTCGGGTGGACTCCCGACAAGGTTCCGGATCAGCTGGTTCACGACCGGATGAGTGACCTCGCTCAGTGTTTCAAGACCGGTGCGCCGCAGGCCGAAATCTTTTATCTCATGACCACCCCGCACACGGCTTCGAAGCCAGCAAAGGACAAGCCGGTGGAGCAGTTCGGAGACAAGAACGATGTCGTCATCCGGCTCAACACGATCTCCGCGCAGGTCATGCAGGAAGAGGAGATCGAAATCATCGATGTCTACTCCATCCTCGCGGAGAAGCTCGAGCTTGCCAGCGGCGATGGGTATCACTGGAGCTCGCCCGCCTACGAAATCATTTCTCGCGAAATCTCCGGAAGGGTTCTGCCTATGTTGAAGCCGTAGACTCAGCAGCCCCTATGTTGGATATCGGAGGATGGACACCAAACCCGAGTTGAACCATTTCACTCGGCGACGGAGTCCAGGTCCCCGATCCCGTCCCCGTCGGCGTCGTCTATGTGTGCAAGAGGGTGATCTACGATCGCTTTCCAGGCGGCTTCCCGCATCCTCCGATCGAAATCGGCGGGAATGTTGCCGGGTTTGTAATTCTTGATCAAAGCGGGAGATCTTCGGTAGATCATTCCGTAATAGACGTAGCCGACGAGATGGCCGATCCCGCTGGATCGGGAAAGGTGGCCCCCGTCCCGGTAGATTCCGTTTTTCCCACCGCTCGATTTTTCATCGATGCAATCAAGGTTCGGGAGCTCGCCCTTGTAAAACTGTTCGATGAGTTCCACCACCGCGAAGCTGGTGGGGATCATTCGAAATTTTCCAGGATACAATTTCTCGAGTGGTTCATACCTGGGACGATAAATTTCTTCGAGATTGCTGACCTGAAGTGCCTTCATTTCCTGGAGGATTTCGTCGGGCGTTTTGGTTTTGTATTCCGGAAGAAAACGGGGCCAGCCACCCTGGACGTAGAAAACCATCTCCGGGTTGTGCTTCAGACAGAAATCAATCCACTGGATGTAGTACTCCGGCTTATCCTTGTAGTAGGATCCCCAGGTCATCACATCCCACTCGCCGGTAGCGATCGCGGGGATCAGGATCGGATTGGCCTCGACACCGTTTTTCCATTTCCCGAATTCCTTCAACCAGATGGCGTTGGCGGATCCCGTCGCGCCACCTCCGGAATGATAGCGCTGATGATGTCCCTCGAGACCGGCTCCCCTGGCGATTTTCAAAAGCGAAGCCTGGCCGGGTGCCACCCAGCTATGACCGGTCATGACGATGCGCAGTCCGTTGCCTTTCTCAAACTGCAACGGACCGCCTTTCTCTTTCTCCCGCCCAAGCCGAATGATGGCGGCCAGTTCTTCGGCGCTTGGTTCGAAACGCTTCGTATGCTGTTGGGCTGTCGAGAAGGAAGCGGCGAACAGGATCGCCGCGAAAAGAACTGGGAAACACTTCATGGCCGCATTGTTGCGGATTTGGTTTCAGAGTCAAAACTTGCTCCGACTATTCGTCTGCCCCCGGGAAACGGATCCAAGCTCGGTTGGATCAAATGCGCTTGCTATGGATGAGGATCCTATCACTATCAGGGTGACCATTCCTTCGCGTATTATCATCGCCTGTTATCGTTTGCTTGCTTCTTTCCGAGCGACGAGATCAGCGAACCATAAGAATCCCGAAGCCATTTACTCCCCCCTCGTTTCCCGGTCAATCTGCAACAGAGCACTGTCGACCAGTTCGAGAACGGGGGCGAACTTTTCATCGGAGTAATCGACATAGTAGAGCGCCCAGGTTTCCTTGCCTTCCTCATCCTCCTCTTCCCGGGCGGGATACCCCACCAACTCCAGCAACTGGAAAGCGCGCGGATCTGCATTGTCGACTTCCACCGCATAGACAAGCGAAGGCAGGTCATCGTCCGGGGAGTCGATTTCCAGGACGAGACGATACGGCATGGGATTGTCGGGGTCAGCGGGTAGAATGTAATCCGCCGGATCGAAGGAGCTGTTCTGCGTTGCACCGGAAACCGCATCGAGATCCGCCTCTTCCATTTTCTCCTGCAGGGATTTCCCGGCTTCTTCCGCCTCCTCCCTGGCCTTCTCCCACCCTCGCAACTTGAAATCCCAGTAAGGCAATGCGGCTCGCCCTTCTCCCTCATTCTCCGGCGCGCGGAGGGTCTTGATGTGATAAAACGAGGCATTCTCCAACCAGATCGCGACGTGGGGTGGAGCTTCCGAAGCAAAGGACTTCCCCGCTCGAACCGTGAGGGCCATCTTGTAGTGAGGCGCAGGACTGTATCGATAGACGAGCCCCTCCTCGACCATCTCGAACCGATCCTGAGCCGGACCGAGGTTCCGGCTCAGTCCCAGCACCTTCTTCACCGGTTCCGGCTGCCAGAAAAAGAGCAGGGTCGAAACCAGGGTAATCCCTAGCGTTGCCACCAAAATCCTGCTACGCGAATACCGCGAAAGATGTCCGTAGTTATTCGCGATGTGAAAGACAATCACGGCCACGAAGAGGAAGCCCATGAGGGCGTGCAGCCCGACAATCTGAATCGAGAAAGGCAGCAGAAACGCAAGGATCCCCGATACCGCAAGCACCACGAAGCTCGAAGCAAGTAGAAGAGAGACGAAGCTGCGTTTGCGATTCATTCCCGGCTACGCCTGTCCGGGAATGATCTGACCATGCTCCTTCAACAGCGCATGGATCTCCGCGAGTGGAACCTCCATCGGAGTCGAACCTGCCTTTGCCGCGAGAGCAGCGGCGACACCGGCCGCTTGTCCCATCCCCATGCACGAGGCCTGGACCCGCAAACCGGAGTTGGCGAGTCGGTCGCTGCTGAGGCAACGACCAGCGACGATGATGTCACGGCTGTCTTTGGGAATAAGAGCGCCCAGCGGGATCGTAGGAACGACGCCGCGTTTCAACGGTTTCGGCTTCACTCCCGTCTTGGTATGAAGGTCGACCGGGTAGAAAGCGTAGCTGATCGCATCTTCGAAGAGTCGACCCGAGGTGTAGTCGTTTACCGTAATAAGTGTTTCTCCCTCGATGCGATAGCTCTCCCGGAATCCGGTCTCGGGCTGGAGATGCATGAGACGCTTCTTCTCCTTCCGCACCTTCGCGAGAATCGTTTTTCGACCGGTCAGGTTGGCCTGGGTTGCGGTGCGTGAGTTGGTGGAATCCGCGCCATGCACATAAAGCCGATGGATCTGATTTCTCCCCGGCTGATGCTCTTTCCCCATCATGAAAAGATAGGACCCCGGCTGACGTTCTTCTTCCCGGAGCCGGGAAAATCCTGCCATGCCCACCACTTCAGCTCCGCCGGTGCAGTCGATGACCTGCTTGCAGCGAACCCGTCGGTTCGTGCCGAAGCCCACGCAGTCGACTTCCCAGCCTTCATCCGTCTTTTTGATTGCCTGGGGGAATTCATAGAAAGCGATCTGCACTCCCGCCTCCGCACATTTTTCCTCGGCGAGAATCGCGTAGAGAAACTGGTTCGTGTAGACTTGGTTCTGCCAGTGGCGCTGCGGGACCTTCGCGAAGTCGGGTAGAGTTCCTCCGTCCAGTTCGACGCTTTCCTTGACCAGCTCCCAGCCGATCCCGGCGATGACCTGTCTTCCCCAGGCGTCGAAGAGACCGGGAAAAGCGACACCTCCCGTGGTCGTCGTTCCGCCGAGCTGACTGTTGCGCTCGACGAGGAGCGTCTTCGCTCCGGCTCGCGCCGCCTGGATCGCAGCGACGTGGCCTGCGGTGCCCCCCCCGACCACGAGGACATCGACCTCGTTGGTTTCTTCAGGGGAGATGGAGGCCTTTTCCTCGTCCGCAATCGCGACCGAGGTGGTCGATGCTGCGGCCAGGCCGATTCCGGCCGTTCCGGCGAGACCGGTCTGTAGGAATTTTCTTCGGTCGGTGGCTTCTTCTTGGGGATTCATAGGTGGGAAATTTGTGGTTTGGGTTCCTGGGAGTGAGACCAAGAATTTAAGTCTAAGGGTAGTCCTCTCCCATCAAACTGCGAATCACGCTTTCCTGCCACTGACGCAACTGTCCAGAAAGGCGTTTCACAACGTCAGGATGAGATTCGGCCAAATTCTGCGTTTCGCCAGGGTCTTGAGAAAGGTCAAAGAGCTCGACCCCGGTTTCCTTTCCGCCATCGATGACCAGCTTGTAGTCATCAGTCAGGATGACCCGATCCCCTTCGAAATCGCTCTCGGAAATCTTCGGGTGATGGAAATTCACGAAGTTGCGGGTGTAGAGTCCACGCATCTGCTTCACCAAGGGGGTGGTTCCTTTCTGGTGCTCGGGATCGATGTAGGGGGCTCCTTCGGCCGTTTTCCCTGAGGTCCTGAAGTTCCAGATCTCGATGGGTTCAGGTCGTTCTGTCATCTCTCCTCTCCAAAGGGGAGCGAGGCTGATCCCATCCAGAGTTCTCTCGGGAAGGTCGACTCCGGCGAGATCACAAAGGGTCGGCAGAATGTCGGAGGTGTGGCTGCTCACTGCGGAAACCACAGGGGTCGAAATCCCGGCAGGCCACTCGATCACTCCAGGGACCCGGATGCCATTTTCATATACCGTTCCTTTGAGCCCCCGAAACTGAGACTCGCGCAGACCGCTGGGAGGAATGCCATTGTCCCCGCAATACCAGACGAGGGTGTTCTCACGCAGGCCCATCGTTCGAAGGGCATTACGGAGTTTCCCGATGGATCGATCCATCGCCGTGATCTCGGCATAGCGCTCGATGAGAACATCCCGCAAGGGACGCTTCACTCGCAGCCCGGTTTCGTTGGAGGTCAGGCTCACTTCCCGGTCGGCGTATTTCTCCGGCAAGTCCCGGTAGAGTGCCAGGTCCGTTTCGAGACCGCTGTAGGGTTCGTGAGGGGAGCCAAACCAGATCACGGTGAAGAACGGTTTTTCTCCCTGCTCCTGCGCCTCGATAAAATTGATCGCTTCGTCGATGATGATCTCGGAACTCTCCCCGTAGTATTTCTGCGGTGGTCCTCCGTTGCGCGAAAAGACGGGATCCATTTCGAAGAAGTTGTCGTGCGAAAACCACTCGTCGAAACCCATCGCGCCCGGATTGGTCGGCGACGATTCCTTGACCGGGCCTACATGCCATTTTCCGAAGTGAGCCGTGGCATACCCTCCGTCGCGCAAGAGATGCGCAACCGTGATTTCTTCGGGTCGGATCGAATACCCAGGACGAAAGATTCCGTAGCGATTGGGATGACGTCCTGTCAGGAAACTCCCTCGTGTCGGTGAGCAACTCGGCTGAGCGTAGAAGCGATCCAGTCGCAGCCCACTCGCGGCCATCTCGTCGAGAAAGGGAGTGTGCAGGTAGGGGTGATCATTGTATCCCACTTCCTCCCATCCATGGTCATCTCCCATCAGGAGAATGATGTTCGGCCGTTCTGCGGCGCGGGTGGACGCGGATGCGATGCAGAGCCAAATCAGGAACAGGGTAAAGAAGGTTCTCATGATCTCGTTGGTTGAAATTCTCACGGTGCAGCCAATTGCGGGAATGCCTGCAGGGTGGGCTTGTGTCGATAGGGCCAACCCTCATTCGTTTGCGGTTCACCGGGAGTGGTGCGGCCGTCCGCCATCGCTTTGACCAAATCATTGACGAGTTCTTCGATCTTTTCGGGGTGGGATTCTTCGAGATTCCGCGTCTCTCCGGGATCCTTTCCGAGATGATAGAGTTGGACGAGCTTGGAGGGAGTACTTTGCGCCTTCTGTCCAGGCATCCCTCCCCACATGCCCTTGGTGTTGTTCGAAAGTAGCAGCTTCCAATCTCCTTTTCGGATCGCGAATTCTCCCCGAATCGAATGATGAATCGTGAAGGGCCGAGTCGGTGCCAGCTCTCCCTCCATCGCCGGGAAAAAAGAAAAGGAGTCCTCGGCGGCATCGTCCGGGATCTTGTCTTCCTTGCCCAGGATCTCGGCAAAGGTCGCGAAGAAATCGGTCGTGCAGAGCGTCGTATCGCTGACACTATCAGCTTCGACCTTCTTCGGCCAGCGAACGAGAAAAGGAACCCGGTGCCCGCCTTCGAAGAGAGTCGCCTTGCTCCCCCGGAACTTCCCGGACGGCTGGTAACCGGCGGCGAACATCTTGGGAATTTCCACGTAGGGAGCGAAACCGTTGTCGGCCGTGAAGATCACCAGCGTGTTGTCATCCACTCCCGAATCCGCCAACTCGGCGAGGACTTCTCCCACCACCCAATCGGTTTCGGCGATGAAATCGGCATACCAGCTGTATTGCGGATACTTCCCCTTGAAGGCTTTCCCGGGGACCACCGGGGTATGGGGAGAATTCAGGGCAAGGTAGAGAAAGAAAGGGGCCTCGGATTCGTCCGCGGCTCGTTCCTTGATATAACGGCGCGACTCGGCTGCAAAGTCGGCCAGGCAGGTGCTCGGGTCGAAGGTCTCGGACGCGGCCCCGACACGCTGGTAGTCGTTGTATTCGTTGTGAGGAAATCCCCGATCCACCGTGGGAACTTCGATGGCCCGGTCGTTCCGCAGATAAAGATAGGGAGGCATATCGAGAGAGGAGAGAATGAAGAATGCTTCATCAAATCCGTGATCGATCGGGCCGTTCCGAAAGGGTTTTTCGTAGTCAACGCTCCAGGAACCGAAGACCTTCTTCTCTTTCTTTTCTTCCGGTGTCGGGAAGGGAATCCAGTCCGCTCCGAGGTGCCATTTCCCGACACAGGCGGTGTGATAGCCTTCTTCCTGGAGAAAATCGGCGATACTCATCCGTTCCGGATCCATCAGCGCCTGGGAATTCACGGCGGTGAGAACACCACTCTTCAGACGGCTGCGCCAATTGTAGCGACCTGTCAGGATGCCATACCGAGTAGGAGTGCAGACGGAAGAACTGGTGTGCGCGTCCGTAAAACGCATTCCCTCCTTGGCCATCTGATCGAGAGCCGGTGTCGGGATGAGACCGCCATGGTGACTCACTTCTCCCACGCCCATGTCGTCGGCGAGGATGAGAATGATATTCGGGGCGTCCGCTCTCGCACAGTCGGAACCGACGAGCAGTAGACCCATCAGGCAGGAGAATAGCAGGGTTTGCGTGTTCAGCATATCGGGCAAGTGGTAGCGGATTCCGGAGAGTATGAAAAGGTACGAATTCCTTTGGACACGGCTCTTTTGCGCAGTGGAAAGAAGAAGACAGGTCCAAGACATTCCCTTACCCTTCTGATCCCGAATATTCTCATGAAGATCTGCGTTTTCTTTTCCCTTCTCCTTTCCGGTTCCATTGCTTTTGCCGATGGGAACTGGCCACAGTTCCGAGGTCCCAATGGTGACGGAATAGCCGCAGAATCCAAAATCCCAACCACCTGGAGCGAGGCCGAAAACATCGCCTGGAAAACCGAGATTCACGGGCTTGGCTGGTCCTCGCCGGTCGTCTACGGAAAACAGGTCTGGCTGACGACGGCGACACCCGACGGAAAAGAACTGTCCGTTCTCTGTCTCGACAAGGACACCGGAAAGGTCCTCCTCGACCAGAAGCTGTTCGATATCGCGGAGCCTCAGTTCGCGCACAAATTCAATACCTACGCCTCTCCTACCCCGGTGATCGAGGAAGGCCGGGTCTATCTTACCTGGGGATCCCCCGGAACAGCCTGTCTCGATACGAAATCCTTCGAAGTGCTCTGGACGCGAGAGGATATTGTCTGTGATCATTTCCGGGGAGCGGGAGCGTCACCGATTCTCTACGGGGATCTTCTGATTCTTCCCTATGACGGTGCTGATTTTCAATTCGTCCTCGCAATGGACAAGAAGACAGGAGAGACGAAGTGGAAAACCGATCGGTCCGTCGATTTCAAAGACCTCGATGAAGACGGAAAACCCAAGGCGGAAGGTGACCTGAGAAAGGCCTACGCGACTCCTCACATCGTCGAACTCGGAGGTCGTGATGTCCTCATCAGCCAGGGAGCGATGGCGATCTACGGCTACGATCCAAAAACCGGCAAAGAGCTCTGGCGATTCGATGAGCATTCCAATCATTCCGCAAGCACGCGTCCCGTCATCCATGGAGATATCGTCTATGCTCCGACCGGCTTCGCGAAACCCTACTTGATTGCCTTGTCAGGGTCCAAAGAAGGCGTGCTCGATGATTCGTCCGTGCTTTGGAAACTGCAGAAGGGCGTTCCCAAGAAGCCGTCTCTCCAGTTGGTTGGTGACCACCTCTACGCGATCAGTGATGGAGGAATCGCAACCTGCTGGGACGCCAGGACCGGAGAAGTGAAATGGGCGGAGCGTATCGGTGGCAACTATTCCTCCTCTCCTCTCGTCGCGAATGGCCTCCTCTACTTCTTCAGCGAAGAGGGCAAGACCACCGTGGTCAAAGCGGCACCCGAATTCGAGAAGGTGGCCGAGAACACGATCGGCGATGGCTTCATGGCGTCTCCGGCGGTGAGCGGCGATGCTCTCTACCTCAGGAGCCGCTCGCATCTCTACTGCATCCAGGAGTAGACGGAGGACAGGTAAGTTTGTCGAATCGACGAGAACGATGACAGGACAGCCCTTCGATCCCGTCGGCGTGATTCCTGCCTGTCTCATGCCCTTCGAGGCCGATCTCGAGATCGACGAAGCTTCCTATCGGAGTCACCTGCGGGATCTCGCCGCGATGGACGGAATCCGCGCGATCACCGTCAACGGCCATGCCGCCGAAGTACACGCTCTCAACTTCGAGGAGCAACGGCGCGGGATCGAGATCGCCCGGGACGAATTGGGTGACCGGATCCCACTCGTCGCGGGAATCCACACGGGCAACACCCGTGACGCGGCTCGGCTCGCCGCGATGGCAGATCGCTCCGGCGCGGCTGCATTGCTCGTCTTTCCCTCCGATCCCCTCGTCCTTGGAGGACAACAACGACCCGATTGCGCGGCCGCCCACGTTCGGGCCGTCGCCGAGGCGACCAATCTCCCCCTCATCCTTTTCCAGTATCCGATGGCCGGAGGCCTGGGGTATCCCCTCGAGACCCTTCTCGGACTCTGTTCCGATTTCCCGACGATCCGGGCGATCAAGGACTGGTGCAACGACCCCCATCTGCACGAACGCCACATCCGAGAACTCCACGCACTGGACCGTCCCGTCCGGGTGCTCTCCACCCACAGCATGTGGTTGCTGAGTTCCCTTGTCCTCGGATGTGATGGACTGCTTTCGGGAGCGGGCAGCGTGATCGCCCCTCTGCAGGTCGCGCTGTTTCGGGCAGTGCAGGACAACGATCTCGAAACGGCGCGAACCATCAACGACCGCATCTTCCCCACCGTTCGAGCCTTCTACACCGATCCGCTCCTCGACATGCACAATCGGATGAAAGAAGCTCTCGTCCTCCTGGGCAAACTGAAGCAGGCCCACGTGCGCCCCCCGCTGCAAAAACTCTCCGCAATGGAAATCGAGCAGATCCGATCCCGATTGGAGGAAGCAGCCCTGCTGCCACACCGCAAACCCTGACACAGCGCAAATAGGTCCGTCTGGAAGCCACATCGGCGGGATCTCGGACGCGGGGAAAGTGATGCCTTTCGGAATCGTGGCCGCTTCCGCTACGGAAAGTAGCCACCTTCGGAAGAAGGTGGTCCCAACTCGCGATGCACGCCGATCTTCCACGCTCTCACGAGCGTGGCTACGCTCCAAGGGAACTCTTGACATAGGGACCTGCTTCCGTCCACAAACGGAGATGCGATTCCCGCTCTACTACAACTTGAAGGCATCATGAAAGTGCAAGGCAAGACCCTGCCGGTCCACGAACTCACCGCCAACCAACCATCGGAATTCGCGGAAGTCCTCGCCTCCGCCACCGAGGACGACTTCTCGGGAGTCTTCCGCCCGGATCTTGTCGAGCAGATGCGGAAGCAAACCGGTTGGCCGCTCTCGGAACTGATGCTTCGACTGGGCTCGATCGCCAAGCTCTACGCCTATGCTCCGATTTCCAAATTTCATGTGGGCGCCGTCGCTCTCGGGTCCTCAGGTGCACTCTACTTCGGGTGCAACCTGGAATTCCCGGGTCAGGCGCTGAGTTTCGTCACCCATGCCGAACAGTCGGCGATCACCCACGCCCGATACCGGGGGGAACCAGGGGTCGAAGCGCTTGCCATATCGGCGGCTCCCTGTGGATATTGCCGCCAGTTTCTCAATGAACTGCGGGAGGGAAGCCAACTCGCGATCCATCTGTCGACCGGTTCCACCACCCTGGGAACACTCCTCCCCGATTCCTTCGGCCCGGAAGAGTTGAAGAATACGAGTCGGCTCCTCGATCCACAGGATCATCACCTGATCCTCGATTCCCATCGGCAGGAAGATTCCGTGATCCGAGCCGCTATCGATGCTGCGAATACCAGCTACGCACCGTATTCCAGCAATTTCTCCGGTGTCGCGCTGGAAACATCATCGAACCAAATCTTTGCCGGAAGCTACGAAGAGAACGTCGCCGCCAACCCGAGCCTTTCCCCGATGGAGGCCGCCTTGACAGCGCTCAACTTCAGCGGCCAGGGATTCACCGACATCGCCCGGGCTGTATTGGTGGAGAATGCGGATTCGCAGTGCAGCCAGCAATCGGCTACGAGTGCCGTTCTCGCGTCCATCGCCCCCACCGTCCCATTGGAGTATTTCACCGCGACCTCTGCCGAGCCTCCAATGGCAGGAATTGCAGAATAGACTCCCCAAAGTCATCCGCACCCGGAATCACGCACGAGCTACCCAGTCTTTAGGGAGCGAGGGCAGAAATGGGAATCGTCGTCAGCCCACAGTCCTCTTTGCCGATGGAATAGACGACGTAGAGTTTCCCATCGTGTTCATAGCCGTAGGGATAGGACCATTGCTTACTCTTTGCGAAACCCTCGAATCGAGGGGGCTCGGACTTTCCATGACGAAGTCGATAGATCGAAGAGAGAGTTTCTTCTCCCGGATCCCCTACCGAAACCACAAGGGTGTCACGATTCCTGTAGTTGGAAACAAGATACAGCTGCCCTGTGCTCAACCTTCCGAGGTAGGCCTTGGCCCTTGGCATGGGCAGATTGCTCGAGACTGCCTCCGTCCAGGTTCTGCCAAAATCCTCACTCGTCGAAACCCAGGCCGCTCCCCCGCCCCCACGAATCACCGCGATCATTCGATCTCCATGATTCGTCACCGTCGTTTCAGCGAAACTGGGCTTCAGGCCTGATCCGTAGGGGATCAGCACCGAGTCCCACCGCAACACATCATCACCATGACTGATCGCGACCACCGGGAGACCATCCTTGTCCTGTCCACCGGTGATGAAGTTGCCGTTGCTCATCCGCACCGGTTCGTCATACGGCCAGCAGTTCTCCATCACGATCCCCTTCGAGACCCACTGGTCGGTATCTTCGTCGAGCACGAAGGCCTCGGCAGAAAGCCCGGCAAATTTCCGACCCGGCGTTCCTTTCCCGAAACGAGCAGCGAAGGTCCACAATCGTCCCTGGTGTTTCAGGTAGACGCCATGGCTATGTCGCTCCTCCCCTTCGAATCCGGGTGCGATCATCTCTACTTTCGACCAAGTTTTCCCACCATCTGAAGACCGCCTTCCCTGCAGGGTCTCAAATTCCTGGTTCTCGTTCTTCGGACTGTTGGCCCAGTTCACAAAGAAAGTCCCCTCATGATGAATGATCGCAGCGCCGTGTAGAAACTTGTAGTCATGATCACGAGCGTCCAGCAGGGTCCTATGCTCAATTCCCTCTGCAAACGGAAGATCTTCGGGATTGGCGGGAAGCTCCGCTCCGCTCCAGAGCGGAAAGATCTCCTTCTTCGGCAGCTTGTGCTTCTCCGCGTCCTTCGCTGCCACCCGATCTTTCTCGTAGAGTTCGACGATTCCCTTTTGATCAATCACTCGATGAGAGAGCGTCAGCTCGTCCAGCGCACCCACGAGGTTCTGCCAGATTCTTCCATTGTCGTTGACTCCACCTAGTGTCACCGGTGCCTTCGTTTGAGAAACTGGTCGTTCGAGCTCCAGGGTACCCGCCGATTGCCCGTCGATCCAGAGCGTCGCAGCCTTTCCCGAGATTGAAAAGGCAACATGCTGCCAACTACCAAGCGAGGGAGAAACCTCGGACTTTAATGTTTGCCAACCATCCTGACGAACATACAACGTGTAGAGGCCATCCTTGTCGATCATGACTCCCCACTCGCGCTCGTTCAGCGAATAACGATTCTTGCCGAGAATCATCTGCTGCCCCTCCTTCGAGGAGTAGGGGTTCACCCAGATGGAAAAGGTAGATCCAGTCTCTTGATGAGTGAGGCTGGATGAATTCTCGATTTCCAGGATCGAGGACCCATCGAATAACAGCGATGTCTTCCGGACACCCGGAGCCTGGACAACCTCACCTCGAACGGTCAACTCCGGATCCTTGAAGTGATCCAACGACCAGGATCGCTCTTCGGCAAACGCGCTGCCGCCCGTAAGGACGATGAGTAGCAGGGTCAGGTTTCTCATTGTGAAAATCCTTTCTGATACTTGTCAAACCAGTCCCGCACTTTCAGTCCAGGGTGCTGGTCGCTGGGAATCTTGTCCGCAAGCTTCTGTTTCGTTTCCAGGTACTGAGGATCCTTGGCAAGGTTGGTCCACTCGTTGGCATCTGTCTTGTGGTCGTAGAGTTCTTCTGATCCATCTTCGTAGCGTATGTAGCGCCAGCGCTCGGTACGAATCGCGGTGTTCCCCTCTCCGTAGGAGGAGATGGCGGGAGGACGTTTCAATCTGGGATCCGAAAGCTGAGGTTTCACCGAAACCCCATCCAACCACTCAGGAACGGCAAGCCCAGCGAAGTCCACCAGGGAAGGAAAGACATCGATAAGACTGACCGGCTGGAGGCAGGTCGAACCAGCCTTTACTCCTGGTCCGCGAACAATGAAAGGGATTCGTGTCGTCTGTTCCCAGATCGCCCCCTTGCACCAGTGCTTCTTTTCCCCAAGGTGCCAGCCATGGTCGCTGACGAGCATGATATAGGTCTCGCGGCCACGAGGATTCTCTTCGAGAACATCGAGAAACCTCCCGATCTGTCGGTCGACGAAAGCAACGGACGCCTGGTAAGCCTGGATCGTGACATCCCATTGTTCATTCTCGACGATGTACTCGTGATCACTGAGCCCATCGTGCATTGGTTTGTGCGCGTGACTCCGGGCCAGTTTCTTTGCGAAATCCGGCATGTCCTCCCAGTCGTCGACTCCTTCCGGCTCCGCAGGACGGCGGATCGACTCCAGGGGGAACTTCTCAAAATATTCTTTGGGTACCTGCAAGGGGCGATGGGGACGGAAGAAACCCACGGTCATGAAGAGAGGTTTCTCAGTAGCCTTGTTCCATTGTTCGATCGCCCAGCTCGCCACCTTGTAGTCCCCCATCTCCTCATCGGCAGCCTCGAGAGCGTAGCCGTCATTGGGAGCCCTCATTGCATTGAAATTATCTTTGCCCTTGGGAGGTTTCGGATCCCCGGGGCGCTTCAACAGATTGTCCCCACGATTTCCGGGCCCTCCGTGAAACACTTTTCCTCCACTGACCACACGATACCCATTCTCCATGAAAAACTCCTGCATCGTCGGAGTCGCGATCTTCGTTTCCTTTTTCCCTTTGGCGTTGAAGTAAGTCCCCGTGTGGAAAGGGTAGATTCCGTGATTCAAGCTCGTCCGCGAGGGCCGGCACTGGGGTGAATTGCAGTAGGCTTGGGGGAAGAGCATTCCACTATTGGCCAGTGCATCGATGTTCGGGGACTTCGCATCCGGGTGCCCGCCGAGACACCCCAACCAGTCATTCAGATCATCGACGATGATGAAGACGACGTCGGGGTGTTTGTCCTCGGCCCCGGCAGTCCTGGACAAAACCGAGAAACTCAGAAGCAGACAAATCGAGAAGATCGTCACCGAAAGGTCTCGGGAAAAGCGAATAGAGATCATGACTGGCACCGCATCAGTCGTAGCGATTTCTCGCTCCAGTGGAAGGATGAATTATGCCGGGAAGGCGGAACTTCCAAGGCTGCCGGAACCTATTGGCATCATGAGCAAGGCGGCACCCACATCCGGACCGTTCAGATATGCCGCGCTGATTTGGAAGGGGAATTCCTCATCGCTCCCGCCTATGTCGACTTGATGTATGACACTGAAGTTCGCGGTCATAGTGGAAGCGTCCTGCTGAAGATCGAAAAAGAAGGAGATCCAGAAATCGCAATGGAGATCCGTTCATCGGACTCGCATACGGCAGGATTTGACGATCCCAAGAACGCATGGGATCGATTGCCCCTCGTCGTAGTCGCCCGAGATTTCGAGCTTCAGTCACCATTCCATCCACAATGGCAAGGTCTGTCGAAATGGCGAAAGAGAACCGAGACAGACTCATGATTCTTCAATTTGGAGCCGGAAACTTCCTGAGAGCCTTTGCCGATTTGATCATCGACGAACTCGATGCAGGCGAAGTCATTGTGGTTCAATCGACCGGGAGGGAGAGAGCCAATGCGATCAACGAGGCACGGGGCAAATTCCACGTCGCGATCCAGGGATTCGATTCAGGCGAGATCGTCAACGAGACCGTCGAGGTGGACTCCATTTCCCACGCCCTGCACGCCGGTAGCCAGTGGGATGAGGTTCTTGATACGGGCAGACGGCCTGATCTCTCAATGATCCTGTCCAACACCACGGAGGCAGGCCTTGTCCTCGATCCCGCCGATAAAGCCCCGGAAAACGATGCCCCAGCTTCCTTTCCGGCCAAGCTGCTCGCGGTCCTTTCCGCCCGATACGAGGCAGGCCATCCCGCACCATGGATCGCACCTTGCGAGCTCGTCGAATCCAACGGGGATCTTCTGAGAGATCTCGTCCTGGAGCAGGCCGAAACCTGGAATCTTTCCGATGGGTTGAAAGCCTGGCTTCAAAAGGAGTGCCGCTGGGTCAACACCCTCGTCGACCGCATCGTTCCCGGCCCGCCCAAAGAACACCCTCTCCTCGGCAAAGATCCGCTGCTTCTCAGCGCGGAGCCGTTTGTCTTCTGGGCCGTGGAAACCGATGACGACGATTTCCCTCTCATTCAACATCCTGCCGTGGTCGCTTCGGCGGATATCACTCCCTTCGCCCTTCGGAAGGTTCGCATCCTCAACGGGGCTCATTCCGCTCTCGTGAGTCGCGCCGAAGGAACCGGCATTGCGACCGTTCGCGAATGCCTGGAGGATCCTGAGTTGAGTTCCTGGCTCGAAAGCCTCCTCTTTGATGAAATCGTTCCCGTCCTCGAAGGGCGTTGTGATGACCCGGAAGGATTTGCGCGAGCCACGCTCGATCGGTTTCGCAATCCCTTCCTCGAACACAAGCTCTCATCGATTGCCCTGAACCACGAAGCCAAGGTGGCGGTCCGCCTGAAACCGACCTTGGAGGAATACCGCGAGAAATTTGGGACGGAGCCTCCTTTGCTATCCACGCTGTTTCGTGGCGACGGCCGCTAGAAACTGTCCTTTCGGCTACCGGGCTTGCATCACCCGGGTCCACATTTCTCCATCCCGGGCAAACGACTCCGTTCGTAGCCCGGGGCCGCCCCCCCACTCTGCGCCTGGCATTCCCACCAGGGAAGCTTCGTCCCATTCGCCGAGCAGCTCGATCACCGCGGATTCATCGGCAAGCTCGAGAACACTTTCTACCGGTCCAAATTCCAGCTCCCGCACCCGCATCACCCCGTCGCGAATCACGACCCGCGCTTCGCCGTCATCTCCGCCGATCCGCAGCTTCTCGACATCCACTGATCCACCGCTTTCGATCGTCAGGGTGGCAAGGTCATGCACCATTTCGAGACGCTCGGCGGTCACGGTCCCGCCGTTCCTCACAATCAGTTCCGATACGGTGTCCGGTCCGCGAGAGCCATACTGAGCCATGCGGATGAGGCCGTGGCTCGACTCCCAGGTGCCACCGTCGACGATGAGACGGCTGGCGGCATTGTTGCGCCCGATGAATACCCGTCCGCGGGTCAGGAGTTTCCCCTCGACGATCATTTCAGCGACTCCGCCCTCGTTATGCCCCAGAAGCAATTCACCCTGACCAGATCTTTCCAGGATGCCGTCGGGCAGAATCCGCATCCGCGCCCGGCCGCGATGATAACCCAGCCAGAGGGTCTGCTTGAGCGCGACACGTCTCGCCAGCCGCAGCTCTTCCGCATCGACGACCCGGACCTCGTCGCGGGCACCGTCGGGAGTCCTGTCCTCCTGCCAGTTCTTCTTGTTTCGCCAGTCGCCGGATGGTCCGGTCCAGACTGCAGTGGGAGAGGAAGCGCGTGGCCTCGTCGTCAGGGTCAGGAAGCAAGCATCGGCAAAATGTCCTTCGAATTCGTCGGTCGTGTCGTTGGTGTTGTCTTCAGAAGCATAAACCTGGGCGACGAGATAATCGGCATTGGGCGGTATCACGAAATCACAGGAGAGAAGCTCCCAGGTAGCGGGATCGTCATCGCTGTTCACGGTGGTGCTCGTGCTGGCGAGTTGCTCGGAAAGGGGTTGGTTCTTGCGATCCCAGTAGGAATCCACCAGTTCGACCGAACCCTGGAAGGCAAACAGGGCGATACCGAATTTCCGATCAACCCGTGAGCTCCCCGAGACGCGGTTGACCTTTGCGGAAAACGCAGCCTCGACTCCCCCGCGATTGACTTCATCGGAGTAGAGAGTCAGATCGATCACTTGCCACAACTCCGAGGCCCCACCGTTCGGATCCTCCGGGGATGCGGTTGTGCCGAGGAATTGCAGCATCCGGTTCCCTTCCGTCGGCTCGATGACCGCACCCTGTTCGCTCCCGGACTTAACAGGGTAACGCCCGATTTGCTGGTGCGCATCGCCTCCCCAGGTGAGATAGGTGGCGGGCATGCCTTTCACTACTTCCGTGTCCTTCTCAAATCCGGGATTTGCCAGGGAAACAGGCAATACGTAGGCGGGCATCGGAAACCGTTTTGAATCGGAGGTGCCGGTCGTTTTCGCAACCAGGTCCATCGATTCGGACTCCTGCAGTCGCACAGCCTTTGTCTTGCCTTCCTGTCGGATTTCCACCTCGCCTTCAAACACATGGGTCTCGACGTTATCCTCACTGACGGAGACTCCGAAGCGGGTGCCCAGGTCGATGACCTCGCCTCGCGGTGTGACCACGGTGAACCCTTCGGCACCCTTGGGAACATCGGCCGCGAGCTTGCCATCGAAAAGCTCGAGACGAGTCGCATCCCGAAACTGGAAGGAAGCAGGGGCCTCGATCACGATCTCGATTCCACTGTCCAGATGGATTTCGATGAGTTGGTCCCCGGAGAACTCATAGCGTTTCAGCTCGATCGCCTCGTCCGTGGTGGAAAAGATACCGAAGACGGGTGCAGGTTCGTTGCGCTCCACGATCAGGAAAGCCAAAACCACGACCGCTGCGGCAGCCATAGCGATCCAAGGCCATCGGTTCGTGCGCTTCGATTGTTCCGGAAAGCTGACCAGCGGCGGAAGAGAATCCTGGGCTTCTTCCCAAGCAAAATGCCGGGTGATCAGACCGTGCAGTCGGACTCGCGACCGGAACTCGCGCCGCAGCTCGGCATCGGACCGCAGCGCCTCGTCAAATGCGGCCGTCTCTTCGGGAGATAATGCACCATCGAGGTAGCGGTCGATTATCTGGTGTGAGTCGTCCGTCATTGATCTAGAAATTCGCTCCCACCTTTTTCTGGATACAGAGTTTGAGTTCTTTCCTCGCCCGTGAAAGTCCGACATACGCTGCCTCGGGTTTCCACCCGACCTGGTCCGCCGCTGCACCCGGCTTGATCCCGTTGCGGTAAACTAGTTCGACCAGTTGCTTCAGTTTCGGGGAAAGGTGCGTGATGCAATCCGCGAGGGCGTGGCTGATCTTCTGTTCCATGACCTCATCGTTCGCAGAATCTGGATCGGAAGCTTCACGAGCGAGCAACTCCATCGTTTCTCCGCTCAACGCGAGCGGCTCCCGTTTCTTTTGCCGAAGGTATTCCAACACCTTGAAACGGGCGATCGCGAAGGCCCAAGCCTTGAAATTGGTTCCCTCCTCGTAGTCATGCGCCTTTGCGGTGACGGTGAGAAACGTATCCTGCACCATGTCCTCCGCCTCGCCGGGATGAGGCAGCAGCGAGAGCACGAAATATTTCACCTCCGCCCCGTATTGGACGAAGAGCTGCTGCACGTGCCGGGTGTGTTCGGAGTCCGAAGCCATGGTTCATCAAAGAATGACACGGATTCGGGAACCTTAGCGAAGAAAGTTGGGAATGGTGGGATCGGTAATTTTCTTGTATGGATCGCTAAGGTTCCTCCTTTCTGGCCATCATTATCAACAGCCGTATGATTCCCCTTTTCCTGAGACTCCTCCCAACCCTTCTCCTCGTTGGCACTCTTACTTGCGCCAAAGCGAACGAACCACTGCGCGCACTCATCGTCGACGGCCGGAACAATCACGACTGGCGGTCCACGACGGACCACCTTCGGGCTACCCTCGAAGCGACAGGACGATTCGAGGTCGAGGTGTCGACCGCACCGCAGAAACGGTCTCCAAAAGTGCCCCGGCGAGTGCAACGCCCCGAAGATGAAGCGGCCCTGCAGGAGGCGAAGCAGCTCTTCACCGAACGGGAAGCCGCAGCGAAGGCCAAGCTGGCGGAACGCTGGACACAGTGGCGGCCGGACTTTGCCTCCGCCGATGTCGTGATCCTCAATTACAATGGCGATAACTGGCCACCCCATGTCGCGGAGGGATTTATCGAATTTGTCCGCAACGGAGGTGGCACGGTTCTCATCCACGGAGCGAACAATGCCTTCCGCAACTGGCCGGAGTTCAACGAAATGATCGGCCTGGGCTGGCGTCCCGCTCCGATCGGCCGGGCGATCAAGATCAATCCGGAATCGGGCGAGGCCTTTGTCGCCAAGGACGCGGATCTGCCGAACAAGGGCAATTCCAGTCACGGCTCAAAGCATCCCTTCCAGGTCACGGTGCGGGCGTCGGATCACCCCGTCATGCGTGGCCTGCCGCCGGTGTGGATGCATGCCATCGACGAGCTCTATCACAACATGCGCGGCCCGGCGAAAGATCTCACCGTGCTGAGCAGTGCCTGGTCCGATCCGGAACAGCGCGGCACCGGACTGCACGAGCCACTCACCTGGGAGGTCGCCTTCGGCAAAGGACGTGTCATCGTCACCAGCATGGGGCATCTCTGGCCCGGCGGGATGGAGCGTGGTGAGCAGGACTCGCTGCGTTGCGTCGGATTCCAGACTGTCTTTGCCCGCTCCTGCGAATACGTCGCCACCGGCGAGGTGACGCTACCGATTCCGGAAGACTTCCCCGGACCGGATGAAGTCAGCACCGTGGCCCCGCACGCGGTCGCCTGGCCCGGGAATCAACCAAAGCCTGCCGGCGATCTGACTTCGATGCGCTCCAAAAAGGAGGCCGATCTCTACAGCATGCTCACCCCCGAGGAGGAACTCGCGACCTTCGAACTCGCCCCCGGCTACGTCGCCGAGCTGTTCGCCGCCGAACCGATGGTCCAGGAGCCGGTGCTCACGGTCTGGGACGCCGATGGCGCGATGTATGTCGCCGAGATGCGCAGCTACATGCAGGACGCTGCCGGCACCGGCACCAAGACCCTGCGCAACGGTCGGGTCAAAAAACTGGTCGACACCGATGGCGATGGACGAGCCGATCAAGCGACCATTTTCATCGACAACCTCAACCTGCCGCGGATGATCCTGCCCCTCAGCGATGGCTGGATCGCCGTCCGGGAAACCGACACCATGGACGTGGTCGCCTACCGGGACAACGATGGGGACGGCGTCGCCGATGAAAACAAAATGCTCTACAAGCGCGGCCCCTACAGTCGCAACAGCCCGGAAAAATCGGTCGAGCACCAGGACTCGGGTCTGATGTGGAACATCGATAACCACATCTATCTCACCTACAACATGGAGCGTTACCGCTTCACCACCGGCGAGTGGGTTGCCGAGAAACAGCCCGGTCACTGGACCCAGTGGGGCCTCACGCACGATGATGCCGGCGATCTCTATTGGAGCACTAATTCCGATCCGCTCATCCAGGCCTACATCCACCCCCGCTACTGGGAGATCCCGCGACGGTTCGCTTCGAACGTGCCGCGCATTCCCGTCGTCCTGCCGGCACACTACGACCCGGGTTTCATGGCTGCTCACAGCAGTTGCCTGCTCAACGACCGGGGCGGCTCGGCGGCAGCCGTGCGGAGTTTCACCTCTGCCTGCGGCCAGAGCATCTATCGATCCGACAAATTTCCCGCCGATGGCCGGGGCAATTATTTCGTCTGCGATCCCACGATCCACGTCGTTCGGCGTGCTCGCATCTCGCGCGACGGGGCGATGGTTCGCTTAACCAAAGCGGAACCAGATGGAATGGAATTCCTGCGAAGTTCCGATATCAACAGCCGCTTCATCAACACCGCCGAGGGTCCGGACGGCTGCCTCTATGTTACCGACATGTATCGGGGCATCATCCAGGACGCTCCCTGGCTCAATCCCGGCAGTCGCGAAAACATCATCGCCAACGGCCTCGACGATAACAACCAGCACGGCCGCATCTGGCGTATCCGTCATCGGGATTTTCAGCCGCGCAGCAAACAAGCCATGCCTCCGATGAGCACTGAACCCACCATCGCCCTGCTGCGCCATCTCGAAAGCCCCTCCGGCTGGTGGCGGGATACGGCCCAGCGCGAGATCATCCTGCGAGAAGACCGCGAAAGCGTGGAGCCCCACTTGCGGGCCATAGCCCGGTTCGCCGACAGCCCACACGCCCGATTCCACGCTTTGTGGACGCTCGAAGGCATGGCGGCAACGGATCTCGATCTCCTCGCCCACATGGCCAAAGACAACGAAGCCAGGATCCGCCGGGCCGCGGTCCAGGTCGCCGAACCGCGGTTGGGAGAAGGCGAATTCTTCGATGCCCTGGCTCGCACCCTCGCGAACGACAGCGATCCTCAAGTCGCCCAGCAATTGATTCTCTCTCTCGGCCTCGTTCGGGATCATCCCGATGGCGTCGAGCTGATCCAGCAGATCGCGCGTCGACAGGCCACTGTTCCGGGGGTGCAACTGGCAACGACCCTTTCGCTCTGGGGTATGAAAGACCTGCCACTGGTGAAAGAGATCCTCGAAGGCAATGCCTTCGATCCCGCCACCACCGTCGCCTCGAAGAACATGCTCGGAAACTGGGACCGGGGGATCCAGTTTCCCGACGACATGTCCAACGACGAGAAGAAGCGCATCACCTCTGGAGAAACCCAGTATTTCGCCAGTTGCATTACCTGTCACGGAGCGGACGGCAAAGGAATCGCGATCGCTGGAAGTGAAATGATGCTGGCACCGTCGCTGGTCGACTCGGCTCGCGTCAAAGGCGATCCCAATAAGTTGATCGCAGTTCTACTCCATGGCCTCAAGGGACCGATCGACGGGAAATCCTACCAAGCCGGTTTCATGGCGCCGGCCCACGCCCTCGGGATCACCCGCGAAGATCGCTTGTCGGAACTGATCACCTACCTGCGCTTTGTCCATGGCGACGGCGCCTCAAGCGTCAGCCATGACGAGGTGAAGAATGTGAAGAAGCTGCATGGCGATCGGAAGACGCCGTGGGCGGATGACGAGTTGAAGGCGGTTCGGGAATGACGGGATCGCCAATTTTTCCGAGGGACTCAAAAAAGTCTTCTTTTCTCCCCTAAGGTTCTTTCTTCCATGCCATTATTGGGCATGAAAAGACGAACCAGCGGTTGTTCCGGATTTCAGCAAGCTCATTTCTCCCGTCGTGATGCGATGCGAATCGGCTCGCTGGGAGGGGTTGGGCTCACCCTCGGCCAGATGCTTCAGCTCGAGGCGGCGCAGAAGGATTTCAAGACAGTGGAGGGGCCGGCAAAAAGTGTCATCCAGATCCGGCTCGGTGGTGGAGTGGCTGCCCAGGAAAGTTGGAACCCGAAGCCGGAATCGCCACTGGAATACCGCGGTCCGTTTGGTGTCAGCAAGACTCCCATCCCGGGAATCGTGCTCGGCGAGCTGATGCCCGAGACGGCGAAGATCGCGGACAAGCTGACGGTGGTGCGCTCGGTTGTCGGGAAGATTCCCGATCACGGGCAGGCCACGTATCACGTCATGCGCGGCTACCCCATGACGCCGGCGATCAAGCACCCGACGATCGGCACGGTGGTCAATCACGAGTTCCAGCCTCGCTCGGCGCTTCCGACTTACATCGCGATCGGTAATGCCAAGGATGAGACCGGCTATCTCGGTGCGCAATACGGACCCTTCACGACCGGAGCCGACCCGGCCTCGGATAGCAGCTTCCAGATTCGTGATCTCACCCTCCCGGGTGGTCTCGATGTCGCTGCCTTCGAGTCCCGCAAGCAGATCCGCGACGCCATCAACAACGAGTTCCGCAAGCTCGAAACGAGCAAAGCTCCGCTCGACACGATGGATGCCTACTACCAGAAGGCCTACGACATGATCAGCTCGGAGGAAGTGAAAGACGCCTTCGATCTTTCCAAGGAGCCAGAGAAACTGAAGACCGAGTACGGCAAGAACCAGTTCGAACGCCAGGGCTCGCAGGCCGGCATGCGTATGCTCCTCGCCCGCCGACTCGTCGAAGCCGGAGTGCGCTTTGTCTCCCTGAACTACGGCGAGTGGGATCACCACTCCGGCATCAAGACCGCCTTCGAACTCAACATGCCTGCGTTCGACAAGGCCTTCTCGACGCTGATTCGGGATCTCGACGACCGCGGCCTGCTCGACAATACCCTCGTCTGGGTCGTCTCCGAAATGGGCCGCACGCCAAAGATCAACCAGGTCGCTGGCCGCGACCACTGGTCCCGCGTCTTCTCGCTCGCCATGGCCGGCGGTGGGCTCAAGCAGGGCGCCTTCTACGGAGACGCCGACGCCACTTCATCCGAGGTCGCCCACGACGGTGTTCCTCTCGCCGATCTGCACAGCACGCTCTATCACCTGATGGGCATCAATTCGGACAAGGAACTGATGGCCTCGGGCTCTCGCCCGATGGAAATCATCGACGGCGGGAAAGTGGTCGAGGACATCCTGGCATGAACCGTTGCATCATTCCCTCCCTCCTCCTCGCCTCTCTCCTCCTCCCCTTCGCAGAAGCGCAGGAAGAGCTGGAGTTCTGCACCTTTCCCTATTCCTGTCCCATCGCGGGACGGATCAATCCCCAGGTCGGCGAACAGGGCAGCACCACCAAGATCACGCTCATTGGCGGTCGACTGCAAGAGATCGAGGAATTCTTCTTCTATCGACCGGGTATCAAGGTCGTCGACCACCGACCGCTCGATGTCATTCCGAGCGACATGCGTGGCGACGACCGCAAGATGCCCAAGGGCACAGCGGTGGAACTCACCCTGGAGATCGCCGACGACTGCCCCCTCGGCGAACACTTCATGCGCCTGCGCACGAAGGAGGCGCTCTCCGAAATGGTGTCCTTCTGGGTCTCCCCATTTCCCTGCGTGCCGGAGAAAGACTGGGCGCACGATTCCGCCGACAAGGGCAACGGAACTTTCGTTCGGGCGCAACCGGTCGAACTGGGAACGACCGTCTACGGCTACCACCCCTCCTATTCCACCATGGACCACGACTTCTATGCCGTGGAGATGGAAAAGGGCGAGAACCTGACCGTGGAAGTCTGGTCGGCTTGCCTCGGATTCGACTTTCACGACGGCATCACCGACTGCGCCATCACGATCTACGACCCCGATCAGGAGAAGATTGCCTACGTCGACGACACCTCCCTGCGCGACATGGACCCCATCGTCGGCCTGAAGGCGGAAAAGTCCGGGACCTATTACGTGAACATCCACCAGAACATGGATTTCGAGGGCGCACTCCGACACTACGCTGCGCACTTCAGCAATGAGAAGCGCCCGATGATCACTTACCCGCTCGGCGGCCCGGCGGGATCCGAACTCGAACTCACCCTCATCGACGCCGACGGATCGGAGAGCAAGGCCAGGCATGCGCTTCCCAAGGAGCCCGGCGCCTTCGACAAATCTGTTATCGATTTCTTTGCCGCCCCGACGGCGATTCCCAACCGCCTCCAGGTGGCCAAGTTCGAAAACGTCCTCGAGGACGGCAAGGAGCACTTCCAACCGGAGGAGGCCCAGGTTTATCAAGGAGAGCTTCCCATCGCCTTCAACGGTCGCATTCTGCATGAGGGCAAGACCGACTGGTTCCGCTTCAGCGCCAGGAAGGGCGAGCGATACCGCGTGCGCACCTACGCCGCCACCCTCGGCTCCTCGCTCGATGCCCGGCTCATGATTCGCCCCGCCGCAGGCACGGAGAGTCGCATCGACATCAAGGCGGATGATTCCCGCTGGATCGACCACGACTGGCAGGGCGCCGACAAGACCTCCATCCTCAAGGACCGCATGGATCCCATCACGATTTTCGAACCCGATGCCGACGGTGACTACCTCCTCGGCATCGAGGATTCTCAACGCCTCTTCGGACCCGACTACGTCTACCGCGTCGAGATCGAGCCCGTGGTGAATCGCGCCTTCATCTACTTTCCCAAGGATTATCGCGAGAGCCCGCACAAACGGGACCGCCTCGTCGTCCACCGCGGCAACACGGTGGAGCACACCCTCGCCATCATTTCCGGTCTCGGAAATAACTATCGCGGCGGCATGGAAATCTACGCCGAAGGTTTACCCAAGGGCGTCACTTTCGAGTGTCCTCCACTGAAACCGGGCCAAACCCTGACCCAGGCCACCCTGACCGCCACCGCTGACGCCGAGCCGTGGTCCGATCTCATCGAACTGAAGCTTCGTCCCACCGAGGAAGGCGCCGACTTCCGGGGAAGCTTCGTGCACAACGTCCCTTCCACGAGCCGACGAGGTGGCTACAACGTCGTCCACAATCTCACTCGCCGTTGCGCCGCCGCTGTGGTCGAGGAAGCGCCCCTCCGCATCTCGGTCAAGCAGCCGGACATCGCCCTCGCCAAGAGCGCCGTCCTCGACCTCGAAGTCGAGATCGAGCGCAGCCAGGGTTACGAAGGCGGCGTCTCCGTCTATGCCGCCTGGAGGCCACCCAATGTCGTGACGCCCCCGCCTCTCATCATCCCACCCGGTGAGACGAAGGCAGTCTATCAACTCAAGGCCAACCACAATGTGACGCCGGGGCGTTATCCTGTCACCCTGACCGCCCATGAGGAAAAGGGGGGAAACCGTGGCTGGGGCACCGGTTTCCACTACGTCGCCTCTCCTCCCATCGACCTGGAGATTTCCGACCCCTATCTTAATCTCACCTTCGATCGTACCGCCATCGAGCGTCAGACCGAAACGAAACTGGTCGCCTCCATCGACACGATCAAACCCCTGCCCGGCGAGGCCACCGCTACTCTGATCCGTCTGCCAACGGGAATCGAGTTGGTGAAGCCCGTGACCATTCGTCCGGGTGACAAGATGGTCAGTTTCCCGATTCGGGCAACGAAGGATGCGTTGACCGGTCAGTATCAGCAAATCGCCTGCCAAATCAAGATTCGGGAGGGCGATCAGGAAATCGTGCAGGAATCCGGCAACGGCGTGCTGCGAATTGATGAGGAGCGTTCCCGATGAATCGATTTCTACTGTTTACCCTGTGTCTGTTGTCTTCCTCTGGCGCTTTCGCCGCGAAGCCTAAAATCGTGCTGGTACTGGTGGACGATCTGGGCTGGGCCGATCTCGGCTGCCAGGGCTCGGACTTCTACGAAACGCCGCACATCGACAGCCTGGCGAAGGAAGGGGTGCGCTTCACCGACGGATATGCTGCCTGTGCAGTGTGTTCGCCATCGCGAGCGGCAGTGATGACCGGTCGCTACCCGCATCGAACCGGCATCACGAACTGGATTCGTTCACGCGCTCAGGGGGCCAAGGTTCCAAAAGACCGGAAGAATCCCTGTTGGAAGCCAAAGGAGCAGTGGCAGGGAAAAGGCAAGTTGATCTGCCCGCCGAACGGTCTCTGGCTGGAGAGCACAGAAGTTACCCTTGCAGAAGTGTTGAAGCCGGAAGGCTACGTCAGCTGCTACATTGGCAAGTGGCACCTTGGAACAGATGACTGGTATCCGACCGAGCAGGGCTTCGACTACAATGTAGGTGGCTGCGACTTTGGGGAGCCGCCGTCCTACTTTGATCCCTACAACAAGCCCAAGTCGTTTCACCCGATAACGCGTGATGGCATTCCCGGGTTGCCGGGGCGCAAGCCGGGGCAGTACCTGACGGATCGCGAAGCGGAGGAAGCCGATGCCTTCATTCGCAAGCACAAGGACCAGCCCTTCTTCCTGATGCTCGCCAACTACGCCGTCCACACGCCGATCCAATCCAGGGAGGACCTCGCGGCCAAGTATCGGGCCAAGAAGAAGACAGGGATCCACCGCAACCCCGTCTACGCCGCCATGATCGAGAGCGTCGATGATGCGGTGGGGGTCGTCGTCAACACCTTGGAAGAGCTGAACCTCACCAACAACACGCTGATCATCTTTACGTCCGACAATGGCGGTGTCAAGGGACTCACCAACAACCTGCTGCGTGACGGCAAGGGCTATCCCTACGAGGGCGGCGTCCGCGTCCCGTTCATCGTCAAGTGGCCGGGCGTGGCGAAGGCAGGCTCCGAAGTCTCTGAGCCGGTCATCAGCATGGACATTCTGCCGACTATCGCTGCGGCTGCCGGTGCCAAGCTCCCGGACGTCGAACTCGACGGCAAGGATCTCAAACCCCTGCTAGCCGGTAGCGGCGAGATCGAGCGTGATACCCTTTACTGGCACTACCCGCACTACCGCCAAGACCGCGGACCTTACAGCACCATCCGTCATGGCGATTGGAAACTGGTCAAGTGGTTCGAAGGCGGCCGGTCTCTGTTCCACCTCAAAGACGATCTCGGTGAGGAGAATGATTTGGCCAAGTCCATGTCAGAGAAGGTCGAGGAACTTGAGGGGATGTTAATGACCCACCTGAGCAGCACAACGGATCTGATTCCCATCCCGAATCCCAATTACAAGCCAGAAGCACCAGCGGAGAGGTGACTCCTCCGCGAGCAGAAAACCGCTTTCCTCAGATTCGCAATGGAAATCACTACCGTCGAAACCGATGCGCCAGAATCATGATCAGATTTTTCCGAACACTTAAGCTTTCCCTTCTTCTCTCCTTCGCGACCGCGAGTTGGGCGCAAGGCAAGGACGAACCCGTCAGTTTCGAGAACGATGTGCTTCCCATCTTCATGCGCGCCGGCTGCAATGCCGGTGACTGTCATGGCGCCGCCCGCGGAAAAGACGGCTTCATGCTTTCCCTTTTCGGCTACGATCCCGAGGGCGACTACTACCGCCTGATGGAGGAATACATCGGCCGCCGCGTGAATCTCGGTGCTCCGGAGAAAAGCCTCCTTCTCCAGAAGTCGATCGGAGAAGTGCACCACACAGGTGGTGAGCTCTTCACCAAGGACTCCGAGTCCTACGAAATCATCCACCGCTGGATCGCCCAGGGTGCCCCACGGGACGATGAAAGCACTCCCGAGGCCACCGGCATTCGCGTGGAACCCGCGGTCATCGAATTCGATGCCCCCAAGGCGAAGAAACCCACCAAGGTGATCGCCACCTACTCCGATGGTTCGGAGCGCGACGTGACCCGCTGGAGCCTGTTCCTGTCGAGTAACGACGGAGTGGTCGGCATTGACGACGACGGAATGGTCAGCGCCACGCGTGCGGGAGGTGCCCACGTCTTTGCCCGCTTCAATCGGTTCACCCAAGGTTCCGAAGTGTTTGTCCTCCCGGGCGACGAAAAGTTCGAATGGTCCCCGCCCAAGGCCAACAACTACATCGACGAGCTCGTCTACGACAAGCTGGAGAAGCTGCGCATCCATCCCTCCGAGCTCAGTTCCGATGAAGATTTCCTCCGCCGGGTGACCATCGACCTGACAGGTCTCCTTCCCACGCCCACCGAATACGAAGACTTTATCAGCTCCGAGGATCCAAACAAGCGCGCCAAGGTCATCGAAGACTTGTTGCAACGCGACGACTTCGCCCACCTCTGGGCCGCGAAGTGGGGCGAATGGGTCCGCATCAAGGGCGACACCAACCCGGGTTCAGGCAATGCCATGAAGGCCGCCTGGGGATTCTATTACTGGATCCTCGACGAGATCGTCAACGATCGCCCCATTGACGAACTCCTCTACGCCATGCTCACCGGCACCGGTTCGAACCTGCGCCAGCCGCCGAGCAACTTCTACACGATGATCCCCTCCGCCGGGCAGATCAATCCGAGCATCCTCAGCCAGGACGTCGCTCAACTGACCATGGGCATCCGCATGCAGTGCGCCGAGTGCCACAACCACCCCTTTGACCGCTGGACGATGGACGACTACTACGGCTGGACCTCCTTCTTCACCGGCATCGAGCGCAAACGCGGACGCGAAGCCCGCGAGATGCTCATCTCGGTCAATGTGGAGGCCGCCCCGGCCAAGCACCTGCTCGACGATCGTCCCATGCCCCCCCGCTTCCTCGGCGGAGAGGCTCCCGACACCACCGACAAGGACCCACGCCAGTTGATGGCCGCCTGGCTCACCGCCGAGGACAACACCCTTTTCCGCCGCCACATGGCCAACCGGGTGTGGGAGCACTTCTTCGGTCGTGGCATCGTCGAACCGATCGACGATGTCCGCATCAGCAACCCGGCCAGCAACGAGCCCCTCCTCGAAGAACTGGGACGCCGCTTTGCCGAGGACCACGACTACCGGCTTCGCGACCTCGTCCGCGACATCTGCGATTCGACCACCTACCAGCTTTCGGCCGGCACCAATGCCTCCAACGAGGACGACGAGGAGTTCTTCTCCCACGCTGCCCTGCGTCGCCCGCGTGCCGACGTGCTCCTCGACTGCATCAACCAGGCGCTCGACAACACACCGACCTTCCGACGTTCCACCAAAACCCGAGCCATCGATCTCTTCCAGGGAGGGGCGACCACCAACGAGGCCTATTTCTTCTCCACCTTCGGGCAATCGAAGCGCGCCAGCATCTGTGCCTGCGAGACCAGCACCGATGCCCAACTCGCCCAGTCGCTCCACCTCATCAATGGCGAAACCATCCAGAAACCCCTGCGCGCTTCGGCATTGGTCAATCAACTCACCGGATCGCACCCCGACCAACCCGAGCTCATCATCGAGCAACTTTTCATTCGCCTGCTCACGCGCAAACCAAGCGCAGACGAACTGAAAGTCATCCTTTCGAACTTCCCCGAGAAGACAGACCAGAAGTCCCTCAAGATCTTCTACGACGGCGTGCTCTGGGGCCTGCTCAATTCCAGCGAGTTTCTCTACAACCACTAGACGATTTCATGAGGCACTTTTTCATCCTGGTCGGCCTTGTCGCGGCAGGCGAAGCCGTCTGCGCCGAATCTCCCAACTTCGAAGACGACGTCCTCCCGATCTTCAAGGAGCACTGCAACGGCTGTCACAATCCTGACAAGTTCAAAGCGGATCTCGACCTGACGACCTACGCGGGTGTCTTGAAAGGCAGTTCCGGCGGCGAGGTCGTCAAGGCCGGCGTGCCGGACACAAGCTGGATCTACGAAACAATCACCCATGCGGAAGACGTCGAGCCGATGCCTCCCAAGAAACCGAAGATCGCAGATGCGCAGATCGAGGTCATTCACCAGTGGATCGCGGGCGGCTTGCTGGAAGCAGAAGGCGGAAAGTCGAAGCTGCGAAATCTTTCCTTCGACTTGACCGCCGGCTCGATGGAGCGGCCAGAAGATCCTGCCACGCCCACCAATCTACCCGACGTCCCTGTTTCCGTTACCAACACGGCCCCGCCGATTCTCGCTCTCGCCAGCAGCCCGTGGACGAACTTGATTGCCGCCAGTGGTCACGAACAGATCCTGCTTTTCGGAGAGCAAACCCCCGCCATCGAAGCGGACGATTTCGAGCCGGTGGCGAAGGATTCGTTGTTCTTGCGGGAGGATTTCGAAGAGGAAGAGAACGCCATGGAGGGTGTCGTTGGCAATGCCTGGAACGCAAACGGCCACCGACCACTCGAAGAACTCCCCCGCGACTTCCTGAACCAGAACGACGCGTTCAGTTTCACCGCATGGATTCAGCCGGACGCCGACATGAAAAGCGAAACCATCTTTGGCCGCGGCAGTTTCGCGATCTTCCTCGAGAAAGCGCGCAACGGTTGGCGCTTGCGTTCAGTAACGCGGGCGAAAGACAACCGGATCGGCTACTTTGGCCGACAAGGTGAATTTCCCGGCGGGAGCTGGCAACACATCGCGGTCACCTGTGACGGCAAGGAATGGGTCTTCTATTACGGCGGCAAGGAAATCTCGCGCCAGAAGATTCCGGAAGATCAACCCGGGTTCCTCGAATACGATCACCCGTTCTTCATCGGGGGGGACGGCGTTCACGATGACCGGCAATACCGCGGTGGACTCGATGATGTGAGAATCTACAAGCGCGCCCTATCCCCCGAAGAAGTGGCGACGATCCACAGCAACGCAACCACTTCCTTGGGCCACATCGGCACCCTGCCGTTTCCCGAAGGCGATGTTCACGACCTGCGCTTCTCGAGAAACGGTGAGTTGTTAGTCGCAGCTGGTGGACGCGGCGCTTACTCCGGAAAAGTAGCCGTTTTCGATGTGAGCACCGGCGAACGCAAAGCAACGATTGCCGACGAGCAGGACATCGTCCTCTCCGCCGACATCAGTGCTGATCACCGCTTCGTCGCGATTGGCACCCCTGCGAAAAAGGTAAAGATCTTTTCCGCCGTGAACGGCGAGCTCCTCCATACGATGGACAAGCACACCGACTGGGTGACCAAAGTTCGCTTCAGCCCCGACGGCAAAAAGCTGGCAACCGGCGACCGCAACGGCGGGATTCATGTCTGGGAAAGCGAGAACGCAGGTATTGTCTACACGTTAGACGAACACAAGGTTCGCATCACTGGATTGAGCTGGCGGGCAGACGGACAACTGCTCGCCTCAGCGGCCGAGGACGGAAAGTTTGTCCTCTGGGATATGAAGGACGGCTGGCCGACCCGGACCGCGTCCCCCCACTCAGTCAAGCAGGAGCCATCCCGCTACACTCGCCACACCGGAATTCTCGACATTCAATTCGCTCGTGATGGCAGGTTCCTCACGGTCGGCAGGGACCGATCTGTCCGCTGGTGGCAAACCGACGGGAATGGAATTGGCCAGGTGGAAGATCTCGCCTCCATCCCGACGCAGGTAGCCTTCGGTTGGGACGGAAAAACCGTCGTTACAGGCGACTTGAAGGGAGAACTGAAACTCTGGGATTCCGAGTCCCGCTCCCTGATCCAGGAGCTCGTTCCGTGATCGCCTGAGAACAGGCAGACCGACAAGAGCTGCGTGTCAATCCGCGGAGACGTAGACGAACAGAGCTCCCGACTCTTTTCCATCCCGCTCCAGCCAGGTCTGCAGATCATACTCGCCGGCCTTGAGTTCGAGCTCGAAGGTCACGAACTCGCTTTCGGGATCAACCTTGGTTTCGGCGGAAACATCCCCGATCAAAATTCTCGCATGACTGGCTCCGGCTGGTTTCTTTGCTTCCCTGGGAAAGTGACGACATTCGAAGGTGTAGGTTCCCGCAGTCTCGACAGTCACCGCCCACTTCCCATTGCCAGGTTTCCTGAAATGGCCGGAAGACCAGGGACTGCTCCCTTCATACCAATCCATTCCGTTGAGGACTACCCGGGGACACTCCTCGGCCCCCAGGATGTGCCGGCTCAAGGTAGTTTCCGGATCAGGAAGATCCTCCCAGTAAGCTTCGTACTTCTCGCGCAACTGCTGCACGATCTCGGGATGGTCCGATGCCACATCGTTGTGCTGCCGAGGATCGGCCTGGATATCATACAACTTGGCTCCATCAACGAGACGCCAGCGATCCGTCTTCACCGAAGCATTCTTCCATTTCGTTGCCGTTCTTCCCCGAGGGCACTGGACGATCAGGGTCCGATCCTCGGGATACCCCTCCGAGGCCATGATCAAAGGCTTCAAGCTCAGTCCATCAACGCTCTCGGGAATTTCGATCCCACAGAGATCGAGGACGGTTGGAAAGAAGTCGATCATCCCGGCAAGACGTTGGCTCACCTGGGCCTTGGCTCCGGGAGTGCGAAGGAAAAACGGAACGTGCTGAGCAGGGTCATAGGGAATGCCAAGGCGATTGCCACCGTGAGGCGCCCCTCGATCATTCATCCCCTGGTCGGAGGCAAAAATCACGATCGTATCTTTCGCAAGACCAAGCTCGTCCAGTTTCGCAAGCATTCGGCCTACGTTGGAATCGAGATTCTGCACCTGGGCAAACAGCTCAAGATCCCCATCCATCCCCGCATCTTTCATCTCCTGTACCAACGCCTTCGGGCCACGGTGAGGCGAGTGGGTCACCGGTGTGGGAACGAAACAGAAGAACGGCTCCTCCTTATGCTTCGTGACGAAATCCATCGCGCGGTCAAAAAGGACATCGGTGCTGAAACCTTTGGACGGAGTCACCTCCCCGTTGTGAATGAAAGTCGGATCGTAATGGGTGTTTCCATAGAAATCCTCCATCTGGCCGATTCCGCCTCCGCCGTGAATGAAGACTTCGTCGAAGCCGCGATCTTCGGGGCGGTAGGGATAAGAAAAGCCAAGGTGCCATTTCCCGAAGATCCCGGTAGTGTATCCCTCCTCACCGAGGAGATCGGCAAGAGTCGTTTTCTCGCGATGCAGGATCGATCGCCCCTGGATCGTCGTGAACACCCCGGAGCTCATCGCATACTGCCCTGTCAGAATGACGGATCGGCTCGGGGAGCAATACGGGGGCGCGTAAAAATGGGAGAACGTGACACTCTCCTTCGCGAACTGATCGAGGTGAGGCGTCTTGATCTGGGCATGGCCATGACAACTCAGCTCATAGTAGCTCTGGTTGTCGGACAGGATGAAAACCACGTTGGGTTTCTCCGCTGCGGCCATCCAACTTATCGCCGTGACGAGCAGTGAGAAAACGGTAACCAGAAGAACAGATTTCCGACGACAAGTGAAAAAGTTATGACAGCTCTCCATGATTCTGAATTTACGCATAAGAAAATGTTAGTCTCGGTGAGTAACTGCGATCCTACTTCTTCTTCGACTTTCCGCCGCCCTTCAGATCCTTCGTCGCCGGGCCATGCTGAGCGACCAATTCATCGCAGCGCGCACGCATCTTCTCCAACGCGGCAGCACTCCTGGCATCCATTTTTGAGGCCAAGTTAAGATTGACGAGTTGATCAGGATCGGATTTCAAATTGTGAAGAAACTCGAACGGCACGCTCGACCCTCCCACGTGATAGCGAGCATAGGACCACTCGGTATCCCGCACACCTTCCCACTGCGGGATGGACCCTGGCACAGCCAGAAACTCCTTGAGGAAATCAGTGCGCCAATCGAGATTCTCCTTAGCCTGGATCACGGGCAGCAGGCTCCTGCCGGTGTGCGCCTCGGGAACGGGAAGTCCTGCCCGATCAATCAGGGTCGAGGCGAGATCACTGTTCAGCGCCATCTCCGCTGGAACCCGGCCGCGCTTCGCCTTCGGCAACAGGGGATCATAGACGATCAGCGGCACTCTCAGCGATTCATCGTAGTGGGTCCACTTCCCCGCAAAACCGCGATCACCGAGGTAGTATCCGTTGTCGGCGGTGTAGATGATGACGGTGTTGTCCGCCATTCCCTGTTTCTCCAGTTCCTCAACGAGACGTCCCATGACATGGTCGATCCCACTGATCATGCGAAAGTAAGCGCGCATGTTCGTCTGGTATTTCTCCGGTGTATCCCAACGCCAGAAATAGCGCTGACGATTGATCGACTTCTTGAGGAAGTCCGGCTGAGATTCGTAGATGGCGGGATCGTTGAGACGAGGCAAGGGCATCTCCTGCTCCTCGTACATCCCATCGGTTACCTTGGGCCAGGGGAAGTGCCCGATTCCAGGTCGCTTGTCCCCATCCTCAGCGTGGGTTGCGTTGAAACTGATCTGGAGACAGAAGGGCTGATCGTCGGCCTGCTCTTGAAGAAACTCGATTCCCCAATCACCGAGGATCTGGGTTTCGTGTCGCTTGCTTCCATCGGGCTGTTTCTTGAAGAAGGGATTTCGTCCGAGCTTGCGTCGCACGTCGAACATGGCCGAAGCTGATTCGCTGGAGAGAGTGACATGTTCCTTACCCAGATGCCCGGTGCGATACCCGGCTGCTTTCAGGACTGCAAAGTAGGAGGTTTGGCACAGTTCCGGATTGAGCGGTCCCCTCTGTCCGACCCGGTAGAGATGCTTGCGCTCGTAGCACCCGGTAAAGAGGCTGGATCGCCCCACCCAGCAAGTCGAAGTCGATACGAAGGCATTCTCGAATCGCACCCCCTCAGCCGCGAGTTGATCAAGATTCGGTGTTTTCACGATCGGGTGACCAGCACAACCGAGGGTGTGATTCCTCTGGTCATCCGCGTAGAGGATGAGAAAATTCGGCCCGTCGGCTTTTGCCTTAGGAGCGGCAGCCGCCTTCTTTCCTTTTCCCTTCGACTTGGCTTTGCCGGGCGCAGCGGCGGACGGCTTGGCGACCGATCCTACCTTTCGTTGCGTGACCGGATACCAGCCATTCAACAGTTCTTTCAACTCTCCAACCAGCTCGGCCTTTTCCGCAACGAGATTCGTCTTTTCGTGCGGATCCTTTTTGAGATCAAACAGCTGCGGCGCCCCACCTTCCGGAGGATATTTCATCTTCCCCTGTGCCCCATCATAGGTCAGGAGAAGCTTGTCGTGCCGTCGAATCACCCACCGGTAGAGAAGCGAGGCCTGGGGATTCTCAATGTCGGCGATGTCATGGGCAAACGACTCGCCAAAGATCGTGTCGCGCTCGATCGCTTCACCACTCTTGAGCTGGGGCAGGAGATTCAGCCCCGGAAAGTCATGCGGCTCCTCGGCACCCGCCGCTGCGAGAATCGTGGGAACGATGTCGATCGAAGTGCACAGCTCGCTTCGGTCCGCAGCCGGAATGGTCTCCGGCCAGCGAAACATGATCGGGGTTCGGGTACCTCCCTCGTAGGGGCTTCTCTTCGAGCGGGGAGCATATCCATTGCCTTCGGTCCGCTGGATCCACCCGTTGTCGGTCACGTAGATCACCAGGGTATTCTTCGAGATACCTTTCTCGTCCAATCTCCCTAACAAGGCACCACAGGTCTCGTCAAACCACTCACACATGGCATAGTATTTCGCGACCGAAAGAGGGCGACCCTCGACCGCGTATTTCTTGAGCAGGCGCTCGGGTGGATTGTGCGGAGTGTGAGGAAGAAACGGAGCATACCAGACAAAGAAAGGTTTCTCATCGGCAACGGACTTGTCGATGAAATCGAAAACCGGCTTCATCCCGTCGCGCCCGATCTTGAGTCCGTCGTCTCCGTGACGTCCTCCCCGCTCTGGAAATCCACGGGTCATCCCCTCGGTGAACCCACCGCGCGAATAGGATCCTTCCCACCACTTTCCACTCTGGTGACTGACATATCCCTCCTTTGCCAACCACTGGGGAAGAGCACCCGTCTCATCGATGTGGGAAATGAGGAGTTCCTTGATGTTCTTCCCGGCCTTGTCCGCATGAGCTTTGTTTGCCGCGGTCGCTGCGGGATCATTCCCCGTCGTCTTGTTCTGATGGGAGTAGAGCCCGGTGGCCAAGGTCATCAGCGCCGGTCGGCACAAGGCTGTTGGCACATATCCGCGGCGGAAAAGAGCACTCTCCGAAGCGAGTTGATCGAGATGAGGAGACTGAATCGCATTGTGCCCCATGAACCCATAGTCCGTGAAGCTCTGGTCATCGGAAATGATGAGAACGATATTCGGCTTCTCGGCAGCCACCGCGAACCCCGACCAGACTACCAGCGAGAAGAGAAGGAGAATCCTGTATTTCATTTCCCCTTCTACGATTTCCTGCCAGATAGGACAAGAACCGCATTCCGCCAAATGGGGATTTCCGCAGGACGCTCGAAAAGAATCGAGAACCAAGCCTGCCAACAGGGTCAGGTCCCCTACCCAACCCTCTCGAATTTCTCTCCGAGGAGGCGGAATCTTACTCCGGTTTGGAAAGCTCGAGCACGCAGCGAAATCCCAGCCCGGCTCCGGCGAACCCTTCGCGACCGGCGATGCGCTGGGAAAGGATCGCGGTACTCTTTCAAAGGCTTCTCCCGAGAACCATCCTTGACTTCGTTCTCCTCGCCAAAGAAGTTTCCCGATCCCGCAGGAGGCGGCCATTCCCTCCCCCAAGAGTAGAAGTTCGGGATCTGGTTATCCTTTTCCTTCGGAGTGGCTTCCGGGCGCTCCCGTCCTCCGATGCCCGCGATCAGGCTCCACTCGTGATCCGTCGGTAATCGGTAGCGGTCTTTCGGCCCGATTCGACCCGAGGCTCGCTCATTCTCGGTCAGCCAGGAGCAAAAGGCTTGCGCCGCATTCCAACTGACATTCCCCGCAGCCGCGAGTTTATTCTCCGAAGGCGGCTTCCATTCCCGGTTGGTGGATTCTGCGAATCGAGAGAAGTCCTGGACACGTGTCTCCCAGATGGAAACAAAGACCCGTGATTCTCGAGAACCCGGAAGAGGAAGGAACCGCATTCCCAGGCCATTCGAGAGGATCTTCCTGCTCCTCGACTCTTCGGCAGATTCGCTGTGCTTTTGCCCTTCGTTGCGAGGCGGAGTGTCAGGCTGCGATACTCGGGCAAGCAGATCCGCTCGTGCCTTGCGGGCGAGGGCCACCCCGGCGGCATCACCTTCGCTTGCCAACTCTTTCTCAAGAACCTCCAACTCGGCTACCACTTCCTCCGCAGCGGCACGGCGCCCCTTGTTCTTGAACGCAATCAATTCCTCATTCTTCGCCCGATAATCACGCCTCAGTGCGCTCAAGGCCGGAGGAGGAGGATTCTTCGCTTGGGATTCTTCTTCCACGCTGGGCACTCCTTGCATCGCACGAACCCGAGCGCTCTCCATCGCATACGCGGCGATGCCCTCGAGATCCCCGGATTCGTGAACCGCCTTCTTCTCGACCTCGAGTTTCTTAAGATACTCCTTATCAAGAGCCTCCCGCCTCGCCTTGACCTCCTTTCCCAAGGTTGCATTCATCCGGGCATCGCCTTTCTGCAGGATGGCATCGATCCGACCCTGGGCCGAGGGCGCGGCCTGGGAAGCTACAGGCCCCAGGAACAATCCCGCCAGCGCGGCAAAGAATGGCACGAGGATGAGAAGCAATACCCGACGCTTGCAAACCATCCTTCGATTCTAGACAGGCGAATAGGTCGAGGCAAGGCGAACAAGGGAGCCACTCGGTGCACGAAGAGACTCTCACTCCGCAAGCTTGGCCATATCTCTTGCAAGTCCTTCCAAGCTCTTGGGCCATTCTTCGAGAGTCACACTCCTGCCCCCGGGGATCGTGGGTTCCGTGATTCCTTCGACGAGGGATTCCGTCGGCTGGGCATACAGAAACGGAACCGTTTCCTGGCCGTAGGTCGATGACAGGCTCTTGGCGTAGACCTCCAACTCCGCCGCATAGAGAGCGGGATCTTCTCCCAGGTTGTAATCGGCGGGCACCCAGATCACTCCCGCTACTCCCATGGGGGTCAAGGGACTCACGCACCAGTTGTAGGTATAGGTGGGAATCGTGTCCGAAGGCACTTCTCCCCTTCCCGCCTCCGGAAACGCAGGTACCTGGAGAGGAAAGCTCGAAGGATCCATTCCCTTCGCCCCACCATCCGAAATGGTTTTGACAAAATCCCGAACCTCCCCCATGTGAGCAGCGACAGCCGCTCTCGCGACTTCGGTGTGAGGAAACTGTAGAAACAGCTCCCGGAGTCGAGCCTCAAACTCAGGATTCTCGACATCCTTGACCCCGTGGTAGGACGTCCAGGAAAGAGGAGAAGAGAGCTGCCGACTATTTCCCCCCCGGCCGGACGACATTGTGATGAATCCCTGGGGAATCCCTTCCCGCCCCAATGCCTTGGCAAAGTGATAGGTAAACATCGTCACTCCGTTCTCCTCTTTCGAGAAATCAGCATCCATCCAATGGGACCGATATTTCCCACCTCCGGTTTCGAACTTCCTTTTCCTCGGCGTTGCGAAAGTGCTGGCCTTGGTATTCCGCTTGAACTCGCGCACGAGAGGCAAGGCGGGAGGCACCTGGGCTGCTTCATCCCGCTTGTTGTAGGCCCATTCCGAACTCAACTGAGTCGAACCAGTCAGATACCAGACATCGCCGATGAGAATGTCCTGAACAACACGGCTGAATCCATGGCTCGCGTCCACCCTCAAGGTGATCGGCTGGGTCGAAGCCTTTCGGGCCGGGAACGTGACCGACCACTGTTGCAACGCATTGGCCACGACTTTCTTCGTTTCCTCCCCGAGCGAGATACTGATCTCTGATCCTTCATTCGCGTGACCCCACACGCGGATGGGCTGCCCTCTTTGCAGAATCACCCCATCCCGATAGTATTCCGCCACCTGGAGAATGGGGTAGTCCGGATCGGTGTACTGCGCATACCTGGCTTTCAAAGCCGCCACTTTCTCAAGATCATCCTCTTCGAAGATCAGCTCCCCATCGACCGCAGCAAAGGGCGTCGCAGGCAGACCTGCCTTGTTGTAGAGGTTCGAATTCTCGGGAACAGCATTGTAGGCATACTGAACTCCGATCGGATCTGGGACATTCTCGGAGGTCACCACGACGGCATCCTCAACAATCCTGGAGTTTGCCGGATGCCACTTCCGATCGGCTCCGCAGAGTCGGAAATGATTGAGGGTTTCGCCTGGGGTAGGTCGAGCCGGTTCGACAAACTTTCCCGGCTCCTTGTAGTCTTTCGCCATCCCTTTGCTCCCGACCATAAGTCCTCCGAACAGGCTCTCCTTTTCAAACGATACGATGACCTCACTGCCTTTGACCTCATACCCGCGATAGATCGGACCGGTGTGGGCGATCTCCTTGCCATAGTCCTTTGCCAGCGCCCAGCGCGCCATTCGCATTCCGGGATGGAGCTTATTGAAATAGTGAATGCCACCGGGTCTCGCCGAGTTCAGGTCGGATTGGACCACCATCCCAACATGTTCCCGATTCTCGGTAAAAAACAGATGCTGCGCCTGGCGGATATCGGCGAACCCTACATTGTCGGGATCTGGCGCTCCGTAGGCCTGCATCTGGGTAAAATAGAAAGGCATCTCAGGCATCTCCCACGCATCACGCCAACCGTTGACCAGGGCTTCCATTCTTGCCGCGTAGATTCTACCATCGCCCGAGTTGCTTGTGCCCTGACACCAGATCGCTCCTCGAATCGCATAGGGAATCACTGGCGCAATCTTCCCATTGAAGAACTGAGAAGGGCCACGCCACATTCCCGCAATCCCCGGGAGCGAGGGACGAGAGGGAATCCGTCCTCCTGCAAGCGCCATCTCTCCCGCTTCGTTCTGCCAGTTTTTCAGGTCTTCGTAGTACTCGAGATAGGCGTTTCGCCCCTGCTCGGTTAAGGGATCTGCATGGTGAATCAGGTCGGCATCGCCTTCGAGTTTCGGATGGGATTCGATTGCTTCCCGTTGCGTGAAAGCTTCGATCCTCGTGTTGCTGTGGGCGCTCAGAAGAATCCCGATCGGAATCTTCAACTCCCGGTAGAGATCGTAGGCGAAGGAAAGGGAGAGCGCCGAAAACCCGCTCGCACGGGAAGATCGTTTCCATCCTTCGTCAGAGGTTGCTCTCTTTTGGGGATACAACGCGGAGACGGTGTTGATGTTGATTTCACGAATGGGGATCTCCACCTCGGATTTCGCGATCTCGCTCGCAATGTCCCTGCACATGCTCTGCCCAGCGGTCCACACCATGTTCGACTGTCCGGAGGAGAACCAGACTTCCCCGACAAGCACTCCCGAAAGCTGGATTAATTCTCCGTGACTGTTCTTCGCCAGGAGCTCCCGTTCTTCCCACGAAGCCGCGAGCGGATTGAGTTTCACCATCCAGTCTCCGTGAGAGTCCGCGACCGCCACCTTGCGTTGCCCTGCAAACTCCACCGTCACCTCGCTCCCCGGTTGGTCGAAACCCCAGACCGGAACCGCCTTTCCTCGTTGCAGGACCATGTCATCCGTAAAAGGGACGGCCAGTTCCAAGTGTGTCTCAGCAGTGAGAGAAAGGGCCCCCAGCGAAATCACTGCGCAGAGGAGGAAACCATGAAAATTTGGATTCATTTTTCTGGAGAGATGCGAGACGTTCTGTTCCAGGAAGGACGCCCCTACTTCCTCCACACAAAAGGAGGGGGACGAAACGCTTTGACCTCGTGATCGTTACTCAATTTCTGCCCCGGAGTCGACCGCCCTTGATCGATGATCCTCTGGTAGCTCTCGATCATTTGCTCGACTCGCTCCGGCTGATCAGAGGAAAGGTCGGTTGTTTCTCCCGGGTCGTCCTGCAAGTGGTAGAGCTGAACGAAGGCAGGATGTTCGAGATCCTCGTGATTTGCGGGCTTCTTCCCAAATGCTTTCACGGCATCGTTCCAGGCATCCTCTGACTTGGGCTCGGTGAAAAACCTGCCTGAGCTACCACTACCCGGTCCGAGAATGAGCTTCCATTCTCCATCCCGAAAGGCATCCGCACGAGTTCCACGGGTCACGAGAGTGGATCGACTCTCAACCGAGGGATCCCGCAAGACGGCTACGAAACTCACCGAGTCCGGAGCCTGGTCAGGCAGGAGGTCCGCCTCCGCGATCTCTGCCCAGGTCGCCATGAGATCGTTCAAGCCGATCAGCGAATCGGTCTCACTCCCCGGCTTCACCACCCCCGGCCAGACCGCGGCAAAGGGTACTCGGAGCCCGCCTTCGTAGGCCGAGAACTTGTATCCTCGAAACGGTCCCGTGGCGTGATGTCCATCCTTCTCCATCTCCTGCATCTGGTTCGCCGTCGCCTCTCGCTTCCGTCCGGAATAGTGTCCCGGGCCATGGTCAGAGGAAACCATGACGACCGTTTCTTCATCGACGCCTGCTTCGCGTAGGTGGTCTCGAATGCGCCCGATACAGGCGTCGGTGTTCATCACGAAATCGCCATAGACCCCGATCCGGCTTTCCCCTTCGAATTCCGGTTCCGGGGAGGTCGGGGTATGGGGAGCAGTCAGGGCGACAAAGAGGAAAAACGGCTTTTCGCCTGCGGACTGCTCCTGGATATACTTGCCTGCTTCCTTGCAGAAGATGGAAAGGACTTCAGTATCCTCAAAGTCTTCCGCAGCAGGACCAACTCGATTGAACGCACTCCACCCCTTCTGCGCGGTGACACGGCCCTGCCACTCTTTCCCACGGATAAAGGCATAGGGAAACATGTCCAGCGATCCGGGAAGGAAGAAACACTTCTCGAATCCATAGTCACTGACCCCGATCTCGATCGGCTTTGAGAAATCCGTATTCTCCGGTCCCTGGATCTGCCCGTCGGTTGTCGCCATGCGTGTACCGAGATGCCACTTCCCGACATACCCGGTTGCGTAGCCTGCCGATCGAAACATATCCCCCAGGGTGTGCTGGCTTGGGGGAAACCTCAGGCCGGTGAACCCCCAGGGCCCGCCTTTCTCTGCTGCACCGAAACGAAACGCGTAGCGACCCGTCATGATCGAAGTCCGACTCGGCACGCAGACGGAGTCGGTCACGTGCGCATCGGTGAACTTCATCCCATCGGCACAGAGCTGATCGAAATGAGGAGTATCGATGTTGTTCTTCTCTCCTCCGAATGCCTTGATGTCACCGTAGCCGAGATCATCAGCGAGGATGAATACAATGTTAGGGCGAGATTCAGCCTGAACCGTGGACGAGGCGAAGCACGCGCAAAGCAGAACAGCCAGGGTTACAACTTTTTTGAATGGATGCCGAATTCTGTCTTTCATCTCCCTCACTCCGAAATCTCTCAGCGCTCTTCCTTGCCTCGCACTCCGAACCTCGATACTCGAAACCGAATTCTGCGGCTACACCTGGGGAGCCCAACCGTCTCGATACTCACGCTTCACCAGTTTCGAAGCCTCCTCATTGTCGATCGACTTCATGTTCGGCCCGTCCCATCGGATCGGACGTCCTTCCCCGATATTCTGAGCGATACAACCCAGCAGGATGACTTCGGTCAGGTAGCCTGCGATTTCGAAATTCGAATAGGCAGGCGCCCCTCCTTTCATCATATCGAACCACTCTCGGACATGTCCGGGTGAACGCGGGATGCTTTGCTCGATCGTCTTGGCCATTTCGTGCTTGTCGCCACCCACGTATTTCTCATCGTCGTGACGCTTGATGGAGAAAGAACTCCCATAGTCATTCCCGGAATACATTTCTCCTTCGTCACCAATGATGAGAGCGCCACTGGTGGGGAACTTGCCCTGGGCGGCAATGACATTGCGGATGAGATCGGGATAGGGTCGGATCGGAAAGAAGTTCTCGTCCGGCTTGCCCTCGTACCAGTAGAACTTGAGAGGAGGCCATCCCTCCCGGGCCGGAAAATCAAACCGCACTCGGGAACTCTTCGGATAGGTTTCGGAAAACTCGCGGGAAGAAAACTCACATTCGATCCGCTCGGGATAGCCCAGCTTGAGCGCCCGAAAGGGCATATTCACCGTGTGGCAGGCCATGTCGCCAAGAGCACCGGTGCCGAAGTCTTTCCACCCGCGCCATTTGAAAGTGTGATAGATCCCTTTCTTGAACGGTCTCGGCTGCGCACATCCGAGCCAGAGATCCCAGTCCAGGTTTTCCGGCACGGGATCCTCGCCTTCAGGCCTTTCGAATCCCTGGGGCCAGATTGGACGGTTGCTCCACACATGGAGTTCCTGCGGTTTCCCGATGACTCCCCCGTGAACCAGTTCCACGCCGCGACGAAGACCATCGGACGCACTTCCCTGGTTCCCCATCTGGGTGGCCAGCTTGTTCTCCCGCGCGAGATCACGCATCGTGCGGGCTTCCCATACCGTCTGCGTCAGTGGTTTCTGAACATAGGCGTGCTTGCCCAGCTGCATTGCGAGAATCCCCGCGCATCCATGCATGTGATCGGGCGTCGAGACGGTCACGGCATCGATGTCATTCTCCATCTTGTCGAACATCTCGCGAAAATCCTGGAACTTGGCTGCCTTGGGAAAGTTCTTGTGCATGCGGTCGAGCGTGTTCGTATCGACGTCGCAGAGCGCCACGATCTCTCCCCCCTCTTTGGCCGCGTTCTTGGTATCGCTGTCACCTTTTCCCCCCACGCCGATGCAGGCGACGCGGATTTTGGAATTCAGGTTCTGGCCGCTGACGATCGCGGGAGCCGCAAAAACGGAACTCGCTGCGATCCCGGAATTTTTGAGGAACTTTCGACGGGTGGATGGTTTCATGGGAGTATGATTCGATGAGTTTCAGGTAAGAATTTTTCAGGTCTAAGTCGAGGTATGGGAATCGATGGAGCCTGCGCCTTGCAAAGACAATGGTGGTTCTCCGGACGCTCTGGGGAACGCGACCGGCCGCGATCCTTATTTGGACATCAGCTCCACCATGGCTCGGCCCATGGCCTCTCCAACGTTCATGTAGGTTTCGGCATTTCCACTGTAGTGCCCACCGGAGCTTCCGCCCTTCGAAAGCGGGTGCGTATAGACCGCTGCCACGTTGCCTTTGAACTCCGGGTATTCTCCGGACTCGCCATCGACGGCGAGCATGGCCTCGAGAATCTTCCCTCCCCCATCAGTCGCTCCTTTCTTCGTCTGGCCCAGGGAAGCGGTCACGAATTTCGCGTTCGGCGCGTTGAACTCCTTCCGCAGCGCCTTGATCAAATGGAACAGGTTGTGCTCATAGCGACTTGAAAGAGCGGCACTGCGACTGTCACGGTCTCCCTGCCACCAGAAGAATCCGGCCACTTCATACCCGGTTGCTCCGGGGTAAAATTTGTCGAGATCTTCGAGAACACTCTTTGCCCGGGCGATGTCACCGTCGTATTGCTTTCCCGCATACCAGCCGATCGGCTTTGGCTCGGTGCCTTTCTCCCACTTGTCGGGCGATTCCTTGTAGCCGGCGTAGACCCAGGTCTTTCCCTTGGCATCGGTATACTCGAAACCCTCGCTACCCGGAGGAAGCAGGTCCCAGCCAAGCGCGCGATTCCCGATGCAACTTTTCAGGATCAAGACAGGCGCGTCGGTCGCCTCGCCGACAAAATGACCAATTCCAATCTCGGGACCGATCTTCCCTTTTCCGACTGTCATCCATTCGTTGTTGAACAGCTTCATCCCCGAGTCCCCGCTTCCCATGACCCGCACGTTTCTCACATCCTTTCGTACGGTCCAATTTCCGGCGTCGTCGACGAGGTAGGGATAGAGGCCTTTCTCCTTGGTGGCATGCTCCAAAGATCCTTCGCCCCCGGAGATCTTGCCAAAGCCCAGCATGTTGGATTGCCCCAGGAGAATGTAGACCTGCACCGGCTTGCTCATATCGGCCGGCTTCCCATCCGGGTCGGGAAGAGTTTCTTCAGCGAAAGCCAGGGAGCAGGAGGCAATCAGCGGGACGAGCACAATACGAGAGAGAAGTTTCTTTATCATTTGTTCAGGATTTGGAGTTCCTCCCATCCGAGTCAAATCGGGCAAGAAGGTCAAGGTTTTCACACCTCATGACAGGCCTATCTGCGTCTCTTTTCATCTTGTCACCCATGGTCATTGCCCCTTCACCACGGAATCATGATCGGATTGCTGCTGCTCCGTCAGGGTTTTCAGCAATTCCTCGATGAGTTCCCCTCTCTCGCTGGAAAGATTCTTCCTCTCCGACGGATCATCGAGGATCGCATACAGCTCGGGATCGCGGTCGCGATGCACGATGAGTTTCCAATCCTCCAGAAACAACGCACTTGAGCGGAAGCGAACACCAGCGATGTAGATCGCGCGCTCGGGGAAATCGCTGCCCGACCGGAGGGCATCAGCAAGACTGACCCCATCCCATTTCAGATCCGGATCCTCCTCCATGCCGGCAAGCTGACAGAATGTCGGCATCCAATCGGCGATGAAACAAGGACTGGCACTCGTTCCGGGTTCCACTTTTCCCGGCCAGTGGATCAGGGTAGGGACGCGGATTCCTCCCTCATAGACGGATCCCTTCTGGTCCCGCAGCGGAGCATTGCTCGCAGTCACCTTTCCACTCGGCGAATCGTCGACAGGATAGGGCTGCGTATTGTTGGTCGCAGTGCTGCCTCCGTTGTCACTCGTAAAGACAAGAATCGTATTTTCTGCCAGCCCCCTCCGCTCCAGTTCAGCCCGAATTTTCCCAACCGAGTCATCGAGGTGCATGATACAGGCTGCATAATGACGACCAATTTCGCTGGTGATCGTGTCAGGAACTTTCTGCAGCCATTCCTCCGGCTCGTTCACGGGAAGGTGCACGGCCGTAAAAGGAAGATAGAGAAAGAAAGGCGCCTCGAGGTCCCGCTCCGAAATCCAGCGGATCGCTTCCGCAGTCAGTAGATCGGTGACGTGCCCCTCTTCTTCGAGCAGTTCATGGTTCCGATGCCAGGTCGTCGAAAACTCTCCCTTCTTGTAGCGGTGGGTCCATGCCGTAACTCCTCCTGCCAGGGATCCATAGCTGTGATCGAAACAAAAATGTTGCGGGCCCCACTCAGGTTTCGATCCCAGGTGCCATTTCCCGATCAGGCAGGTTTCATACCCCCTGGCTTTGAGAGCCCGGGGAAGGGTCACGGTATCAAAAGGCAAAGCCTGGTGATTTGTCGGTGTCGTAATTCCAAATCGGCTCCAGCAGCGCCCGGTAAGAAGGCCGACCCGAGTAGGACTGCAGACTGGAGCCACGTAGTGACGGGTCAACTCCAGCGATTCACGAGCCAGCGAATCGAGATTCGGAGTCGGAGCATTCCCCCCATGAAACCCGACATCATTCCAACCGAGATCGTCGGCAATGATGAAAACGATGTTTGGCTTTTCATCCGAGGCCATCGCACCCAGGAAGCAGGTAGAAAGAAAAAGCAGGAGAGAAATTCGGATTCGAGCCATAGCAGTATTTCGAGGCAGACCAGAGTAGCGACCGGGGCGACCTCGGCCCATCAGATTCGAGTGACGCGTTCTCGTCTCATGACATCGTGTCCATCCTTCGATAGGCTTCCCCCTTTCTCGACGCTCTGCTGTTCATGATTCGCCGCTTCTTCTTGGTCCTCTCATGCGTCGCCGTCTCGTGGTCGCTTCATGCCGACGAACCGATGGAGGTCTTTCTCGAAGCCCACTGCATCCGCTGTCATGGCCCCGAAAAGGAAAAGGGGGATCTCCGAATCGATGAACTCTCCCGGGATTTCGCGCAGGGATTCGATGGCCATCTCTGGGCGGAGATTGTCGAACGCATCAATGCAGGAGAGATGCCTCCCGAAGACGAGCCGCAACCCTCCGAAGAAGAAATTTCGCAGGTGATCGCGACGCTGGACAAACGAATCCGCGAGGGTCGAGCTGCTCGGATGGCGGCACGCCCGCCGGTCGCTCATTACCGGCTGAGCCGCAAGGAATACCAGAATACCGTCTACGACCTCCTCGGCGTTCGCTATGATCCTGCCAAACCAGGTGAACTGAATGCCGACTCGCTCTGGCACGGGTTCGAACGCATCGGCTCGGAACTCTCACTCTCCCCCTCCCATGTCGAACGATACTATCGTGCCGCGGAAACCGTGCTCCGTCGTGGCTTTCCCGAGTCGCCGATCGAAACGAAAACCGTTCGTAAAACCGCTGCCGATCTCCGGTACCGGGGGGGCAAGGATCAACAGGAGTATCTCGATCGTTTTGGGATCAAGCGCCCCCTTCGCGCTCTCCTCTACCCCGGACGGCTTCAACGCGCATTCAGTTCAAACTGGTTCGGGGCAGTGGGACCGGAGCAAAGTGGGCTCTATCGTGCCAGGATGCAGATCAGCGGGATTCGCCCCAAGGACGGACAGATTGCCCACCTCCGAATCGGGAAGCGTATTTCGGAAGCCTCCAACGAGGGTCTCATCGAACTCGACATCCTCGCCTCCGAAGACGAGCCGGAGATCATCAAGTTCGAAGCCTTTCTCGAAATGCCCACGGATCTCGACTTCAACCTGATCGCGTCGAACGAGATCGATCGTCGCAAGGGCGGGCACTACCGCAACGCCCTCGCCAGCCCTCACTATATCTTCACCCACTCCAGCGAAACGGAACTGCTCAATCCGACCGCACCCAAGATGTTCGACGAGAATGGGAATGGCATTTTCTCCTTTGCCCTGCTCGACTGGATCGAGTGGGAAGGCCCCATCGTCAGCGAAGAGGAGAAAGCGACTCGCGACGGAGTTTTCCCGCCCGGGGAAGCCTCCGAGGAAGAAGTCGCCCGCTTCCTGCAAAGCTTCGCGGAAAGAGCCTGGCGACGGGAGGTCCGAATGGATGAACTCGACCTGTATCTGGACGCCTACCGTGCAGAGCGGGAATTGGGAGAAAATCTCAAGGATGCCTATGAAGTTGCTTTGCTCGGCGTCCTGACATCCCGCCATTTTCTGTATCTCGTCGAAGGAGAAAAGACCCCGCGGGAGCGCCTCAACGATTGGGAACTCGCTTCCCGCCTCTCCTACTTCCTCTGGAGTTCGATGCCGGACGAAACACTTTTTGCAGCCGCGAAAAAGAATGACCTGACGAAAGGCGATGCCCTCGCCAAGCAAGTCGATCGAATGTTGGCTGATCCCAGGATCGCTCGCTTCGTCGATGACTTCCCCCGGCAATGGCTGCAACTCCATCGCCTCGGTATGTTTCCTCCCGACAGGAAGCTGTATCCCGACTACGAAGTCTGGCTGGAGGCAAGTATGAGGGAAGAAGTCGTACAGTATTTCCAGGAAGTCTTCCGACAGAATCTCTCGATCGAATCCTTTCTCGACTCGGACTGGACCATGGCCAATTCCAGGCTGACCGAGTTCTACCAACTGCCCGAGCCAGAGCAGTCCGGGTTTCAAAGAGTTTCCCTCCAGCCCGAAGGTCCTCGAGGAGGACTTCTCACGATGGGAGCCATTCTCGGTCTCTCCTCGGACGGGACCCGGCATCGGCCCGTTCACCGGGGAGTCTGGGTCAGTGAGGCAATCTTCGGAAAAACGCCACCCCCGCCCCCGGCCAACGTCGATGCCATCGAACCGAACCCACCCGACAGCCCGAAGGCGACTATTCGCCAGAAGCTCGAGGCCCACGCAAAGAATGCCAACTGCGCGGCCTGCCATCGCACCATTGATCCCCTTGGGCTGGCCTTCGATCAATTCGATGCCATCGGCCAGTGGAGAACCCATGAGAGAGTCGAGCAGGGGATCGGACCCGACCCCGAGGTCGACGCCAGTGGAGAGCTACCCGACGGGCGTGCCTTCTCCAGTGCGAGTGATTTCAAGCAACTGCTCCTAGACGATCGAGACAAATTTCTCCACGCTTTCGTGGAACACCTCTGCACCTACGGTCTCCGACGAGTCCTGACCGTGGATGATCGCGACGATATCCAAGCCATCGTCGAAGAGGCGAAACAAAACGATTACCAACTTCGGGACGTTGTCCGCTCCGTGGCTCTGTCCGAACTTTTCCAGAAGCGCTAACTCGCAATCCCATGAGCAACATCCAAACGCAATCCTGGCTGATGGACCGCCGTCATGTCCTCCGAGGACTCGGCAGTTTCGTCGCCCTCCCCCTCCTTGACTGCATGACTCCCCTTCGGGCAAAGCCCCTCGAAACCGCGCAGCCAGAGGAACCGAGGCGGAGCGTCTTCATCTACCTGCCGAACGGCGTCAATACCCTGGACTATCAGATCACTACTCCGGGTGCTGACTTCGAGTTCTCGCGAAGCCTGCAGCCACTCGAGAAACATCGCAGTGTCATCACTCCCATCAGCGGGCTTCATCATCCCGGCGGACTGGGGCATCATCACAATTGCCAGAAAATCTGGCTGACTGGAGGCAAGCTCGGCCCATCGGATCGCAACACGATTTCCGTCGACCAGAGAATGGCGGAAGTGACCGCACCCCACACGCGCTTTCACTCACTGGAGGTGGCCAACAAGGGAGACTCGCTCGCCTGGACGGCAGACGGCATTCGGCTTCCGGGGATGAGTCGCTGCCGACAGATTTTCGCACATCTCTTCGAAGAGCTTAAAGATGGGACTGCAGCCCAGCGGAGAGGTTTCCGTCGCAAGGGAAGTGTCCTCGATGCCAACCTCGAGGAAGTGCGCCGCCTTGAAAAGGAGCTGGGCACCGATGACAAGGGACGTCTCAACCAGTATCTCACTTCGGTGCGGGAAACCGAAATCCGAACGGAGCGTGCCGATGCGTGGCTCGACATCCCCCGTCCTGAAATTGCCGAGGCAGACCGGAAACGAGCGGACCGAGACGTCGCCCAGACCGAGGCGGGAGAGTATTTCCGAACGATCTATGATCTCATCGTCCTCGCCTTCCAGACCGACGCCACTCGCGTTGCTACCTTCAGCAGCGGGCTCGAAGGACAGGGCCTCGCCATCCCGGAACTGGGTATTTCCCAATCGCGGCATGCCCTGAGTCACCACAACGGCGATCCCGCCCACATGGAAAACCTGACTCGAAGCGATAGCTTTGCGATTGAACAATTCAGCTATTTCCTGACCCGTCTCTCCGAGACAAAAGATCTCGATGGTCGCCCGCTTCTCGATACGACCATGGCTCTGTTCGGAAGCGGCATGGCCTATGGCCACAGTCACGGCAACGCCAATCTCCCCCTAGTCCTTGCTGGAGGAACCGAACTCGGATTGAAACACGGACGGCACGTCGACCTCAACGAAGGCCACTTCGATGGCTATCAACTCGACGATCCTGGAAAACACTATCGACTCTGCAGTCGCCCCGCCAACAGCGAGGCTCACATGAGCAACCTTCTCCTGACCATGGCCCAGAAAATGGGAGTGGAGTCTGATGGCTTCGGAGACAGCAATCGCACTCTCGACCTGGGATGATTCGCATCGCCCTGGCCCTTGGCATTTCGCTGGTTGTCGCGCCCCTTTCGGGAGACGAGGATTCGTTTCGTCCCACGCCTGGAGAATTTCCCCCGATCGAGAAAGCGAAGTCGTATCGGGGAGAGTTGGTCTTCGTCGATCATATCAATCGCCGAGGGAGTCTTCGTCTTCACGTGGATGGACATTTCCACGAAGGAAAGCTCCACCACTTCGCAATGCTTCCCTACGGTAGAATTTACTACCGCGGCGCTCCCGCAGAACTTCGCGACATCCCCATCGGCACCGTTCTCTACGGAAAATTCTTTCTCCCTCCAGACCCGAAGACATCCGCTGTCCCCCTCTCCCGGGGAACCGATGTCACGCAACCATCGGAGAACCATGCCATTCTCCTCGAGGATGGGTTGAGTCTCTGCCTGCGGGAGAAGAAAGCCTGGTCACTTCAAAAGATCGAACTCCATCAACCCGAATCCGGCGAACTGACGGTCTCGCTCGAACGAGCCGAGGGTGGTGACGGACTTGGTGGCGAGCACGAAGTCACGATCGACTCTTCGACCCGAATCTGGCGTGGGCGCGAACTCCTCGGAATCGACGATCTCATCGCTGAAGGAACCTGGTCGGATAAGGGCAGCAAGGAAGTGGGGAATCAATCGATCCAGCTCGGACTGACCTGGCATCCACGGTATCTCTATCAACAGTTCCACGCCGCGGATCTCTGGCTCGATGACGCCGCAGTGAAAGTCGCCCAGGAACGACAGCGACAGCGCCACATCCGCCACATTCGTACGCGCTGGATGCCGGCGAAAGTCGACGCAATCACCTACGGGAAGTTTGGAAATGGCAGTGTCACCGTCACCCTCTTCAGCGGAATGGATGAATCCCTCTACGCCGACTTCAAACCAGGCATTGGCGGTCAGATGGCAGCGGCCGAGAACACCCTCCGAACCTACTGGCCGGACCACGACGGGATGGCGGGAACAATCACGGCCGTAGAGAACGGCGCCGGCGAACCAAGTTCAGGCAACAGCGGCATCCAGGTCACCCTCGAAATGGACCTCGTTCTCGAAGGGTTTCGCCCTGGCCGGATCGTTCGGATACGACCTGCCTCCTGGCCGAAAATCAAGCCCCCTATCGAGGAAAGAATCCGGGGTCTCGATGCCCGCTGGCCCGGACACGAAATTTTCGCGAAGTGACTTCGTCGCGAAGTGACTTCGAGAAACCCAACAGGGTAAGGTGGTGGACCTGACAGGGTTCGCTCACGATCTCGAGTCACTCGTTGAGGGTGGCTCTCAAATATTCGACGTTGCGCTGGTGAGGTGCCTGTCGATGGTCCTTGTCCGTCAGCTCTCGGTCGAAGATTTCTCCTTTTCGGATCGGCTCGTGGGCGGCCTTGGCGATCGCCACCAGCTCCTCGAGCACCTTGGCATGCTGCGCTGCGACATTATTTTTCTCCTCCAGATCTGCAGCCAGGTCATAGAGTTCCCATCCGCCCTTCTTCCCGCGATAAGCCTTCCAATCCCCTCGTCGCACCGCTGTCTGCCCTGCATATTCCCAGTAGAGATACTCGTGCTGGGCTTGCCCTTCGGAATCGGTCAGCACCGGGAGAAAGGAAATGCCATCTGTCTTCGGACAGCCCGCTCCCGCCACCTCCGCCAGCGTGGGCATGATGTCAGGATAGTAGCAAAGATGATCGGTGACCGATCCCGCCTCGATGGATCCAGGCCAGCGAACCAGGAACGGGACCTTGAGTCCGCCTTCATAGAGAGATCCTTTTCCTGCCCGAAAACGAGCTCCGGTTTCCGGATTCAGGTTGGGCCCGAAAAATCCATGCGGTCTTTCTTTGGTATTGAAATAGGCCTGCCCTCCATTGTCGCCACAGAGGAAGAAAATCGTATCCTCATCGATCTCGAGTTCTTCCAGCAACTTCAGAATCTCGCCAATCTGGCGATCCATCATGTGCATAAAGGCAGCATAGACTCGCGCGTCACGATCGGTCTGTTGCCCCGCCTTCCATGGCTGGTCCTTGAACAATTGCCAGGACGGATCGTCCTCGTCGATCCCCCACAATCCGTGAGGTGGTGTCCAGGGAAGATAGCAGAAAAACGGCTCATCGGCGTGTTCTCGGATGAACTCGATCGACCCCGCAAAAATCTCACCCTGGGCATGGGTTTCTCCTTCGTAGAAACTCAGACCATCATTCCCTGGCAAAACCACCTCTTCACTGTTTCGGACCAGGTATCGTGGATAGAAAGTGTGAGCATGAACCTGGTCGTAGTAGCCGAAAAAGGTATCGAAGCCATGTTTCTCCGGTACACCGGAAGTGCCACGGCCTCCGATCCCCCACTTCCCAAACCCGCCTGTCGCATAGCCCAGTTTTTTCAGCACACTCGCGAGCGTAGGTTCATCGGCTCGAATCGGAGAAAAGCCGTCATTGGCTCTCATCGAGGTGTGCCCGGAATGCAAACCGGTGAGAAGAACCGAACGCGTCGGCCCACAAACGGGAGCCCCAGCATAGGCATTGGTGAAACGCATCCCCTCTGCTGCAAACTGGTCGATATGAGGAGTGAGGAGTTCGGGATGCCCCATGTGGCCCGACTCGAAGTAGCCCCATTCATCCAGCATCAAGTAGATGATGTTCGGCGGGTTTTCCCGAGCCTCCACTACTCCAACAAGAGAAAACAGGACAACGACAGAGAACGATTGAAAAAAGGCTTTCATGAGAGAGGAATAATCCTATCCTTCCTGATCGAATCTTCCCTTCCGCAATTGCGGATCTCCGAAGCATCTTCTCCATCTTTGATGACAAAGAAAATCTGGATTCTGTTCGTTATTCTGGCCTCCTTCCGCCAGGCCCTATCGGTCGATCAACCCAACTTTGTTCTCGTCTACGTTGATGATCTCGGGTGGGCTGACACCTCGGTCCGAATGATGGAGAGGGATCCCGAATCCGCGAGCGACTTTCACCAGACCCCGCACCTTGAAAGCCTCGCGGCTCGAGGGATGAAGTTCTCCAATGCCTACGCTCCTGCGCCGACCTGCACGCCCTCCAGAAAAAGCATCCAGTTTGGAAAAACTCCGGCAAGACTTGGATACACTTTCGTAAATGATGTTGTCGCCATTCAGCGCGAGCTGGAATGGAAGGATGAGATGTCTCTCGCTGATATTCTGAAATCCGCCGACCCAAACTACATCACCGCGCATTTTGGAAAGGGAATGGGGGGAGAACAGATGGTGACCATCGGCTACGATATCACCGACGAAATCGACGGACATGCCGACAACGGAAATTTTCACGGAGAATACGTGAGCCTGAGCGATCGGCGACCACTCCCCAAGGACAATCCGAAGCGAATGAATTCGCTGAAGGAGAGTGCCTTGAAATTCATCGAGGAATACAGCGGCCGCCGTCCCTTTTTTCTGATGGTGTCCCACTACGCCGTCCACGTTCCCCACGCGGCTCGTCCCGAATTGATCGAGAAGTATCGAAAGCTACCGAGAGGAAAGTATTGCCGAGACGAAGACTACCTCCCCTTGTCGGAAATGCCCGAAGGGATGACCATTCACTCCTGGCGCCTTCAGTATGCAGCAATGCTGGAGGAGGTGGATCAAGGTCTCGGAGCGATTGTGAATGCTATCGAGGAGACCGGCCAAAGAGAAAATACCTATATCATCTTCACTTCCGACAACGGAGGTGGCCTGCCCCCGAATGGATCCCTCAGGGGAGGAAAAGCCAACCTTTACGAGGGAGGGCTCCGCGTTCCATTTGTCATCGCCGGCCCGGGAGTCAAGCCCAACTCTCAGTGTGATCTACCAATAGCCCAATGGGATCTGCTACCCACCTTTCACGATCTCGCCGAAAGCAAACAAGAACTCCCGGAAAAGCTCGATGGAGGCAGCCTCCGAAATATTTTCGCCAAAGGCAACGGTGGAACCATCAGCCGAGCCACTCCTGAGTTCGTCTTTCACTACCCCTGCTACTTTGCCCCACCTTTGAGTGTCATTCGGATGGGTGACTACAAGCTGATGGAACACCTCCTGACCGGCGAACAGAAGCTCTTCAATGTCTCAACCGACCGCGAAGAGAAGGAGAACCTGATCTATGAGAATCCCGAGAAGGCGCTCGAATTGAAGGCTCGCTTGTCAAAATATCTTGAATCGATCGAGGCGGAAAAAATCGATGATGTTTTCGAGGCTCGCTTTGCCCAGTTGGATCTCTTCGAGGAGCGAGCCAGGTCGACCCACGCCCAGGCGATCAAAAGGGCCAACGGCGAAAGAGAAGCCATCGAAGCAGCCGATGAAAAGTTGCGATTGGATCTGGAACGTTTCGAAGAAAATCGAAGAGAATGTCGGGCAAATATGAAGAACACAACTTTCTAGATGAAACCGCCGTTCTCTTCATTTTCCAACCTTTGGGTGCAGTTGATACCACTCATCTCCTGCTGCCTTTTTTCTCAAGGAGCCTACGCCGAGGAGAAGCCTCCATTCACCGATTACTGCCAGTGGCTCGAGCAGGAAATTCAGGGCAGAAAGCACGGGTTCCTCGCTGGGAACGTTGCTTACTACGTGGGCGGATTTCACGCCAGCTGGAAACCGATCGAAGACGAAACCATTGGCTTGACCCACCCGTTTCACAAGGACCTTCGGAGTCGCGGGATAGGCCTTTTGAAAAGTGAGCTCACAGGAACCGAAGACACGGGAATTGGAAATGACTACCATGGCTGGGAGTTCTACAAGGACACTCGAGTTCTCTACGGAACGGTCATCGTCAATGGCGAGAAGTTCGTTCATCCCAAGCCGAAGAGCATGCGCTGGCGTCCTGATAAGTTGATCTGCGAATACGAGGTCCGTGGGATCACGATCCGCGAGGAAAAGTTCATTGCAGAAAACGACTCGGCGGTTTCGTACATCACTTCCTCAGATCCCATCCTGATCGAGTTCTCGGGTCACAGTTTCTACCATCGAAACAGTGTTACTTCATCGGCTTCGATCCGATTCGATGAGAAGTCGAACACTCTTATCCTCTCAGAAGGAGGAACCGTAAAATCTCGACCAGATCCTGACGGACCGGAAAGAATCGGTCCCTCGGTTTACACGGGGATGTCGACCGTTCTGAGCGCTTCCAAAGAAATCGAGCGGTCGCTTCAAATTTCCCAGGATGGTCGCGGGGTTCAGCACTACACCTTCACCATTCCCTGCGACAAGAATGGCGTCGTGGTCTCATGGACGATGAGCGACGAAGAGGAATCCGCGCTGCGAATATCCCAAGATACGATCGAGAACCATCGGCCCTATCTTGCCGCGAAGACCCAGAAAATGAACCGGCTACTGAATGAAGAAGTTCCCTGGTTCCGATGCCCAGACAAGAAATTTGTCGATATCTACTACTACCTCTGGGCACTCTACCTGATGTATTTCATCGAAGTTGGAGAGGGATGGGAAACCGAAAACCATACCCAGACCGCGGTGAACAACTTTCTCGGGATTCACCGCTATGATGCAGCTTTTCAGATCAAGGCAGGGGCCTGGACGACAGACAAATCCCGGTATGCCTACGGCAACGTTCTCACTTGGAAACATCTCACCGAGAATGATCGATTTTGTGAGTTACCCAATGGTCTTCGCATGCTCTCCGACAACAAGGGAACCCAATGGCACAGCGGTGCTTACGGTCCAGAGACTTCCGAGCACGTTCTCGGGGCCTGGCAGATCTACGAACATACCGGAGACGTGGAGTTCCTCAAAGACTGCTACGAGAATCATTTCGCAAAACTCTTCTGGAAACACTTGTCCGGCTTTGCGATGAATCAATTCGAAGTCGCGGAGACGCTTGAAAAGATGGCCCGGCTCACAGGAAATGAATCAGATATCGAGCATTGGCAGACCATAATTCGAAGAGACCCGGAACATATTCGCCTGATGTTCGATCAGCGCTGGGAAATGAACGACGTCCCCGACTACTTCGCGGCTCCCGAGAACGGTATGCTGATGACCAACGCTTTCTGGGCGATGCGTTCTCCCCATTTCCCTAAGGAGTATGCCGTAGCCATGGTGGATAAATGGGCTCTGAATCGAGAGAATGGATTTTTCGGAGAGTTCTTCCCTCTCGCTATGTCTCGGCGCTCCATGATGGAATTCTCGACGGATGTAGATCACAGCTTCGGATATACCCCGGACACCGCCTACTTCACGCTCGATGGCATGTTTTCCCAGGGTTTGAGCAAGCAGGCGAGCGAGCTGACCCTCAACCATCTTGCCAACTACAATTTTCACGAAGCATGGGGAATCCCGATCGCACCGGAAGCATACGAACGAGATCGAAGTCTCTTTGGTGATCAGTACTCCAACTTCAATGCAGGAAAGATCCTGCTCTACCTCGAAGGCCTTGCGGGTTTGGAGATCTCTATTCCTGAAGATGTATTGAAGATCCGGCCAGCCCTGCCAGCTGCTTGGGATTGGATGGAGTTCCGACTTCCCATTGCCGGGCAGTGGACGAGAATTCGATATTCGAAAGAGAAGGTGAAAGTCGACGGCTGCTCGCTCTCCCTATTCATTCCGTAGTCCGCTCTTACTTCACCGTCCGAGTGGGCCGGTCGACTTTGTATGGCATAACTCAACGCACCTGGGAGAAAATCCAGCCGACGAACTCCTGGTTTCGAAAGATGCTCCGCAAGGCACCATCCCCTTCCTCCGGATAGATCAGGAGAGGGATCTTCTCGTTCTTTTTTACGGTTCCCACGCAAGAGGCAAGGTGATCAGGATTCAGGAAAATCACTTTCGAGTCCCTCGTGGGTTCAAGCGAAACGATCTCGAACTCGCTTCCCTTACCAATCCTGAGAAGAAAGGTGAGAAAGACGAAAACGGGAAAGAGATAACTTCATGAAAACGCGCTACCAGGCTTTCTCTCCTAATTCAAATCCAGTTCTCCAAAGAAACTTGGGAGGGTGTTGCCATACCAGAAAGTCGGAGACCATTGATAGGAAGACTCGCCCCCCCATCGAGGGCGTTGTCGAGCCATCTGAAATCCCCACGTTTTGTGAGCCGCTGGGTCGGCATCAATTTCCTCCAAAGGAATCGCCATCTCCATGGTCCATGCCTCTTCCTCCACGGCAGTGGCTACGGTTGCAGAACTGTTCCAGCCAGTGTCATCGCGCCGAGCATCGTAGAGAACGCCATCCGGATTCACCGCAAAGTGATAGAAGGACTTCTTGTCTCGGTTCGTATCCAGCAAAATCTCGATGCAATCGTCTTCCCTGACCGCTCCATCGCGATCCCTTGCCTCGCTGAATACGTCACGAAGGACAGGCTCCTCGCAACGGACCGCCACATAGAGAAAAGCTTCGTCATAGCTCAGCCACGCCTCGGTTTTCACGGGGGCGTATCCATCTGCCTTGCGAGGAATCAGCCGAGAAATCGTCGGTTCCTTCTTCCAGGCCTCCTCTTCCAGTTTTCCATCGACCACGAGCATCGCATCCATCAAGGTGATCTCGGTTTTCTCGGGATACTTCTTCACATGCTCGGTCAAGTCCATCGGCAGAAAGAGTGAACGCTCCAGGTGGTAGGGTTCGTCGACCCCATGAAAATCGGCCTCGAGACGAGGCAGTGGAAAGTAGGTCGAAACATCGCCCTCGTGAGTCACAGAAAATTCAATGACCTTCTTCTCTCCTGGAGCCAACTCCAGCGAGACGCGACGAGGACTTACCCTCCAATGATCCTCTGCCGGGAGCATCCAGAACAATTCGCCGCTCAGAGTCGTTTCCAGGGGATTGGAGATCGGGAGGGTCACCGTCTTGTCCCGAAACGGAAAGGTCTCTCGGAAATTCTCCGAGAAGCCCATTTCGCGCCAGAACTTCTGCTTGGCCTCGGTCGTGACATCATCCGGAAGCATTCCATCAAGCGTGAGATTCATCATCCGGGGTCCTTCATCCGTCATCGTGATCCAGGTCGCATGATCGAATTCGCCATAGGCATCGCCACGCAGAGCACTTCCACCTCCCGTCGTTCCCAGGGTGTAGTAGTTCGATTCGTTCCTCTCATACTTCGCGTAGCGATGAACATGGCCTGCAAACACGGTGTGCTTTCGACCTGACAAAGCAGCCTCAACCTCGGGCCATCCGGTTCTCGATTTCTGGAGGACTTTCTCTCCTTTTACATTTCTCATGACCCCCTCTTCAAACACCCAGAGAGGTTGATGGATAAAGACCATGGTCCAGCGAACGTCTTCCTGGTCCAAGAGTTCCTTTTTTGCCCATGCGATCTGTTCATCCCCGAGGAAAGGACGGGTGCCTTCCCCGCCCTGCGTATTGAGGCAAAGAAAGAGGACGTCCTTGTAGATGAAGGAGTAGTAACGAACCCCATACATCTGGTCCCAGATCCGGTCCATCAATCCGTTGCTGACATCATGGTTCCCTGGCAAGTAGAAGAAGGGCATCTCGAAGTCATCGACGAAACCATTGAACTCCCTCCATTGACGCTGGATCTCTTTCTCGTCTTTCTGCCACCCGCCTCCGGCGATCAAATCCCCTACCGTAATGACAAACTCGGGTTGCAGTTCATTCACCTTCTTCACCGCCTTCGGAAAGATCCCGGGACGCATCCCCCCAGTCCGGTCGGTCATGATTGCGAATTGGAAGTGGTTGGAATCGTTGAGAAACTCCCGGTTCGTCCACGGCTTCCTGGATGTCGAAACACGAGAGGAAAAGTTCTTGTCACCTTCCGGCCCTGCCTTGTCTTCGGAAACCACCGAACCGAGCCCGAGGAGAAAAGCAAGAAAGGTGATCGTCTGTTTCATGATGGAAATAGGGAGTTGAGCATTCACTCGGGGAGTTGAGGAAGCCTACGAATACGGAAGGGAATAGGGAAGCTCCCGATTGCGGAATCTCGCTCCCGCGAGTTCATCCCTTCGATCTCAAGCTGCAGTCAAGAATTCGGCCAGGAAGTCCGGCATCAGGGGAAGCCCCGAAGGTTGTGAAGAACTCCGATCTGGAACAGGTTACTTCGGTGAGGTCTCTTCTCGCCCCTCCAGTTCGAATGACTTTCCTCACTCCAGGTCCTATTTTCCGGTCACAGCGTTTTCTGGAGTCGAAACCCTTTTTTGCTTTCGTTGTCGGGATGGCGATCGGCAGTTCTCCTGCGTTCGGAGAAACGAATCAGTCTTCCACACGGTCATCCGCCCTCCCATCAAGAGTAGCGGATCAGGACTTCGCTCTCATCAAATCACATTCGCCTTTTCTTCGCACGGTGGGACTCTCCGAGGGTCTCGTTCTGACAGGAATGGCCAGGATCGAGAACAATCTCTTCGCGACTCTTGTCGACACCGAGACGCGGGTCGCTCACCTTGTCTCCGAGAATGCCAACTCCCTCGGCTGGCAACTTGTCGGGGTCCGGGGAGATGAATCCGACCTGGAATCAATGACTGCAAAAATCCAGGTCGACGGAGGGGAAATTGTTTCGATCCGATATGAGAAGCTCTCTCCCCAGAGAAAGCCCGGCAGCTCTTCGGGCAGTTCACGCAATTCGTCGGGAAAATTGAGCGAGCGGGACATGGCCGAAGCGCGCTCTGCCGCGAAAAACTACAAGGCGGGTTTCTCTTCCGATGGATTCCCGAAGGAGCCTCCGAAGGAAATCGTGGAGAAACTTTCCCGAATGAGTACTCAACAGCGGGAAAACTTGAATCGTGAAATGATCAGCCTTCGGAACCGAGGTCTCGACATCAATCAGAGAAGGAAAATCTACGTCGAGAAGATCGATCAGACCCTTCGACGGCGGTAGTTTTCATTTCGCCGAGTCGCGTTTTTTCTTCGGCTCCGGAACACCGAGATGTCGCTGGAAAAACCCGATCCGTTTCCGTCGAAGATAGGGACTCTCGCCGACACCATGCCCGGCTCCGGGAATCATGAAATACTCGAAATCCTTGTCCGCCTTTACGAGAGCATTCACCACCTGGTAGGTAGAAGAGGGATCTACGTTCTTGTCGAGCTCGCCTACCGTGAGGAGAAGAGCCCCTCTCAACTTCCCGATATGGGTAAGATTGGAATTGGCTTCGTAGGCCGGTCCAACCGGCCAATCCATCCACTGCTCGTTCCACCAGATCTTGTCCATCCGATTATCATGACATCCACAATCCGCCGCGCCGGCCCGGTAGAAGTCACCATGCGTGAGAAGCGCTGCCAAGGTGCTCTGTCCCCCGGCTGAACCGCCGTAGATTCCGACCCGCTCGAGGTCCATCTGCGGGACCTCCTCGGCAAGTGCCCGAATCCATTTGATCCGATCCGGAAACCCGGAATCGATCAAGTTCTGATAGGCCACCTGTTGGAACTCCTTCCCTCGATGGTTGGTGCCGAGAGCATCCAACTTCACGACAAGGAATCCAGCGTCCGCCATTTCCGACATCGCTCCGTAGTAGGTCCGCCAACCCTTCGGGGTAAAGGAACCATGGGGGCCTGCATAGATCGCCTCAATGACGGGATAGGTCTTCCCAGGATCAAAATGAGAGGGACGCAGGAGAAATCCGTGAATGTCGTGTTTTCCGTTGCGATCTTTGGTGACAAATCGCATCGGCTTCTGCCAACCGACCTTCTGAAGTTTCTCGGCACCCGATGCCTCGGCGAGAGTCGCGACCAACTCACCATTGGAAACGCGACGTATCTCGTGAACTGGGGGATGATCAACCCGTGACCATTTCGCGGAGAGAAACCGACCATCCGGTGACCAGGAGACCTCGTGATGCCCATCTCCATCTGTGAGCGGAACCAGCTCTCCAGAATCCAGATCCACCTTCGCATAATGCAAATGATAGGGATCCTGTTCGGCGTAGAACCCTGACATGGATATCAAGGCATAGCGATCCTCCTCGTTCACCGCGATCACCTCCCGGACGACCCACGCCCCCTTGGTCAGCTGTCGGATGATTTTTCCGGTATCCCCATGGATCAGGTAAAGGTGATTCCATCCATCACGCTCCGATCGCCAGAGGATTTCATCGCCACCCTTGAGATCCTGCCGAAAACTGTTTCCGAAAACGAAGACAAACTTCTCGTCTGACTCGTCAATCAGCACACGTTGCCGATCGGCCTCCGTGTCCACTTCGATGAGCCGGTGACTTCCGAACCCGCGCTCGATAAACTCAAAAACAAAACGCTTTCCACAGGGACGCCATCCCCATTTGCGTAAATCGAATGGATTGGCGACCAAGTCTTTCTTGATCTCGATGGGGGGCTTCTCACCGGTGAAAACGATCACCGGGACGACCACATTGAGCGGGTCACCGGGCTTGGGATAAGAAATCGAAAAATGCTGCGGCTGAACCTCGTCCTCAGGCGAGGAGCGGACATAGTGAACCTGTCGCACGGGATGATCCGGCCTCTTCCCGATTGCAAAGCGTGAGGAATCGGGAGCCCAGACAATGCGGTCCGTCCAGATCCAGTTCTCTTCCAGCGGAATCTCGATCTTCTGCTCATTGAGAAAGACTTCATTCTCCCGGACCTCAACCTGGTGCTTTCCGTCCGGAGATTTTCTTCCACCCTTCGAATAGATCGCTCTGGTCTTCGCTGGATCCGATTTCGGTTTCTTGAGCCCTTTCAGTAGTCCCTCGGGCTTTTTCTCCACGATTTCTACTTTTCCCGTCTCGAGATCGAGGAACTTCCAGACCGATCCGCCGGAGACCGTTTGGACCGAGAAACCAGCATGATCTCCCTCTTTCGACCAGGAAACCGTCACCCTCTCATTGGAAACCTTTCCCGAAAGCTCCTGGATTCTTTGCTGCCGCTGGCTGGCAAGCCGATCCGTTGGCGAATCCTCTCCCAAGATAGGAGAAAACCACGAAGTGAGAACTGCCAGAGAAACCAGCGAGCGGTTAGAAACCATGTAGATACGACATGCGGTGAACGAAACCATCAAGGCGCATCCAGCAGGGAAAGCATCCGCGAGGACGTGCGTGAAATCAGGGTTCGATATCTTCGAATGAGTCCCGGAACTTGTTCGTAATCTTGATGTCGATGTCTTCTTCGTTATCCCAGCTGTAGCTGTTCATGACCGATTCGTTGGTCTTGAACTCACCGACCACTTCTCCCTGGCGTAAAATCCGGATCCAGATCCCCTTGATGTCGTCCTTCGCAAAATCGCGAGGCCCCCTCGTGGCCTTGTATTCATAGGTGTGAGCCTCTACGAACGGAGTTTCGAATTCGATTTCATCGTTGAACTGCATTTCCGGAAGATCGACGGCTTGCCCGTCTTGCTGCGACTTTCCCTTCCCAGGGACAGCCGCCGTCCGCATGAAAGCGATGTTGTCGTCGTAGATGATTCGATATTCGACGGTCGCATCACTAAGTTCATTCCTCGACTGATTTGCGATCGTGATGCGATAGGTCCACTTGGTGGTACGCAGGGAACGTCCCGACATTTCGAACTGCTCCGAATCGACCAACTCTTTCGTGGCCGAGATGTCGAAATTGTAATCCACCGCATCGGGATCTCGATCCATCCAGTTCCGTATCCGATTCTCGGTCTGAGAATCGAACATCGAAATGGGAACATCGAACTGACGTTCGTCACCTGCCCGCTGAATCTTTACGGTGTCACCATGAGCAGAAAGAAGAATGGCCTCGACCTCCCGGCCCTCCTGATCCCGAAGCGTCCAGTGCAGATCCTCCTCGAATCTCGGCCTGAGAATTTCGGGCCGGACAGCGGCCACCTTGACCCTTTCTTTTTTCGAAGAAAGAGACTCCGATTTTTGGGCGGAGGCGCCCCCTGCCGAGAAGAGCAGAGTCGCAGAGAGGATCGCGATGAAGCAGCGGTGTTGCATGATCGAGGGACGATGGCTACATCAATAAGGTCCGCCCATTCCCTTGGACCAGCAATGGCGTTAAAGCGGAATACACGATCCCGGCGGTGACTGAATCGCGTCCCTGTGCTTCGTCTACCGACTTACCCGCTGATCCGCAGGAGAAACCCGACCAGATCTCCTCCCTTGTTCCAGGCGATAGTGGCACCCACCACGAGAAAGGCGAGCACGGAGAGAATCAGGAAAAAATCACCGAGCCGCCCCGATCGCAGACTTGGATCTACCGTGCGAAAACGAAAATACAGGGCCGCCACTCCCAGCATCGGCAGGAGAACAGCCTGCATCAGTCCCGACAGGAGGATCAGGAGGACGGGTTTCGGATAGATCGCGTAGATTCCAAAACACAGGATCGGAAAGAGGACGCTGAAAAACCGAACCCGACCGGATCGCTGATCCTCGCTCTCCATCGGTCGAAAACGAAACACGTGGAGAGCATCCGTCATGAGCCGGGCCTTGGTCGCGTTGGAAACAAAGAAAGTGGAAAAAAGCACTGCAAAGGCCCCGATCAGCAGGACGAACCTGCCCGTCGATCCAAAAACGGGGCCGTAGATCTCGGCCAGCGTTTCGATCATTTCCGAACCCTCGGGGACCAATTGCATGCGGTGGAGGACCGCGGCTCCGAGGAGAAAGAAAGCTACGGTGCTCAAAGTGTAGATGACCATCGAACTCCAAGCGTCCCACTGCAGAACACGGATCCACCCTTTCGCCCTTTTCCGCCAGGCTGGCCCGTCCTCACGCGGTCCGATCCATTTCCCGTATCCTTTTTCCAGACACCAATAGGGATAGGCGACCAACTCGGCAGCCCCGATCCCGATGATCCCGAAAGCCGCCAGGGCGGTCATGAGGGCACCGGGCGATTCCGGAAATCCGAAACTCAAACCCTTTCGGAGATCCTCACTCGCGATCGCCCATTCGGGTTGTGTCTGCAGCGCAAAGAGGTTTCCGATCGTGAGAAAAGTGAAGGAAGCCACGAGCACGGTGCAGAAGACCTCGATGAAGGTGAATCCTCCCCGCAGGAGCATGGCTACGGTCCCAACCGTAATCACTCCCGCCCAGAAAAGCGCCGAGTGCTCTCCGAGAACCGGCAGGAAGATGGCCAAGGCCTGCCCCACTCCCCCCACAATGCCACCGAGTTGCCCCAAGCCGGTCAGAAAAGTAATGAGCCAGAACCACGCGATGAACTTCCCGATTCGTGGAATCCGGAACAAAGCGGTAACGGTTGTCTCACCATGAGTGATGCAGTGGCGACAAATCTCGATCTGGGTGATCACCTTGATGACACATCCCAGGAGAATCAGCCAGAGCAGGGAAAAACCCGCTTCCGCTCCTGTCCTTGTCGTCGCGACCAACTCCCCGGATCCGACGATCGAGGCCGCGAGAATCAACCCCGGTCCAAGCGATCGGATAATTCCCTTGGCGGTATGAGGAGGTTCCTGGGTGGTCGACATCGGTGCCGGGGAGGTAGGCAGAAAAGGAGAAATAGCGGAAGCACGCCGACCTCAACAGCAAAAAAGCAAACTCAACAGGCCTGCGGGACTGCCCCCCCTGTTGATCTCCTCAGCCTGGTAGAAGTTCAGATGTCAGCAGTGGTCGAGTCACGCGAGCGGCCCACCGAGCATGTTCGTCAGGTAGAGTTTGCATTGGGGTTGAATCCGCCTGCTTTCCGCAGGATGCGGATTTCTTCTTCTGAGGTATGGCGTTTGCCTTCCATATTCTGTGTCCTTCCCATAAGATCCCGGACTATCATTCAAGGCGGACCAAATTTTCGAGTCTCAACCACGGATACCGAAAGCGCTTCTCTTCGCCGAGTGAGGGCGATCTATCGCCTCTCTGCGAACGACTTCGAAGCCTGGTCTCCCGTCTCGATCCGCCAGGCCAGGAGGGCCTCTCTCAATTCCTGCCGAACCGATTCGTATTCGGGATCATTCCAGAGATTATTCTCCTCCCGAGGATCAGACCGGAAATCAAAGAGCATCCCTTCCCGTCCTCCCTCCACCTCGTCCGATCCATAGATCTCGACGAGCTTCCAATCCTCCGAGCGCACCATGACCTGGTAGTCGGCGGTCGTGAAATTTCCGTCTCGTGGGTGTTCAGCGAAGACGTAGCCTCTCCCCTTCCAGGAAGTGTCACCATCCAGCGCCGGGAGAAGAGAGCGTGCCGAGAAGTGATCGGGCACCTCGACTCCGGCCAACTCCATCAGGGTCGGACCGACATCGAACAAGGATACAAGATCCTCGACCCGTCGACCAGCGCCGAAGCGGCCATCGGCAGCCCAGAAGATCAGCGGAACTCGGGTGACCTGCTCGTACATCGTCCATTTCTGGGAATGCCCGTGATCGGTGAGGCAATCTCCATGATCACTGGTGAATACGATGATGGAATCCTCGAGGTAGCCCTGCGCTTCCAGTGACTCCATGATTCGGCCGACTTCTTCATCGATCATGGAAACATTCGCGCAGTAGTGGCGTCGCTGATTCAGCCGTTGTTCTTCCGTCGGATCGAGAGGAAGCACAACCGAGTCGTGATCGACCTCATGGTTGTGCACCCGCATGCCCTGGTAGGCTTTGGGCTGGTTCTCAAGATCTTCGGGAGTCAGCGGATCGAGGGGAATCACCTTGTCTCGATACGAATCGAGAGCCTCCGGGGTCGGATCATAAGGTGGATGGGGTCCCGGGAATCCGACCTGGAGAAAGAGAGGTTCGGTTTTCGGGTAGGTATCCGTCCACCATTTCGCAAGACCACCGACGAAATGATCCGACTGCATATCGGGTGGCAAATCCCAGGTAAAGCTCCCGATCGCTTCCTGATAGTCCGGTCGCTGTCGGTAGAGCTCACGCTGCTGTTTTACGAGTCCCCTCGCAGCCAGGGCCTTGTCCCACTCATCGAAAAAATACCGCCCCTCGAGGTAGCGATCCTTGTTCTCGACGACATATCGCTGGTGAAATCCACATGGTGTCGTGAACGGCCAAGTGTGCATTTTCCCGATATTGACGCTGTGATATCCACTGGCACTGAGATCCTCGACCCAGCTTCGAGTCCACTCATCGGCATTCTTCAAAATCCCTGTCGTATGGGGATATTGCCCGGTAAACAAGCTCGCCCGAGACGGCGCACAGCTCGGGGCGGTGACATGGCACTGGGTAAACGTCACCCCCTCGTTGACCAGTCGGTCGAGATGGGGAGTCTCCATGTGATCCGCACCGAGAGCAGCGATGGTGTCGAATCGCTGTTGATCGGTGATGATGAAAATGATGTTTGGGCGTGCGTCGCTCATCGAGGGAGGTTATAAAAGCGACCGATGTTTTCGCCAACTATGAATCGTATCCGAATCACGCTTTTTCTCAGTCTTGCATTTCTCTCTCCCGCCCTGCACTCGCAGGATGGAGAACCGACCGCCATTCGCGTCACCCACGGCCCCATTCTCGGAAAGCCGACTTCCAGCTCCATGACGATCTGGGCTCGGACCAACAACGCCGGGCCGGTCACCATTTTCTACGGAAAAGACGAGGACAATCTCGACGAGGTCGCCCCAGTCCTCGAGACCTCGATCGAGAAGGACAACACCGGTCTCGTGACTCTCGACGGACTGGAGTCCAACACCCGCTATTTCTACCGGATCGAGGACCACCAGTTGAGTGGCTCCTTCCGAACCATGCCCGACCCGGAGAAATTCAAGAACGCAGACTTCAATCCGGAAGGCCTCTTCAATTTCAGCTTCGAATTCGCCTGTGGCAACAATCAGCGGGGCGGAGGCGACAGCGCCGGCCCCCACCTCCCCGTCTTCGACATTCTCAATGAGGAATGGCGGGAGAAAGTGCACTTCGCGATTCTCAATGGAGACTGGCTCTACGAGGACCGGCGCGAATACCCCGCCTCTTCGTGGCTCCACCAAGTCGGCCTCGATGGAATGGAGGAAGCCCCTCGAGTCGTTCAGAAGGCGCCGACGATTGCTGGCGTCTGGGAGAACTACAAGATCTATCTCGAACGCGGCCGCAATCTCAGCGAATGGCATCGCCATGTCCCCACCTTCTACACCGCCGACGATCACGAGCTGCTCAACGATATCTATGGAACCGGGGAAACCGGCTACGTGAATCGACGGGCCGTCTTTCGTGATATCGCGACCCAGGCCTGGTTCGACTATCTCGCATGGGCGAATCCCGTCGAGCACGATACGAAGGCCTGGTTTGGCACCGGGAATTTCGAGGAGGGCAGCTCCATCCTCAAGGACCCCGAAGCCGACTTCACTAAGCTCGACCTCGAGCAGATGGCCAACCTCCATGTCCACTGGGGTACCGAAACCGCCGGAGTCAAGGACTCGGCTCTCGACTCGGAGTCCGGCGACCCGAACTCGGCAGTCTACGAGATCGTCGAAGTGATCAGTCCCACCGAGATCCGGATCTCGCCGGAAGCGAAAGCGACCGGTTCCCAGAACTACTCGATCGGGCGTCGCTGCTATGGGAAATTCTCGGTCTCCAACTGCGATTTCTTCATCCTCGACACCCGCTCTCACCGCGATCTGCACGATGTCGACAACCCCGACAAGCCGGGTGCCTCGATGCTCGGAAAGCAGCAGTTCAACTGGCTCAAGAAAGGGGTCGCCGAGAGCAAGAGCGATTTCATTTTCATCGTTTCCTCCGTCAATTTCATGGTTCCCCATGTCGGGAGTGGGGGTGGTGCCGACAAGCAACTCACCCTGAAGAAGGACGATGCCTGGACCGTGTTTCTCGAAGAACGCGAGGAGCTCATCGATCTCTGCGATGGCCTCGACCAGCCTGTTTTCGTCCTCACGGGTGACCTTCACAACTCCTTCGCGATCCGAATCACGGACAACGTTTTCGAGTTTGCGAGCGGACCTCACAACTCGATCAACCATGCCCCGATGAGGGATGAGGGGGGACGGCCCGCCAACGGTAAGTTCAAGTATGGCCCAAGGGAGTGCGAAATCCGCTGGTCGACCTATGCGATGGAAGACATCCCCCGCGAGAACCGCACCTTTCCGCACTTCTGCGTCGTTCGGATCAACAACGTCTACAACAACCCGGTGGAGAAAGACGGAGAGCGCTGGGTCGCCTTTCCGCACCCCCAGGTCGTGTTCCAGTTTTACGATGCCATCACCGGGGAATTCCGTTATTCCGAGACCATCGTGAAGGGGCTTCCCTGATCTTCATCTCGCCGGCAGAAAAAGGAGCTGATTGAGATCAATCGGCTCTTTTCCTGCTTGTAGAATTTGGGCAAAACGAGTTCACTACTCGCATCTTGACCGGAAAACTTAAACGAAGCGACAGCGGCGAGGAAGTCGAACTGCAGGCCGTATCCATCATCGGTCGCAGCTCGGAGTGCGAGGTCATTCTGCCTGACCCTCGAGTTTCTCAACGTCACGCCATGATCCTAAAGCAGGACGGGGGATTCTACCTCTTCGACCTGGGAAGTTTCAATGGGAGCTATCTCAACGGCTCCCGCGTGACTGCCACTCGTCAACTCTCCACCGGTGACGTCCTGACCTTTGCCGAGCACGACTTCACCTTTCAGCAGACGGGGGGAGAGGTTTCGGGCGAAGACCTCGACAATTTCGGAGGCTCCACGATTGCCCTGATCCGATCCACCCCGGTCATCATCCTCGTCAGCGACATCATGGGTTTCACGACCCTCTCCGAAGAAGTCGAAGCCGATGACCTGGCCCAGATCATCGGGAGCTGGTACTCGGACTGCGAGCGCATCCTTTCCGAAGAAGGCGGCACGGTGGACAAGTTCATCGGCGACTCCGTCCTCGCCTACTGGACCAAGGTCGACGATTCCACCTTGATGTCGGCCGTTCGCACGGCCCAGAAGCTACTCACCAGCTGCGAGAAAATTTACCAGAGTCGCCCCGATGTCTTCAACTCGATCGATCGCCCCTTCGAGATCGGCGTCGCGATTCACACCGGAAAGGTTGCCTACGGCGGCATGAGCCAGGGGGAATTCACCCTCGTGGGCGATCCAGTCAACCTGACTTTCCGCTTGGAAAACCTGACGAGAAACTTTGAAGAGAACGTACTTCTTTCAGGCGACTTCGCCCGAATGGTCCCCGACCTGAAACCTCACCTCAAAAGCCTGGGCGTGCACAAGGTCAAAGGCCGAGCCCAGGGAGTTGAGGTCGTGGCAATGGCATCATTCCCGGAGGAATAGAGAGCCACGCCTACGAAACCAGCCCTCACAGGAGGGGCTCCCCGCTATCCGAAACGGCCGGAGATATAGTCCTCGGTCTCCTTCTCGGAAGGATTGTTGAAGATCTTGGTCGTCTCGTCCATTTCGATCAAATTGCCGAGATAGAAATAGGCCGTGCGATCCGAGACCCGTGTCGCCTGCTGCATGTTGTGCGTCACGATGACGATCGTGAACTCATTCTTCAATTCGGTGATCAGTTCCTCAATGATGGTCGTCGAAATGGGATCGAGGGCTGAACAGGGCTCGTCCATAAGCACGATCTTGGGCTGCACAGCAATGGTCCGCGCGATACAGAGGCGCTGCTGCTGCCCACCGGAAAGTCCGAGTCCGCTGGAATCGAGGCGATCTTTCACCTCTTCCCAGAGACCGGCCAGTTTCAGGCTGCGCTCGACGGCTTCATCGAGGGTTGACTTCTTGTTCACTCCCTGGATGCGAAGACCGAACGCAACATTCTCGTAGATGCTTTTTGGAAACGGATTGTACTTCTGGAAGACCATCCCGACGTGCTTTCGCAGCTCGATGACGTCAACCTCCGGGTCATAAATGTCCGTTCCGAGGATCCGGATTTCCCCTTTCGTAATCTCTGCAGTCGGAATGAGGTCATTCATCCGGTTGAGGCAGCGAAGCAGGGTCGATTTTCCGCAACCGGAAGGCCCGATGAAAGCAGTCACTTCTCCCTTGTTGATCTCCATCGAAATATCGCGAAGAACTTCTTTGCCTTTCACATAGGAGAAGTTCACATCATCAACCTCGATGACCACCTGAGGTGGCCCCTCATCCAGAACAGATGACTGAACTGGGCTCTGCTCCGGTGAAAGCGCTTCCTCCTTCTCTTTGTCCGACATAGTTGTGCTCATTATAGGAATTCTCTTCAAACTCGTGTTTCGAAAGTCGCGGATCGCCGCGGAAAAATCATCACCATTTGACCCTCTTGCGGTAGTGAATTCTCAGGAAAACTGACAGGGCCGCCAGGCTCATGACCAGGACCATGAAAACGAAGACCGATCCGTATTGCATCGGCTTGGTGTATTCTGACTGCGGGATCCTGGCAGCAACGGTGTAGATGTGATACGGCATCGCCTGCACAGACTGGGAAAAGAATCCGCCAAGGGAATTCACATCCTGCCACGGCAACTTGTCCTTGTGAGCCAAAGCGGCAGTAAACATGATGGGAGCCGTTTCCCCAGCGACTCGGGTAATACCGAGGACAGAGGCGGTCAACATCCCAGGGAAAGCGTAGGGGAGAACCGACTTGGAAATCGATTGCCACTTCGTTGCTCCCAGAGCCAACGAAGCTTCACGGAAGCCCATCGGAATCGCTTTCAAAGACTCCTCACAGGCAGCGATAATCACCGGCAGAACCATTACCGCGAGGGTAAATCCACCCGCCATCATACAGGTGCCCCACCCTTCGAAGGAAAGGTGGTTCCCGCCACCCAATGGAATCACAAAGAAGGAACGTTCCAACGGAGTTTCTGTAAAAACAGGCACAAAGAGACAGAAAAACATCAGGCCAAACAGACCAAAAACGATCGAAGGCACCCCGGCGAGGTTCATGATCGCCAGACGCACCCCGTCCATGAATCGCCCTTTCGAGGAATACTCGTTCAGGTAGATCGACGTAGTCAGGCCGACAAAAAGCGCCACGACGATACAAATAAGCGTCAGCAAGGCGGTCCCAACCAGCGGACCAAAAATTCCACCACCCGAATAGGCATGAGAGTGCTCTTCGACAATCGGCCGGTCTGGATTATCCCGTCTCCACTGGGAGTAATCACTGAAATCCATCTTGAAATACTCACCATCCTCCGTCTCCCAGGTCATGAGGGTCTGAGGACTCTCGGTGAAGAAGTCGGTGTTGATGAAAGGAGGTGATGACTGGAATACAGTCGGGGCCCCTTTGCTGATGATATCGATGAAGATATAGGCCGCACAGAGCAGGATGAAATAGGTCCCAGCTCGGAGGACAATCGATACCACCTTATCTCGGCGCCCCACAGCCGTAGCCTTCTTGGCAAATGGATTCTCCGTTTTCAGGAGAGGATCGTCGGTTACCTGGTCGTGCATGTCGTTCAAAGAGAAAGCCTGATTCGATTAGATCTTGCTGAGCTTCTTAAGCACTTTCTGTGCCGCGAAATTCACAAGAAGAGAAATACAGAAGAGAACCATTCCAACCATGAACAAGGCTCTCCAGTGGAGGGATCCTTGATCCACCTCCCCCAACTCCTGGGCAATGATCCCCGTCATGGTGTGAGCAGGTTGAGCAATCACCCCGAGCCCTTCCGTAAAATCCGGTATCTTGATTTTATTTCCGGCCACGAGGAGAACCACCATAGTCTCCCCAATGATCCGGCCAAACCCCAAGAGGATCGCCGCGAGGACACCCGAGACTGCGGTGGGGACAACCACTCGGAAGACCGTCTGCAACTTACTGGCCCCCATCGCGAGCGAATTCTCGGTAAAAGCCTGGGGCACGTTGTTCAAGGCGTCTTCAGTAAGAGTGAAAATCGTCGGGATCGCCATGAAGGCCAGGAGAAGGCCCGCGTTCAAGATCGTAAGTCGCTCCGCCATGGGAAATCCGGGCACCCATTGCAACCACTCCACCTGGCTGACAGCTCGGAGCGTTTCTCCAAACACGAGAATACCGAAGAACCCGAGGACCACCGAAGGGATCGCCTCAATAAACTCAATGGCAGGCTTGATGAAATTCTGCTCTCGATGAGGAGCCAGTTGATTCACATAGATGGCAGCCGAGACCGCAAAGGGAACGGCAACCGTCAGCGCGATGATCGAGATCAGGAATGAACCGGTAAAGATCGGCAGAATGCCGTAAAAATCATGCCAGGAACTATTCGATATCCAGTTCCTACCAAACAGGAAGGCGGTAACGGATTCAGGAACCGTGATTGGCTTGTCATGCCGCCACTCCTTGATTTCTTCGCGGTTCTTCGAGACCGTGTTCTCAAATCTCTCATAGAAAACCGCAGCACGGTCTAGATTTTCCTTCGCACTCTTGGTCTGGACCTCTTTCTTGCTAGGGATCTGGGCATAAAGTTGAGCCATTTCCACTTCGATAGGCGCAATCAATTCCGCATGCTTGCCAAGCGACTCGTAGAAGGGCTGATTCAGGGCAGCGTAATCGGGCTCCTTGATCACGACTTTTTCTGCTTCAGCAGCCATTCTCTGGCGTTCTTCCTCAGTCGCAGCATTCTGAGCGCCTTTCTCCCACGCTTCCTTCCTCCCTGCCGCGGTGGAAAAGCTGACGATTTCAGACTTGTTCTTCGAGGCGATGCTGCGCAACTCGGACTGAAAGGACTTCAACGGACGAATCGAAGCCTGCATCGCCTTGACCGTATCTTTGAAATCGCTCAGTTCCTCTGCCGCCTTTGCCTTCTTTTCTTTCGAAACAGCCTTCAGCCCGGTAATATACTCAGGCTCGTCGTCAATTTCAGGTGAAGCGCTCAGGAGGACAGCCTCTCTGAGCTTTGCCTTTGATTCCGCAGGCGGCTCTTCGGCGCCGACGCCCATATTCCAGACTTCTTCGGAATCGATGACCAGGTCGACTTCCTTCTTCAGCTTCTCGCGCAATTCTTCGACCCGAGTGGTAAGCTGACTCTGCTCGGAGGACAGGCTTTCAATTTCTTGATTCAACTCCTGCTGCTTCGCCGCAAAATCTTCAGCCTCGGGATCAAGTTCTTCCAGGTCCTCCTTCGCATCACTGAGATCGTCTTCGACGTCTTCCAATCGATCCAGGTCTCGCTCGAATCGCCCCCAGGTCTTTGCCGTGACATTTTCCAGATTCGCCATCAGCGCCCGGTAAGCGCGCAGAATGGTGTCTTCCGTTTTCGCAGTCCGATTGACCTCTGCAAAGTAGGCAATGTTGAGACTGCTGTAGAGATTGGTATGAGCTTTGATCTCATCGGAAGCAAAGTCCACATACTCCTGACCCGACTGACGATAGGCCTTGAGATCGTGGTGATGATCCGGAAAGAACATGAAGGCTTCCCGAGCGAGGAACACGCAGATCAGGACGAGAACGACAATGGCCACACTTGCATTCCCCCCAAAGAAAATGCGGATCAGATCCTGCTTGCTCAATCCGAGAATCTTGAAGCCTCGATTACGAAACTGCCCGGATTCTTCGGCGCTGGAGCCATCGGCTTCCTTATTCTCGGAACTACTCATTCAATCTGATTGTAATCGTGTAAACGCTTTTTACAGCGATGCTACCAGAGACGCAATCATTCCCCTTGTCCTTCTGCAAACCGTGACAATTCAGTCACTGGGTCAAATCGGCTCACTCAATCCAGTCGCCACAAAACCTTCGAAAAATACGGAAATTGATACGAAAAAGGGCCCGGCGGAACCGCCGAGCCCTTTTCAAATTTAGAAATCCTCTTCGAAAGGAAGAAGGGAATCCTTAGTTCGCAGGAATGAACCCGACGCGCTCAACGATCTCAGCAGCCTTCTCGTCGGTGGTTGCCCACGCGAGGAACTTGGCTCCAGCTTCGGAAAGCTTGCCCTTCACGGTGTAGTAGTGAAGAGAGCGAGCGATGGGGTAGTCAGCAGCGCTCTCAGGCTCACAAGCGACATCGTCGACCTTAACCGTCTTGATTCCGTCCTTCTCAGTGTAAGCAAGACCGACGTATCCGATTCCGTTTGCGTTCTTGGCAACTTCCTCAGCGATCTGCTCGTTTCCAGCCATCTTCTGAGTGTCAGCACCGTAGTCACGCTTGTTCATCGCCATTCCCTGGAACGACTTGTAAGTTCCGGAAGAAGTGTTGCGAGTGTAAACGGAAATAGGACCAGCGTCTCCGCCAACCTCAGACCAGTCGGTGATGTCTCCGGTGAAGATTCCCTCGACCTGCTCGAGAGTAAGTGCTTCAACACCGTTCTTCTCGTTCACGATCACTCCGATCATGTCGTAAGCACCGGTCCAGTCCTTGATCTCCATGCCCTTGGCAGTGAAGGTCTCGACTTCGGAGTCCTTGATGTTCCGGCTGGACATTCCGATTCCAGCAGGATCAGCCTGAAGGTGAGTGAAAGCGGTGGAAGATCCCTCAGCAGCGATCTCGAAGTTAACTTCGTTTCCAGCTTCCTTGTAAGCCTCAGCAAGCTGAGGAACCATCTTGGCACCGAGGGTGTCGGATCCCTTGATGACGATTTTGTCTTCTGCGTTGGCTCCCAAAGCGAGGGTAGCGGCAGCGAAAATAGCGAGTGTTTTTTTCATCTTTGTTGGTTCAGAGTTGGTTTGTGTTGTTTGGTCGACAATTTTCGACACGGCTGAAAGTGAACGCCCGCGCTGTTTTCCTCAAACAGCCACGCGTTTCAATCCTGTCACACAAACTGGATCTCGAACCTGCACCCAAGAGGGTTCGGCGAACGCCCTAACCCTATGAAATCCTGAGAGTTGGAGAATCCGGAAACCCGAAACTTATCGGTCACTCGACCGAACGTACGAGATAGCCTCCGGACTTTTCATCGGCCTCCAACTTGACCAGTCCCCGCTCTCTCGCCTCTTCGAGAACGGAGTTGAATCCTCGAAATCCGTAGTAGCTCTCGTTGAATCCCGGGTTCTTGCGCTTGATGGCCTGCTTGATCATCGACCCCCAGACAAGATCGTCATCGCCTCTCGTGTCCTGCATCGTCTCGAGAGTTTCCAGCACGAGATCGACCGCCTCATCCTGCTTTTCCGAGCCGGGCTTTTTCGGCGCCGACTTGCGAGCCACCGGCTTCTTGCGCTGGGGTTTCTTGCGAACCAAATCGTCGTAGAAGAGAAACTCGTCGCAATTGGCGACGAAGAGATCGGAGGTGGACTGCTTCACCCCGACCCCGATCACCACCTTGTTGTTCTCGCGGAGCTTGCTGACAAGGGGGGAAAAGTCGGAATCCCCACTGATCATGACGAAAGTGTCGATGTGTGGCTTCGTGTAGGCCAGATCGAGGGCATCGACGACCATGCGGATGTCGGCCGAATTTTTCCCCGATTGGCGAAGATGAGGAATATCGATGAGTTCGAAATTCGCCTCGTGCATGTCGCGCTTGAACTTCGCGTAGCGGCTCCAGTCGCAGTAGGCCTTTCTCACGACGACGTTCCCTTTGACGAGGACCCGCTCCATGACCTTGGAGATATCGAAGCGATCGTATTTTGCCTGCTCCGCTCCGATCGCAACGTTCTCGAAATCGGCAAAAATGGCCATGTTGGAAATGGTGTGATCGTGAGACATGATTACGGGTCACCTCGGATCGAGTTTTCTGCAACGAGGGATCCGAAAACCCACGGAATCGCGCGAGCTTCATCCTGTCGATTGCCGGAGAGGAAAGCCCATGCGATGATACCACATGCAGATCTTTCTGTTCGTCTTCATGATCGCCCTCGCCCTCACCATGTGGGGTCGCGCTCGGTATCTGAAGATCTATGGACAGGAAACCGAGTTCTCCCTGAAGTCACGGCTCACCGGCAGGGAGATCGCGGAGAAAATCGTCGAATCCCGCGGGATTCCTGACGTGAAAGTCGTTCCAGGCCACGGAGTCCTCGAGGACTTCTACTGCCCGGAGAAAAAGCAGATCACGCTTTCCTCCTTTCACTACCGAGGCACCAACTTCCCCTCGCTCGCGATCGCAGCCCAGCAAGCCGGGAAAGCAATTCAGCATTTTGAAGGGCATCGCCCCCTCTCGTGGCGAACCTCTGCCATCCGCTGGACGGTCTACTTGAGCATTCCGCTGCTCCTCGTCGGATTGGCGACCCTGGTCATGGGAATGACAAAGACGATTCTCCCCCTCGTCCTCCTCGCCTGGTCCATGATCGCCTTCTGGAACATGATGACGATCCCGACGGAACTCGATGCCGGAGAGCGAGCCAAGCGAGAGCTCGAAAAACTCAAGGTTTTCCGCAACCTCGATGAGCGCGTCGGAGTAGAACGCGTCATGGGTGCCTCGAGCACCGCCTATCTCGATGGAATGTTCACCGTCGCCTCCCGCGCTGCACGCTTCGTGATGCCCTGGATGAAAAAGAAGGCGGAAGGGTGAGTTTCAAGGGTTCAGCTTTTAGTTTCGAGCCCCTTCTGATGGAGCATCCGACTTGTAACTGGTTTCTTGAAACTAAACACTCACTTCAGTGACGTAATCTTGATATCTCGGAACCAGACATACTGGCCGTGATTCTGGAATCCGATGTAGCCGGAACGCGGCTTGTCCTTGATCGCCACCTTGAACTTGTTCGGCGTCCCATCCGGATTCTTTCCAACCTCGGGCCAGTCATTTACATCGACATCGAAAACCTCGACCCCGTTGATGTGACAGGTGATCCGAGGTCCGACGGCCTTCAGCGTCAGCTTGTCCCATTCTCCGACGGGATTGGCAGGATACGCGGAGGGGGCCTTTCCCTCATAGAATGATCCGTTCAGCTTGCGCGGTTCTTTCTTCCCATGCGTTTTCTGAAATCCCTCATTGTCCATCAGCTGGACCTCGAAACCCTGGTGCACCGGGTCTTCTTTCTTACTGCGATAGAAAACGCCACTGTTGGCCCCTTCCGAAAGCTTGTATTCCAGGGAGATCTCGAAATCACCGTAGGTGTCCTTCGTCCAGAGATAGCCCATCCCCCGAAGCTTCTTGTTTCCCTTCTTGTCGGTCACTTCCTGCATGTTGCAGGTCAGCGCGCCGTCCTCGTCAATCTCCCAGGCTCCTTCGGCAAAATCGAAAGCCTCGAGGGAAGAACCATCGAAGAGAACTTTTTCGGAGGCAGGCTTCTCCGCGTAGGAGGCACTGAGGGAAACGGCAAAAAGAAAAGTCAGGGCGAGAAGGGATTTCATACCGCAACATGGCGGTCATCCCCTTCCACGCCAAGCCGGGAATTGCTACCGTATCTGCGGAATGGCCTGGAGCAGAACCTTGGTGATCTCCGACTGGGGAGAATCGAAAAGTGCGTTCGACTCGGCGACTTCGACGATTTTCCCCGCCTCCATCACCGCGATCCGATCGGCGATATACCTCACCACGGACAAATCGTGAGAAATGAAGATCATGGTCAGGCCCAGGTCATCCCGAAGATCGCGAAGCAGGTTCAGAATCTGCGACTGGATCGAGACATCGAGCGCGGAAACCGGTTCGTCGGCGAGAATCAGCTTCGGCTCGGGTCCGAGCGCGCGAGCAATCGCGATCCGCTGCCGCTGCCCCCCTGAAAACTCGTGGGGATACTTGCGCACGTATCGAGTATCGAGCCCGACCCGTTCCATGAGAATGGAAACGGCCCTCTCCAATCCGTCGCGATCGTTGGCGAGATTCTCGTGCCGAGTCAGGATCGCCTCCGCAAGCGTGGAAAAGATCGTCATCCGTGGATTCAGCGAGGCATACGGATCCTGGAAAATCATCTGGAAATCCCGACGACGCCTTCGGATTTCGTGCTTGGGAAGGTCAGCAAGCCGCTCCCCTTCGAGGACCACACTCCCCGAGGTCGGCTTCAGCAACTGCATGATGAGCCGGGACAAAGTCGACTTTCCACACCCACTTTCCCCTACAAGCCCCAGGATCTCCCCTTTCTGGATCTCCAGGGAAACCCCGTCGACCGCTTTGACGATCTGGGTTTCGTTCTTCAGCCATCCCGTCTTCTTCTCAAAGTAGCGGGTCAGGTTCTGGAGTTCGAGATAGGACACGGGTCGAGAAGGCTAGAGTGAAAAGGAAAGACATCCAGGACAATCCTGGACCCAGTGGGACGGAGAAACCTCGATCAGCGGCGGTGACTTCTGGGCATGCTCGGGGGCATCTGTGGGCAACTCGCAGCGAGGGGCAAAGGCGCAGCCAGATACCCCGGCGCTCAGATTTGGAGGCAAACCGGGGATCGTGTAGAGCCGCTCACCCTTGGTCTGCATCGCCGGAATCGATCGCTGCAAAGCGCGGGTGTAGGCGTGCTTCGGCTCGGAAAAGAGCGTTTTGACATCGGCCCGTTCGACGAATCGCCCGGCATACATGACATTTACATAATCACAAACCTCGGAAACGACGGCGAGGTCGTGGGTGATGAAGATCACCGCCGTGCCCAGCTCTTCCTGTCGCGTCTTGATCAAATCGAGAACCTGTCTCTGGATCGTGACATCGAGAGCCGTCGTCGGTTCGTCGGCAATGAGAATTTCAGGCCGGGTGATCAGCGCCATCGCGATCATGACCCGCTGACGCATGCCCCCCGAAAATTCGTGAGGATAGCTGTGGATCCGCTTGTGGGGATCAGGAATCCCGACCGCATCGAGTTCAGCAATTGCCTTCTCCAGCGCTTCAGTTTTTCCCAGGCCGCGGTGAATCTGCAGAGGCTCGATCAGCTGGGTCGAAATCCGGAGGTAGGGATTCAAAGAGGTCATCGGATCCTGGAAGATCAGCCCGATCTTTTCTCCGCGAATCTTCCGCATTTCTGTCTCCGAAAGAGAAAGCAGGTCCAGCCCATCGAACAGGGCCGTCCCTCCCTCGATCCGCCCGGGAGGTTGGGGGATCAGCTGGAGCAGGGAATAGCAGGCGACCGACTTCCCGGATCCGGACTCCCCCACGATACCGACCGTCTGCCCGGCCTCGACCGAGAAGGAGATCCCATCGACGGCTTTTACGACTCCGTCCCGGGTGTAGAACGAGGTTTTCAGATCCTTGACTTCGAGAACAGGCATGGGGGACGAAACTATCGGGTGACGGAAGCCTCCTCGACTTCCCAGCTCACAATACGGCATCGACTCATGTCAAAGGGAGAGAAATCGACGAGAACTTGCCGATCGATTTCTTCTCCGACCGGTCGCGGGCCTTTCTTTTCGAGGATCGCATAGGCTCGGTATCCGTTCTCCATTTCCACCTCATAGAGCCGAGCGGGCTCGTGAATCCGAGTGATGCGACCTGTGGCGCGAATGGGAGGGCGTTCCGGCATAGGGGTCATCCTCTCAGAATTTCACGGCTTCGCAACCAGCGAGCGAATCAATTCATAGACCTGCTTCTCCCGGGATTCTCGAACCGGAATCGTCGTCGTTGCCTGGAGAAGGTAGAGCTGGGAGCCCACATCGAAGAAAAGCAGGTAGAATCGCATTTCGAACTCGTCGCCCCTCTTCGTCACGGTCGCTTCGAGCGTTTTGAAGATCGCGGGCCACTTCTTCTCTCCCGGTCCCTGCACTTGCCCGGTCACGGAATCGCTTTCTTTCCGAATCGTGAATTCCTTCTCGAAACTCGCGATGGTCATGTCCATGAGTTCCTGCATGCTGGCTCGGGTCGCCGCGCTGTATTTTGTAATGAAGGCAGAAGTCCGCTTGTCCTGGGTCGCAAAACCAGCCTCGACCACTCCGGCATTGAGGTCCGATTCTTCCCACCCATCCGGCACGACCAGGGAGATCTTGTCATCGGCGATGCGCTGACGATCCTCCGCTCGGGAGACGTAGGGTTGCAGAAGCAAAATCAAACCGGTCACGACAAAAAGTCGCTGGACGAGAAAAAACCGTTGCTCTCTGCTCATCTTACCTCTCTATAGAACGCAGAAACTAGAATCTCCCGAATCATGGCTCGAATCAACGACAACTTCCTGAAACTCAAGGCTGGCTATCTCTTTCCCGAAATCGGACGCCGTGTCTCCGCTTTCACCGACGCGAATCCCGACAAGGCCGCTCGACTCATTCGTTGCGGAATCGGTGATGTCACCGAACCCCTTCCCGAAGCTTGCCGGCAGGCGATGCACGATGCGGTCGATGAGCAGGGCGACTCCAGCACGTTCCGCGGCTATGGCCCCGAACAGGGCTACGACTTTCTTCGCGAAGCGATTGTCGAGAATCAGTATGCCGACCTTGGAATCTCCGCCGACGAAGTTTTCATCTCCGATGGATCCAAGTGTGATTCCGGGAACATCCTCGATATCTTCGGTCCCGGAAACAAGATCGCGATCACCGATCCCGTGTATCCCGTCTATGTCGATACCAACGTCATGATCGGAAACACCGGCGAGGCTGACGAGAACGGCGCCTACGCCGGGCTTGTCTACCTCCCCTGCAACGCGGAAAACAATTTCGTCCCCGCGATTCCCGAAGAGAAAGTCGACCTGATCTATCTCTGCTATCCGAACAACCCGACCGGAGCCACCGCGACCCGCGAGCAGCTCGCCGCATGGGTTGCCTACGCCCGCGAGAACAAGGCCATCATTCTCTACGATGCGGCCTACGAAGCTTTCATCCAGGAAGACGACGTTCCTCACTCCATCTTCGAAATCGAGGGAGCGAAAGACTGTGCGATCGAATTCCGCAGCTTCTCCAAGAATGGAGGGTTCACTGGAACTCGCTGCGCCTACACCGTAATTCCCAAGCAGCTCAAGGGCTACACAGAAAGCGGCGAAGAGCAGGCGATCCACCCCCTCTGGTCACGCCGTCACAGCACCAAGTTCAATGGCGCGAGCTACCCCGTGCAGCGCGGAGCTGCAGCCGTGTTCTCGGAAGAAGGAAAGAAGCAGGTCGCGGCGCTCATCGAAGGCTACATGGGAAATGCAACCCTTCTCCGCGAAGCCTGCCAGAAAATCGGACTCTCCGTTTACGGAGGCATCAATGCTCCTTACGTCTGGGTCGGTTGCCCGGAAGGCGTCAGCTCCTGGGACATGTTCGACCGCATGCTTGAAGACGCGCAGGTCGTCATCACCCCCGGTGCCGGATTCGGTGCTGCCGGAGAAGGCTACTTCCGCATCTCGGCTTTCAACAGCCGAGAGAATGTCGAAGAAGTCTGCCGCCGGATCGAGGAAAATCTCGGGTAGGGCACGACACACCGAGCCGATACAGTGACTGGCTTCGCAGCCAGGTCAGGACTTGCGGATAGATCCGGCCCTCCGCGGCTGGACTGATATCTCGCACACGTCTCCCGTGCTGCGGCCGGTCAAAACGCTCTCGACGGAACACGCAATCTGCGTGGCACGAACTCTTGTGCGCACGTTTTCGGATTCGTCCCCGGAGGGCTGGGAATGTTCGCCAGGCAAGCGATTGCAGAGCAGGAAGAGAGGGTTTCTGAAATTATTTCACCTTTTTGAATCTGGATTCCAACGATCCACGAACTCGTGTGCAGCCCCCCAAAAGCCGGGGACCAAACGAAAGAAAACCAAATTCAAAAACGAATATGAAAAAACTCCTTATTACCACCCTCTCCATCTTCGCCCTGAGCTCCATCGCCCTCGGTGCAGAGAAAAAGGACATCATCGATACTGCTGTCGCGAATGGCTCCTTCAAGACTCTTGCTGCCGCTCTCGAGGCCGCCGGACTCGTGGATGCGCTTAAAGGCGATGGACCCTTCACCGTTTTCGCTCCCACAGACGAGGCATTTGCCAAACTGCCCGAAGGCACCGTCGAGACCCTGCTGAAGCCGGAGAACAAGGATCAGCTGATCGACATCCTGACCTACCATGTCGTCAGCGGAAGCGTGCCTGCTGAGACCGCTGTCACTCTCGACAAGGCGACGGCCCTCAACAAGAAAGAGATCGCTCTCGAGGTGGTCGATGGTTCCCTGACTCTGAATGGTGACTCCAAAGTGGTCGCCGCGGACGTAAACGCCACCAACGGAGTGATTCATGTCATCGACGCAGTCATTCTACCTCCCGCGAAGTAACCCGCGACCGAAGGAGGATCGAGGCCCCGGGCAGTCCGGGGCCTTCCCTCGTTTCCCCATCTCCTTCTGCTCCCTTGCCTGCTTCTACTCCATACACTCAGGACGGAACCGTCCTGGCAGAAGTTGCCCTCGGAAAAGAAGCGGCCATGGAAAAATGTATCGCAGTGTATGGAGGACTCATCTGGTCGATTGCCCTGCGCTATGCAGAGGATCGGTCACATGCGGAAGACATCGTGCAGGACACATTCATGGAACTATGGCGCTCAGCTCATCGCTTCGATGCAGCGGTAGCAAGTGAAAAGACCTTCGTCGGCCTTCTTGCCAGGCGACGTTCGATTGACTATATACGGAAGCAACGTCGGCAACCTCCGGTCGTCGAGCTTATGGCTGCTGAATCGCTCCCGGATGAAACCAACCATGCCTCCATCGAGAGCAAGGCAGAGCACTCGTCTCTCCTCGAAATGCTGAACGAACTGCCCGAAAACACCCGAGAACTGTTCACCCTTCACTTTGAAGAGGGTTTGACCCATCCGGAAATTTCAAAACGGACCGGAATTCCCCTGGGAACGGTGAAGACTCGTCTGCGACGAGGCCTGATCGAGATGCGTGATCGCCTCCGCCGCCTCGATGAACCACAAACCCCATCATTCCCTGCGTCATGAGTGATTCTGCAACAATTCAGCGTCTCGAAGAGCTTGAAGCAGGGCGAATCCTTGGTGACTTGTCCGGAGAAGAGTGGGACGAGTGGAGAGCGCTCTCGAAAGAGCATCCCGATGTCCTCGACGGCTCCCTCGAATGGACCGCGGCCCAATTGGAGTCCACCCTCTCTGTTGACGAGTCAGCAAGCCCAATGCCTTCCGGCCTGACGGAAAAAGTCAAAGCAGGCACCGAGAGTTTTGTGAGACCGACCGAGGAAGCTACTGTTGTAAGACCCTCGTATTCCTTCTGGAACTCTGCCCCTGTGGCCTGGGCTGCAGCTGCTGTCCTGGCACTGCTCCTGGTCTTTTCCTGGACAGATCGACCCGGGATCGAATCGGAATTGGCATCGGTTGATCAATCACCTGACCGAGTCCAATCGACGTTTTCCGGAGTGGGCGATTACTCCGATATTACCGGAAGAGTTTCCTGGAGTGATGACCTGCAGAAAGGGTACCTGAGCCTTGAGGGAATCCCGGTGAACGATCCGACCGAACGTCAATACCAGTTGTGGATTGTGGATCCGGAACGCGACGAAGCTCCGGTAGACGGAGGCGTCTTTGATGTGGTTGCCGACGCCGGAACGGTTCGTATCCCGATCGATGCGAAACTGCGGGTCGACGCACCCCAAGCCTTCGTGATCACCCTTGAGAAGCCCGGCGGAGTCGTGAAGTCGAATCAAAAGGTCGTAGTGGCATTGGCCAAGACTTCGTAGCCATTCTCCGCCTTCGCGATTTGCGAAATGCCGAGGCTCTCTGCGGCGACTCTGTTCGAGTTGCCACTCCCATACCTCATGCTGAGTGGAACTCGGTAACCTGCGCGGTCCTACGTGCCTTCCCGGATCCGGAAAAGGTAAAGAATCGAAATAATTGAATCTGAAAAGGGACTTCCTGCGAACACGTGAGTGTCATGAGAAAATTTCTATTCACATCCACACCACACCAGGGACAATTCTCACGCTTTGTCCATCGCCACTCACTGTCGCTCACTCTTGCAGCGGTTTTGGGAACCTCGTTCCTGCAGGCTGAGTCTCCTGAAGAAGAAAACACGATCGGTCGACGACTGGAGTCTTCCCCCCAGGCCTCGACCTTCATCCAGTTGTTGAAGGACACGGACAACAGCAAGAACCTGCTCTTCGATCCCAACCAGACACTGACCGTCTTCGTTCCCACGAACGCCGCTTTCGAAAAACTCGACGACGAAACCAAGAAGGCTCTCTTCGCTCCTGGCAACAAGCACTGGCGAGAGCGTGTCCTCGCCTATCACGCAGTCCACGGTGCTCGCGTCGATCGATACATCCTCGGAAAGATCGGACTGGTAGAAAATGGGGTCGGCCAATACCTACGAGTCGGAGAAGGGGAGAACGATTCTCTCACCATTGACGACGTAGCGATCAACGAAACCGACTTCATCTGTTCGAACGGCGTGGTCCACTTTATCGACGACGTGCTCGATCCTGTTGAGCCGGATCTCTTCGAAACTCTCGAGGCGGATGGCCGTTTCGGTATTTTCTCCCAACTCTTGAAGCGGAGCGGACTGACGAAGTTGCTGCAGAATCGTCACAAGAACTACACGGTCTTTGCCCCCACCGACGAAGCGTTCGCCACCCTGCCCAAGGGGACCATCGACCGCCTCATGGCACCCGAGAATCTCGACCTGCTCAACGAGGTCATCCTCGCCCACATCGTCGATGGAATCCAAACGGTCAGCAAGGTTCCGGGACTCAGTCCACTGGGGACCGAAGGCATTGACGTCCGCAATCAATACCGACAGGAGCTCACCTTTCAGAAGCGCGGCGATCTTCTCACGATCGACGGAGTCGAAATGACGGAAACCGATCGAGTCGCTCGGAATGGAATCTACCATGTCATCTCTCGCCCCATCAGCGCGAAGCGCCAGAGCCTGATCACCACTCTCGAAGACGAAGGAAACTACGGGATCTTTCTTGATCTGCTCAGCCAGGCAGGGCTGCTCGATCTCCTCGGACAATTCGGTGATCAAACAACGGTATTCGCTCCCGTTGATGAAGCCTTCACCTCGGACGAGAACAAGGAGTTGTTGGAAAAACTTCGCGAAGATGATTCCAAGGAGATCCTTCGCGGACTTCTTTTTCGACACCTCATCGATGGACGAATCCCACTCACGAACGCCATCGCGTTTCAACGTTTCGATACCAACCTGAAAGCCCGAGTCGATGTCCTTCGCGAGGGAGACAAGAGGTGGGTGCAGGGAGTCGAGATCGTCGAGACCGACCTGCTCGCGAGAAACGGAATCGCCCACGGGATTCGCGGATTGATTCCTGCGACCATGGAACTTCCCGACTCGGATCAGGATACGGTGAGCTACCTCTCGTTCGTGGAAGAAACCCTCATCAAGGGCAGCGAGCTCGTCGATCGTCTCGAAATCGAAAAAGCCACCGACTACTATGCAGCACGCGGCTACGAGTTCCTGGCTCGCTACGGAGACACGCTCAACTCACGAAACGAAATCAATGCTTCCAAATTCCTCTCGGAACTCAAGGGTCGAAATCAGGCCTACGAATTCGCCCTGACCGCATGGCGTCAGCGCAATGGATTTCGCAACCTTCAGCGGGAACTGGAGAAAGTGCGTCGAACCGAGTTCGATCGCCGCATGATGCTCCCCCTGCAGAATGCCCAGGCTATGGCAACTCCGGTAGCGCCGTGATTCGCAGGAGCTTCGATGAAGCATCGGTTCCTCGGGGACCGGTGCTTTTTTCCAGGGACTTGCGTCGCCCTACTCCAGCCCCGAGTTCTCCTCGATGAACTTCGCGACATCGGCGTTCCACTCGGCATTCGATTTCTCGATCGTGTACATCATGTGCCCGCCCTCGTAGTAGGTGTATTCGATATTCTCCAGCAAACTGGAATCGATCGAGAGATGGTCGAGACTGTGCTCGATCGCGGAGAACGGCGTCGCGAGATCCTGGTAGCCACAGTTCACCATGACCTTGAGATTCGGGTTCTCCGACATCACCGAAGAGAGCTGGGAAATCACGTTGATAGGCTGCCCCACGAAGGCATCGCCGTAATCCCACGGACGAACCCGAGAGCTGAGAATTTCATAAACGAGGTCACTCTCGAACTCGAGATCGCGACGGACATAGTCATTCAAGGTGGCGGAAAACGGACCAAACACGGCGGCGTAACTCGGGTCGTAGCCCGGCGAGTTCCCCGCCAGGTTCCCATCCCGTCCCGTCACTCGAGCATCGAAGCGTCCGAGGACGAGTCCCTCCTCTCGCAACAATTCTTCTCTCAAGAAGCTGGCCGAGATCCGCAGGTCGTGCTTCTTCACCATTTCGACATCGATCCCGGTGAAACGACTCACCTGGGTGGCAACCGCCTCCCGAGTCACCTCATCGAGACGGGCTCCTTGCAGAAGCGCCGCTGCATAATCTCCCTTGGCAAACTCGGCGACCGCTTTGCGACGAGCTGCAGGGTCATCGAGCAGGTCATCGGAGAGTTTCTTGTGATAGGCAGCCGTCTCACAAAGAGCTGGAAGAAAGGTAACATAGGCCAAGTCACTTCCCCACAAGGTATCGAAGCTGAGCACTCCGGAGACGAGAACGATCCCGTTGAGATACAATCCGAATTTGTCGTGCAAAGTATCCGCGAGACCCGCGGCGCGGAAGGCTCCGTAGCTCTCGCCCGCGAGAAACTTCGGAGAAAGCCAACGCCCGTTCCGAGTCGTGTAGAGTCGGATAAATTCCGCCATCGAATCGAGATCTCCACGAAACCCGTGAAATTCGTTGGCCTTCTTCTCGTCCTGCGACCGGCTGTAACCCGTGCTGACCGGATCGATGAAGACGAGATCGGCCACTTTCAGGATCGAGTGAGGGTTGTCCCCGAGTCGAAACGGAGGAGCCGGCATCATGCCATCCTCCGTCATCTGGACTCGCTTGGGGCCAAAGCCGCCGAGGTGCAGCCAGACCCCTGAGGATCCGGGACCGCCATTGAAACAGAAAACGATCGGGCGGATCTTGGGATCCTCGACGCCGTCTTTGGCGACCCCGTCTTTGGTGTAGGCGACATAGAACATCGAAGCCTTGGGCTCCTTCTCCCGCTTCGCGATCACCATCGTCCCGGCCGTGGCCGAGTACTGGATCTCCTCGCCGCCGAACGTCCCAGTGTGCTGCGTCACCGACTCATTCTCTTCGGCCGGCTCGGATTTCTCTTCCGCTTTCTCTTTCTCGCCCCCCTCGTCTTTCTTCTCCTCATCGGCGATGAGGGAAGAGGTTGCCAAAAGAAGACCGAGAAGGAAGGGGGACCAGAATTTCATGTGGTCGAAAGCTAAACGGCTTACTCCTCCTCTGGCAAGTCCTCGAAAGCTTCAAAACCCCAGACGAGGTCGCCCCGTTTCCGATCCACACGACTCGAAGATTGATTTCGAAAAACGACCGCACCCTCATCTTCCTTTCGATTCTGTCCTACGGAAAAGAGGGTATATCTCTCTCCATCACGACGATACTGGATGGGGTCACCGGATGGGGAAAATCGATCCACTGGAATTTTCTCTTCATACTCGGGAACCAGGGAATCCAAGGACTCCGGGTATTGCCCATTTCTCTCCCGATACAACTCGAGGGCACAGGACAGATCCGCCATCTCCGTAGCCACTGCGGCCTCGAAAGTACGCTTTATGATCCCGGAGCTCGCAGGAACCATGATCCCGGCCATAAACCTTCGTGGCGCCGGGAAACTCCCCCATCGGAGTTCATTCACCAGTTCCTCTTCTTTCCCTGCCTCGGCAATTTCACCCCGGCTCAGAGGATCCAACCCGGTTTCAAAAATCCATTCCGCAGCGAAGGCCTTGTTGTGATCCCAGATACCATTGGGAAGCAGGTTGAAGACGACGTTTCCTCCTGATCCATCTCCGGCCAACCCGTCGATGGCGGCCGCCGCCTCTCCCGAATTCAGCGCCTTCAAATAATCCATGCCTCCGATGATGAAGACACAGAGTTCGAAATTCATCGCTCTTTCGACACTTGCGAGAATGGCTTCCGGCTCACCCTCCAGCCTGCCTCGGATCAACGCCAGGCTCTCTCCGGACCACAGGTTGCGCTCCAGCCCATGCCAGATCACGGAGAGCTCGATCTGGTGACAAGCGACTCCAACGAGGTGGGAAACGAGATTCGGCTGCGTGGAGGCCAATTCTCCAATCTGCATGAGGGTGTGCAATGCCCTGCGAGCATTCTCCTCATTCCCTGCCTCCAGTTCCACACTGGCTCTCAGGCCGTAGAATTTCGCCAGATTCATGAAGTCGCTGACATAGGGCATGGCCATACTGATTTGATCGATGAAGGTTTCTCCCATCGTGAAAGGATAAAACGAATGAGGACGCTGCGCGGCAAGATCCAGCTTGGCCATCACCTCATCGTGTTGAGCGAACCAAGCGAGGACATCCTCTGCTGACTGCCCCGGCAACTCCAACTGCTCTGCGATATAGGGAAGGTTCAGCCTTCTGCGGCTCTGCCAAGTGGCCAACGAAGCTTTCCTTCCGACATCGCTGGGAATCGCCAACTTCTGAACTTTCTCGACCGTCTCGGAATCATCGTAAACGATTTCCCCCTCATCGTCCGTCTCGAATTGGCTGAGAGAAATCAACAGCGGATGGGCCCCGAAATTTTCTTCTGCCGGCGGCGCTTCTTCGATCATTTTCTTTGGATCCAGCTCGACCCCTGCTTCGATCAACCTGGCTTCGACGCGGGCCCACTCCCGAGCCCCACTCCAGTTTTCGTGGACCACGACAAACACCAGCAGGGTGAAAAGCAACGCAATCAGGATGGCGATGACCTTGAAGACCCGCACAGCCAAAGAGTTTCGCGGGGGTGAGTTTTCAGATTCTGTTGTCATAAAGTATGTGCGATCAGTAGGAATTTTGCGCGAAGGGAAAACGGGCGGCGAGAAGGTGAACTTGCTCTTCCTCGATTCCGAAACGATCGGCGAGCTCAGCTGTCCCCGGACTCGCCGGGGTCGAGAGATGCATCCCGGCGATCGCAATCCAGCAGGCGGCAATAGCACCCCAGGCCAGCTTGGAGACCATTCCCCCGAATCGAGGACGGGAAATCTCCGGCACGGCCGCTTCGGCAATCGCCGAATCGATGAGGTCGTCTTTCCACTCGGGGGGAAGGGATTCCCGTTTCATATCTGCCAAAGTTTCTTCAAAAGTGCTCATCAGTTCGTTTATGAACAAAGTTAGTTGTAAAGGGGCTGCAGAGTCTCCTGCAGCTTGGAAAGTCCGTAGCGGTATCGGCTCGAAGCCGTGTTGGACGAGATATCAAGCACCTCTCCGATCTCGTTAAAAGTCAGCGAATCCCACAACTTGAGCTGAACGACGAGACGCTGCTCGTTGGGCAGGGTGGCGAGGGATTTCTCGAGAGAGTTTCTCATCATCTCCCGATCAGGGTCGATCTGCGGGAGGAATTCACGCGGCATTTCCTCGGCGATGCGATCCCGCTGACGCTGACGCGCTCCATTGCGCCGACTCCAGTCCACTCCCACCCGGTAGGCAATCCGCAACAAATAGGCCCTCTCGTTCTCGATCGCAGCAACGGAGTCGACCCCCTTGGCGATCTTGACGAGCCAATCCTGGAGCAGATCCCTCACGTCGGACTCACAGGAGGCAAACCGACGGAAGAGAGCGGCCGCACAGCTCGCATGCTCATCGTAAATTCGTTCCAGTTCTTCGCGTTGCATTCAGATAATGAGGTCTTCAGAATAGCAGACGCAGCCAGCGAAAGCTCTCGTCTAATTTTTGTTCTCTTTCTTCACTCTGCCCCCCCAAACCCCTGTCCCCCGGGGCTTGTGAAAAATTTCACAAACGGGTTGCTCAGGGGGGTGGCGGACGTAACATCTCTTGGAAACAGCCGAAGTCCCATGTCTGAAGAGATCACATCCGAAAGGATTCAACAGCACGCTGCCTACGACTCGAAGGTCGAAGGAAACATCATTTTCACCCAGGTCGATACCGCCATCAACTGGATGCGGAAAAACTCGCTCTGGCCGATGCCGATGGGTCTCGCCTGTTGTGCCATCGAACTGATGGGCTCTGCGTCCTCTCGTTTCGACATCGCCCGCTTCGGTGCCGAGGTCATGCGATTCTCTCCTCGCCAGGCCGATGTCATGATCGTCGCTGGCACGGTAACCTACAAGATGGCTCTCGCCGTCAAGCGGGTCTGGGACCAGATGCCCGAGCCCAAGTGGTGCATCGCGATGGGAGCCTGTGCTTCCTCCGGCGGCATGTATCGCAGCTACGCCGTTCTCCAGGGAATCGACAATCTCATCCCCGTCGACGTCTACGTGTCGGGATGCCCTCCGCGCCCCGAGGCCCTTCTCGAAGGTCTCATGAAACTCCAGGACAAAATTGCCGACTCCGAGTCTGGCAAAGAGCAATTCCAGGCAGAAAAGACTGCCTGATCCCATCTTTCCCTCTCTCGTATGAGCGAAAAATCGATTTCCACCCTCCAGGACCGCTTTGGCGAGTCCGTTCTCGACACCGTTGAATTTCGCGGGGAACACACCCTCGTCGTCAAGGCAGCCGATGCAAAGACGATCCTGGCCTACTGCCGCGACGAGCTCGCTTTCGACTACCTCGTCGACATCAGCAGTCTCGACAACTTCGGGGAAGAGCCTCGCTGGACCATGGTCTACGAACTCTACACGATGGCCAACGGCGCCAACGAGCATCTCCGGATCAAATTTGATCTCAACGAAAGCGAGAAAGCGGATTCCGTATCCGATGTCTGGAAAACGGCCGCCTGGCACGAGCGCGAGATCTACGACATGATGGGGATCGAGTTCAACGGGCTCGAAGACCACCGACGTATCCTCATGTGGGAAGGCTACCCCTATTTCCCTCTGAGAAAGGATTTCCCGCTCGCCGGTCGTCCCAGCGAAATGCCCGATGTGGCGTTCACCGACAAGGCTCCGCTCGAAGGCGGTCCTTTCGTGACTTCGCCGACTTCGGCAAGCACGGTGCATCGCGAGCCACGCTCGCGGGAAATCGATTGATCCCTGGCCGTGCCCGGCGCAGATTTGGCCATGCCCGAATGGCTCATCGATGCCTGGTCCTACATCAAGGACCGCGAAACTCTCTTTGCCTGGATTGGAGGCACGTCGCTCTTCATCCTCGTGGGAAGCGCGATTGCCGTGCCGATCATCATTCGCCGTATGCCGTATGACTACTTCCTCGAAGACAGCGAGGGCGCAGAAGAGATCCGGGAGCAGCATCCGGCCTTGCGCGTCACTTTTCTCATTCTGAAAAACCTGATCGGTGGAGTTCTCTTTCTCGGAGGGATCCTCATGCTCCTGACACCGGGCCAGGGCATTCTCACCATCGTCATCGGCCTCATGCTCATGAATTTCCCCGGCAAACGTCGCTTCGAGATCTGGCTGATCAGCATCAGGCCCATCAACCGAGGGATCCAGTGGATACGAGAGAGAGCCGGCAAACGTCCTCTCGAATTGCCCGAGTCGGAGCCGATTTCTTGATCGTAATCACCGAAGCCGATACGAATTTCGATTTGTGATTTTCGGATCGGCGTTCTTATTGCGCAAAACATGAGCGATCACATCCGACTCCACATCCCGGGACCTGTTGAGGTCTCGCCCGGCACCTACGAAGCAATGGCCCGACCGATGATCGGTCACCGCTCCAAGGACTTCGTGGCTCTTTACGATTCTGTCCATTCCCGCCTCCAGGAGCTGATGGGCACCCAACAGCCCGTCTTTCTTTCCACCTCCTCCGCCTGGGGCGTCATGGAGGGAGCGATTCGCAACCTGGTAAAGAAAAAGGTTCTCTGCTGCTGCTCGGGAGCATTTTCCGACAAATGGGTCGATGTGGCTCGTCGCTGCGGCAAAGACGCGGAAGCCCTCCAGTATGACTGGGGTGTTCCCGTCGATCCTGCCGATGTCGACGCCAAGCTCGCAACAGGCGAGTTCGATACCGTCACCTTCATCCACAACGAAACTTCGACCGGGGTCATGAATCCTCTCGCCGAGGTTGCAGCCGTCGTTCGCAAGCACGACGATGTCTGTCTCGTCACCGATACGGTTTCCAGCTTCTCCGTTGTTCCGATCGAGTTCGACAAGCTCGGGATCGATGTCCTTCTCACCGGAAGCCAGAAAGCGCTCGCCCTTCCTCCCGGGCTCGGGCTCTTCACCGTCTCCGATCGTGCCTTCGAACGGGCCGCCTCGATCGATGATCGCGGATACTACTTCGACTTCCACGAGTTCAAAAAGAACCAGGAAAAGTCGATGACTCCGAGCACCCCATGTATCGCGACGATCTACGGTCTCGAGCACCAGCTCGACGTCATATTCGAAGAAGGAATCGAGAACCGTTTCGCTCGCCACGAGAAGCTCAACAACATCGTTCACGACTGGGTTCGGGCGAACGGATTCGAATTCTTCGCTCCCGAAGGATTCCGCTCGAAGTCGCTGACCTGTATCCAGAACAACAAGGACATCGACGTCGCCAAGCTTGGCCAGATCATGCGCGAAGAACACTCGATGCAGATCGATGGCGGCTATGGCAAGATCAAGGGCTCGACCTTCCGTCTTTCCAACATGGGGGACGAAACCGAGGAAACGATCGGCAATCTCCTCGCCGCGCTCGATGACTCGCTGACGAAGCTGTAAGCTTCCCCCAACTCAAACGCCCTTTCGAGGGTCGCTCTCTCATGCAATCAACACTCTTCCCCCCGGACCTCGATCGGGTCGGGGTGAAGATCTGTGGGATCACGACCGAAGAACAAGCCCAAGCCATCGTCAAGGCGGGGGCCGATGCGCTCGGGATCAATTTCTGGCCACGGTCGAAACGCTACATCGCCATCGAAGATGCCCGCCCCTGGCTCCTCGACCTGGAAGGCGTCGTCCCTCGAGTCGCCGTCACCGTCAATGCGAGCGACGATGAAATTCGGGCGATTGCCGAATCGGGAGCAATCGACTGGATCCAACTCCACGGCGATGAGACACCTGACAGGGTAGAGTCCCTGACCCAACAGGGTTACGCCGTCTTCAAAGCGATGGGAGTGAAGGATCGCGAGATGCTGGTGACGGCAGCCGCATTTCCCTCCCCGACCCTGCTCCTCGATGCCTATGCTCCGGTGGATTATGGCGGTAGCGGAGAGACGATGGATTGGAGTCTCGGAGCGGAAGCCGTAACTCAATGGCCGGATCGCCAGGTCATTCTTGCCGGAGGATTGCATCCCGGAAATGTCGCCGACGCGATCCAGCAGGTAAATCCCGCGGGAGTGGATGTGGCGAGCGGTGTCGAAGAGCGTCCCGGCGTGAAGGATCTCGAGAAGGTTCGCGCGTTCGTGGAGGCAGCTCGGGGCGCCGGCTGAGACTATTTTCTCTGGCGCTTCGCTGTTCTGAGTGGGTTCTAGCAAAGGCGGGGCGGATGAGTCAAGA
>JARGNI010000055.1 GCA_029213195.1 Verrucomicrobiales bacterium
ATGCACGAACTTTATCGATCTTTCAGGATTGTTCAAAGTCCGACAGTCTCCTAGGCTCTCCCCATGCGACTGCCTTTTTTCCTGCCTGCCCTTCTCTTCGCCGGTCTTCTCGCTCCCCTCTCCGCTCTCGCGGAGGACGGCTTTGTCCCTCTGTTCAACGGAAAGGACTTTTCCGGCTGGACGAATGTGAACTGCGCGCCCTCGACCTGGAGCTTCAACGAAGAAGGCCTGCTCGTCTGCACGGGGAAGCCGATCGGAGAAATCCGGACCGAGCGGATGTATCAGAATTTCATCCTCGAACTGGAGTGGCGCCATCTCGTCCCCAAGGGCAATGCCGGAGTTTTCGTCTGGGCCGACGACATCACCGCCAAAGGTCAGCCTTTCATCCGCGGAGTCGAGATCCAAGTGCTCGAGAACGCCTACGGAAACACCAAGAGCTACACGACTCATGGCGACATCTTTCCCATCCACGGGGCAAAGATGAAGCCGACCAATGGACGCGGTGGAGTGCGGTCCTTTCCGACCGAGTTTCTCTCCAACCCCTCTCCCGAGTGGAACCACTACCGTATCGAGTGCAACGACGGGACGATCAAGCTCTGGGTCAACGGCACCAAGGTCAATGAAGGCCGAGAGTGCCTTCCAAAGAAAGGATACATCTGTCTCGAGTCCGAGGGCGGAGTCGTCCACTACCGCAATGTCCGAATCAAGGAGCTGCCCGATACCCCGGTGACTCCCGAGGAGACTGCGATCGCAGATCGGGGATACGAGACTTTCTACAATGGCGTCGATTTGTCCGGATGGCAGAGAAGCTCGGATCGCTGGAAGGCGAAGGATTGGAACCTGGTTTTCACAGAAAAGCCAAACTCGGATCAGGGAGGGTTTCTGATCTCCAAAGATCTGTCCGTTCATTCGAGAATCATTTTTGATATCCGATTTCTTTCCGACTCCGGATCACTGTCTCTCTATCCAGCAGGCCTGGAGAGGCAGTTCATCAAGTTTGATCCCAATGCGCCGAAAGACCCGCCCGAAATCCTTACAACCCCCTACGTTTCGAAAGCACTTGAAAAACCGGGGAAGTGGAATCGTGTCGAGATTCATCGCATGAGCAATGGACTCAAGATGAAAGTGAACGGAATCGATTCACTGGAGTGGCTTTGGGATGTGCTTTGGACACTCGAAACCCCAACCCCATTTGCTTTTTCGACCAACTCTCCCCTCGAGATGGCAAACTTCTACATCAAGGACGAATCTTCACCTCCACCCGCAAAAGATCCATTTGGACGTTGACGGTTGAACCCGTCTCATTTTCGGTCCATTTTCCGACCACACCGAATGTCTGTTCAATACCGCGACTATTACGAAATTCTTGGCGTCGACAAGTCGGCCTCACAGGATGAAATCAAGAAGGCTTTCAAGAAGCTGGCGCGAAAGTATCATCCCGACGTAGCGAAAGATCTTCCCGACGCCGAGGAAAAGTTCAAGGAAGTCAATGAGGCCTATGAGGTCCTCGGTGACGCCGAGAAGCGGAAGAAATACGATACCCTCGGTGCCAATTGGGAACACGGTCAGGACTTCGGTGGCGGACCTGGCGGCTTCTATGGAAGCGGTGGCGGCGGCCAGTATGAATACCACTTCGGCGGCAGCACCGGATTCAGCGACTTTTTCGAAAGCATGTTCGGAGGCGGTGGTGGTGGTTTCGGCGGCAGCGATCCCTTTGGAGGCTATGGTGGACCGAGAGGTGCCCGATCCAACGCCCCGGCAGCCGGGCAGGACATCGAGGCCGATCTTCTCGTCAAGATCGAGGAGATTATGACGGGAGCGACTCGCGAGCTCCGACTGGCCCGCCCCTCGGCCTCCGGTCAGCCGAGCGGAGAAACCACGATCCGGGTGAAGATTCCGAAAGGCATCGGAGAAGGCCAGATGATTCGCTGCGCCGGGATGGGCTATCCGGGACGCAACGGCGGCCCCGCCGGCGATCTCTACATGCGGGTCCGGCTGGAACGACATCCCATCTATCGTCCCTCCGGCAAGGATCTCGAGAGCGATCTCATGCTGGCCCCTTGGGAGGCGGTTCTGGGTACCAGTGTCCGGGTGCCGACCCCTCACGGCGAGGTCAAGATGACCGTGAAGCCCAACACCAGCCCGGGCACCCGGATGCGCCTCGGTGGCAAGGGACTGCCCGATCCGAAATCGGGTGGCCATGGGGATCTTCTGCTCGAGATCGTCGTGGAGTTTCCCGAAAGCGTCTCGGACGAAGAGAAGAAACTGTGGGAGCAGTTGGCAGAGACCAGCTCGTTCTCCCCCCGAAGCTGATTCCTTCAACGGTCCGACAACTCTCCTCAGCCAAATCGCACTTTGCAGCTGGCTGAACGACAGGTCGGGTCTGGCTAACCTGGCTCTACGCAAATACGTGCAGTTCGACCGCATATCGGAACCTTGTCATTCTCGCGGCCGAACCGAGTTTTCATCTACTTGGCATGATTGCTTTTCGTACTGCAGTTTCAGGATTCACTCTCGCGTTGCTTTTGGTGGCGGAAAGCTCCTCGCTCCTTCTCGGCGAAGAGGAGGCTCATCGCCTCTCTCTCGAAGAAGCCAAAGCAATCGGTCTCAGGAATTCTCGCTACCTGACAACGACTCCTCCCCGAACTGACCCTGATCAACCTCCAAAGCCTGACCTCGCAACCTTTCAGAAGGAGATCCGCCCTCTCCTCGAACAAGCCTGCACGCAATGTCACGGCGCCGAAAAACAGAAGGCCGACTTCCGCCTCGATACGCTGGACCCCGATCTTGCCACCGGCGAGGACATCAGCTGGTGGCTCGAAGTCTTCGATGTGATCAGCAGTGGCGAGATGCCGCCCCCGGATGAGGAAGACATCGAGTTGGCTGATGAAAATCGATCCCGGATCGTCGACTGGTTGACGAACGAGATCCAGGTCGCCTCGCAGGTCCGGCGATTCGAAGAAGGGCACACCTCTTTCCGACGCCTGACCAAGTACGAATACAACTATGCGCTCCAGGATCTGCTTGGGCTGCCCTTCGACTTCGCGAGTGACCTCCCACCCGAAGCTTCCTCCGAAGACGGGTTCAAGAACAGCTCGGAGATGCTCCAGATGTCCTCCTCCCAGTTCGAAGACTATCACCAGATTGCGAGAGAAGCGCTTCGCAAAGCCGTGGTCAAGGGCCCGAAACCCACGGTCTCCTATTTCCATATCGATCTTGCGGCAGATGCAGAGAAGGCCCACAGAGACAACTCCTCGAAGAACCAGGAGAAGAAGGACGACAAGAAGAAGAAACCTTCCAGCAGGAGCAGCAGCGCCCACTACTTCGATCGCGAGGCCGACCAGGTCATTGCGAGCTATCGATCCAACTTCCGAGGTCGCCCCTACCCCTCTCACGAATCTCCACCTGAACCGCCCAAACCCGGTTCGAACTTTGGCTTCATCCTTCCCGGCGGGCAAAAGCCCTCCTTCAATCTCGGTCTCGCTCTTCCCGAAAAGGGAGGCTTGCGGGTTCGTATCCGCGCTTCGAATGCTTCCGACGACGGAGAAATCCCCTCGCTCCGGTTGCGCTTCGGGTATCAACCCAGCAACAACTCCCGAACCAACTTTGTCGTCAGCCACCAGGATATCGTGGTCGAGGCGGAGCCTGGAAAGGAACAATACTATGAATTCAGGATCCCTCTCAGTGAGATCGACCGAAATCCATTTCGGGGGAAGCAGATCCAGAAGGTCAATTCCACCGAGAATATTCTGATCGAAAACACCAACCCCAGTTCGAAGGCTCGGATTTTCATCGACTCGATCGAAGTGTCGACGCCCTACTACGAACAGTGGCCCCCCTCTTCGCACACTCGTCTTTTGCCTCCGGCCGAATCGGAAGACGAACTGACCTATGCGCGCCGCGCGATCCACAACCTGATGGCTCTCGCCTGGCGACGAGAAATCTCCGAGGCAGAGGTGGATCGCAAGCTCGCCCTCTACGAAACGATTCGCCCTACCCTGGAGGATCCTCAGGACGCTCTGATCGAGGTCATGGCCAATGTCCTGGCCTCGCCCCACTTTCTTTACCTCGTCCAGAACCCGGAACCGGATCCTCATGAGGTCGCAACTCGACTCTCGATCTTCCTGTGGAGCAGTGTCCCGGATTCGGAGTTGCTCGAACTGGCCCGTACGGACCAACTCGCCCCGGAAACCCTTCGAAAGCAAGCGGCTCGCCTTCTACGCGATCCACGGGCAGAACGATTTTCGAAGCATTTCGTCCGACAATGGCTCGGCATGGACCTGCTCGACTACCTCGAGGTCGACCCGAAGGTCTATCGCAATTTTACTCCCGCCCTGAGATCGTCAATGCAAGAGGAGCCCATCGTCTTCTTTGAGGAACTGCTGAAGGAGGATGCCAGCATCGTAAATTTCCTCCATGCCGATTTCGCAATGGTGAATCGAAATCTTCGTCAGCACTACCGGATTTCCGATGATTCTGTCAGGACGGGAGAATTCCAACGGGTCGCGATCGAGGGAGTCGAACGAGGCGGAATCCTGACCCAGGCGGGTCTTCTTGCGATGAACTCCGATGGGAAGGATTCGCACCCCTTGAAGCGAGGCATCTGGGTGCTCGAGAAAATTCTCAATGATCCGCCGCCTCCCCCTCCTCCATCCGTCCCCGAGATCGACCTCGCAGATCCCCGGGTCGCCGAGATGACGCTGAAGGAGCGAATGATCGATCACCGCAACGATGCCGCCTGCATGTCCTGTCACCAGAAGATCGACCCCTGGGGAATCGTTTTCGAAAACTACGACGCTCTCGGCAGTTGGCGAGATGAGATGGGAGGGGTTCCGGTCGATGCCAGCGCCAAGCTCTTCAACGGGGAGGAGCTCGCCGGAGTCGAGGGGCTCAAGCGCCACCTCCTTCTCCACCGGCAAGACGAGTTTGCCTCTGCCATGGTACACAAGCTCTCGACGTATGCGCTGGGTCGTCCCCTCACCTTTGCCGACCACTCCGAACTGGAAGCGATCACGAGGCAACTCCGACAGAACGGAGATGGGCTGAATACGTTAATTGAATTGATCGTAACCAGTGAGTTATTCTGGAACTAGATTTGCTTCTTTCCCCAATACGAGACGACCATGACACCTCTCTCCTCTCTCGATCGCCGAAGATTCCTCCGAGGAGTTGGCGGGTTCGCTCTCGCGCTTCCCACCTTTGAGACGTTCGCCAAAGCGTCCGTGACACCGAGGAAGCGATTTGCCAGCTTCTACATGCCCGACGGCGTGCCGATGCCTCGAGAAGACGATCCGGCTTTCCAGGATTGGTCCTGGTTTCCTCACGGAGAAGGGAAAGACTTTCAGTTCACGAAGTGTCTCGAACCCCTCGAGTCCTTGCGAAATGACGTTACCGTTTTCGGCGGGATGTCCCATCCGGCGGTTCGCGAGGTCCATGGCCATTCCAACGCCGACCAGTTCCTGACAGGTGCCGACACAGGCGCTTCGGGGGACTATCAAAACAGCATCTCACTGGACCAGGTCTACGCAGAGCACGTTGGCCAACACACCCGCTTTTCCTCACTCGTCCTCTCCACGGACGGAGGCACCGGATCCCCACGCGGGGCTCAGACGCTGTCTTTCAACAGGAATGGACGCCCCATACCGGCCGAACATCGTCCCAAGAGAATCTTCGATCAGCTCTTCGTCAAGAGTGACGCCGATGCGGCACGCCGTCTTGCCACGAGTCGAAGCGCACTCGACGACCTGATGGCCGATGCCCAGGATCTGAAGCGTCGCCTCTCCCATGCCGACCAGGAAACCCTCGAAGAATACATCCAGTCGGTTCGCGACACCGAGGTCAAAGTCGAGAAGGCCCGAAAGTGGCTCACGACGCCTCTCCCTGTCGTGAATGTCGATCATCTCCAACTCGATCTCGGCCCCGAGGATCCGCGGAACTATTTGCAGACGATGTTCGAGTTGATCTACCTCGCCTTCAAGACCGATTCCACTCGAGTCGTCACCTACCAATTGGGACGGGAGAATGGAGTCGGAGCCAGTGACTATCTTGCGCGGGCCGTGGGATTCAATCTCACCCACCAGCTCTCTCACCAGACCAAGAAAGTCGGTGGGTGGAAGAACTTCGGGATCTACTGTCGCTTCCTGGCCGAGGAATACGGGCGATTCGCCCAGAAACTCAAGGACACCCCGGAACCTGCCGGAACCGGAAACATGCTCGACAACACCCTGTTGCTCTATGGATCGGCCTCGAGTTCCTTTCACCTCTCGAGAAACTACCCGCTCATCCTGGCAGGAGGAAAAAATCTCGGAGTTTCTCACGGGCACTACCGCAAGTTCGGCGAAATGCCCAGCCGACTCCTCGGAGTATCCACCGACGCTGGATGGCGATCCGAGATGGACTACGAGGAGGAGCCACTTTCGAATCTCTATGTCACCTTGTTGCAGAAGCTGGGAATGGAAACCGAGCGTTTTGCCGACAGCAAGAGGACGATCGAAATCTAACAGGGTGGCGTGGATGACTCAACAGGGTCAACCTTTGCCAGGACTCCTCCTACTCGGCTTCGAGAGTCGGAGAAAACCATTTTGGCTTCAGTGGTTTCAACTCCCAATCTGGATCCTCCTGGCTCCCTTGAAAGGTCTTCCCTCCACTGGCGAGCGCCAACTGCTGCAAGGTGACAGGTGCCGGACCGGTCTCAAAAGGCATCCTGACATAGAGACGGATACCTGCTGACCTGACCGCGCTCTCGATCTGCTCGAGATTCATCGAGAAAGTTCCGTAAGGTCCGCCCCCCAGGTACCCGTTCGTGAAAAGGTAAACAGCATCGACGGACTTCCCTTTTGCCATTTGCGCAATCCGAAGGGCAATCGGATCCAGGGCGTCGGCCGAATGTCCGTTTCGATTCCGATCGAGAAACTCCGTCAGGTAAACTCGATCTTTCTCTTTTCCGGATTTGGTCCACGCCTGCTCGCTCTCACGCACTTCTTTCACCAATTCGGAAAGATCTTTCATGTAGAGAAAAGACGCTGTCTTCCTCGCGCGTTCTTCGCCGAGGCGAAAGCGGTCGAGATCCGGTTGCAAGTATCCAAACACGCTCAGCACTCCAATCGTTTCTCCCTCAATCCGGGCAAGATCGGAATCAATGGAATCCCGTTTCCTCATCTCCCCGAACACCTCGGCGTTCCACTCTTCCTCGGATTCCGCGGGATACGGAACAAGGCTGTGGTCAAAGATCCAGGACCGACCCGTGATCCTGCTCGGCCACTCCTCCCTTGATCCAAGAAAGTGAAGTCGGTGCCGCTGCTGCAGGGAGCGAGCCCAGGAAAAATCGAATTCTACCGGTGCAGTGTATCCGGCCTTCCGGAGCCAGGCGGAGTGACGTATCCTCCAGGGAAATCCGAACTCTTTCCGATGGCCATCCAGTGGGATCTGCCAGGAACGAATCATGATCCCTCGATTCTCCCCGATGAGGCGATACCATTCCCCCGGCCGAACTGCCGGGTCGAGACGATCGGTTTCCGGAGGTGGGGCATTCCGTATCCACCGGTCTCCCGCCTGGACCTGTTCCTGCCAGATATTTCGAATGACGAGTTTTCGTGCAGGCCTGCCTTCGGGAGTCTCGTCCAAGAGTTCCTCCAAGGCATTGAACCCAGCTCCACTCTGCAATCCTTTGAGCGAGGTAATCCAATATACCGTGTCTACCTTTGAAACCTCGAAGAGCTTCTTGATCGGGTAGAGCGCATTCCTGCTCCCTGGAACAGACAAGGATGCTTCCCGCCCAATCGACGCTCCCTCGATCTCAGCCAAGGAGACCAATTCACGACCCTGCCCTTCGAGCCTGGCGTTCAGGACTCGAACTTCTTTTCTCACCTGCGGAACGAGAAACCCCATCTCGGCGGAGGTATCCAGCAAGACTCCGAGCTTCGACTCCACCTCCTGCCCTTGGGTCAAGGCAGCACCTCCCAAACTGAGGAACGCGCAAACTAGGTAAAAAACGCAATAGAACTTCACGGAGTGCCGCCTCCTACTTCGCACTCAATTCCGCCAAGCTCATCTCCTGTTTCCATACTGAAATTTCCTCGCTCGCTACCTCTTCTGGGCAACTTCCACTCCTCCCCGGCAGAAGAAATTCAACGGGTCAGGCAATCAGTTCGGGGATCGCCTTGCCATCGTTCACGATGGGAGTCGGGCGTCCATTGAAGTCGTCGATCGTGACCTTGTTGTAATCGATCCCGAGGTGATGATAAATCGTCGCGAGGTAGTCATGGGGTCCACAGGGGCGCTCGATCACGTCCTCTCCCCGTTTGTCCGTAGCACCAATCACGGCCCCGGTCTGAATCCCTCCTCCGGCCCAGATATTGGAAAAGGCGCGCGGCCAGTGGTCGCGTCCCGGCTGAAGGGTGCCCGTGGGTCCACTCGCATTTCCGGCTCCGGTGCTGCGATCATACTTGATCTTCGGCGTCCGTCCGAATTCTCCTGTCACGACCACCAGGACACGCTTGTCGAGCCCGCGACTGTAGACATCCTCGATCAGGGCGGAAACAGCGCGATCGTAATTCGGCATCCGGAAGCGCAGGGCCTCGAACTGGTGCTGATTCACGGCATGATCGTCCCAATTATTCACCCGACCACAGAGTGGGCCACTCAAGGTGCTGGTGACCACGTCGACCCCCGATTCGACGAGACGACGAGCCATGAGCAGCTGCTGGCCCCAGCGGTTGCGTCCATATCGGTCGCGAAGCTTGGGATCTTCTTTGGAAAGATCGAATGCATCCCGGGTCGCCGGATTGGTCATCAGGGCCATGGCTTGCTGCTCGAATTCATCGAGCGCTGCCAATTCATTCTCGGTATCAAAAGCCCGCTCCATCTTGTCGAGACTCTGGCGAAGAGCGAGTCGGTCACTGAGGCGCTTCGTTTCCGCTGGATCGGTGATCCCGATATTCGGAACTGCAAAATCAGGACGATTCGGATCACTGGTGATGGCGAAAGGAGAGTAGGCATTGCCGAGGTAGGCGGGCCCGCTGTAGTTGCCTGGGGCTGGATTGACACCCACATAGTGAGGGAGTGGATTTTCGCCTTTCTCCTGCTGCGAGCGCAGGTAGTTCACGACCGACATCCAGTCGGGAAGCTTGGGCTTCGGCTTGTCGCGGGTGTCCGGGTCTCCTGAGAACATCTGCATCGAACCCGCAGGGTGTCCCCCTGCCCCCTGGTGCATCGACCGCAGGATCGTAAATTTGTCGGCGATCTTTGCCTGCATCGGCATGAGCTCGGTGATTCGCGTTCCCGGAATTTTGGTAGAGATCTCCTTGAACGGACCACTGTATTCACTGCCGCTGTCCGGCTTCGGATCGTAAGAATCGACGTGGGACAATCCCCCGGGCAACCAGACGAGAATCACGGCGGTCTTTTCCCCATCGGGCTTGGTGGCATTCTCGGCGCGCAGACGCATGAGGCCGGAGAGGCCCAGCGTGCCCATACCAGTGAGACCAATCTGCATGAAACCGCGACGGTCGAGCGGACCGGCACAATGCGATGGGGAGTTCGGGGTCAGGATGGATGACATGACGTATTGGGTGGTGGGTGAAAAACTCTACTGCATTCCGAAGGCGACGATTTCCTTTCCGTCGCTTCCGTTCCAGACACGGAGATAGCTGTCCTCTCCGCCAGCGACGATGGTCTTGCCATCCGAGGTACTGGCGGCGGCCTGCATGAAGTCGGGAAGCTTGGAGATCGCTCGCACCTGGGCTCCAGCATCCGTGACGATGCGCACGAGATTGTCTCCGGCCGAGGTAACGATCCGATCCGTCGCGCCGATGAACTGGAGCGATGTGACCTCCTTCGTCCAGCCTTCGATCTTCTTCTTCCGCTCCCCCATCGTCAGGTCCCAGGAGTTGACGACTCCATCGGCTCCCGCCGTTGCGAGGACCCTTCCATCGGATCGAAAGGCGACGTCATTGACGTAGTGCGTGTGGCCTTCGAAAAGCCCGACCTGATCCCCCGTCGCCACCTCGGTGATCCTGGCAATCTTGTCGGCAGCCCCGGAAGCAAGACGTTTCCCATCGGGAGAAAAGTCCAGACTGACGACACTGTCGGAGTGCCGCTCGTTCCATGTCGCAGTGACGTTTCCCGAACCAAGATCGAACAGGGTGATGTCACCTGACCGAGAGGGTTCGCCACTGCCTGCAGCGAGAGTCGTTCCGTCCGGGCTGAAGGCGATCGCATTGACGCGGTCGGCGAAGAGTTCAGGCTCCTCCTCTCCACCGAGAACACGCTCGAGTTTCCAACGAGGTGAAGAAGACGTGATGAGGATTCCCCCATGGTCTCGACTGGACACAAACGATCCATCCGAACCAGGAACCAGGTCAGCTGCAGAGGAGACCGGTCCCGATGCTTTCTCGAGAGGAATACCGGAAACGACAGACCAGATCCGAATCGCGCCGTCCTCGAAGCTGGCGGCAATGCGAGAGGAATCCGCGGAAAAGGCAAGGGCGAGAGGCTTGCTTCCGATGGCAGAAGCTTCCTTCTTGGCGGACGCCAGCAAGGAAGCGGCCTCGGTCTCCCGCTTCTTAGCGGCGGTCTCGGCAGCATTCGCAGAGGCAATCGCCTTCTGGTTGGCGGCCTGCGTGTCGGTGATCTTCTTCTGGTTGGCCTCGGCATCCGTGATGTTGCTCCGGAAAGCTGCGAGCGCAGCAATCGCATCGTTTTCCTTCGTCTGCGCCGTGAGTAAAGCGACCTTGGCCTTCTCCAATTCGGACTCGAGCGCGGCCGGGGTCTTCCCTTCGGGCGGATTCTCCAGGGAAGCCTCGGCTTCGGCGACCTTCTTTTCGGCAGCGACACGGGCGTCCTCGAGAGGTGGGATCGCCTTTTCCGCTTCGGGTAATTTCTTGTTCATGGCGACCACGGCATCCTTCGCTTTCTTGAGCAGATCGACGAGGCCCTTGTCTCGTGCGGCGATCTTTGCGGCCTGCGCTTTCTGCCACGACTGCTCCAGTTTCTCGCGATCGATGGAACGTTGCAATGCCGTGATCTTCGCGGCGATTTCCGGGCTTCCCCGGAGATCGAAAAGCTGGCTTCCGTCCGCAGCGTCCCACAACCGGATCCGTCCGTCATCGGTTGCCGTAGCGATACGCTTTCCATCCGGGGTGAACGCAACGCTCACGGTGGCGGCGGCGAACTCCTTCTCGATGGTTCCTTCGGCTAGATTCCACAACCGCACTTTGTTGTCTTCCCCTCCGGTGATCACCTTCCCTTTCGGCCCCGTTGCGATCGAGGTGACGGGCGCGCTCGAGCCGGAGAGGGGGCGTGGGGTAGGAAAAGCCTCACCAGGGGCCGGAACCGTCCATACCCGGATCTCCTTGTCAGAGCTCGCCGTGAGAACCGCCTTTCCATCCGCGCTCCAGGCAAGTGCCTTCGGGACCAGCATCTTCTCTTTCGCAGGAGCCTCCCCGGAAGCCTCCTCAACCTGGACTTTTACCTGAGAAGGATCGGGAGACGTCTGCGTTGCGATCTCTTTCCCATCCGAAACCTGCCAGACACTCAGGTGCCAGGGATTGGAGAAGGCGGCAACCTTCTCGCCGTCGGGGGAAACGGCCAGCATCGGAGTTTTCCCGGGGAATGCCTCCGGAACCTTGCGCAAGACCTTTCCGCTCAAGCTATCGAGAATAAGCAGGCTTCCTTTCTGGTCTGCCGCAGCCGTTCGATCTCCCTTCGAAAAAAGAACCGAGGCAACGGTGCCAAGCGCGGGATCCCCGTCATGGACTGCCGAGGCGCTCGGCTCGCGTTTCCAGATCTTGATTTCGCGGTAGCTGCCCGAAGCCAGACGTGTCCCATCCGGACTGAATGACATGGAATTCACGAGCGCGCGATGCGGAACCTCGTTGCCTTTCCCCTGCCCGATCCGAGTGACAAACTGCTGAGTGGCGAGATCGTAGAGAAAAATCTGATTCGCTCGCCCGCAAGCCACGAAACGACCATCGTTCGTCATCGCGACCGTGTAGATCGGATCCACAGTGGAAGCAAGGGCCTGCCAGGCCACCTTGCGCACTTCCTTCGCCGATGACTCGGCCCCTTCATCGATCCATTGCTTGAGCAAGACGAGTTCCTTCGAAGTCAGGTCCCGTGCACCTGTCTTGTTCTTGCTCGGCGGCATCTCGATGTGCTCGGAATGAGCCGAAGCCTCGACGAGGAGACTGTCAGCGCTATTGCCCGGAACGATCGAAGGCCCCGAGTCCCCACCAGCGATCATCAGCTCGGGCGTCTCCATATTGAGCCCCGCCTTGGTCGTTGTCTTGTTGTGGCAGGAGATGCAGTTCTCCTTGAGAAACGGATACACCTCCCGATAAAAATCGATCTCCCCCGCAGTCGCGCTCCCATAGAGAGCGACCAGCGAGCAAACGATGAACCTATTCCAGAAATGTCTCATTGCTTGGGCGCCGCCTTCGCGACGGTCTTCTCCGCAGCCGGGGCTTCAGGCTTCGCCGCAACCCGAATACGGATGGGAGTGGAAACATGAATATCGACCCGGTCTTTCGGCGCGGCTGCCTTGGTCACCTCGGCGAGATGCTTTTCTGCTGCGGACCTCGCTGCCTCGGCCGCCTTTTGCTTCTCTGCTGCAGCCTTGGACGCGGCATCCGCCTCGGCCCTCTTTTCCTCCGGTGCCGAGGACGCGGCATCCGCAAGTGACTTTGCTTTTGCAGCAGCGACGGCGGCTTCCGACTCCGCCTTCTTCTTCTCTTCCTCGGCCTTTGCGATTCCTTTTGGATTGTAGCGATACTTCGCAACGCCGCCACCATAGAAAGCAATCGTGTATTCTCCTGGCTTCGTCTTCAGGGCAGCCGTGTCGAGTTCCACCTCGTAGGTTTCCGCCTGGAGTGGAATCTCAAAGGGCTTGAGCGTATCGAACCCGGCTCCGTAGGCCTTCATCTTGATCGAAGTCCCCGTGAAGTCTTCCCGCCAGATGGCTTTCAGAGGCAGGGTCAATTTCTCCCCTTCGATCACTTCCCAGACCTTTTCTTCGGCAGCAGCGAAGCTGAGCGGTGCAGCTTCGGAATCGCTCACCGAAACCGGCGCACTGTTCACGAGGCGGGGAGCCGGAATCTCCTGCTTGGCATCCTTGACCGGCCATTCCATCGTGGCGAGCCGACACGGTCGGGTCACCGTTTCCCCTTGGATCGTCGCACTGCCAGTGATCGTGGCGAGGGAGTGGTCTGGCTTCGCATTCGCATCGGCCCGAACGACAATGTGTCCGACCGACTTCCCGGCGGGAATCTTCAATCCTGTCGCGTGCACCCCTTCAGGGAGGCCTTCCATCTTCAATTCGATATCGCCATCGAACCCATCGCGCCGAATCGCCAATACTTCGAGAACAGTGGCGTCGCCAACACGAAGAGCCATCGGCTTTGAAAAAGCGGCCCGGTCTCCATTGCGCAAGGTCATGTGCACCGCCCAGGCAGCCAGGGCAAAGTCGGGCTGCTCCTTTCGAACGATGAGCCGGTAGGCGTTGGCAGGTTCACTTCGAGTTCCCCCAAAGAGATCCCGAACCTGGATCCGATAGACGCCATCTTCCTCGATCTCGACTTTCCCAAGAACATCGGGTGATCCGATATCGTAGGGTGGACCATCATAGGAGTAGCCATTGCTGCTGATCTTGAGAGGACTCGCGATGTCGTAAAGTTCGGCCACATCGACCAACTTCTTCTCCCCGTCTTTTTCGATCACTCCCTGGACAAGGACGAAGGGATCGGTCGGAAGTCCCATCCGCTCCGAAGCCACCTCGATCCACCAGGTTTCGCCCTTCTTCGCAGCAAACTCGTAGGTATCGACATCTGCTGCGGGGTAGAACGATCCTCCGATATCACAGGGAAGCGTGATCGATTGCGCTTGATCCATCGCATCGTTCGGCTCGGCCTCGATCAACCCGGGCTCGCCGGAAAGACCTGGCGGAGGCCAGGAAGCGGAACTCACTTTGGCCGTAGCCGGATGCCGAGGAGGCAATCCCTCCGCCGCAATCTCCTGGAGGGCAAGGCGGTAGAAATGTCGATCGCTCCCCTGGTAGGTGAGATCGTTCACCTTGATGAGATAGTCTCCGTCTTTTTCCGGGCTGAAATCGATCACACCTCCGGTGCGATTGACGAGAAGATCGCGACCTTCCGCATCGGCCACGATCACGACCGGAGTCAGTTTGGAGTCGATCCCGACCGCAGCGCACTCGATCGCATACCTCACCCCGGCTTTCGCGGGAAAGGCATAGTGATCAATCGCCCGTTTCGGTATCACTGCATTGGTGATCGAGTTGACCTCGATGACAGCCGCCTTCTCCTTCGAATCCCGGGGATCGCGACAAGTCCTTTCCTTGAGCATCCCAACGGTGAAGGCGCGAGGCGAAGAAATCCCCAGCCGCGAAAGGACACGAGCATCATGCACCCCGACCGGCGCATCCGCAGCGACCGTGACGAGAAACTTGTTCTCGACTGGTTGTCCATCGTCCCCCAAAACGGGTTTCGCCGAAATCTTCGGATCCGAGAAAACCAGTTCCGTGACCTCTTCGAGGTGCGTGCCGCTGATCTCGACTTCGACGCTGGTCCCCTGCTGCGCGCCCATCGGCAGCATCGTCAGCAGGTGGGGATCCGGAAATCCAACGAGTTGAGCCCGAGCCATGGGAACGGCACAGAGCACCAGCAGCCCGAACATGGAGATGAAAAAGCGGATCCTGGAATGAGAAGTCATGAGATCAGTGGTTGTAGAGAAACTCCTTGGTATTCATCAGAGCCCAGATCAGGTCTTCGTAGGCCTGACGTTTCGCCGTCGCTACCGCGAGCGGTTTTCCGTTCGCATCGGTTCTCTCCTTGGAAAGGAAATCCTCCGCAATGCTCAGCTCTTCCCCCGTCGGAGGTCTCGAAAAGGCGACGAGGTAGAGTTCGTGAATCCCCTCGGATACTTCCCCTTCTAGCTTCGACAGTGTCGCGGCCCGCCCATTGGCGGTGGCGAGCTTCCCCTTCACCTCGGAAGAATTCATCAGGTGAAGGCTCTGCGCGAGACTGGAAGACTGCACTCTCTCGCACTCGCAGACACTGGCGGCATCGGGACGCCCAAAGACCTTGAGGAAGGCAGACGAGTTGTAGCTGTTGTCGGGGAGCGCCACGGCCCGGGTTCCCATTGGGAGATCCGCAAAACTTGTCGTCGCCCCAGTGAAGAGATCGATCGAGTCGAGAAGGACCTCCGCCTGGAGACGTTTCGGGTAGAAGCGCGAGAAATTCTGTCGATCGACCGCATTGTGTTCGTTCGGCTCGGCGCTGAGCTGGTAGGTCTTGCTGCGGACCATGACGCGGATTGCTTCCTTCAGATCGAATCCACTGTCGATGAAATGCTGAGCAAGCGCGCTGAGCAACTCGGGATTCGTCGCGGGGTTGGTATCGCGGAGATCGTCCTCGGGCTCGACGAGCCCAACCTTGAAGAAGTGCTTCCAGTAGCGGTTCACGAGCACCTTCGCGAAAAAGGGATTGTCTTCCTCCGCCATCCAGTCCGCAAGCTGAAGTCGCGGATCATCGTCGGGTGCAATCTCGAGAGCGGGACCACCGAGGCCCGCCGGCTTGACCGGCTGCGCAGTCTTCTTATTCACGAACTGTGCCGTTCCGCGCTTGTGAAAGATCAGGTCCTCCCCGGCGATCGCGGTCGGCTTTCTCCCTACCTGGCTGAAAAAAGCCGCTAGGCTGTAGTAGTCACGCTGGCTCCATCGCTCGAAGGGGTGATGATGGCACTGGGCACACTGCATCCGCACTCCAAGAAAAAGCTGGGCGACATCCTCGAGCTGAGCCGTCGGCTGTTTCACCCGCTTGTACCATGCGACCGGTGGATTCTCGACAATGGTCCCGGTCGCTGCAAGAATCTCGCGGACAAACTGGTCGTAGGGCTTGTTCTGGAGAAGGCTGTCCCGCACCCACGAATGAAAGGCAAAATTCGCGGTGATGTCGGCTTTGCTTTCCCGACGATTTTTCAGCAGGGCGGCCCACTTGTTTGCGAAATAGTCCGCGTAATCCGGGCTATCGAGAAGCGTGTCGACAACGCGGTCCCGCTTGTCCGGACTCGTGTCAGCCAAAAAGGCGGTGGCCTCCTCTGGCGAGGGGAGACGACCGGCCAGATCGAGTGTGACACGGCGGAGAAAAGTGGCATCGTCACACACCGGAGAAGGAGGAATCCCGATCTCCTCCAGGTTCGCAAAGACGAGTTCATCCACGAAGTTCGCAGGATCGGGCAAATCCGTAACCGGTGCGCCAAGTGGAATCGAAACATTGAAGACCGAAACCTGTCCCGAGTAGCGCACCATGACTGCGACCTTTCCAGGAAGATCACGGGTTTCCACCATCCCGGTTTCGCCAACCGTAGCGAGGGCCTCATTGTTGGCTTCAAACAAGGCGAGTTCGGTAACTTCCCTCCTAGTGCCATTCGAATAGTTCGCGATGACCTTGAGCTGCTGCTCCGTTTCCTTTGGCATCGTCATCCGCTCTGGCTCGATCTCGATACCGATGAGCTCAGGATCGTCCTCTTCAGCATAGGGCATCCCCTGGCCGATCCATTTCACCAGGGTCTCATACGACTTCGAACCGGGCTTCAATTTCACGCCACCGCCGTGAGGAACCTGGTTGGTGGCCTTGAGCAGGAGAAGGCTCTGCTCGGGAGCATTGGGAAAAACACGTCGCCCCTTTGCCTCTTTGACGATGTGTTCATAGTCGTCCTGAGGCTCGAACCCCAACAGGGAGAGGCGAAACCCACGTTGCCCCACATCAGCCTTGGCGTGACATGCACCCGCATTGCAATGGGCCTTGGTCAGGATCGGAATCACGTCGTGGACGAAGTTGAGTTTCTCTCCCGAGGTGGAACTCTCTCCGGCAGCATTTCCCGGCCAAAAGGCGAGAAGGATCGTGAAGGCTACCACTACAGATAAGGGTCGTGGCGAAATCATAACGGGATCAGGTCGAACATGAACCCTGCTCCAGCGGTTCCCGGAACAGACTCAACTCCTTCCATCATAGGGGTTTTCGCGGATCAGCCAATGACCGCATCGCGCCACCCTGCGGGAACGAAATAGCTCTATTCAACCCATACGGCCTGACTGATCCCCATGACAAAAGGCTCATAGGATGGCGAGTCGGGCTGGTAAGGAGGCATCATCGGCCACCAACTCGCAGTGATTCCAGGCCCTTTCGCGACTGCACAGAGAAAGTCGCCAGCCGAAGCTCCGATCTCCTCCAGGGAAAAGGACTGAGAAAACTTTCTTCCCGGAACACCTCCAGAATCAAGGGGAACATCAATGGTGCGAATCTCTTCTCCATTGAGAAAAAGACGGACCTCGGAAAGCCTTGTCCAGCTCGGGCCGAGGACACTCACCTTGGCTTCCCCGGATTCGATTTCGAGCTGCGAAAGAAGCCCGAAGCAGACCATGGTTTCCCCCTTGAGAAACGTCTCCACAGCCAGCCCCACGGGAATCGACGAAACGTCCCCATCCGGGCACGGAAGGTAGGTTCGCGCCTGTCCTGCGATCGCAAAGTTGACCGTGTGGCTGTCACTCGAACCGATTCCCGCAATGGAATGCCCACTCTTGAGAAGCGAGAACCAATCGCCAACCAATTGCATGGGATCGGTCTGTTGTGCGCCGGAATTGATCAGCTCCATGGCATTGGCACGAAGGATTCTCCCGTTCTTGAATGTTCCGCTCTCCCGATCGAACTGGTTGGGGTGCAGGGGCGTGAAACCACGATGAATGTCGCGTCCATGGTTCAGGATGCACACACGCACTCCCGGAGTATCGAAGATATTCTTGAAGATCTGCTCCCAGGTTCGCAGCTTGTGCTGAGCAGGAGCGGCACCAGGCTGGATGGGGAAGGTATTGAAATGCCCCAGGTGAGTCGTGACCTCACATCCCGGGATCGGGGTGAACCACTGCGATGCCCCGATTCGATCGGCTTCCGCAGCGTATTCGATATGCTTGTCGTGGGCCGTGGAAATGGGGAGTTCCACTCCTTCGCCAGCAATCGAAATGAGGCGCTCGACCAAGGTGCAATCACCGTGTCGATCGAACTCATAGGTATGAAGATGGGGATCACAGGCCACCAGCCCCGGGGTTTCGACCTCACGACGAAGGGAGAATTTCAAATCGAACGTCTTCCCAGAGCCATCCACATAGATGTCCGCCTCTTCGATGCCATACTCGAATCCCCGTCCACAGAAGACCCGATAGCTCCGAGGGTGGGACGCATCACCCGCCAACCGAATCGAGGCACTCCCGTCGAGAGAGTAGACCACCCCATCCCGGACGGCGATGCGATCGTTGGATTCCGCACCGACCAAGACCAGTCCTCCTGTATCGGTATCGATGATGGTGAAACGACAAGGGAGCGGCGCTCCGCTTTCTTCCTCCGTTGCCGTGAGCCGAATGATCGTGCTCATTTCCGGAAGAGCTCGCGGGTATCCACGAGCCTGCGACAGGGCGTTTGCTTCCTCCTCGCCGACGAGCTTCGCCGTCTTCCGATGCAGTTTCAGATCCCCGATACGGATATCGTCCGGGTTCTCCGAGGTCGTGCTGATTTCAATGCGGTTGCCTTCCGCCTTGAGAAGTCCCGCCGGAATGGCGAACCCAGACTCGAGGTGATTGTGATCGCGAAGCAGGTTCCCCACCTTGGTATCGTTCAAGATCACATCCCATTTTTGCTTGGTCCCCTTCTGCCGCAATGTCAGGACCGAAAATTCGTCGGGGTCTTCGAGGTCAAAGGAAACCGAGAGCTGCCTCCCCTGTGCCTCTTCCGGAAACTTTGCCCATTCACGAGGCTCTGCATTTCTGATATGAAGAAACCGTTTTTCGAGTGCGACGAAATCACCGCCGAACGATGAACGGAGAAATGGAAAGAGGACAAGGAGCAGAAGGATTCGGATCGTCATCGAAGGAAAAGGATGGGAGACGAAAGGCCCGACGACAATCCTAGAATGACTGGATTATCCTGGAACAGGAACGCAAATTCTTCGCAGTTAGGATTGCCCAAAAATTCCCGAGATAGTATTTCTCTGCAATGGATCGCATACTGGTCATCTCGCTGGCTGTTCTGACATCGCTTCCGCTGCCCGGAAAATCGCAGGAGAATCGGAAACAATCGCAGAACTTGTTCTTCCAACCCTCCATTCACTACCAGGGAGAGGGAGAGCCATCTCATTCTGGAACCGGGTTCTTCATCACAGGCCCCGGTGACCGAATTTTCGCACTAACCAGTGCTCATTTCTTCAATTTCAGGAAAGAGATTGAAAAGGTGGAATGGCTGAATTTACCGGACAAGCAGCCGGTCGCCAGTTTCGGCGGCACCTTTGGCCCTCCGGGGCAAGAAGGCCAAAGCAGTCCGGCGATGGACTTGAGAACGGATTTCATGGTCTTCCGATTCGATGGGGAGAACGAACCCGACTGCCTCGCCCTGAGCCTCGATGGCCGCCCCGTAATCCAGAAAAATGAAGCCCTTTGGTTTCCCTACCGTGACCCGGAAGCACAAAACGGATGGAGAATGGTTTCGGCAAAAACCTATGCGGTAGAGGAAGGAGTGATCGGCGTTTTCCTAGGCGAAAAGGTCGACCTCCAGGCTCGAAGTGGCTCCCCTCTCTTGACCAAGGGAAGCAACCGAGTCGTCGGTCTGCTCTACGGAGCGGTCGATCTCAAGTCAGGTGAAGAACTCACTCTCTTTGCACCTGTCCAGAAACTGGTCGAGCAGATGAAATCGCAAAGCGAGATCATTGCCTTTGAAGATTACGAACTCATCTCCCCTGCCCAGGGGGGAAATGATGCCGGAGAGCTGGCTGGCAGCAAGTGGGAGGGAGTCACTCCATTCGGAAACCCCGTAACCGTGACCTTCAACGACACCCAGATGTCGTGGGACTCCCTGAAGGACTGGACCGACGAGATCGAGTGGACGGAAGAGCCTAACAAACTCTCCACCAATTGGCCGAAGCTCAACAACACGGAAGTCACCTTCACATTCAGCGAGGAGATGGACTCGTGCGTCGTCGTCATCGGAGTGGCTCCGAAACCGATGACGCTGAACCGTGTCGACTGAGTGTGATCCCATCTTATCCCATGACCCGACTCCCCTTCCCCCCACGACTTTTCCTCCTGCTGATTCTCCTCCTGGGAGATCCCCTCGTTGGGGCCGACGCCCTCAAGGTTCATGGCATCTTCCGAAGCAACATGGTGTTGCAAAGAGACAAGCCCATCACGATCTGGGGATGGGCACCGGCCGGAACCGAGGTAGCGGTTTCCTTCGGTGCGCGATCCGATCAAGCCAAAGCATCCGGCGAGAAGGGTCGCTGGGAAGTGGTGTTCGACCCACAGCCCGCCAACACCGAGCCCCAGACTCTCCGGGTCAGCGCCGGAGAAGAGGAGGTTGTCATGGAGGATATCCTCGTAGGCGACGTCTGGGTCATGAATGGACAAAGCAACATGGCCTTTGCGCTGAAGGCAGTCTACCAGAACGCCTTTGAGTCGGCTCAGGCCCACCTTCCCCTGATGCGGCAGATTCGCATCCGCTCGGGTGCGGAATCGGAGTATGTCGAAACCGATCTCAAGGACGAATTTATTAATGGTCAGGATGACCCAGACAAGAACTGGAAAGTGGCCACCCCGGAGACCTGCCTCGAAATGGGAGCGATCGGCTACATCTTCGGTTCGCGTCTGCAGCGTGCCCTGCAGATCCCGATCGGGATCATTGACAACTCCCGAGGAGGAGCTTCCCTCGAGAGTCTCGTTCCGAGACACAAGTTCGCCGACCATCCCGAAGCAGCCGAATACCTCGCCTGGGTCGACCAACGCCGAGCCGAATTCAGCATCGAAGACTTCCTGCAGGAGCAGATGGACAAATGGGAGACCGCCCACGCCAAGTGGAAACAGCAGGTTGCGGACGACCAGGTCAAGGGGGTGACCCGGAATCGCAAGGAGCCAAGGAAGCCGGATGGGAGCATCCGCACCTGGTCCGTACCAGGTAGAAGCCCCAGCGACGCGGCGGCCTGCTACAACGGAATGTTCGGGGTCTTCCAAGGTCTCCAGATCAAGGGGGTCGCCTTCCACCAGGGTTTCAACAACGCGATGATGAACACCAGTTGTAAACCCAATTTCTATCGCACGCTCATGAAGCTGATGATCGATGGCTGGCGCGAGGACTTCGAGGATGCCCAGCTGCCCGTCGCTGTCATCGGGTTCTGCGCGGGAGGCAAGGCGCAAACTCGACTCAATTTCGAAGAACTCGGATTTTCCACCGCAGCCCACATCCGAGAATCGCAGCGACTCGCTCTCCATGACCTGGAAGATCCGGCGAACACGGTTTTCATTCCCGCCTACGATCAGAAAATTCCCCAACTTCACACGAAGAAAAAGAAGGAACTCGGCCTCCGCACCGCGAGATGGGCTCTGAAGAATATCTATGGAATGGACGGAATCGTCTGGGACACGGCTGAACTCGTCTCTGCGGAACCGCAGGACGGGAAGATCCTGCTGACCTTTGACCGCCCCGTTCGACCCGACGATTTCGGATCGGAGTTGGAGGGATTCTCGATCGCGGATGACTCGGAGATCTTCTACATGGCGGATGCCGTGCCGGTCGAAACCAAGGACAAGAATGAGCGGAACAAGCAAATCCTCGTTTCAAGTCCCCTGGTAAAAGCCCCCGTTGCGGTTCGCTACGCCTGGGCCCGATCCCCGATGGGGAATCTCAAGGTCGACGGCATCCCCTGGCAACCTCTGCACAGTTTCCGGACCGACGAAATCCCCTTCCGCCCCGAAGTCACGCACAAGGATCCCGAAGGAAAAACGAAAAACAGCGAAGCGATCAAGGCACTCAAGGCGGCTGCCGCTACCGCTCTGGAAACCCGGTTGGGTAAATCCGAGAATGCCGGGAACTTGTAGGGGAAACCCCATATCGCCTTCGGTGAATTCATCGAACATCCGCCAGTAGAAATGGGAAGCAATTTCCCCAATCCTTGCCAAAGTACCCCTCGATGACGAAGTTCCTCCTCTTGTTTCTCCCCTTTGGCTGGGCCGCCCTGGCCAGCGCTCAACAACCCTTCCCCCCGACTTCCATCCCTCTCGAAGAAACCCGGATCTCACTCCTCGAAAACGGTTCTTCCATTCCGTCCCTGGGGGCAATCGAGAAGGTCTCCAACTTTCGGCTCTTTCTCAAATACGACGCTGACGAATCAATCCAGGTCAATCTCGGCAGCCATGGGATCGAGCTTCCCGCCGGGGAAGGTGCCATCGCCGATGCGACCTACGAGCACGTTCCCGGCAAGCCGGCCACGATTCATATCCAGAGACAGGGTGACCTGAAACCCCTACGCATCGAAGTCCCGGATTCCACCGTCGGCCAGAACGACGGAGCGGGAAGTTTCGCCCCCCTTCCCGGGAAAGACTTCCCAATGGACGGGCCACATACCCTGATGGTTCGATTCCAAACCACCGAGGAGAATGGAACCCTTGTCGCGAGAGCACCCGAACAGGGCAAATGGAAACCGAAGGGGAAAACCCTTTTCCTTCGGAACGGTCGTCTGACCTACGATATTGGTTGGGAGGGTGCCGTCAAAGGAGGCCCGAACCTGGCCGACGGAAAGGAACACATCGCGGTGATGACCGTGGACGAGGACGGCAAAGTCGAATTGTTCGTCGATGGGAAATCGGTCGCAAAACGCGAACTCGCGTCCGATGACGATCCAAAACACGTTTTCAAAATCGGCAGCACGGCCACGGACTTCGCTGGTGATTTCGGAGGCGGAGAGATCAACCAGGTCTTGTTCTGGGAGCGAAATCTCAATCCCGAGGAAGTAAAATCTCTCGGAAACGGGAATGCATTGGAGGTCAACACTCCGGACTTTCACTGGAATCCAGCAGCATCCCCCACCAACAAAAAACCGGCTCCCGAACTGGTCTCCTACGGAGCCGAACCAGGCTATCCGGCTGAGATCACCTTTCACCGAATCGAAGGCGTGACCTTCCATGAAGCATGGATACAGCCATTGCAGAAATCCGATCACGCCGAAATCCTGGCGCAGTGGGATGACAACGCTTTCGAACGAGGAAAGTCCATCTACGCGCAGCTCTGTGTCACCTGCCACGGCACCGCAACCCAGGAGGGATCGATCCCCCTTTCCCTCAAATTTCACGATCCCAACGCCAAGTTCAAAAACGGAAGCGATCCCTTTCGCATGTGGCAGACCCTGGTCAAGGGCTACGGCCTGATGACCCCGATGCCACAATATTCGACCCGCCAGAAATACGATGTCATTCACTACATCCGGGAAGAGTTCCTTGCTGAATCGAATCCTGACCAACATACCAAGGTCGATAATTCGTATCTTGCGCTGCTCCCTCGCGGAATGTCCTTGATTGAGGAAAAGGAGGCAACGAAACGTCCGCCACAGTATGAACTGATGGACTTCAGCAATGTGCTCTTCGGCACCTACCAGATCGAACCCGGCCCGATCGATACGGATGTGAACATCGCGCAAAAAGGCATCGCGATCCGGATCGACCCCGGACCAGGAGGAGTGTCCAAGGGGAAGGCTTGGGCGGTTTACGACCACGACACGATGCGACTGGCTGCGGTCTATACGGGCGACCAGTTTGTCGATTGGAAAGGGATCGATTTCGATGGTTCCCATGGGACGCACACCAGTATCGTCGGCGACCGGATCCTCGTGACCCCGGACCAACCGGGTTGGGCCCATCCGGAAACCGGCGAATGGGAGGCACCTCGTGTCATCGGAAAGGATGGACGAAAGTTTGGGCCAATCCCCCGAGAGTGGGCGCGGTATCGCGGAATGCACTTGGGAGGACCACAACCCATCCTTGAATACACCGTGGGTGACACCTCGATCTACGAGAGCATTTTGACACTTCCGGAAGCCGGTTTGAAATATGTCAGGGCTTTGCGAATCGGAGAATCGAAGCAGGATCTTCTCCTTCGAACGAGTGGTTCGGAATCGACGATCCGCATCCCTGCAGAAGAAACCCCAACGCTCCGTTTTATCGCTCTTTCCAAGGAGGGAGAGATCACCGTGGACATCTCGAACGCACTGACACCAGGACCGGACATGCTCAACGCAGACGCCGAGCTCGCATCGAATCCCCCCATCCCGGTCACCACCCGCATTGAGCCCGGAACGGAGAACGGCCCTTTTGCCGTCGATGTCCTCACCGTCCCCGACGCGGATCTCAACCCGCATCAATCGTGGATGCGGACGAGTGGTTTCGATTTCTACCCCGATGGCAAACGAGCGGCCGTATGCACCTGGATGGGCGACGTCTGGATCGTCGAAGGAATTGATCAACTCGAAGGCGAACTGACGTGGAAGCGGATTTGCTCTGGGCTTTTTCAGCCCCTCGGATTGAAGATCGTCGATGGATCGATCTATGTGACCTGCCGCGATCAGCTCGCCAAGCTGCACGACAAGAATGGCGACGAAACCATCGACTTCATCGAGTGCATCAACAACGATCACCAGGTCACCGAACACTTCCATGAGTTCGCAATGGGTCTGCAAACCGACGCCGACGGAAACTTCTACTACGCCAAGAGTGCCCGTCACGCCAAGGACTCGTTGGTGCCTCACCACGGAACCTTGCTGCGCGTCTCGAGAGACGGTGAGAAAACCGATATCCTGGCGACGGGATTCCGCGCCGCCAACGGGGTGTGCCTCAACCCGGACGGAACCTTCATCGTGACCGACCAGGAAGGTCACTGGAACCCGAAGAACCGAATCAACTGGGTCAATGGCGACGGCCCCAACGAGTTTTTCGGGAATATCTATGGCTACTCGCCGGTGACAGATACCGCCGACTCCGCCATGAAAAATCCCCTTTGCTGGATCACCAACGGCTTCGATCGCTCCCCTTCCGAACTCCTCTGGGTGCCGGAAGACGCCGCATGGGGACCTCTGAATGGTCAGCTCCTCAACCTCAGCTACGGCTACGGGAAAGTCTATGTCGTGCCGCATGAGGAGGTGAATGGCCAGAAGCAGGGAGGCATGTGTGAGCTGCCTTTCGAGCAGTTCCCCACCGGTGTGATGCGGGGCCGCTTTCATCCGGACGATGGCCAACTCTACGCTTGTGGCATGTTTGCCTGGGCAGGAACGCAACAACAGGCCGGCGGTTTCTACCGCATCCGAAAGACCGAGAACCCCGCCTTCCTGCCGACGAAACTCACAGCTACGCGAGACGGAATCTCCTTCGAGATGAGCGATGCGATTGATATCAGCTCAGCGCTCCCCTCCCACTTCACGGTGAAGACCTGGGATTTGAAACGAACCAAGAGCTACGGTTCCAAGCACTTCAACGAAAAGGAGATCGCAGTCACTCGTTCTACGGTCAGCGAAGACGGCAAGACGCTTACCCTGACGCTTCCCGAATTGAAGCCGACCTGGGGAATGTCGATCGAGATGAAGCTGACGGCACCGAATGGAGAACCCGTCGAGCGTCTCATTCACAACTCCATCTTCGAACTCCCGGAGTAGACATTTGCGCCCCTTCGAAAGAGCCGCGGAGGGCTCTTTTTTCGGGAATCCGCGCGATGAGACCAAGAAGAGAGTCGTTCCGAACAAACGAAGCGCCCAGCAAAACTACTCCGCATCACTCCGACCCCTGATGCGCAGCCTCATCGACCATCTTTCTGAGGAGAGACACTACCTCGTTCTCAACCTTTGAGTTGTGCTCGAGGTTGGCGACAATGCCGTCCATCCTCGCAAGCCTGCTCGCGAGAATCTTCAACAACTCGAAGTTGAACTCGCTGCGTTCCCAGAGAAAGGCACTTGGGTCCTCGATCATGTAGAATTCTGAATCCTCGAGCACCTGGACCGTGGCAAAGTGCTGTCGGTCGAGGATGACAGACATCTCCCCGAAGATCGCGCCAGGTTCGTCGGTCATCGCGATCTGCTGGCCGTCCCGAAGAACCTCCACTTTTCCGTCTTTGAGGACAGCCATCTGGAGATTTGTCCTGCCCTGAGACATCAGGGCCTCCCCTGCTGGAACCTTCTTGACCGGGAGATCGTGACACAATTCTAGAGCCCTGTTCATCCATCAATCATAGCGCCCAAAAGAAGTGAAATCGATCGACAATATTGGAAGGAATCAAAAACCGACCTCGAGCCACAATTTCTTCCCTGAAATCCCCCCGAGTCGGAAATCCAGCCTGACCGTGTAATGCCATGAGACGGGAAAAGCTTGTCGGGGAAGCCTTGGTGCATTCATTCTTCCCGGAACCAGGCTCCTTTCCGCTTCGACCCGCGATGAGTGTCGATGGGGGCCCCCGAATTCCTCAACGCGAATGAATCCCCCGAATCAAAGATCCTCGAGTCGCGATCGCCCCATCGCTCTCAATCTCGCCCTATCCTTCCTCATTGTGTTCCAATTCCCGGCTCTCCCTGTCCTGGGGAGCCAAGAGGAAAATCCACCCAACATCCTCTTCCTCCTCGCCGACGACATGCGGCCCGACTGTATCGCCGCGCTCGGGAACGAACGAATCCGCACCCCGAATCTCGACCGTCTCGTTGCCGAGGGAATGACATTCTCACGGGCATCCTGCTCCTACCCGATCTGTGTCGTGAGTCGTTCGGAAATGATCACCGGTCGACATGGATGGGAGAACGGTATCACCGGATACCGGGGAGCAAAATTTCAACCTGATCAAACTTTCTGGGCCGAAGCGCTGCGCGACAGAGGCTACGAAACCTGGCATGTCGGGAAATGGCATGTCAGCGGGAGACCCTCGACGAGGGGCTATCTCGACCTCGCAGGGCACTTCGCGGGAGGCGGAGGAAAATTCTGGAAAGAAGGGCAGGTGGATTGGAAGGGATTTCCCATCACAGGATACCGGGGTTGGATTTTCCAGAGTGACGACGGGAAGGAAAAGTATCCGGAATTGGGCGTGGGCGTGACTCCTGACATCAGCACGAAATTCGCCGACGCAGCCATCTCCCTGATCGAGCGCAAGCCGGACAAGCCATGGTTCTGCCATGTCAATTTCACGGCTCCTCACGATCCCCTCTTTGTGCCTCCCGGGATGGAAGGAAAATACCAGACGGAGACCATGGAGTTGCCGAAAGATTTCCTGCCAGTTCACCCGTTCGACCACGGGAACTTCGACGGACGGGACGAGGCATTGCTTGCCTGGCCACGAACCGAGGAGGCAATCAAAGATCTCCTGCGTGTCTACTATTCGGTGATCGAGGACATGGACACCCAGATCGGACGAATCATCGAGGTCCTCGAAACCACGGATCAACGGGAGAACACCATCATCATATTCGCCAGCGATCACGGCATGGCCTGCGGCTCCCATGGGCTTCGAGGAAAGCAGAATATGTATGAACATACCATCAATGTGCCCCTGATCGTTACTGGCCCGGGAATAGAAAACGGGGCGACGACCGAAGCGCAGATCTACCTCCGAGACCTTTATCCCACGACTTGTGAGCTGGCCGGAATTCCGATCCCCTCTTCGGTAACGGCTGAAAGCTTCGCTCCCGTCCTTCGAGGCAAAGCCAGCTCGTCTCACGAAGACATCTTCGGCTATTTCACGGACAGGCAACGAATGGTGCGAACCGACGACGGATGGAAACTGATCCGCTATCCCCAAATCGATCACTGGCAACTCTTCGATCTAAATTCAGATCCATTCGAACGATTCAACCTGATCGACTCACCAGTTCCAGCTCACCAGGCAAAGTTCAAATTGCTGAGAGAGAAGCTCGATGGGTGGCGACGCGAGAACAACGATCCTCTTCTCGACCGATAGGCGAAAAATCCGAGCGAGCCCCTCCCCCGCCCAGGTCATCGAGCGGATCAAACTTCCGGTCTTCTGCTCCTCACCACAAACCACAGAAGGCTGTCGGGAAAATGGCGGGAGCTCCATCCAGCCATCACTATGAAATGTGCAGCTCGCCAACCGCTCCTTATTGATACCGGTTCTCACTTGCAATAAGGCGAGTTCTTTTTATGGTCAGTAATTCGCTATGAATGCGCATTGTAAGAATCCCATGATCTCTGCTTCGCACATAGCTTTCATTGCGCATCCCCTCTTGCTTCCTTTTCACCAATCCAGCCATTTCCCAGCTATCCCTCCTAATCCTTCTCTAAAGCCATGAAAATCAGGAATGCACTTCCTTCACTACCTCTGACCTGCCTCCTCGCTACGGCCCTCCTCACGGTGACCATTGCACAGGAACGAAGCCCTCGGAGAGGCCTCCCGGAACTACCCGAAGCCATCACCAGCTTCGGGGCCGCCGTCGAGGGAGAACATCTCTACATTTACAGTGGTCACGTTGGAAAGGCGCACGACTACTCCATCGAAAACTACTCCGAGCATTTCCGACGCATCAATCTGAACTGGAGTGGCGGTTGGGAAGAACTCCCCATGCAGGACCCGGTCCAGGGTTCCGCCCTCGTCGCCTACGATGGCGCACTCTATCGAGTCGGAGGTGTTCATTCCAAGAACGAACGAAAGGAGCTCGAAGACATGCACTCCACCGACCACTTTGCTCGCTTTGACCCAAAGGAAAAAAATGGGCTCTTCGCTAAATCGTGTGGGTAGCAGGTAGGGGCTTGAGGTCGCCAGCGA
>JARGNI010000103.1 GCA_029213195.1 Verrucomicrobiales bacterium
CCGTGCAAGCGCAGGAAAAATTCGATCTCCTCAAAACGAACGATTGTGCCGACGTATTTCATTTTGCCTTTGCAGCAGGGGCACCGCTGCGGGTCTTCTCCCCAGGTCTTCAGGATCAGATCGCGCCACAGCGGTCTCAAGGCACGGTGGCTTTTAGGTTCCGGGGCGGGAAGGATGAAGAGGGTCTCGGGTTGACGTATGGGTTGTTTGCGTTCTTCAACTTTCGGCAGCGTTGCCATCAGCGGAGGGCGGACCGAGTGTTTGAAGTCCCATCCCCGCCTCTTGTTGGAGTAGCGGCCGTAGTAGCGAATGGTCTGCTGACTTTTCGGCGGGATGTGTTCCACCGTAGCGGCGATGAATTCAGAGGCGGTGAAGACCTGGAAATTCTGCTTGGTGTGCCAACTGCGTTTCGAGCGATAAATCACTTTCTTTGCCTTCTCGTTCCAGGTGACTTTTTCGAGAGAGAAAGGAGCACGAAGCATGTATTCTGCGAGATTGCGACGACCTGCAATGTTGTAAGAACTGACAGGTTTGTCGCCCGCGTCGAGACTGAAGCCGCTGTGCTTCCAGGTGAGCATCTGGTCGGCTTTCTTCCGGGAGAGGAGTTTTTCCCGGACGAGAGTTTCGATGAAGCGGTGGCGGAACAATTCGATAAGCGGGTCAAGGGTCTCATCGGGCATGAGGTGGAAGCGATTTTCCGAATCAACCAGGCCCGTAGCGCAGAGAACGTGCAGGTGAGGATGGAAGCCGAGATAATCTCCGAAGGTCTGGACAGCAGCGATAGCGGCCAGTTGTCCGCCCGGGAGATCGAGACGGGTCCGCATCCAGTCAAGCAGGGATTCGATCGAGACGTGGAAGAGAAGGGTGAGCAGCTTTCTCCGCTTCCGAAAGATGGCGCGGAGGACTTTGGGAATCGTAAAGGCGATTTTGCGGTGAAATGGCCAAAAGGATTTTTTGAGGAACGTGCTGACGAACTGTTCTGATGATTCACGAATTCGCAGTTGATCCTGAGGCGCTGTCTGGTTGGCAGAATTTTCGCTATCTGGTGGAGAAGTTCGGCATCGCGGATGGGCGGCTGATTTCCCGATTTCCGTCCAAGTGGGAAAAAATGGTCTATCAGGCTTGCGACAGCTGCACCGAGATGGAGAAAAAGCGAATCGTGGAGAGCCTGAAACGAATCGGCCCGAAGCTATTTAGCGCAGGGCGGAACTACGACAAAAATAGTGAGTGGCTGCCGAATGCAATTTCTTCCAATAGTGAACATCCGTTTCGCGCCATCATCACTACTGCCGAAAACGCGGGCGATGATAGGCTGCTGGATGTCGATTCCCTGAGCGAAGACGATGAACGCTGGGCCGTGCCGCGCGGCGGAGCCGTCCCTCGGACCGCAGACGACATGGCTGATGCAGCCGATAAGCTCCTCAGGATCTCCGGTGAGATCGTTTTTGTGGATCCACATTTCGGAGCTGCGGCAAGGTTCGGTAAGCCGTTGACGGCGATGATCCGATGCGCTTGCGATGGAAGAGTGCCGCGGCGCTTTGAATATCATCTCGCGGTCAATTCCTTCTCCGGTAGTGATTTCGAAGGCATTCTCAAGAAGCATCATCGTTTTCTGCAAATACCGGTGAAGGTAAATCTCGTCTTTGTTCGCTGGGACCAAATCGAATCCAGTGACACACTGCACCCCCGCTACATCCTCACCGAAAAGGGATGGCTCCGCTTCGACCACGGGCTCGACGAGGGGAATCCTGGCGAGACAACCGACGTCGAATGTCTCGATGTTTCCCTCCATGCCCACCGTTGGAATCAGTTCAAGCCTGACGCAGGCGAATTCGATTTGGTTGATGCCTGGATTGTCACTTCGGAAGGTGTGAAGGAAGCGAGTTGGGACGGTGAAGCTTTCGTCTCTAAGGGGTAGATGATCAATATTTGTTGAATCAAATTTAAACGAGTGTTGATCTTCCGGATAAAAAATTACTTTAACTGGAATTATAAGTAATTGGTATCCAATGTGTTAATCGCAAAATAGGGAGTTGGCACGTGCATTGCGTTTATTGAAACGCAATGAAAGAAAATTCTCAGAAAGGCCCATCAGCTTCTGAAACGCACCACGCCGAGACGCTCGCCCGGACGGTTCCCATGGTTCGAGGTGAGAGTGCTGAAGCAGTAAGACAGACATACAGCCAGCTCAAGACGCAGACGGAAAAGGATGCCTTTTGGGCAGAGTGGCTTCACACTCTGGACCAGACTGCGGCACACGGTTGGCGCGGGCTCTATGAGGCGCTCAATCTCCTTCGGGAATCCGACTATTGGCAGAGGGCCGGTCACGAATCCTTCGAGGAGTTCTGGCGGGAACAAGGGCGGTTCCCGTTCGAACAGCTTCTCAATCTCGAGCACACTTACCACTTCGCCAAGGCTGCGTGCCCCGATCTCTTCGAGGTCGAATACGATGCCGCTGAGAATGCCTTCAAGTCTGTCCTCAGAAACGGTAGCCGACGAGATGCCAACGGAGTAACGCCGGTAAAGAAAAACGGCGAGTTTGTGGTTTTCGATTGGGACGAGATCATCGCTGAATTGAGAGGGTGCGGAGTTCCGGACGGCCTGATCGCCCAGGTCGAAACCGCGCGTCGAGGTGGAGGGAACTCTGCCATTAGTCGCCTCCGCATTCTCAAGCGCGATCATCCGCGTATCGCCCAGGATTTCCTCGAGGGAAAGTTCCTCACCAAATCGGGGAAGCCCAATCTCGCTGCCGCCGAGAAGGCGGCCGGCATCTCCCGGGCGAGCGGTCCGAAGAAGACTCCTCAGGAGCGGGCGGAGACAGCTTTTGCAAGCCTGAATTCAGAGGAGCGACGGGCATTTGTCGACCGGATGTCGAAGCGCTTCCGAGCTGCCTTTCGCTAACTCCATCACCTTTCCACCAAGAATAGTAAGCATTCACCTACTTCCCCGATGAAACGTCCCGTATGGCTCAGCATCACCGAATTCCGCCGACTGCAGGCTAAATACCTGCAGCCCGGTCCTTCGGGCGAGATGCAGATGCGATGCGTCAGCCACCATCCGGAAGGACACGTTTGGTTAAACAGTTCGAATGGGGTCTTCGACCACATCGTTCCCAGGGTCAACGGCGGAGCGGATGTCTCCGACAACCTTCAGCCGATGTGTCTCTCCTGCAATTCGCAGAAGAACCGTTTCGCGGACGGAAACTGGTCGAGACGACTCTACTTTGATGCACCCTTGAATACAGAGGCGCTCAGGGCTAGCCAGAACGATTTCTGCTACGCGAAGATCATGGAGTTCTCGGAAGAATTCGCCAGGCCCTATTCCATGATTAACGGGAATCTGCTCTGCTTGTTTCAGGTGGTGGGCGCAGGAAAGACACTAGAAGCCATCTCATAAATGCCTGAGCAGGATCAGTGCGCATCCGAGATAGA
>JARGNI010000056.1:0-9630 GCA_029213195.1 Verrucomicrobiales bacterium
GGAAAAATCACGCTACCTACTTGACTAACCCCATAGCAGGGATTTCCTTTTTCAACCCTGCCGCTTTGACGCTTCGCTCCTGCCCTGCGGTCAGGCTATTTCCCACCGGTCGGTTGTCACCGCGCATCGCCACGGGTAGGAGGGGGAGGAAGGGGTAAAAAAGCGTCATTCCCCGAGATTTGACCGCAATTCTCCCCTGTCTACAAGCCTACGCCGGGAAGTCGAACGGATCGGTGGCGCGTCTGCCCACGATTCGGCGACGCATGGATATACCTCCGTGGCCCCGGCTCGATTCAGTGTTTGAAATCAGCGGGTGGTCTTCTGAGTGGTACCAGTCAAAAATTCTTGATTCCTGACTCACTTTTGGAGCAACCGACCGCGCCCAGTAGGCGCAGTGCAGGGGGCTGCATCTTGCAACTTTTCGCAATGCCATGGCCCGCCCTCGTCAGCTGCCCGTTGCCGCAGTGAGCCTATCCAACGCTCTCATTCCTATCCGCCAGGCCCGAATCACCCGGTCGTCCGCAGACCACTCGCGATCGCGCTGATCGAGAAGATGAGGTCCCGGCTGATATCGTCGTCCGTCGTCCTCCATGCCTTGAGCAGTTCGACTTGCTGTCGATGGAGAATGTTCAACGGCTGATCCCTGAGTTCCAGGGTCTTGGCGTAGCGGGGGCGTCTCACATGGATGGGGCGGGGGAAAAGCTTCCCGAGGTGGGTGCGTGCGAGTTGGAATTCGTTCTCGATCTTGTCCATGAAGGTCTTTCGCAGTGTTTCGTTCTCGACCAGGGAAGCGTAGGAATGCATCAGCTCGAGATTGGCACTCATCAGGTTGGTTTCGACGCTGGTGAAGATGTAGCGGGGGAGGGTCGAGGAGGCAATTGTGTCAGCGAGTCGCTGGAAGTCGTCGGGTTTCTCACGCTGAAGCCGATCGAGAGCGGATCCGACGCCATACCAACCGGGAAGGTAAAAGCGGGATTGGGTCCAACTGAAAACCCAGGGAATGGCGCGGAGGTCATCGAGGGTGGCGGTGCCGGTTCGCCGGGAGGGGCGGGACCCCATCTGGGTCTGCTCGAGGGCGTCGATCGGTGTCGCCTGGCGATAGAAGGAAATGAATCCCTCGGTCTCGAGGAGGTCGCGATAGGCTTCGGTACTCCACTCGGCGAGTTGGGGGATCAGGTCGATTCCCGGATCATCGACGGGTTCCCCGAGGCGATGACGAACCGTCGCATGAGTGACGCAGGCCTGGAGACTCTCGAGGTGATAAACGGCACTGTCGGGATAGGCATACTTTCGGGCGATCGTTTCGCCCTGCTCGGTCATGCGGAAGTCTCCGGTCAGGGAGCCATGGGGCAAGGCTCGCATGAACCAGTTGGTGGGGCCGGCTCCGCGGCTGATGGTTCCTCCCCTTCCGTGGAAAAAACGCAGTTCGACTCCGTGTTTCTTCCCCACAGCAGAAATGGACTCCTGGGCATCGTGGAGCGCCCATTGACTGGCGAGAATGCCTCCGTCCTTGTTCGAATCGCTGTAGCCCAGCATGATCTGCTGGGTCTTGTTGCGGTCTCCTCCCGAAATTCCCAGGCTCGCCTGGACGGCCGGGTGAGAAAGGTAAGCATCGGCGATCCCGGCTCCGTTGGCCAGGTCGTCAAGAGTTTCAAACAAGGGCACGACCTGGAGTGGACAGACCATCTTTTCACCGAGGGGCTCGGTGAGTCCCGCTTCGCGAGCGAAGAGATGAACGAGAAGCAGATCGGAGAGCTGGCGGGTCATACTGACGATGAGAGAGCCGGTGCCACCTCCATGATTGCGACGGTGATCGACGAGGACGCGATAGCACTCACGAACTGCGTCGGCCTCGGGACCTGCCGATTGATCGATGTGGAGGAAGGGGCGAGGGGACTCCAGTTCCTCCGTCAAGAAGGCGACACGATCTTCCTCGCTCCAGTCGGCAAAGGATTCCCCATTCTCAACGCCGGCCGCTTCCAGTAACTGGGCGGCGGCCTTGTCATGAAAGGCGCTGTTCTGCCGGATATCGAGCTCGGCAAGATGAAATCCGAATGCTTCAAACTTGCGCTGGATGGGGCGAATGAAACGTTCCGCGAGACGGTTGGCTCCGATGGCGAGAAGAGAACTGTGAAAGAGCTCGAGATCGGCGGCAAATTCTCCGGAGGTCACGGGGAGATCGGATCCGAGTTGCGCTCGCAGGAGATAGCCAAACGCTCTCCAGGGTTCCTCGGGGTTCCGGTCGCGGATGTAGGCGCCTTCCTCACCAAGGGCATCAATCAACTCGTCCACCCGATCGAGGAGGGACTGGGGCGCCGGATGGGCGGGGGAGGAAACCGTGAGCTGGTAGGCGACGAGACGGAGTTCCCGGCGATACAGTTTCATGGCCTGTCGGCGGAGCTCCTTGAGGGTGTCGCGGGTGACATCGGCGGTTACGAAAGGATGGCCATCGCGGTCGCCTCCGATCCAGAGCCCAAATCGAATCTGGGGGCCACCACCGCTGGCACGTAGTGTCGCCGGGTCGAAGCCAGCCTCGCTCCAGGCGTATTCGAGACTGCGATCCAGTTCCTCGAGCGTTTCCGGAAAAACTTCGCGGAGGTAGAAGAGGGCATTGCGAAGCTCCCGTTGGATGGTCGGCCGTTCCGTGTGGATTTCACCGGTGCTCCAGAGACCTTCGAGGGCGGTCAGCATGTCGGCCCTGGCCTCGGCCTTCTCGTGTTTGGTTTGACCGGTAGCCTCGAGGCGCAGGAGTTGGTCGTAAAGATCGCGGTGGCGCTCCCGGACGCTGGGGCGTTTGGCTTCGGTCGGATGGGCGGTAAAGACCGGTTCGACTCGCACATGCTGCATCGCTTCCGCGATGGCTTTTTCTTCAAACCCGGAGTTTTTGAGGGATTGCAGAACACGAGGCCAGAGTCCTTTTTCCTGGGTCGGACCGAAGAGCATTTCCCGCTCCTTGCAGGTCGCGAGAGAGACCTGTTCCTCGATCATGTCGAGGAGCTGGAAAGCGATCGAGTAGACTTCGGAAGTTTCCTGGGGTGAGTCGAGCGCGGCTTCCGCGTTCTCCTCGGAAAGCCAGGGGAGCATCCCGGCATGATGCGACTGGCCGGTGGAATCGAGCACTTCCTTGAGACAGGTCATGATCTCACGAACCTCGGAGTCGAGAGACTCGAGTCCGTTCGCGAGCAATTTGCGTTGAGGTTCTTCAGAAGGGTTGGACTGCGACATGATGACAAGGAGATACGTCGGTCGGGGAGAAAGCAGGATATCTGCCGAAGCCCCCGGATGGCACGAATCAGGGGCCGGATCGCTCCCTTTTCAATCAAAACCGAACAGAATCCCGGAAATCAGCGGGATCGGAAAATCTCGCTGCAAACCACTTCGAGGACGAGATCCTGCATTCCCAATCCTTTCTCCGTGACCGTTTTGACGATGGCATCGACCCGGGGGCGATCGAGAATCTCGATGCGGCGACCGGTTCCGTAGGCGAGAAGTTCTTCAGCGAGTTGCTTCGTGAACTGATCCTTCCGATTCAGGAGGATTTTCTTCAAATCCATGACATGGCGAAATTCGGCTCCGTCGTAGAGTTGTCCGGTGGGATCGATCTTGGGGCCGGTGGGTTTCCCCTTTGCGTCGGGATACTGGGTTCGCCAGCGACCGATGGGATCGTAGTTCTCCAGGGCAAATCCCGGAGGATCGATTTTCTGGTGACAATCGGCGCAGGTCGCGAGCTCCCGGTGCTTGGCGAGCTGATCCCGAACCGTCTTCGCTCCGCGAATGTCGGGCTCGAGCGCGGGGACATCGTCTGGCGGCGGCGGGGGCGGCGTTCCAAGAATGTTCTCCATGACGTAAACGCCGCGGACCACCGGTGATGTCTCGATGCCGTTGGCGCTCACGGTGAGGACCGCACCCATCCCGAGGAGGCCTCCTCGCTTCTTGTCAGGCAGGCTGACTTTCTGAAAGGTGTAAGCCTTTTTATCGGGGAAAGGAAAGGGGATGCGGTAGTGATGCGCGAGCGGCTTGTTGAGAAAGGTATAGTCGCTGCTCAGGAAATCCGTAATCGGGCGATTCTCTGAGATGAGATGACGGGTGAAGTGTTTCGCCTCCTCCTTCATCGCGGTCTCGAGATCGTCGTAGTAGTAGGGGGCGGATACGTTCCGGTCGGGTGGGGTGTCGCCGAGCGCCCGCAAGTTGAGCCAGCTGTCGAGGAAGCCGCTCAAGAAGTCGTCGGACTGAGGGCTCGCGAGGAGTCGCTTTGTTTCGGCAATGAGGGTTTCCTCGTCGAGAATGGCCCCGGATTTGGCGGCCGAATAGAGCGTTTCGTCAGGCATCGACGCAGTGAGGAAATAACTGAGTCGGCTCGCGAGATCATACGGTCCGAGGAGTCCGCGATGAGGGTCGGAGGCTTCGTGCAGGTAAAGGAAAGAGGGAGCGCAGAGGATGCCCTTGATCGCATCGAGAGTGGCCTGCCGAGGGGAATGACCTTCCGCTTCTCGGGTCTCTGCCAGGTCGACGAATCGCTGAAGCTCTTCCTCGGTGACCGGGCGGCGGAAGGCTCGCTCGGCAAATTGCTCGAGGATCTCGGCTTGCCGCTTCTTTTCAAATCCGTTCTCCCCGAGAACCATCTCTTGCGGCTCGGGCGGCCAGGTTTCGTAGAGAGGTCCGCGAATCTTGACCTCGTGCATCCGGATGTGAGGCATTTTCCCATGCTGAAGAACGATTCGCCTCGCTTCGACGATGCCCCCTTTGTAGGGATCGCTCTTGGGCCATTCCGTCTTGTAGTCTCTCGCAATCTTGCTGAAAGCCTGGCGGCAGTTGGCCATCCCGTTCGGGAAGATGAAGCGAGGCTGCTGCCCTTTCTCCAGCCAGACTTTCATCGTATACCACTGCGGTTCTCCATCCGCGACGGTGACCTCGTCGAGCTGCGGTTCGACGGGCTGGGGGTGATGGAGTTCCCCGATGCGAGCGTCACCGGGGACGATCCCCAGTCGAAAGGGTTCGGACAGGTCCATCCGGAAAATATCCGGATCGTAGTGAGAATCGCGATTCATCGAGTGGGCGAGCGCCTTGACCTCGTAGTAGCCCGGGGCGTGAACCCCTTCGGGGAACTTCTCGAGGCCCGCGTAGCCTCCTTCGTGATTGGTGCTGTTGGGGACTTCGTAGACGCAGAGATAGCGGTAGTTGTAGACCTTCTTATGGGAGTAGCTCAGTTCCTGTCCCTGGGTGAACTGGTCCGAGAAGGTCCACGTTTTCACCTCCGGTTTCTTTTCGATGCCGAGGGCCTTTTCCACGACGAGATCGGCAGCCGCGAAGTAGTTGTCGAGGAGGAAGCCTGAGGTGACGAGAGCATCCCCGATGGTGTCGATATGGTGATCGGTCTGGTCGGTGGGGAAAGTCGAGGTCGGGGCAAAGGTGTCGACGCGTCGGGCGAAGAGATCCTCGAGGGTGTTGAGATATTCCCTCTCATTGAGGCGGCGCAGCAGGGTCTGCCCTCCGGTGCTCTTGAGCCGGGCGTGCGCATCCGCGACCTGGGCGGTGAGGGCGGCAATCGCGGCGGCCTTCTCCTCGTGAGACGGTTGGTCCGCCTTCTTGGGAGGCATTTGCCCGAGGTTGAGCTGGTCGATGATTTCCTGCACCGAGATGATCCCCATCTCATCGGTGAGGGGAAAGGTGAGGTGATCGAAGTGGCGCTCGCCTTTCTGGACGTCTTCGTCGTGACATTCGAAGCAATAGTTGGCCACGAAATCCATCGCCGGTTCTCCCTGGAGAGAGAGAATGGAGAGGTGCGCGGCCAGGAAGAGGCCGGCTGACTGGAGAGATCGCATCTCGATCAGATGAATGTTCCCGTGCTGTTGGCGAAGTGATCGCGTTCGACACCGAAACTCTGGAGAAGGCTGACGTAGAGATTGGAAAGAGGGACTCTCTTCGAACCCTCGCGAGGAACCTTCTTGAAAGTGCCGTGTTCGAACCCACCTCCAGCGAGGAGGATGGGAAGATCGTGATTGGTGTGAGAGTTGGCATTGCCCATTCCGCTCCCGAAAAGGACGGAGGTATTGTCGAGCAGGCTGCTGTCGCCATCGGTCGTGTTGGCCAACTTCTCGAGAAAACGCGCAAAGTGCTTCATCTGGTAGTCTTCGATGACGAGTAGAGAATCGATGTTCTCCTTCTTCTTCCCGTGGTGGGAAAGACTGTGGTAGCCCTTGTTGATCCCGAGATGCTGGGGCAGAAAGTCTCCACCGATCTCGAGAGTCGCGATCCGGGTCGAGTCGGTCTGCAGGGCGAGCAGCATGAGGTCGTAGATGAGCGGAAGGTCTTCGACGAGATTGACGTTTTTGGGAGGATCGAAGGGCGCATCCGGTTTGGGAACTTCGACCCACTGCTGCTTGAGCTGGAGTTGCTGCTCCACTTCGCGGACCGAGGTCAGGTATTCATCGAGTTTGACCCGGTCCTCGGCGTCGAGTTTGCGCTCGAGTGTCTTCGCGTCTCCGGAGATCGCATCGAGGATGGAGCCCTGGAGGGAATGCCGGTCCTTGACCTGATTCAGTCGGGAGGCGGGTTCACCGACGAAGAGTTTCTCGAAGAGTTGCTGGGGTCCCGGGATGGGAGGAACCCGTGTTCCACTTCGAGTCCAGCACATCTGGCATCCTCCGTGAATTCCGCCTTCCGATCCGATCGTGAGCGACGGGAAGCGGGTGCGACCCCGAACGGATTCGGCCGCGAGCTGGTCGAGACTGATGTTGCCATCGGGTCGGCCCTTGGCATCCATCTTGAGCACCCCGCTGAGAAAGGAATGAACCGCAAAGTGACCTCCCTTGACCCCGTGGTCGAGACCGCGATAGACGGTCATCTGGTCGCGGACAGGATCGAAAGGTTTGAGCAGCCGAGTCGATTCGTAGGCTTCCCCCGCGGTTTTCGGGAAAAGGCTGTCGAGCTGGAATCCGAGCAGGTTGCCGACCGCCACCATCCGCCGCGGGCTGGCCGCTTCCGCTACGGTTGTCCCGAGGGCGTCGCTGGCTCCCAGTGCGTTCGGCAAAAGGGAGGGCATCACGGGGAGAGACAGGGTCGCGCCGACCGACTTCAGGAAGTGGCGTCGGGAGGGAGTGGAAGCTTTTCGACTCATGCGACAACATGGACGGTTCTCGCCGTCTCTGCAATTGCCTCGAACGCGCCCCGGAATCAGGCGGCTTACTTCACCTGGCCCGTGCCAAAGGCCAGATACTTGTAGCTGCAAAGCTCTTCCAGGGCCATGGGGCCTCGGGCGTGGAGCTTGTCAGTGCTGATTCCGATCTCGGCACCGAAACCGAATTCGGCTCCATCGCTGAAGCGGGTCGAGGAATTCCAGAAGACACAGGCACTGTCGACTTCGAGCTGAAATCGATCCGCCGCTTCTTCGTTGGTCGTCACGATGACGTCGGTGTGCTTCGATCCGTAGTGATTGATATGGCTGATCGCCGCGTCGAGATCATCGACGATTTTCACGGCGAGAATGTAATCGAGATACTCGGTCGTCCAGTCTTCCTCGGTCGCAGCGACGACGGAATCGATTCCGGCCAGCTTCAGGAACTCTTCATCGCCCCGCAGTTCGACATTCTTGGCCGAAAGAGTCTGTGCAATCTGGGGAGCAAACTCAGCGGCAACGCTCCGATGAATCAGCAAAGTTTCGAGAGCATTGCAGACCGAGGGCTTCTGGCACTTCGAGTTGATGACGATCGCCTCGGCCATATCGAGATCGGCGTCCTTGTCGACAAAGACATGACAGATGCCGTCGTAGTGCTTGATGACCGGCATACGCGCCATCCCGACGACGGCTTCGATCAATCCTGCCCCACCGCGAGGAATGATAAGGTCGAGATAGGTATCCATCTCGCAGAGGTGGCGGACACTCTCGCGATCGGTGAAGGGGATGAGTTGAATGCTGTTTTCCGGCAAGCCGGCTGGTTTCCCGCCGGCAGCGAGGGCAGCCGCGATGGCTCGGTTCGAGTGGATGGCTTCCTTTCCTCCACGAAGAATCGTCGCGTTCCCGGTTTTGAAGCACAACACGGCGGCATCCGCGGTGACGTTGGGACGGCTTTCAAAAATGATCCCGATCGTGCCAATGGGGGTGCGCTTTTTCTGGAGCCGAATTCCGTTGGGACGAGTCCACTCGCGAATGATCTCTCCGGTCGGGTCATGGAGTTCGGCGACTTCGCGGATGCCCTGGGCCATGGCTGCGACGCGGTCGGAGTCGAGTCGGAGCCGGTCTTTCATCGCATCGGTGAGACCGAGGTCATCCGCTGCCGCGAGGTCTAGCTCGTTGGCTTCGAGAATCTCGGCCTCATGCGCGACAAGGCCATCGGCCATCGCGAGAAGGATGCGATTCTTGTCTTCCGTTGTCAGTTTGGCGAGCCCGTGTGCCGCAGCGCGGGCCTGCTTGCCCATTTGCCAGATCTGTTCGCAGATTTCTTCAGAAGTCATGATTCAGGACGGAGAGCTTGAGGGGATTTGGGAAGGAAAACGAGTGCCGATGCCGTTTCCTGCGACGAGTTCGCCGAGCTGTTCCGGGTGAAGCCCACTCGCGATGATCGTTTCGACGCCGGAAGAGATGGCTTCTTTCACGGCAGAGAGCTTGCTCCCCATTCCGCCGACAGAAAGTTCCCCTTTCTCGTCACGGACGAAGTCGAGAACGGTCTCGATGTCTTCGACCACAGGAATGATGTCTTCGTCGGATGACGCTTCGGGTCCCATGAGGCCTCGGACGCTGGTGAGGAGGATGAGGAGATCGGCGTCGATGAGTCGAGCGACGATGGACGAAAGGATGTCGTTGTCTCCCACCTTGAGCTCGAAGACCGAGACCGAATCGTTCTCGTTGACGATGGGAATGACATTCCGAAAAGGGGAGAGAGCTCGGAGCGTCGCGAGAACATTCTGGCTGCGTCGTTCGTCTCTCAAATCATCGTGGGTCACGAGGAGTTGTGCGATCTTGAGCTGATGCAGGCTGAACTGGCTCTCGTAGAGATGCATCAGCCTGGCTTGACCCGCGGCGGCACAGGCCTGGAGCATTTCGATCTCGGTGGGTCGTTTCTCGAGACCAAAAGTAGAAAGCCCGGCTCCGACTGCTCCCGAAGTGACCATGACGACTTCGTGCCCGGTCGCATTGAGGTCCGCGATCGCCTGCGAAAGTCGCGCGAGCATGGCGTGGTGGATCTCTCCCCCGGAATTTCGGGTGAGAACACCAGTGCCAATCTTGATGACGACACGCTTGCCTGGAGTGGTTTCTGACATCACAATTCCGCCGGGAGGACGCCCTGCTGGGCGGGGCGGGACGATATGGCCACGGCAGGGGAGTGTAAAGCGTCAGTTTCTGAGGGAGAAATTCGGGATAGCGCTTGCGAATCGGGCAGGAAGGGAACATCTTAGCCGCCCTCGGCCATACCGCTTTCCTTTCGACGCAGTAGGGCCGGAAAAGCACCCATAGTAAAATGGATATTACGACGGCCTCCGGAGCCGTAGGTCCAGGTTCGATTCCTGGTGGGTGTATATTTTCGCGAAGCGAAAATCCTCTTTATCCTACTCCTCCTCTTTTTCTAAATCCTCAGAGGTCAGAGGTCAGAGGTCAGAGGTCAGAGGTCAGAGGTCAGAGGTCAGAGGTCAGAG
>JARGNI010000056.1:9730-28010 GCA_029213195.1 Verrucomicrobiales bacterium
GTCAGGAATCGAAGCGCAGCGCAGTCAATCAGGAGTCAGGTCACTCCAACTCATCCAGCGCCTCGATAATATCCCGAGGTTCCGCACGCTTGGTATAGTCCGCATCAAGGAACGACCAGGCGATTTTTCCTTTGGCATCGATCACATAGGTCGCCGCGAGTGGAAGCTGATTCGAAGCTGCGTCTTCCCCGTTGTATTCCTTGATGTCGAAGAACTCGGCATAGAGCTTTTCGACTTCCGGGGGCAGCTCGAAAACCAGGCCGTACTGTCCCGAAACTTTCAGATTCTGATCGGAAAGCACCGTAAACCGCAGTTCGTTCTTTTCTCTTGTCGTGAGTGATTGATCCGGAACTTCCGGGGAGATTGCGATCAGCTGGGCCCCAAGCTCTTCGATCTGGGGAAGGATCTCCTGGTAGGCGGCGAGCTGGATATTGCAGTAGGGACACCAGCCACCGCGATACCAGGTCAGGACCACGGGACCTTTGTCCAATTCCTCGGCCAGGGTCACCTTTGCGCCGGTAGCACTGGGGAGGGTGAAATCGGGAGCCTTTGCTCCCTTGGAAAGTGCCGTCTCGACGATCCGGGCTTTCCGGACCGCTTCAATTCCCTCGCCGTAAGCTGCCAGTTTCTCGGGCGACGCCTTGGCGCGAAACTCGGCTTTGCGAGCTTTGATGACTGACTCGAGAGTTTTGTCTTCCGAACGGGCGATCGATGACCCGAAAAGAGCGACAAGGCATAAAGGGAAAATCCATTTCATGCCTCTTCGGACGAGATCCGAAAAACTGCCTTACACAGGATTCCGAGAAGCGCGATCAATCGCGGCCTTTTCCATAGCGTCGCCCATCGGCTTTGCCATCTCCGTCGCGGTCTTCTCCATAAGGAATTTCGTTCTCGAAGAAAATGTTTTCCCGGCGTCCTTCGGTTACGTGCTCCGAGTAAACCTTGCGAACCTCGGTTTTGGCAAAGGACTCATTCGCAGAGAGAAGTGCTTTCGCGATTTCTTCCCCGGAGGCAGTGAGCGGGAGTTGGGCGACGGCCTTTCCCTTTTGTCCGAACTCGTCTGCCTGGATGATGAGGTAGCCCGATTTGCTCCGGGTCCCTGCGATCTTTTCGGACCAGTCCGAGTCCGCTTCCGCCGTTCCGAAATCAAGATGAAATCGTCCGATGATCTCGTCATTTGCGAAGACTGGCTTCAGGACCTTTTTGGCCTTCTCTCGATCCTGTGGCGATGCCGCCACGAAGAGAAGCAGGCGCTGGTCACCCGAAGCTACATTCAGCGCCTGGCGAAAGGAATGAAAATCCTGCAGCGTCAACTCTTCGGGTCGACCGCGGAGTGGGTAGGGTTCCACCAGTTCTTCCATCGCTGCGAGGATATCATCGAGCGACCCAGGTTCGGCAGAAGGCCCTCGACCGGAAGCACCGAGAATGGTCTTGGGGCCTCGACTCGACCGGGTCAGTTGTTCTTCCCCGTCGGGAGAAAGGATACAGAAGGAGGTATTGGCGAAACGACCATTGAGAAGCTTTCGGACCAGGGCTTCGTGTTCTTTGTTTTCAAAGGTTTCCAACCGGACACACACAAAATCGCGAGAGGCTTCGATGAATTTCTTTTCCGAGAACAAACTGTTCTGCGTTTGGGTATAGCCGGGTCAGAAAACTCCCGAGATGCCACTGCATGTCGCGGCGGCGGCCATGAAGAAGATGGGGCGGTTCGAACGTTCTGCTTCTTCGATAGCTGTATCCCAGGTCGTGTACCACATGACCCCGGCATCGCCGATCGGCTGAGGGGATGCCGTGATATCGATCGGGCGTGCGCCCTGAGCGTAAAAGGTGCCAGCACAGGCAAGCGAGAATAGGGAGAGAGCAAGAAACCGTTTCATGGAAGAGGGAACCATCAGCGGAGCCTGGAGTTGCGATCTTTTTCCGAAGGAAATCTCGGGCAGGGAATTCCCGGATCGATAATAATGCTTTGTCAGGGTTCCTGGTCCCGCCTCTCCGAGTCTGCTGCTTCGGTCGCTTCCGCCAGGGGATTCCTCAGGGAAAGGAAACCTGAAAGAGGATGGAGACGACCGTACGAAAAACTCGTAACTGCCTTACGGAAAGGGAGGATAGGCAGATCGGAAGCGGAACGAATAGTCGTGAAATCCCGGGATTTGGTATTTTCCAGTACAACCCCAAACACCCCCATGAGATTCGAGCTTCAAAAACTGGACGCTGGTCAGGTTTGTGTCCCTATATCCATTCTTGAAAACGACCTGGACGAAATGTGGAATCGATTCGATTCCGGAATGTGCGACCTCACCACTGCGAATGCCGTCGCCATTGCGATCAATCGGACGCTGAAAGCGGAAACAACGGTTCGAGTGGTGACGGATGGAACGAGTGAGGATTTTCATGTCGTCTTCCACGATCAGGTGTTCCCCTTGCCTGTTGAGATTTCGGTATGGCTGAATCGATGTCTTCGCGGGTTGCGGGAAAAACCGATCGTCTTCAGCATTTGGGTTCCACGTGATCTGGCCGCTGAGTGCAGCGGAATCACTTTTCCTGCCGAAAACGCCGAGGAATCGATCGCCGCTTGATGGGATCGTTGCGTCAGGAGCCGCGCAAGGCCTTCTGCAAATAATGACCTGTTAGGGAATCCTTTTGCGCGGCAATCTCAGTAGGCGTTCCTGTCGCCACGACCTGCCCGCCTCCTTCTCCTCCACCTGGCCCCATGTCGATGACCCAGTCGGCACACTTGATGACATCAAGATTGTGTTCGATGACGATCATGGTGTTTCCCTGGTCGCGAAGGCGATAGAAGACTTCGAGCAAAGTCGCAATGTCGGCAAAGTGGAGTCCCGTCGTAGGCTCGTCGAGGAGGTAGACGGTATTCCCGGTCGCCGTCTTCCCGAGTTCCGCGGCAAGCTTGACTCGCTGGGCTTCTCCCCCTGAGAGAGTGGTCGCGGATTGCCCGAGTCGGACATAACCGAGACCAACATCACGGAGGGCGCGCAGATGCTGGCTGATCTTGGGAATCTTTTGAAAGAACTGGTGGGCTTCTTCCACCGTCATCTCGAGAACATCGGCGATGCTTTTCCCCCGATAGGTCACGTCGAGCGTTTCCCGGTTGTATCGTCGACCCTGGCAGGTCTCGCAGGTGACGTAGACATCGCTGAGGAAGTGCATGTCGATCTTGATCATGCCGTCGCCCTGGCAGGTTTCGCAACGTCCACCTGACACGTTGAAGCTGAATCTTCCCGGTTCGTAGCCTCGGGTCCGGGAGGCGGGGAGTTGGGAGAAGAGATCCCGGATCGGACCGAACACCCCAATGTAGGTCGCCGGATTCGAGCGCGGGCTCCGTCCGATCGGGGCCTGGTCGATGACGATGACTTTGTCGATGTGGTCCAGTCCTTCGATGTGGTCGTGCTCTCCCGGCTTTTCCTTGTTCTGGTGGAAATGGCGAAAGAGAGCTCTTCGCAGGATGGTGTCGACGAGGGTTGATTTGCCACTTCCCGAAAGCCCGGTGACACAGATGAAGTGCCCGATGGGAAAGGAGACATCGATATCCTTGAGGTTGTGCTCGCGGGCGCCTTTCACGACGAGTTCGCGAGGGGCGGTTTCGAAGACGGTGGGAGGCTGAATCTCGATTTCCTTTCTTCCGGAGAGATAGTCTCCCGTGAGTGACGCATCGTCGGCGATGACCTCCTCGGGCGTGCCCTGGGAGAGGAGGCGACCTCCTCGTTCTCCCGCCTCGGGCCCAAGATCGAGCAGGTGATCGGCGGCGCGGATGGTGTCCTCGTCATGTTCGACGACGATGACGGAGTTTCCCAGGTCCCGGAGATGCTGGAGGGTCTCGATGAGCTTTTCGTTGTCGGCCTGATGAAGCCCGATGCTTGGCTCGTCGAGTACATAGAGCACTCCGGCGAGCCCGGCACCGAGCTGGGTGGCGAGTCGGATTCGTTGGCTTTCTCCTCCCGAAAGCGTGCCGCTCTGTCGGTCGAGTGAGAGATAGCCGAGGCCGACGGTCTCAAGAAAAGAAAGTCGCTTTTTGACTTCAGTCAGGACTTCCGTGGCGTAGGTCGCTTCGAGATCCGAGAGTTGGACTCCTGCCAGCCATTGGAGCGCTTCCGAGATGCCGAGCGAGCAGAAACCTTCGATCGAGAGGGGCCGATCGGAATGGTTGAGAGTGATCGCGAGGATTTCATCTTTGAGACGCCGTCCCTCGCAATCGGGGCAGGGTTTCGAAGACATGAAGCGGCGCACGTTTCGCTTGGTCACCTCGCTCTTGCTGGTTTGGAGAAGTCGCAGGGCCTGGTGGCTCAACCCCTCGAACTGGTCGTTTCCATAGAGAAGCGCTTTCTTGAATTCGTGCGGGAGATCTCGGATGGGCAGATCGAGATCGGCCGCATACGTTTCGGCGAGCTCTTCGATGGCGCGTTGGTGAAACCCTTTTCGCTTCTTCGAACCGGTCCACCAGGTCTTGATCCCACCCTCCCGGATACTTTTTTCCGGATTGGGAACCATGAGTTCTCCATCCGGGACGAGTCGAGTCCCGAGTCCGTGACAGGAGGCGCAGGCTCCGAAGTGGCTGTTGAAAGAGAAATGCTTGGGCGTGAGCTTGGGGAGGCTGAAGCCCGTTTCAGGATTGGTGAAGGTGAACGTGAAGTCGTGGGGCTCCCAGTCGTCCTGATCCGGAGCCTGAGCGAGAGCCGACACGCGACGATCCGAGATGGTCTGTGCGGTTTCGAGAGAATCGGCGAGTCGGCTCCGGATGTCTTCTCGAATGACGAGGCGATCGATGACGATCTCTGCCTGCTTCGCCTTGGGTTTTTCGGGGACCTCTTCGATTTCCACGATTTTGCCGTCGAGGCGGGCTCGGAGAAAGCCGCGGGCTCGGTATCGCTCGAGGACTTCCTTCAGTGTTTCTCCTTTCTCCACCGTCAAGGGTGCGAGCAGGATAACCTTGGTTCTCTCCGGATACGCGGTGAGGGTTTCCACGATGTCCTGGATCGAGTGACGGACCAAGGGGGTTCCGGTTTCCGGATCATGCGGCTGGCCAAGGGCCGCATAGAGAATCCGCAGGTAATCGTAGATCTCGGTCGCGGTGGCGATGGTGGAGCGGGGATTCGGTTGCGAGGATCTTTGCTCGATCGCGATGGCAGGAGTAAGTCCCTCGATAAAGTCGACATCGGGTTTCTCCAGTTGATCGAGGAATTGCCTTGCATAGGCGGAGAGCGATTCCACATAGCGGCGTTGTCCTTCCGCGTAGAGCGTGTCGAAAGCGAGCGAAGATTTTCCGGATCCGGAGACGCCCGTGATGACGACGAACTGGTCTCGAGGAATCTCGAGATTCAGGTTCTTCAGGTTGTGCTGACGGGCACCCTGGATGCGAATGACGGCGGGCTCGGACATGGGAAGGGCAGGGGGCAACATTCCGCGATCCCGAGTTCCCGCAAGAAGAGTGTTTCTTCTTCCGTTTTGATGTAGATTGCCGAGATGCCGGATTCTCCCGACCGAAAGTGGAAGCCTCTACGCGACGACCTCGATTCTCCAAAGGAGATGGAGGCCGAGGAAACGGCTGCGCCGGTGGAGTCTTTTTCCCCTCGCTGGTATGGACCACCCGAGGAAATGGACTCCGAGCCCTCCCCACCGGCAACAGAGGACTCCGAGGCCAGCGCTGTTGACGAGTTCGTGGAGGAGCCATCCCGTCCATCGGAGGAGGCTGCTCCTCGAGTTCTCGTCATTCAGTCCGTCGCTGCGACCACACGGCTGATCCGAGAAACGCTGGAGAATTTTACCGAGGCGGAGGTTGTCACGACTTCGGACCCGTTGAGGGGCTTCGAGTTGGCGCTGCAAAAGGAGTATCGTCTTTTTGTTTTCGGGATGCAGGTGGGAGAGCTTTCGGGGCCGATGTTGTATGAGCTGATCTCGAAAACCTATTCTTCGGGTTGGGCGCCCGCGCGACTCGCTCCGGGGGTGATCTTCATTCGGGATGCGGAGGACCCCAAGCTACCCGAGGAGTTGGAACGCGATGTTCGGGTGAAGGATACCATCCAGAAACCCGTTCGCATCGATCGTCTCTTGCGGGCGATCCAACCTTCGATCGAGGTATTGGATCCGACGAGCCGGGCTTGAAGAAATCAGAAGCGCGATTTCCCGATTTTTGAAAAGACGATTTCGGCTCCGGCAGCCTTGGTGTGGTAGACGAACTCCATCAGCTCTCCGAGTCGACCGGAGGGGAATCCCCCTCCTTTTTCGAGAAACCAGTGCAGATACTCGTAGGGAAGCGTGTGGAGTTTCCGGTTCTGATAGCGACCGAAGGGCATTCGATAGACCTCGAGATCGGCGAGATTTTCCGCCAACTCGCGCTTCATCGCCTCCGCAGGATCAAACTCCTCGGGACTCTCATTCATCGAACTCGTAACAACACTTCGGGTCGATGAGTCCATTCTCGAGGAAGGTGACGCCTTCCCGCTCGAGAAGACGCCTCTTTCTCTCGATGGGTTCGCCTTCGGAGGTTCCGTAAAATCCACCGATGGAGAGATCTCGGCTCACGACACGATGGCAGGGAGTCTCTGGCGCAAAGGGATTTCTCCTCAGAGCCTGACCGATCGCCTGGGCGGAGGCGCAGGCGATATACTGACCGAGGAGCCCGTAGGTGGTCACCATCCCCTTGGGAACGAGTTGAACCGCATCGTAGACCTTTCGCTCGAATTCAGTGGGGGGGCGTTCCAAGGTGCTCATTCCAAGTCCAAGGTAGAACGGGAATCCGCGAGCATGCAATCGGAAACGCTGGAAAGAAAAGGGGGCTTGGCTTGCCAGAGAGAACCCGTATGATTTCTCTCGTGATCCTCGATCTTCTGCAGCCCCTTTTCCCATCGGTCAATCTGGCGATCCCGCTGATCTACCTGATCCTGGTCGTCGTCATCCTCGCCTTTTTCCGGGAATGGGGGTCCCCTGACCTCGTGGCTCTGGCCGCGATGGGATCCGTTCTCTTCCTCGGCATATTGCCTCTCAAGGACGTTGTCGTGGACGGGGAAGTGATCGAGCGAGGCCTTCTCAGCGTCTTTTCCAACGGAGCTCCGATTACCATCGCTTGCATGTTTGTCTTGAGCGCGGGGCTGGAAAGAACGGGAGCCATCGATGCCATGGGGAAATTCTTTTCCCGTGTTGCCGGGAAGAGTGAAATCCGGGTCCTCCTCGTCATGATGACGATGGTCGCGATCCTCTCGGCCTTTGTGAACAACACTCCGATCGTGGTCGTCTTCCTGCCGATTGTTCTTTCTCACGCTCGCAGTGTCGGGCTTCGAGCTTCGAAGCTGCTCATTCCTCTCTCCTTTGCCTCCATTCTCGGAGGGACCTGCACCCTGACCGGATCGTCGACGAATCTCATCATCGACGGAGTTGCCCAGGAGTTGGGACAGAAACCATTTGGGATGTTCGAATTGACCAAGCTCGGTCTGGTCTACGCGGTCGTCGGGTTTCTTTATCTTCTTCTTATCGGGAGGAAGCTGCTTCCGAATCGCAGCCTGCTCTCGGAGTTGATCGACAGCGAAGTTTCCCGGGAAGTACTGACCCAGTTCCAGGTCGAACCCGGATCCCCCCTGGTGGGCAAGACGCTTGTCGAAACTCTCCTGAAGGAATATCCAAAGTCACAGGTGCTCGAGGTCCGGCGTCGGGGGCGCTCCCTCTCGACCCCGCTCAATGAGCTGATCGTTCATGAGAAGGATCGTCTACTGATCACGGTTCACGGCGAAGGGTTCAAGCAGTTGAAGGAGCAAGAGGGACTTCGATTTGCCGGTCAGGAGCATCTCAATCTGACGCAGCTGGAAACCCGCGAGCTCAAGATGATCGAGGGGATCATCGGTCCTCGATCGGAGATGGTGGGCAAGACCCTGCAGGAAATCGGATTTCGGCGAAATTATGGGATCAATGTCCTCGCGATTCACCGACAAGGGGTGAATCTCAAGGCCGATTTCAACTCGGTCCGGCTCGCTTTTGGAGACACGCTCTTCATGGAGGGGCCGCCCGATGCCTTCTCCCGTCTTCAGAAACAGAGAGACTTCGTCAGCATTTCCGACACGCCCGAGCTCAAGGTGAATCGCAAGAAAGTCTGGATCGGGACGGCCATCGCCCTCGCCTTTGTCCTGGGGGCGTCGTTCAAGATTCTTGCGATCCCCGCACTCGCCATTCTTGCCGCCCTCGCAATGATCCTGAGCCGGTGCCTGACGGCGCAGCAGGCCTACGAGGCGGTGCAGTGGAACATCGTTTTCCTCATCTTCGGGATGCTCGCTCTCGGATTGGCAATGGATCAAAGCCAGGCGGCCCAGCAGCTCGTGAATGGGATCATGCTCATCTTTGGGGATTTCTCCCCGTATGTGATTCTCGCGGTCGTCTATCTGCTCAGCTCGACGTTGACGGAACTCATCAGCAACAACGCGGTGGCGGCCCTGCTGACTCCCATCATCGTCGGGATCGCAGCAAAAGTGACGATGGCAGGGGAGATGGGGGTGGATCCGCGTCCCTTTATCGTTGCAATGATGTTTGGTTGCAGCGCCAGCTTTGCAACGCCCATCGGCTACCAGACCAACACCTATGTGTATGGCGCGGGAGGTTACAAATTTACGGATTTTCCGAAAGTCGGGATTCCCCTCAACCTTCTCCTCTGGGTCGTTGCCTCGATTCTGATCCCGCTTCTTTGGCCGTTTCGATAGCCTTAAGGTAAGTAAAAAATATAATTTTAATAAAAAAGATCATTTACAAATCCTTATTTTTGGTATTTTTCATAAATACCAAAAATAAATCATGGGATTTGTAGTCCGCTTTTTCGCCATTCTCCTGATTTTGGGGAATATTCCCAACGTTCAGGCCCAGACCTTGAAAGAGGCTGTTTGCCTGATGCTCGAGTTCGAACCTGAACTGAATGCAGCAGAATACGACACTCTGAGCAGTCGTGAGGACCAACGAGTCGCTCGATCCGGGCTTTTCCCGCGTCTTACTCTGAACGGTTCGGCCGGAGTTTCCGATCGCGACCGCACGACTGACGGTCTTTTCGAGACGGGCGAGACTCTCTTCCAGAGACGTGCTGGGCTGACGTTGCGCCAGCTTCTTTACGACGGCGGGACCACCAGGAATCAGGCGCGTTCTTCACGGAACGCTTTTCTCGCTCAGCAACATCTCGAAAAGAGCATGATCGAGACCCGTGTCGTCGACCTTGCCGAGGTCTACCTGGAGGTGCTCCGAACCCGCCGGCAGATCGAGTTGGCGGAGTTGAATGTGCAGAATCACGAGACGATGTGCGACATGCTCCAGGAGCGGGTTCGTGCCGGGGGAAGCAGGTCCGATCTTGCGCTCGTCCAGGGGCGCCTTGGATTGGCGACCAATACCCTTGCCACTGCGAAATTGGGCTACCGTCTCGCCAAGGGGCGCTTCGAGCGACTCACGGGAACTCTCCCGCAAGACCTTTCCTATCCTCCGATTCCGTATGTCCCCCCCACGATCGACGAGATCGATCTCAGCGGGAACCATGACTATTTGGCTTCCGTTGAAGCCTTGGAAGCGGCCGAGTTCCGCGCCAAGTCGGCTGATGGCCTGAACCGACCACGCCTTTACCTCGATGGAGGATACGCTGTGGGAGAAGACGTGAATGGGATTCGGGGAGCGGACAACGAGGCCCGTGCCCTCGTAGTGGCAAGCTGGGATATTTTCTCAGGGGGATACAATGACGCCCTCAAGGAGCGAGAGCACTTCCAGGTAGGAAAGTACGAGGAGTTGAAAGAGACCGCTGATCTTCAGCGATACTACAACCTCGACGTGCTCTGGCAGGAAGGAGCGAGAAGGTTCGGTGGCCTCTGTTGAAGCTCTCGAGCGTTATGCTTCGGAGTTGGACGGGGTCACTGCGGACTACGAAGAGCAGTTCAAGGTCGGTCGTCAGGAATTGCTCAACATCCTCGATGTCCAGTCCGAAAATTACACTGCTCAGTCTCGTCTTCTCGACGCGCGTTTCGATCTCGATACTTCCGCGTATCGCATCCTCGGTGTCCAGGGATTGGCGACCAAAACCATCCTCGAGGGAGACGGTTGTGAAGGCTGCGGAAACGGAGCCAAAGACATCGTCCCCGCGAAGGGAGAAATCACCGAACCTTTCGATGTCTCGGATCCTGATGCCCGCGTACCTTTGACGCAGGGACACCTCATGAATGATCGCTTCGATTCCGCTGGTCCGGAGGCGGAATACGATTCGCCGCACGAGACCTACTACATCGAGCGGGAGCAGCTTCCGGTTCAACCGCAGGAAGATGCACGTCCCAAAGGGGGGGTATTCCGCCTCTTCCGAATGGCACCCATGCCAGAGTCGACCACTCCGGACTTCAAGTAAAAGCGGACCGAGAACAAGAAAACTGTCACGCTCTTGATTATAATTACAATAACCAGTAGAATTTAGATATATCGTTTGAGGAGGGAAATTCCCGAATCGAGCCACCCAGAGGAAAACACCATGAAATACTTTCTTCTCATCACCAACTCTGACGGGGAAACCCGTCTTGTCCCGATTTCCGACGTCATGGATGTCTCCGTAGCCCCGGGAGACGACATCGTGGTCATGGATGAATCCGGAAATGCCGTCGATGTCAGCCTCCGTCCCGAAGATGATGACCTCGTTGTCGATTTCGAAGATGGCTCCAGAGCGGTTCTCAAAGACTTCTACAACCAGGAGGAAGATGCCGAGCCGATTACGATCAGTTTGAATCCTGTCGAGCCCGTAGCCGATGACTACGAGTTTAACAGCCAGACAGGAAATTTGCCGAACGCGAAGTCTTTTACTCTGATGCGCTTCTCCAACACGGAGTATGTGCAGTTCGTCGAACAATTGGACGAGCTCCGAGGCGGTGTGGTGGAAGGTTCACTGACTGATTTCAATTCCGGGATTGGATCTGGTGGCAGTGGAGCTCCTTCTGGCGGTGATGAGTGTTGTGATAAGGTTGCAGGTCCAGGAGCATCCCCGGACGAAGCCAGCGGAACGGCTGGTGGTCCTCCCATTGCCCTGAATCTCATTACCAACGATTCCGATCCACTGGGTGGCGGGCTCGAGATTCATTCCATCGGTGGCATTGGCGTGATCCCCGGAGAATCGATCACATTGACCTCGGGAACCGTAGTCAATGTCAATTCCGGTGGTGATATCGAGGTGGAGTCAGGGAGTGCTTTCGACGCTTTGGGCGTGGGAGAATCCGATACAGAGACTTTCATCTACTCGGTGATCGATGCGGATGGAAATATCGCGACTTCTCAGGTTACGGTAACCGTCACCGGTGTAAATGATCCCCCGAAAGCGGTCGAGGATGAGTTTCGCCTCGGGGAAGATGCGGCTCCTCTCACGGTGAACCTCCTCACCAACGATTCCGACCCTGACACGAATGACACCCTCACCTTGGCCAGTATCTCGAATCCACCGGTAGGATTGGTTTCCTTCGGATCAGGTGGAGAGGTCACCTACGACACTCAGGGCGGGTTCCAGGATCTCGCGGTCGGAGAAACTGCAACGGTGACTTTCACCTATGAGATCTCTGATGATCACGGAGCAACGTCCATCAGCACCGTGACTTTTGTCGTCGAAGGAAGCAATGATGCGCCGGATGCGCTCAACGATGCCGACACGACCGATCAGGGCGTTCCCATCACGATCGATGTGCTGGGGAATGATGTGGATACCGACGCCAGTGATCAGCTCGTGGTTACGGGAGTGACTCAGCCCTCGAAAGGACTCGTCCTCTATTAAGGGGAATCTGACTTTTGATCCGGGTGAGGAATTCGATGCCCTTGGAGCCGGAGAGTCTGAGACGGTCACTTTCGACTATTCCATCAGTGATGGAAACGGCGGAACCGACACCGCTACGGTGACGGTGACGGTCAATGGAGTCGATGATGCGACGGTGACGAACGATGATATCGTGGTTTCTACGACGGAGATCAAGCCGGTCACGATCGATGTGGTGTCGAATGACACCGACGTGGATGGAACGGTTGACCCAGCCTCGATTGATCTCGATCCCGGAACCGCAGGCCAGCAGACGACGCTGGTTGTCGCCGGCGAAGGAACCTGGACCGCCAATGCCGGAGGAGGAGTCACTTTCTACCCGGAAGCGGGCCTGACCAATCAGCCGACCCCGATCACCTACACGATCTCCGATGACAATGGGGCAACGTCCAGCGCCACCATCGATCTCAAGTTCAGCGCAGCCGATGTCTGGTTCGGAAACGATGAGTCGGGAAGTGTGAGCAATCAGGATTTCCAGCAGTCGCGGAACCTGATCTCGGGTGCCGCGAATCAGATGGATTTCGCGACTGGCGACCTTGCATTCAACGCTGCGTTGTTTACCTGGTCGGACAGTTCCAGCCAGGGGATGGAGGTCAGTATCACCAGCAACAAGACTCAGTTCGTCAATGACAGTAGTAGCTACTCGAGGAACTTCGGCGGAGGAACCGACATCGGGGAGGGAATCGTCTTTGGAACCCAGCAGATCGCGAACCATGTCGCGAACATGCAGAGTACGAGTGATCCCCGGGAAGAGGTTCCGCAGGTCATGGTAATCCTTACAGATGCCTTCGACTCGCAGATCCTGAACGACACCAGCCTGCTTGCGGATGCCCAGGCCGCCAAGGACGCCGGAATCATCCTCGTGTTCGTGGCGATCCAGGAGGCTCAGGACAATCCCGTTGCGGTGGCTCGTCTCGAACAGGCCGCTTCGCTCGACCAGAACAATGGTCCACTTGTGATCACTGCTAATTCCTACGCCGACATCGATGCTGCCGAGATCGCTGACCTCCTCAATGCCATTCGAGAAGCTGCGGCCGCGGGACTTCTTCCGCCCGTCGTGATCGACATGGATGGAGATGGCGTTGAGTTCGATGATATCGAGAACGGAATCCTGCTCGATGTCGACGAAGATGGTGTGCAGGAGCGAGTGGCATGGGCCGATGAAGATGATGCCGTGCTCGTTTACGACGAGAATGACAACAACGACATCGATGGTCTCAACGAGATCGCCTTTGCTCGCTACGCCGACGAACTCGGAGCCACGGACCTCGATGGCTTGCGCCACTTCGACAGCAACGAGGACCTTATCCTCGACGCCAACGATGCTGAGTTCGAGAGTTTCAAACTCTGGCAGGACAAAGATGGCGATGGAGTTGTCGACGAAGGCGAGATGCAGACGCTGACGGAGGCGGGGATCGAAAGTCTCGAGCTTGTCTCGGACGGCCAGGGCTACTACACCGCCGGCGGTGACGTGCAGGTCCATGGCGAAGCGGCCGTCAATTATGCCGATGGTTCGAAAGGAACCCTGGCTGACTCGACCTTTGAATACGAGGAAATCGACTCCAGGGCGGACGATCTCGAAATCCTGACCGACGAGGGTGAGGTGCTCGATGTGAACGGTTCGGAGGTGGAGCCAGGAGAAGCTACCCCTGACATTCTCGAACCTGCGCCTCCTGTGGAAGGAGAAGCTACCGGAGATCCCGCTCTCGAGGGAGGTGCGGTCTTGGGGACGAGCGTCGAAGACGATATGGCCGCCTCGGATGCCGCGATGTCCTAGGCAGAGTTGTTAAATCATTCTGATATTTAATGTAATTTTAATAATTTGGAGGTAGGTTTTCGGTATCGGGAACCTACCTCCATCTCCTACTCTCCGTCAGAAAGGCGAACAGGCGCATCGTCAGGGCGACTTCGCCGAAGCGATCCGGTGTCAGCGGGAGCTCGTGGATCAGGAGCAATCCGAGGGCAAGCCCGCGATCGATTCCCGGAAGCTGTTGTCCCTCTACTACTACAGCGCCGGAGAACACGAGGCGGCTCTCCAGAATCTGCAGGATCTGCAGAAAGCCGCTCCGGATGATGTCGAGGTGATTGAGAACACCGGGGTTTTGCTTCGCCTTCTCGGTCGGAGAGAAGAAGCCATCGAGGCACTCCTTGAAGCGCACCGGAGGGACTCCTCGCGATTCAATGTCTGCGATGCCTTGGCCCACACCTTTGCATCAGTCGGGGATCGGGAGCAGATGATTCGTTTTGGGCGGGAGTCGCTGGAACTCAAAGATGCGGCTGCGGAGAAGGTCGAGGCTTTGCGGGACCTTTCGGGAACCGTGCCTCCTCCCTTCGAGTTTTCTTCCGGCAAGAAACACGTCCTTTCCTTCTCTCTCTGGGGAGATCATTCCCGCTATCTTCGAGGAGCGGTCCGAAATGTGCAGGCCGCTTTCGATCTGTATCCCGGATGGGTCTGTCGGTTCTACTGCGACGAATCCGTTCCACTATCGATCCGCGAACACTTGCAACGTCACGGGGCGGAGATCGTGATGAAGCCTCGGCCGGCTCACTTCTTCGACGGGCTCCTCTGGAGGTTCGAAGTCATCGATGATCCGGATGTGGATCGCTTTCTGGTTCGCGATTGCGATTCCGTAGTGAGTGTACAGGAGCGCGTTGCAGTCGACGAATGGCTTGCTTCCGACAAGTGGTTTCATGTGTTGAGGGACTTCCCCTCGCATACCGAGGTCATCCTGGCGGGGATGTGGGGAGGGGCGGTCGGTGCATTGCCATCCGTGAAGGGGTTGCGCGATGCTTTTCAGCCCAATACCGCTCCGACTCGGACCTTCGATCAAGTATTTCTTCGAGAATGCGTCTGGCCCATCGTGCGGCAGAGTGTCCTGATCCACGACAGCGTCTACACCGGGTGCCTCGGGAGCCGAGACTTTCCAGAGCTCGGCCAATTGCCCGAACCCTTTCATGTGGGACAGAATGAAGCAGCGGTGAGAAAGGATGTCGTGGTCGATCTCCCCGAAACCAAGTTGGGGGACCGCACGCCGATCCTGATCCTCACAGGAGCCGACCCGGAAAGCGTAGAATTTGTCGCAGAAGCCCTGAAAAGTGGGCAGGGGATTTCGCAGTTGAACCAGGGCCCCATGTCCGAAATGACGGGTTCGGCGACGGAGACCCTCCAGGGTTTTCTCTCCGGGGATGAAGGGAATCCCGATCCTGCGTCTTCGGGCATTGCGAGGCGACTGGTTGCCGGAGTTCTCGAGGCCGCTTGCCAGGTCCGCCTGGAGAGGGGCTCCGGTGTTATGCTGCTCGTCGATGACCGCAATGACCTCGAAGAATTGGTCTCTCACGCCCGGTTTTTGGGGGCCCGCCTTCTCTGTGTCATTCGCGACCCGAAAGATACGGGCAGTCTCCGACGGATCAGTGAAATCGAGGAAGCCACTTCCTGGGCACGGGCCTGGAAGGATTCCATCGAGAACATTGGCGCAAAGAGCCGATCCTATCCGGGACGGGTCGAACTGGTGCGCTACGAAGATTTCGGAGAGTCTCAATACGAATCGACCTGCAAACGGCTCATCCGGTTCCTGGGTGATCCGAAATGCGAATTGGGAATTGCTGCCGGCAGGACTGTCGATATCGGGAAGCCCCTGCCGGAAGATCTCGCCGCAGCCATCGAGGCCACCGCAGGGGATCTCATGAAGAAACTCCGCTATCTCTAGCCACGCATCCACGATGACTCTTTCTCTGAACGAACTCTTTGCCCAAGCCTACGAGTGGCAGGAGGCCGGGGAATTTCACAAGGCAGGTCATGCCTACGCCGAGTATCTGAATCAGCGACGAGGGGATCCCTCGGCGTGGAACAATCTGGGGAACTGCTACCGCTCCCTGGGTCGAGATGACAAAGCGATTCCCTGCTTTGATGAGGCATTGAAATTGGAACCTGGCCGGGTATCGAGCCGACTCAACCGAGGGCTCGCGCTTCTCGCCACCGGCGATTATCTCGCCGCCTGGCCCGACTACGAGGCCCGTCTCGAAACGATCGAGTTTCGCAAGGAAGTCGTCGCGCAACGGGATCGGCAATGGCATGGAGAACATCTTGGAAAAGGGGAGCCTCTCTACCTGTTCAGCAACCAGGGGCTGGGGGACGCCTTCCAAACCTGGCGGTTTCTTCCCGAGGTCGAGGATCGAGTCGAGGAGATCGTCCTGGAATTGCAGGAACCGATTCTGCCACTCGCAGGGGGACTGTCGGAGAAATTCCGAGTCGTCAAGCGAGGGGATCCCGTCGGACCGGTCGCTCGCTGGTGCGAACTGTTCAGTCTTCCCGGGTTGCTTGATATCACCCGAGAAAACCTGCCGCAAACTCCAAGAGTCGAGTTCCCTCGGTCGGAGGAGATTCAGAACCGAATCCGGCAAGAGCGGGAACGCTTTCCGGGAAAACCTCTGATCGGTTTCGTCTGGTCAGGCACTCCCGCAAATCCACTGAATCGTTTTCGAGCCTGCGGTCTCAATCATCTCCGTCCCTTTCTCGAGCGGGAAGAATTTCGCTGCGTCAGTCTCCAGAAGGACGCTCCGGCGACGGAAATCGAAACCCTCGGCCTTCAGGATTCCATCCTCGATCTCGGTCCTTTCCTCACCGACTTCGGCGCAACCGCGACGGCCATCGAAGAACTCGATCTGGTGATCGCCACCGACACCTCCATTCCCAACCTGATTGGAATGCTGAATCGCGAAGCCTGGGTCATGCTGCACCGCCCGGCCGACTGGCGGTGGGGACAGGAAGGGGAACGGAGCCCGTGGTATCCCAGTCTCCGGCTTTTCCGACAGAAACGCATGCGGGATTGGCCCTCGTTGATCGACGAAGTCCTCCAGGCGCTGCTTCAGCGTCTCGGATAGTCTCTCTTTCGAGAAAGGAAACAACGCTGAATAATTTATCATAAATATGGTAATTTTATCCCAATGCAGTCCGTTGATGATCCACTTCTCGAGGCACTTCTCTTTTTTGGGAAGCTCCACTCCCGTGCCGTGAACCCGGCAGGAGCCGTCCAGGGCTTGCCCGTGGTCGATGGTCGACTGACCCCCGAGCTCTTTGCTCTCGCTGCGAAGCGTTGCGGATTCGAGTCGAAAATGGTGCATCGGTCATTGCGCCAGATTCCTTCTGCCACTCTTCCTGTCCTGCTGATTCTCAACGAGAATGATGCGGTCGTCCTCACTTCTCTTCCCAAAAAGGGCGACGCCGAGGTCATTGTCCTGAGCAGTGGGGGAGGGACTCAAAAAGTTTCTCGGAAGCAACTCGAAGATGCCTACAGCGGCATCGCCGTATTCGTGAAGCCTGCCTACGAATTCGAGCAGCGCTCCGATTTCAACGCGAAGACGCTGAAGAAGAACTGGTTCTGGGGAACTCTCTGGCGTTTTCGCAGCTTCTACGCCCGGGTCTGCCTCGCTACTCTCGTCATCAACATTCTCGCGATCTCGTCCTCACTCTTCGTGATGAACGTCTACGATCGAGTCGTTCCCAACGAGGCGATCGACACGCTCTACATGCTCGCGATCGGGGTCGTCATTGCCTACCTCTTCGAGTTCACCCTGAAGATGCTCCGAACCTTCTTTGTGGATCGGGCCGGGCATCGAGTGGATTTGATTCTCGGGAGCGAGATCTACAGTCGAGTTCTCGGGATGAAGTTTGGAGAGCGGCCGGCTTCCTCCGGCGCTCTCGCGAGCCAGGCACGTTCCTACGAGTCTCTTCGAGAGTTTTTCACCAGTGCAACCATCGCGGCGTTGGCAGATCTGCCCTTTGTCCTGATTTTCGTCGGGATCATTTATCTGCTCGGAGGCACGTTTGTCGCGATGCCGGTCCTCGTCGGCCTGGGACTGGCCTTTCTCATCGGATTGATCATGCAAATGCCGATCAATCGCGCAGTCGCAGCGACCTACAACTCGTCGAACCAGCGACAAGCGCTCTTTGTCGAGGGAATCCAGGCTCTTGAGACGATCAAGGCGACGCGCTCCGAGTCGGAGATGCAGTCTCGCATGGAAGAGACGATGCAGGTTTCTGCAAAGGCCGAGGTCAAATCGCGGGGATATTCCCATCTCGCGATGAACCTGACCGCGCTGATCCAGCACCTCGTCTCAACGGCCATCATCATCGCGGCCTTCTTCGCAGTTTCGAACGAAGAAATGACGATGGGGGCAATGATCGCCTGTGTCATTCTCGCCGGCCGTGCTATGGGGCCGATGGGAATGGTCGCTTCTCTCCTGACACGACTTCAGCAGTCACGCCGCTCCCTCATCGGGCTCAACCAGATCATGGAGATGCCCGTCGAACGAGACGAGCGCGGAGCCGGTTATCTTTCAGTCGAGAACTTCAAGCCCGAGATCCGGGTCGAGAATCTGAAGTTTGGTTATGATCCTGACAGTGCGCCAGTCCTTGATGGAGTGAGTTTTACGATTCAACCCGGCGAGAGAGTGGGCTTGTTAGGGAAAATTGGAAGTGGCAAG
>JARGNI010000057.1 GCA_029213195.1 Verrucomicrobiales bacterium
GCAAGGGCTGCAATCCTTGTTCTGGAGAACGCCAAAGGTGACGCATAGACCGTCCTCTTGTTCGCGGATTTGGCACGGCAAACCATGCGGGTCGAAGATGTTCCGATACTGGATAGCCCTAAAAGGGCGGCGATCATACGCCACGCCAAGAACGATGTGGAAGCCGTGGATGAAAGAATGCCACTGTTCAAAATGCGGAGATCCTCTTTTTCCCGCGAACGATTGAGTTCTGCCGTCGAGCGGAGCTTCACCAGCCTACCAACCATAGATTAAAAAAGAGTAGAAAAGAGTAGAAACATGTAGACAGGGACTCAACCCTATGCTATTAGTAGTCACAGCAGGGCGGGCCGCAGTTTAAAGGGACCACCTAATCCTCTCCCGCTCGCCCTGCTGACCAACCATAACCAACTAAAGACTACCATGATCGCCACACCTACTCAAGCATTCGAAGTTCTCTCCAACGCAGCACCTGCCGCTCTCACGACACACGCTGACGACCAGAAGGTCTCGGATCGTTACTGCTTCGTGCCATCCACCAGCCTCGTTCACGCAGCCTACGGCTCTGGACTGGTTCTCAACCGAGCTACGCAGATCAATCCGACGCGTGGCGAGAAGCGCGGCGAGTCCGCTTTCTCCACTCACGAGCTGGAGTTCATCCGCCCTCAAGACGTGTCCAGCTTCAATGCAGGTGTGACACCCCGGGTCACGATCATCAACGGCCATGCAGCCAACACCAGTGTGAAGATATTTGCCGGTATCTACCGCGCCATCTGTTCAAACGGTCTCGTCATCGGAGCCCAAGAGGGCTTCGAGCAGACACGGGTCCGGCACGTCGGGAACATCGACATCAACGAGCTGGCCGAGCAGATTCAGGGTCAGACTGAGCGTGCCGTTCAAGGTGTCGACATCTCCGCCAAGTGGTCTGAGATCGAGCTGACCGGCGACCGTCTGGAGCAGGTGACCAAGAAGTTGGTCGCAGCTGGCGCCAAGGCTCGCTGGGGATCCTGGAAGGACGTCCCCCAGGCAGAGCAGCGCTGCGCTCGTGACTTCACGCAGCCTGTCCGCTACGGTGACAACGAGAACAACATCTGGTCTGTCTACAACCGGGCACAGGAATCATTCATCACAGGCGTGCGTCGCCGCAGATCAATCACTGGGCACTGGAATCGTAAGATTCGCCCGGTGAATGATCTGCACCTCAAGTCCAAGGTCAATCAGGCCCTCTGGACGGCTGCCGAGGAAGCATATTTAGCAGGCTAGCATGGTAGCACCTGAGCAGGGCCCACTCTCTTCGGAGGGTGGGCCTTTTCCGGTGTAAGCCCCAGTAGCTCAGCGGTAGAGCGCTCCCTAATGTTGTGCACAACGGGGGAGAGGTCGGTAAAGCCACTTTTCTGTAAAAAGAGTAGAAAAGGGTAGACAAGTGTAGAGTAGTATGATATTGGTATCTCACCATGCAACTGATCTCCAAAGCCACTAACTTCCACGACAGCGAGGGTAACCTCCACCGCACTTCAGTTCGATACACCACCGAGGGTGCCAAGGAGCGCGGGCTGTCCGGCTCCAACATCTGCATCCGCATCGTCGCCTCGGACGGCCACACCGCCAACGAGCCTTGGTGGCAGCAACAGATTCACACTGGTGAATTTCACACCGTGTCAGCTGCGCTGGCTGCTGATCTTGAGCGTGACCTTCAAGCCTTCTCCCCCACAACCCGATAACCAGACATTACCATGCTGAACCTAACTGCACTTACTACCGAAACGGTCGCACCTACTGAGGGTCGCGAGATCGCCGCAGCCTACGCTGCCAAGGATGCCCAGCTGAAGTCACTCCAGGGAGAGCTGACGCTCTTGAAGGAGCAGCTGGCTGAAGCCACGCACGAGGCTTGGCTCACGCAGAACAGCGTGCAGCTCACGCCGTCCATCTTCTTTGAGGGTGTCAACGGCAACGACATTCAGGTCGGCCGACGTCGCTCGACCAAGCTCTTCCCCGCTATTCCCGATGGCGCTGACGCATGCTTTGACGAGTCATTCAAGATCACGATTGACGGATCCAAACTCTCACCTGACCAGCGCCAGGCTGCGATCGATGCGATCGCTAAGAGTGGCATCACCAAGTCGGCTATCAAGGCCGACAGTGGCTTCAAGCTCAAGGCCGACGCCCTTCCGATCGCCATCCAATCCGGGGATGACGTTCTCCAGTCCTTCGTTGAAGGCTGCTTCTCTAACACCGTCACTGTTAAGTAAAGTAAATGCACCACAATCCAAAGGCGTGCCCCCGGCCTCTCAACGGGGGGATCTTCGCACCTAACCACGTTGTGTGGTCAGGTGGGCCGGTCATCGTCCAGCCTAAGTTTGACGGCTTTAGGTGCATCATCACAAGGGATGGCGCCTTCTCCCGACACGGGAAGCGCTTGCCCTTCGGTCTCGACTTCGCCGATCGGCTCATCCCCAAGCTAGCCGACGACATGGCATGGTTTGACTGTGAGCTTCTCGGTACTCGAGACGGCAACGAGATCGCTCTTGTGGTCTTCGACATCCGGATGCGAGGTGACCTGACCTTTCGCCAGACCGTGCTCTCCCAGGTGCTGCGAGATCAGCCGACATGCAAGTCTCAGGTCGACGCTGAGGAAGGCGAGATCTACCAGTGCCCCAACTATCAGTTGGGCATGCATGCTTGGAAGACGTGCCGAGAGCGTCAGCTAGAGGGTGTCGTGGTCAAATACACAGACAGCCGCTATCCTCTTGGCCAGACTAGCAAGTGGGTTAAATTCAGATACAGCACACCAGGGAACCACTGACATGATATCAACATACATATTCAACAAGCTACGCGAACAGGTGACCAAGCACAGCCACGTGCTGGAGCTGGGCGAGCAGATCCTATTCGAGGAGAAGGATCGAACAGCTGGACCACGGATCCGCGACATCCGACCAGAGACAGCGACCTGGACCACGATAGACCTCGGATCGAAATCCCCTGATGTTGTTCAGGCTGACATCGGGGGGTATTCCGAGGAGTGGCTGCTTCGGTTCAATCTGATCATTGACGGTGGTACCATGGAGCACGTGGAGCCGAAGACATCGCAGTATCAGGGGTTCAGGAACGTGAGCGAGTACTGTGCGGTGGGTGGAGAGATCTGGCTGCTCTTGCCATCTCCAGGCACATGGCCCGGGCACTGTCGCTATCGATACCCTCTGGCGTTCTTTCTGTGGCGTGGCTTTGTGACGGATTTCCAGATCATCGGTGAGGGTGAGGAGCGTCTCACCTTTGCACGTCTCAAGCGGCTGCAGCTCAGCCCATTCATGAGTCCGACCACGTTCTGGTCGCGTGTCGAGGTGACTGACGAGAGACCTAACAAAGCAACCAACGACCCGAAAGGAATCTGGTATGGAAATGATAAAGCCGAGTGAAATGACAGGTGACCAGAGGCTCTTGTGTATCGAGCGCCGGTTGCGAATCAACGCTCACCTCATGCTTCAGGTGGGTTGCCGAATCTGCGACAAGCTTGGCGACAAGACCGAGACCGGCGACCCGATGCACTGGCGAGCCAAGGCATACCTCTACTGGTATTATGCCGGATTGGTTCGCCAAGTGAGAGGCTTGCCGGAGTGGCACTGGAACGCTGGAGCCATTAGAAAAGAGTAGAAAAGAGTAGAGAAGAGTAGAAAGGGGTAGACAATCGTCTGCCCCTGTGCTATTAGTATCTCGCAAGACAAACCTAACCACAAGACGACGTGGCCAAGGCAGCGGACCGACTGAAATACCGGCGCTCTAGCCCGACCCGAAAGGCAGCGTGAAAGCCCACGTTAAGAGGCAGTTCAAACCCGGAACTAAAACGTAGGTAGCCGCTGTCACAACGGGAGCGCTATAGAAATACGAAGTTGCTTGGGGTGCGAATCCCCTACCCTTTCCGCCTGATCATCTAGGTCTCAACTAAACCTTCAACGCTGCTATATAACTACCATGCAACTGCTCTCACTCAAATGGTCAGCCGATGACATCGACGTCACGGTTGCCACACCTCACCGACTAGGACCAACGATCGCCAAGCACTTCCGCCGCGAGAATGGTGTCTGGTTCGCCACTCGCTACGGCAGACCTGCAGAGGATGCCACGCCGCTCGAAGCGGCCAAGCTAGAACAACTCATCGCCGCGTAAACCCAGGGCGCGACGGCTAGAGCCTCCTACCGAAAGGTGGGGGGCTCTTTGCGTTGGCACAGGTGAGAAAAGATGCGTAAGGTGTAGATATGGACAATAAGATTGAAGGCCCCAACTTCCCGATGTCGTCTGATCAGCTCGAAGCCGTGTCACGCAAGTACTGCGCCTGCCAGGGAATCGAGCCGGACGAGGTCATCACGGAGAAGCGAACACAGAAGCAAATGCCACGCTGGAAAGCGATGGGGATGATCATCCGAGAGCACGACGCGTTGACCGTGCTCATCGCCAACGAGCGATCCAAGGAATGAACATCAAGGTCATCGACAACTTCCTGCCAGACTTCGAGGCAGTGAAGGCGCAGGCAATGGCCCAGGATTTCGAGCCTAAGGAATACGATGGGTACCCCTACGAGGGCATTGCTCTCGATGTGCAGGTCGATGCCGAGTTGCTCGGCGACGTTGCGCCACGCTTCGCCTTCTGGCGGATTGCAAAGGAAGGGGATCCGACGCCAACACCGATCCACTGTGATAACAGCTGTGATTCGATGGCTGGCTTGCTATACATGACCGATCCGGTGGGCGACCTGGACGGTACTGCGTTCTGGCGTCACCGTGAGACAGACACGCACGCTCTCCCCAGTCATCCGAGAGCGTTGACCAACCACGTGCTGGCCGCTGCCCGACGGGATGCCGCAGATCTATCCGCTTGGGACATGACGATGCTAGTCAAGGCTAAGGCCAACCGCTTCGTCACCTACCCATCACACTACTGGCACTCACGCTATCCAATTGACTGCACTGGATACACAGCCCAAGACCCTCGGCTTATTTGGGTCGTCTTCTACTCATGAAATCCATTCAATTCTACATCGGCTTGGCTGAGCGTTTGGGGCAGCCAGAGACCGTCGACATCTTGGCGAGTCAGTACCAACAGCGAGCGATCCAAGACACGATCACATGCCCAACCTGCGAGCGTGACTGGTCGGAGGCCTACATGACGCACTGTTACTACTGTGGTGTGTGGTACTGCGATGCATGTGGAGAGCAGCACTATGGTCGAACGATGGCCGAGCACGAAGCGCAAGAGAAAGCCAAGGCGCAGCCGACGGACAGCGACAGCGCCGAGGAACTGCTGCCGGTCACGAGCTGTCGCAAAGGGTTGCAACTCTATAGCTCTCCATCGACTTCCGAACTGGCAAGCCAACCGGAATTGTCAAGGGAGCAGACTCCGCCTCCCAGCGAGCAACTTGCATTGCCATTAACAGACGAAGAGCGCGCGGCGTCTTGGAAGTCTCTCAGCACTCTCCATCGGGCGAACAGGTTTCGCCTCATGTTTGGTCAGCCGCTTTTGACCGACGAGCGGGTGAGCGCATCGACCCCGCCGCCGGTAGCTCGATGACTAGAGCACCTCAACCCCGCTTAGGCTGCAGCCTGCAGAGCGTAGCAGTGTTCGCAACATCTGCTTACACTACCAACTAACATAGTCTCAATGGACGACAGAGCGCAGTCATGTCAACGCATATCGCCTAACCTAACAAGCTACACAAATGACTAGCTATGTCACATATCTTACTAGCACTTATACCCCCACCCCACTCATGTCGGTGGGGGGAAATTGGTTTCGGTCTAGCATGCCCACCACGTGGCCTAGCACTGCGGCTAAACTCTCTAGCACTTTGGCAATAAGATGGGGAGGGGGGCATAAGGTATCCTTTTGTTAGAGCAAAGGGGGGTGGTGGTGTCCTTGTTAAGAAAACTAACACCCACACAAAATACACGTGAGCTTCCCCATGTGGCCCTGTTAGGATAAATTTCCCCAGGATGAGCAGTTTATGGGTTTCTGCTAGTGCAATGAGCCGTGCCCTGGGGTAATAGTGTTAGTATATCTCTGACATTATTCCACAATATAACATTTTCACCAAATACCCTGACATTGTGCCACCATATAACATTTTACCAAATACCCTAGCAGCTGTCACATAAAATAGCACTGTGCTAAAAGACATAACACTAATTCACAAAACTGAAAATCCGGGAAGGTTAAAAATAGGTGTTGACGGTGTCATAAAAACACGCGTATCGTTGCGAACATGAGACCCCGACCCTATCCGCTAGTTCACCGTTAGAAGAGGAATGACACGAACGTCCTACAGACCGTGGGTGTGCCCCAACCTTGTCGCCGCCGCTTATCTGCAGCGGGTGAAATCGTCGTGGTTCATGTGGGACGAGCAGCAGTGGTTCCGGACCTGCAAACAATTCGACATCGTCGATCCGTTGGGAGATGTCGCCCCCATCCTGATTAGGGTGTTGGTTTCCCGCGGATTGAAAGACGTGGAGATCGCCAAGCGGCTGGGCTACGTCGGGACCGAAACCATATACAAGGCTCGCAAGGCTAACAAAATACCCAAAGACTATCGCCTTCAAATCCGAAAGAAATTATGTCAGAAGAACTAGAAGCGGTGCTCCGCATGCCTCGCCCAGAAGCGGCCTATGAGAACCTCCCTCAAGAGACGCAGGACGTCCTCAAGGATGTGCAGAACGCCTTGGCCGAGGAGATGCGCGAATGCACGGAGGCGCTCAAGGCGCTCGATCCAGTCAGTCGCGAGTATCTGAGTGTCTGCCACATTCGGGCGTCTGCCCTGGAGCAGTTTCGCAAGATCTCCGGCGCCGAGGGTGCCGAGGAGCAGGCTGCCGCTCTGGGCAAGGCGCTCATCAAAGTCGAAGCCAAGCTGGAGGAGAACCGTAGGGCTCTGCTAGAGGAACGGGCTCTTGAGAAGAAGCAGGCAATGACCGGATTTATTACGAGTACCAACCCCGCCGAGCTGGCCGAGCACATCGCGCAACAAGACGCAGTGGACGCAGAGCGAGGCATCAAGAAAGACAAAGAGTCGCCGCTCATGCGTGTGGCTCGCAAACACGCTAAAGGAAAGGACAAGAAGAAATGAGTTTCAACGCAGAGGAATTGATCGAGGACTTAAACACCGCCCAGGCTGCACTGCAGGCCCGGCGATCGGTCGTCATGCAGTCGATTGGCGAGTGGGCTCGAAAGAAGCGACAGGATGCAGGCGTCTCCCTTCGGAGGCAGGCCGAGGAGATGAGTTTGTCACCGGCATACATCTCGGATCTAGAGCGAGGGAATCGCCCGTGGGCCATAGCATCGGTTCGGTTCTACGAGCAGGGGTTGAAAAAAGCCACGACAAGTGCTAAAAGCAGAGCAAAGTAAACATTATGGGCTGCAGATCATGTTCATCTAGGCGTCAAAGGGCGGTCACCTCGGCACCACCGGGAACCGCTACCTCTGGTCTCACTATCCGGCAGGCCAGTAGCTGGCTCCCATTCCCTCCAGTCGTCAAGCCCCCCGGTGGCTGGGGTGCCTTCGGTTTCAGTGCGAACACCCCTGAGGAGGCAGCGGATAGGCTCGCAGGCCAGCACCTCGCTGCCAACACGTTTGTAAACATGGGCACGATCTACCAACTACTCTCAGACGAGTATTGCAGCCGTGTCGGATCCCCCTGCTACAAGAAATGAGCCTATTCCTTCTGCTGCTCGCTGCCTGCGGGCTTGGATTCGCCATCCAGGCCGGGAAGGTGTGGTTTATCACTGAGCTGCTCACGCATTTCAAATTCTTCCAGGCGATGTTCCTCTGTACGTTCTGCGTGACCTGCCAGTGCGGCTTCTGGCTGTTCCTCATCTATAGCCTGCTCTTGAATGGGCTCACCCTCGATATCCTATTCGCTGTGCCCTTCGGATTGGCGTCCGGCTACACGGGTATGCTCCTGGCAAACGTCGATGGGACTGGTTGATAGACATTTCCCTATTCTTCAGGTAGTTTGAGGGCATGGCTGTCAAGAATGATCGTAATCTGAAGAGCCAGGGTCGTCGGATTCTGGACATCGCCAACCGTTGGGAGGAAGAAAACCTCGATTGGGACGCAGATTGCACCATCGTCAGCCAATACTACTCCGGCGCCGTCATGGAGGACGCCGAGGATCAGGACACGCTCGGATTGGTCGACCATGCGAACCTAATGATCGGGCGGAAAGCCCTTGTAGCGGCACGAGAGGAGACTCTGGCGGCATTTCTGAAGCCTAAGGAACTGATATCCTTCAAACTGCGCGATTTCGACGGCACACCGACCGAGAAGGAGTTCCAGAGCCGCGAATTGACCCGGATCATCGACGAGCACGTCCGGAAACACGATCCGATGGTCATGGACGAGATCGAGAGGACCGTAGACCGCCAAGTTGCCCATGGCGACGCCCTCATGTTCCTTCCACCACGCGGAGAGGGGTGGAGACCCTACTCGGGGAAGATTCTGACCGAAAGAGACGCCCCTCAGAACCCGTCAGACGACAATTTCAACCGTTGGGCCATCAAAGCAGACCTGCAGATCGGCGACGCCCTATCCTCGATCGCAAACGACCAAGTCTACTGGGAATCGGGGGCTGAAGACTACATCCGGGACCTCTGGGAGCGCCGATACGACATCGCCGACAACAAGAACCCCTCAGAGGCGGCCTACGTGTCCACTTTCGACTCGGCAATGGATCTGATCTATGCCCACGACTCTTCGGAGTGGCTGAACCACGGTGACGTCGGCCACAACCTCTGGGAGTTCTACAATTCGCGATTCCTGGTCTATTACTTCTACCAGAAGGACTTCAGCCAACCGGATTCGACCCCGGTCGACCTTTACATCGTCGCTAGGGTCCAAAGTCGTCAGAAAGCCGAGGATGACTTCTACGATAGCGATCCGTTGCTCTACACGCAGAAAGCAGCCTACCCATCCGTCGAGAACGCCCTAATTCCGTTCGTTTTAGACTCCAACATCGGTGTGGACTCTCCGAGCTGGGGCACGATCAAAGGGTTGGGCCATATCAACTATCAGAGCGACCGTTGGACGAATTTGCTGCTTTCCAGCATCGTGAATAACGCGATCGACCAGAATACGCCACTCCTCGAGGTCGAGGACCACGCTGACGTGAAGATGTTAGAAAAGTTCATCAAAGATGGCTACAGAGCGAATTCTATCATCCCTGCAGGCGCAAACTTCGTAGATAAGTCAAAACAGGGCGTGAATGTCGGGGAAGCGCTGAATATGCTCGGATTTCTCCAGAATCAGTCGAATGCGAACGCCTCATCGACTTTGGGGCAGTCTGAAGGCAATTCCGGCGAATTACGGGTCCAAGCACTCGGCCGACAGCAGAATGACATCAAAGCCGCCTCAAACCGCGGAGAACTGATGAATCGGCGAATTCGGGCCCTTTGCACCGAGGTGGGGTTCCGTTTGCTCGAAGATTTGCGATCCCCGATGTTTACGGGTCGAGAAGGTGCCGGAATGGACCGTTTGAAGGAGGACCTGAAAGAAGCCGGTGTGAAGATGGCCTGGATACATCCAGACAACGTAGACATCGATTACAGCCGTTTGGTCGGTGACGGTGACCCGCAGGTCCGCAGGCAGATCTCACAAGAGCTGATCGCCAACATCGGATTGATTCCGGCTGAGAAGCGGAATATGGTCTTGTCAGAGTGGTTTGCCGCCACAACCGGCGATTGGCAGAAAGCAGAGGACCTTTATCGCGAAGAAGACAGCCCCTCACCAAATCAGCAGGCTCTAGCCATGAGCAAAGCCTCAGACATGCTGCAGATCGGTCGACCGTTCCCGGTCACCAAGGAGGACGTGCCGGAGACTCAGATCCCAATCTTCCTGCAAATCGGTCAGAATCTCGTCGACCAAGCTGTGCAGGCTGGTCAGTTCGATTCCGAGAAGACGATCGCAGGACTCACCGCAATGGCCCAGCATGCGATGTTGTTAGTGCAGGTTCTTGAGCAGCGTGGTCAGCGTGACCTCGCCAAGTCGTTCATGAATGAAATTCAAAGAATCACGACCGAGGCTGCAGGTCCTATCAACAACTTCCGTCAAGCGCAGGAGGCTCAGCAGGATCCGCAGATGCAGATCGAGAGGCAGAAGATGCAGCTGGCCGTCGCCAAGGAGCAGCGAGAGACGCTGTCGACTCAGCACAAGATATCGAAGGACACCGCTCAGATCGAAGGCAAGACACGTCAGCAAGGCTTCAACGAAGTTATTCAAGGTCGGCGTTTGCTGAACGAAGAAGAGCGATTAGATCTTGAAAAGCAGAGAGCTGCGCAGCAAGCTAGTGAAAAAGCGCAGGATCGATTCGATAAGCAGAATGCCGGAAACCAGCCCTAACCTCAGCCGCCACGGTGTCCGTCTTACTGAGTCTCTTAGAGATGTCCTCGGTGACGAGACGGTGGAACCACGTGCGGTGGGGCATGTTCTGCGGAAGATGCGAGAAGGCTTGACCCAATCAACACTCTCAATTGCTGGAGACCCATCGATAGACAACGAAGAGAAAGGACGAACCGTAGCCGTTATCGCGATGATATCGGAGGCATTCGCTGCCGCCTACGACCGACCAGGACCCACCCCAGCGGCGAAGATGCCGCCCTTAACAAGTAGATAAACCATGGCTGACGACTTTACCGACTTCGCCGCATCGTTAGATGCGTCCATTCAACACGCTGAGAAACGATCAAAGAAGGTCGACGCTGAGCGTCTTGGCATCGATCCGAAAGAGGCAGAGACCCAGGAGGCGCCCGAAGAGGCGACACCTGAAGAGGTTCCTGCAGGAGATGAGATCGACGAGTCCTACAACGACCATGTGGAGTTCCCTGATCTCTCACAAATCCCACACCCCGACGACGTAGATGAAACCGACGAGGACGAAGTTGCCGAAGAGGCTGAAGAAGAAACCGAAGACGAAGACGACGAAGAAGGAGGCACTGAGGAAAGGGGATCGCCCTTCGACCTTGAAGCGACCCTGGCAGAAATCGACGGATTAAAAACGTCGGACCTTCGGAAGCAGTTCCTACGCGCCAAGGCTGAGAAGACATCTCTGGAGCAGGAGATCACGGTGGCCAAGGCGACAGCGACCAAAGCAGAGGAGGAGACGAACCGGCTCCGGCAGGAATACCTCGACAAGCAGACAGCACCCCCACAGACCGAACTCAACGACTACGAGCCCTACAAGGAGGTCCTGCAGGACTACCAATCCTGGAGAGAGCGGGCAATGCGCCGGATCAAGTCAGGCGACGCCCGCAACAAGCTGGCGTCCGACGAGACGTCGCTCAGAGCCGAAGGGGCCCGGATTGAGACCCTCCCAGCCTCAGAGTATGATGCGGCCCGGGAGAAGCTCGAGAAGATGGTGTCGAGCCGCTACGGAGCCCACGCCCCTGAAGTCATGCGTCTGGTCGACGAGGCTTCTGAGTTTGAGGTGAAGGCCATGAAGATCACGCAGGATTTCAAGAGTTCCTCACAAGAGAAAGCGTCGACCTGGGCTCGTGAGAGCTACGAGAAGCGAGCCAAAGGGCTCTATGACACCGTGGTCGCCAACTACGCTGTCACCCCTGAGCAGGTAGCGGAGAACCCTTTCTCGATGCAGGCGTTCGTGCACCGGCTGTTGAACGACGGCAAAGAGGGCGAGCGTGCCCACAAGATATTCAAGAGCGATGTCGATCTGCTCAACAAGACCCTGCAGGGGCCGCCACCTCTGAAGGTGGATCCCACTTGGTCAGACGTCGAACGGATCGAAGCCCAGAAACTCCATGCGGACCAATCCGCAAAATATGCGGAGCACCGTGAGAAGACCCTCCCAACTCTTGCCCAGGATGGCCTGTGGGCTCGCCGTGTGGTTCCTATGCTCATGAAAGAGCTGTCAGAACTCAGAGGCTTGAAGAAGAAAGTGAAGCCGACGCCATCTCCGAAGAGACCGGGCAAAGCGAAGCCACGAGGTAAGATGACACCAGATGCGGAACGGGAACACGCCCGCGCCGAGCTGGACAAGTCTCTAAGCTTGCTAGGGTAGTATGGACGTCCGAGCGGCGATTCCTGAACACTACGCCGACCTGCTTCCGGTCTGCCCCTGCGGTTGTGAGAGCAGGACGCAGGAGGACATGCCGGTCATCCCAGAGCCTGAGTATGTAAAGGACATCCGGGACAGCTCACCCGCTTACGAGGAGATGACCCATCTCGCGATCGAGCGGGAGATCTTGCGAGAGGAGGCTTATATCGAGGAGCCTCTGTTCCACTACATGACGTTCCTACGTCTGGCGATGCCGTGGATCACCCATGACCCTAACATCGTCCGCTTGAGACGTGAGGCGTTAAAGTGTGAGGGCACTGGTCGCAAGATGATGCATATGGTAGGGCACGCCTCATCTGGAAAGACCAACTTCATGGTCCTGGACGCCTTCAACGAGATCCTCATACACCCACACAACTCAGAATGTTTCGTTGCCTCACCCTATCGATCTTCCTCAGACTATCTCCTTTGGAACCAGTTCAACAACTGCGCCGACGACCTCCAGGCACTGGGTTTTCCCGTCTTTCGAAGAGTTGGCGTGATCTCATTGAGGCAGGATCGATGGACCGGACCAGGAACCATTACGCTTGTTTCATTTCACGCCGTCGGCGTCTTGCGTGGAAAGAAGTTAGTGGACCCCGATGTGGGTCACCTGGGTATCTACCTGGACGAGGTTGGCGAGTTCACCAACCACTCAATTTTAGAGATCATCTCAAACCTCAAATCCCAGCGGGGGCTGCGTGTAAGAACGGGCACTAACTTCCGTCGCATCGAAGGTCTGGACGGTAAATTCTTCGAGCCGGAGGAGACAGAATGGGCCGGATTGAATCGGGAGACCAGCTACACCTGGAACGCTGTCAACGGTGGCTACGCAGTGCGGCTGCGTGCGAAATGCGGGCCAAACCTTATTCTAGGGAAGGACTACTACCGCTATCTCCTTCGTAAGGAGGAGCACGACGACCTGCTTCGCTACGGTGTCGATTCCCCGTTCTACCTGTCCCAGGGCGACGCTTTCCCGTCGATCACGTCGATCAACCGGCTGATCATCTCTGAAGCTGATATCCAGGGTGGCGGGGTGTATGAGGACGTGAATCTGGTCCAAACAGAGCGATTTGCGTTCATGGACCCCTCTTTCACCCTACACGGCGACTCAGCCATCATCGCGTCTGCTTCGCTGGGGAACGTCCACCACTCCGGCGACAAGAAGATCCGGCTGGATGACCAGATGAAGCTTCCTATCAATGAGACGAAGGTCTGGGATGAGGAAACAATCCAGTTCGCCCTGCAGCTTCGAGCTGGTAAGCCCCTGGCACCTACGCACGAGGCTGGGGTGCTGATAACACCTTACGATCAGTGTGCCTTGGCTGCTGGTAAGTATCTGTTAGATAACAACATCCCATTCGGCAACTTCGCCTACGATGACTCGATGCGAGGTGCGCTGACATACTCGATGGTCTTCTTCCTCGGTGAGGGTTGCACTAGCATCTACTACGGAGCGACTCCGTCTAACAAGCTCTCATTCCCTGCGGAATACAAGTGGGCGGTCGATGCTCGAAGCAAGCAGCGTCGTCGTGCACGGATGCGGATGGATGAACTCTACGTGAACATGGGGTCCTGCATGTGGTTCGTGACCGTGGCCATGATCAAAGGCGGATACATCAGGAATGCACACGGATCGCAACGGGCACTCGATCAGATGAAGCAGAGGCTGAAGGTGGAGCCGAAGTCGGGGCAGTCTGTCAAGAAGCTCGCCCTGGAGAGCAAAGATGATTTCAAGGACCACAGCCGGAACCAATCCCCGGACGAAGGCGATGCCATGTGTGGTCTCATCTACAGCATCGTCGATCGAAAACTAGCCCCCGAAGCGGATAAATCCGAGTCGTCACATCGCGGAGGCATCGATGCGGTTGCCGCCCTGCAACGGGTAGCCCCTAAGCGGGGCTCCCGTGTGGGCAGCCTCAGCAGGTAGTGGGGTCCAGGGATCAATTTATGAAAAAACCAAGAATTCACAAAATGCCAGATGGCGGAGAAATGACGAACGTGGAGCTTTGCAGGCGCTACGGCATTCCGATTCACCGCACATGTGGACTGACGACTCGCCAAATTCTGAATTACCACAATCGCAAAAAGAAGAAGGCTTTTAGCCTTGGAGGCAAAACGGCAACCCTAGCCGAATGGGGCAAGGCGCTAAATATTAGCCCCACAATATTTCGGGACACTGTGTATTCCTGCGAGCGAGCTGGAGGCACTAGGGATGAGGCAATGCGTGCCACTGTCCGGCACTTAGCTGGAGACAGAAAGCCGGGTGGAGCGCTCAAGCACTTGTCAAAGATCAAGGATTCTTCTCACAAGGGCGCGGATGGTAGCACCATAAGCCCCCTTGCGAAATAGGTGTTTTACCGGTAATTTGAGGGCATGGCTTCTTCAACGGCAGGTCTGCACGATGACATCACTGGACTACAGCGACAGCTGAGGGAGTATGACCTCTACTCGAGGCAGGGTGTAGGGATCGCCGGGACCATGGAGCATGTGGAGTGTATCTGCGTGAAACTCAACGAGCAGACAGATCAGTTGGCCACCCTGGAGCAGCGTTTGAACGATTTCAACACTGTGAGCCCAACAGAGGTTCTGGTCGTTGGTGATGCGGTGTCCATGAGGTGATGGCACGTCTTGAGATAGACCACATCAACCACGACATCGTGGACAACCGGATCGCGAACCTCCGGTTGTCTATCTTGGGAGTTTCAACACCAAGAATGAAGCCATCGCTGCGATCACGAACAAGGAGTTTGCTATGGCCATCCGACCTTTCAGGAATTCGACCAAGCTGAGGTCCCAGCAGCCAGCTTGGTCACTCCCGAAAGTGACCAAGCTCTCGACCAACCCACCAGCTTAGTCACTCCTCCCAGTGACCAAGCTGAGCCAACCTCGCCCCGGAGAGAGAGAGGCCGCGGAGCGCGTCTACGGGTTCCACGAGGACCACGGTAAACCAAAGGGTTGACACCAGAGCCCCCAGGTAGTAATCTGGGTGTGCCCGTAGAGGGGTCGGAAGAAGGACCCTGGTCACCAAAAGCTGATCTCGTAGCGCTGCGTAAATCCAAAGCAGGGACTTGTTGAGGCTGCTCGCCTAATTGTTGGAGCAGATTAGGTTTCCAAACTGAGACGTCCCAGAAAATTGTTCTGGAACACTACGTGTCTCTTTTTTTAAACCTTATCTACTGTTTATTATGGCTACTTGTTCGACCTTCCTTCCCGGTTTCTCGGAAACCCGGAACTCTCTAGAACGCTATCTACGCGTTGAAACTCGCACCATGTTCCTGTCGACGAAGACAGGCACGATCGCCCGACTCAGCAAGAAGCTGATGGGCCAACAGGGTAGCGGCTGCCCAGTCGAGGAGGTCTTCTCAATGTCCTCTGTCGATCCTGGCCGGATCCAAGATCTCGGCTGTGGTGAAGAAACACTGAGCGACGAGACTCAAACCGGATTGGATTGCTTCGGCGACCAAGTCGACATCGACACCAAAGGCGGAAACGCTGACGATCCGCTTTGTTCCAGTCAATACTGTGGAGAATTCGCCTTCGGTGTGGATTCCTACAAGCCTTCCTTCTACAGCTACGAGCGCCGGTTCCCCACCATTTGTGTGGACGCTGGCAGCACGAGCCCCAAGGAGACCAAAGGCACCTTGATGGCGATCCGCAACGACGGACCCAAGATGGTCATGAACGATCTCGACTTCCTCATGTGGGAACTCGTTATGCGTCGTGGCCCTGGCAACACGTCGATCGCTCAAACGATGGAGTTTGGTCGTGACCGTGGTCTCTCAAACGGTCAGTTCCCGTATCTCCCACAAGGCTATCTCAACCACGAGTTCATCAAACGGATTCAAGAGATTGTCCTCATGGATCCTGACAACCGTGGCAAGACGTTCACTGTCGAAGCATCACATCACCAGATCCAGAAAGCTCTCGAAGACGATCAGCGTCAGAAAGGTATCGATCGTGGCTGTGCTCGCGTCATCGAGGAGCCCTTCCGCGCCGAGATGGTTCAAGAGTATGATGGCATCCGCTACATCTCCAAGGACATGGCTGACTACGTCGGCGTGGTGGATCACGGCACTCACTGCTCATTCATCCGTCCTCGTCAGCACGTGCACCAAGCAGGCACTGAGTATGGCACCGTCGCTCGCCCCAACTACGGGTTGGCTGAAGGCTGTCTGATCAACTGCAACGGTCGCACGCTTCCGAAGTACGAGGTGCTGCACTGGTATCTTGAGGACTCAATCTCCTACGTCCCGTTCATCGCTCCGATGAACATTCCGACGTCCGGCGAAGAGAAGATCAAGGACAATGTCTACGCGGATCCAACCGCGTTCAAAACCTACTGGGTTGCCCCACACGCTGTGGAGACTCCAGGGGGTTGTCCAAACGACCGCAACCAGTTCCAGCAGATGGGACAGCGAGTGGTCTTCGGATTATTCAACCGACCTGACCGGATCGATCACGGTGCTATCCTGGCCCAGCCAGTCCACCGTTGCATCACGTTGGTCAACAACTGCTGCCCTGACGACGAGCCTATGGAGCCTACCAAAGAAGTTAGAATCGACTCACCTAAGTGTGACCTACATGGTAACGCTGATTGTGCTGAGTGTGAAGGTTCTGCTGACACCTCTGGTGGTGGCGTGCTGCTCGCAGCGGGTAACGGCATCCTGACATTGCCATTCGGACAAGCTCTCACACGTGTCGAGGGTAATGATACCATCGCTCGCGTATGCGTCCGACGCTCTGACGGCGACGATGGTGTGGCTGAGATCACTCTCACAGCCACGGATGGCACTGCTACGGCAGGCACTAACTTCACGGCTACCGCTACTACGCTCACATGGGCGGATGGCGAGATTGGCGACAAGTGTGTGGATATCCCACTTCTTGACGTTGATATCGCAGCGGCTGTCCAGTTCACTGTTGTTCCTTCAGGAGCCACAGGTGCTACTGACGAAACGGCCACCGTGACGGTGACCATCGAACCAACACCAGCTTAAGGGATTGGGGTCCTTCGGGGGCTGGGAAGTTCGCTTCCCAGCTCCCTTTAACCCCACTCTCTAACCTAATCTTAAAATGGCCAGAGTCTCAGTTCAGTGGAACGGAAATCCCCCGTGCGGTGCTGGGGACAAGCCTTACGCAGGAGAGTTATATTCACTTATCCTCAATCAGAAGTATTTCTCTTCTAGTGTTGCCATCCCAATCCCGGCAACGTTCGTCTCAGAAGGCTCCGGAGGACGGGGCTACGAGCGGACATACAATTTCGAGTTCGCGGATTCGCGGCTCCCTACTGGTTTCGTAGAAATCAAAAGCTGTCACGTCTCGGACGTGCAGTGCGAGGATGGCTGTTGTGCCTCCTTGCAGGCGCAGATCGACGCCATCGAGCTTGGTGCTGTTGCAATCAACACCGACGCCACTCTCACAGGTGACGGCTCAACCTCCAGCCCGCTCAGTGTTGTCGCTCAAGGCGCAGTCGCTGACGGACTCACAATCACGGGAACTGGCGTGACAGGCGATCCTCTGGTTGCTACCGGATCGGCAGGCGAAGGCTCCGTTGCTGACGGGGTAACGATCATAGGGGTTGGTACAGCGGTTGACCCCTTCAGATCCCCAGTAGAGCCTAACAGAGAGATCTACCTAACACCGAACGCTGTTGCTGACGATGTTGTCCAGGTAGGGTCCTCTGAGCATCCGATGGATGCATCAACACCAGAGCTACTACAAGCGCTCCAGCGTCAGTATCCAACAGACGTAACATGGCGATACCTACCCGGCGTCTTTGAGACTTTCGGATGGAAAAAAGACGAGGATCAGCAATTATTGAACAATGTTGCGCATATCGGGTCTGGTATGGGGGTGACGACGTTGCAGCTCGTTGGTGCTTCGTCAGGAGGTAGCACCGTTGATGGGGCTGTCCTCGGTAACAACTTCGACGGACTTACGTCTAACGTAACGATCCGGGACATCACTCTAGATGCCAACGCCCCTGGGAATCCCAAGTTCACTTCAGGCAACGGCCCTGTTGTATGTGTTCAGGTTTGGGGGAATCGCATCACGTGCGAACGTGTTGAGTGTATTGGCTTCGGAACGTCAAACGGTGCTGAGTGTTTCCCGATGGCCGTTGGTCGGACTCGGAACTGGAACTCCAGAGAGGAGTTGGGGATGAATACGGTGTCGCACTGCCGATTCCACAGCCCCCACAAGACGGGGAACGTCGGTCCTCTCACAGCCCTCATCGTCGGTCACAATGGGGATGGCGAAGGGAATCCACTGTTTACTGCCGGATCTGACATCGTGACCAACTGCCAGTTTCAGGACATGAAGGCATCTGAGACTGGTTTCTCTGTCTGTCATGGTGTCACGGCACCTGTTGTCCAGAACTGCTACTTTGAGGGCGTCGACGACTGTGTCTACTTCGAGGTGCAGTCACCACCTACTCAGTCTGTTAGGGTGGACTACGGACGTTTGCTCGTCCAAGACAACGTTTTCCAAGACTCGCGCTTCGCGATCATCCTTCGGCAGTCATCCCCGGCCAAAGCACTAGGCCAACTGATGGTCAAAGGGAACACCTCGATTCAGAGGCTGCCAGCTGGCGACTATCGAAACGCCTCTTTTGTAGTGGTGCTGACAGGAGGGGATTCTTTCGCAGCAAAGTCGGTCGTCATCAAAGACAACAACGTAGGATACGAGGAGGGTCTCATGTATGATGCAGGGCGGGATCACTTCCTCTGGATGTCTATCGAGTCTGGTTCCTCGACCAACTTAGAGGTGATCGAGAACCTCGTCATGTGCGACAACATCGTGGATCTCAGAGGATATGCCGGATTTGTTAGCACCCCATTTGTAGTCCTCAATGATCATCGAAGAACGTTCAACGCAGCGGACGACTTCATTGGGAACGCCACTATTTATCGCAACATCACGAGTCGAGGCTTCGACATGGACAACTTCCTGACACCATGATAGATCTACTACCCCTACCAGCGGACCTCCCTCAACCAGTCGTCACTGGTACGCCACCTAACCGATCGGATGGGACAGGGGAGAGTGGGGATATGGATATCTCTGTTTATTTCTCCGTAGCCGGTAATTATGGCCGCTACGTTGTTACATCCGGGTCTTTCCCTCCAGGAATCAATATGGATGAAGGGAGCGGGCGAATCACTGGTCAGATCGATATCAGTGCCAACCCAACCCCCGCAGCCCCAGCCATTAGTTACCCTGTAACGATCAGCTACCTGTCAGTGAAGGCTCCTGTTAGTGTGTCGTTCACTTGGGATGTGGTCCGTGTCTTCAGAGCGGCATTCGCAGCAGACACAGGGGACGACAACGGAGCAGCCATGTATATGTCGAACTCGATGGAGCGGTTCAAGCCTGAGCTGGTGCTCATTGGGGGCGACAACAACTACCCGCTTGGTGAGGCAGCAACGTTAGACAACGGGATCGATGTCTACCAGAGGTGGTTCGATAGGGAGAAGCTCATTGCATGCTACGGAAACCACGATCTCGACAATAATCTAGCAGACCCACACGTTCCTCAATTTGACAAGTTCTACTACCTGCCAGGGAATCGTCGCTACTACAGTTGGGTTGAAGGGAATATTGAATTCTTCTGTATCACCACTGGTAAAGACTCAGCTTCGAATGAATACGAACCAGATGGCAACGAAGTCGGATCGGTTCAGCATCAATGGTTCGTAGCTGCCGCTGCAGCGTCAACTGCGAAGTTCAAAGTCGTCTTCTTCCACCATGGCTACGCTGTAGCATCGAGGTCCACAGGGACCAGTGCCATGGACCGAGATGATCCCAGGATGAACTGGTTCTTTGAGGAGCACGGGATTGACCTCGTCCTGAACGGTCACAACCATGCGACTACTCAAATGGACTACACCGGTCCTAGTGGCGGAACCATCCCACTGATCAACGCCTCTAGTGCCGTTCGCCCTCCACTGGTCATCGATCCGGCTGGGCCGTTCGTTGATATTGGCAGCGTCGTTCTAAACTACACCTACGATGTCGACGGGGCTGGCAATCCTACCGGGGAGACTCGATACTGGTGTAGTTTGGAGACACGAGGCAACGATCTGACGGCTAAGATCGTCAGCAGTGTTGATGACACCTCACCGCATCAGGTCTTAATCACAAAACCATAATGGCTAACGCAATCATCCAGTGGAATGGAGCCCCGCCCTGTGGCGTAGGCAGCGAACCCTATGTTGGGGAGACTTACATCCTCAATCTGAACACCCGACTTTTCTCTGGCACCTATACAGATCCGATCACGGCGACATTCGTATCCGAAGGGCCAGGGGGATCTAATTACGATAGGACCTACACCTTTACTTTCGCAGACAGCTTGCTTCCAGAAGGGTTGACGGCACTGGCAACTTGCCACGTCTGCTCAATCGGCTGCACGCAGAGCTGTTGTAATGAGCTTCGGCGTGAGGTAGATACTCTTCGGCAGGACTTCGATGATGCTGGTATTCTGGTTTCCTCAGAAGATCTCTGCTGCACTGGACTAACAACTCTCATCTAATGACCTCCACAATAGCAGATATCACGGTCTCCCACACGCAGCTGTTCATCACCCAAGGGCAGCTGAATAACTGCGACTGCCGGTGCGTGAATCTCGCTGAGAGCTACGCAGTGGTCGGATCGCTAATGTATATCTACGTCCCCACGACGGTCGAGGCTTCGGGTCAGATAACGGCAAAGGTAGTCAGCGTTGAGCGGCAGCCTAGTAACCCCAACGTTTTCAACTATACTCTAGGTTTCGCTAGCGGAACCCCAGTACTAACCCAGGAGCAAGTGCTCTGCTTCGGTTGCTCATGAATACTGAACTAACATGCTGGCCTTACATCTCATCCTGCGATAGCGCTCTGTCGCTAGTAGGGGTTGGGGAAGAGCTTATCCTGGTGACACGCCCAGGCATCTACTCAGACAGCTCATACCCTGGCTACGTCCACGTCACTGTGGTAGCCGCGACACTGAGCTGTCCTGACTGCTACGACTACGAGTTCGAGCCTACATCTACGCTACCCAGTGGCGTTGCTATGATCCCTCAGTGTGATGTTCTACATGTCGTGTGTAGCACAGAGGCTCGCGAGTTCTTGGTCTGTGGTGACATCACGATCACAGCAGGAACGGGCGAGACAGACATCACTGGAGGCTCCGGAATTCTAGCTCCGGAAGGTGTTCTCCATTTCTGGTCTGAGACCTTAGACGTAACCATCGAGAACAACACCGTCCGGATCGAGAGCCCAACCGGGTATTATATCAACTAATGGCGGGGGAGATCATCATGACGTATTGGGCAGGACCGACCACGGATTACGTGGACCGCAGCCTGTCGTCCGTGAAGCGTTATGCAGACCGCATTGGCGCCACGCACAAGCACGTCTCCCCCCAACACAAACCCGACTACCCTCATCCCGCTTGGGGCAAGCAGGATTGTTTGAGTGATTTCCTCGATTCTAAGCATCAGCGGCTGCTGTTCCTAGACTGTGACATCATCGTGGCTGATAACGCCCCCAGCATCTTCGAGACCCACCCACACGGTAACTATCTTCGAAGAGATCCATTGATCGAGTATCGGTGGGCCCGGGAGTTCGAACGCTGGTGCAGCCAGAATCACGGATTTGACACGTGTTGCCAACCCTATTTCAATACAGGTGTGATGCTGATGGAACGCTGGTTCGCTAGAGATCTGCTAGAGCGATTGACTCGCACTGAGCAGATCAACCATGGGACCTACGAGCAGCACACATGGAACTACTGCATGAAGCACTACAGGATGCTGGGTGACATCAGCTGGCTTGGTTCTGAGTGGAACTGGATGAACGTCACTCCTTTGGAACATCGCCGGGAGGACGAACGTTGGTTCGACCACTACCCTTCTGAGTCTGGTAAGGTTATTTTAGCTGAACGATTGGAGGTAGCACAATGATTCCTAACATCATTCACGCATACTGGGACGGCTGCGATATGCCGGAGCCCTACGCATCCTGGCACCTAGGCTTGATCGATCTCAACCCTGACGCACAGGTCTTCTTGTGGACGCAGGAGAGCGCTACCGAGCTTCTGGAGATCCCTGAAGAGATGTGGGCGAGTGCGGCGAATCAATCCGAGAAGAGTGACATCGTCCGATGGTATGCCGTCAACCGCTACGGGGGCGTCTACACAGACACGGACGTTGAGTGGTACAAGCCAGTCACGAACCTCCTGCAATGCAAGGCGTTCATCTCTCAATACCTTGATCGGTGCAACCCTCAGACTAACGGGTTGGTTGCCTGCGTCTTTGGTGCCGAGCCGGGTCACAACTTCGCTCAGAAGGCTCTTCAGCTCTTGTGGAAGCGCAAGGATCTTGATCTTTGCAGTGGTGAGAAGTTTGGCACTCTTGGGGATCATGCATGGCACGGTCACAAGGACCACGTTGGCGATCCGATCACGATCTTACCTCCCAGCTACTTCTTCCCATACTCGGCGACTGTCGGCGAGCGCATGGGAGTTCCTTACGGGAAGAACCCACCACCTAACTACGCTCATCTTGGCGGCTATGCTGCGCACCACTGGGTCGGCAGTTGGGTAGAAGGGAAAGTTCATGGATAATTCAGTCTTCGCAACCGATCCAGGGCGTCCACATCTTGGCGGCTACATCCCCGATGGTGACGAATACACCAAGGAGGAGGACATCAAGATCCACCTCCTAACGAAGCTGCAGCCTCAGTCGGTCCTCGATATCGGCTGTGGTGACGGATCGTCTACGGTTTGGTGGCAGGGCAAGGTTGACGTGATTCAAGGCGTTGAGGGCTTCGAACGAGGGGCCATCGCAACAAGAGCCCGCGGCATCCCGTGCGACATCCACGACTACACGTGGGGTAACCTCTACTCGTGTGGGCAGTTCGACCTTGGCTGGTGTGTTGAGGTCGTCGAGCACATCGAGGATCGCTACGCTCCTCGGCTCCTAGACACCTTCTTTCACTGTAAGACTCTGGCAATGACACACGCCCTTCCAGGACAGCCCGGTTGGCACCACGTCAACTGCAAGCCTCAGCAATACTGGATCGACGTCCTACGCCCATTCTTCACCCTAAACCCTGACCTGACACATGAGTGCCAGGATCTTTCAACTGGGCATGGTCGAACCATGCTAGTATTTAACCGAAACGCATAATGGCCTGCTCAGCAATATTAAGACAAATCTTCGACGGAACGCTAGACGTTTGTTCCCTCACTTCGGATCAAATCTGTGAGGCTCTAGCATGCTCCAATGCGGACGACCGCACGAAGCTGCAGATGCTCCTCACGAACTGCGAGGCACAAGGTGCAACGCCAGCGCCAGCGGCAGTCCAAGACTTCACTCCCGGAGTGATTGTTTCCACTGTTGTGGCGACGATCAATGCGTCGAGAGAGTCTATCAGCATCTCAAATATCGGAACCGCTGACGGGACCGTTAACGGTGCCCGGCTACCAGTTGGGGCCACAGTGTCCTTCAAGGCCTATCTTGATCCTGTGACTAACACCTATAACCGTGTAGGCTCGATCTCATGGGACGCATCTGGGACTGAATTCTTAATCGCAACAACCGCATAGCATGGGACTCATATCTTACGATCCACTTAGCACTGCTGGAGGGGGAGCATTCGACGCAGACGCAAATACCCTAATCACGCCATCAACGCCAATCGTGCTGGATCAGGCGACCGGCGACGAAGCGGCACTGACGCTCGACTACACTACCAATAAGGCCACCAGCGGTAATGATACTGGCTTACTGATTAACCAGACTGACACTCTCAGCCCTGGCGCTAGCAAACTGCTAGATTTGCAGGTTGGTGGAGTGAGCAAGTTTAACGTGGATTCGGGCGGCAATGTAAAAATACGCGGCACGGCGGAGATCTCGTTGGATACCAGCGGAGGATCTTTGACGCTAGGCGCGCCTAGTGGCAATGTCTACTTAGGCAATACTTCCGCTTTCGGCGCATCAATGCTGGTAGGCCACGGGAACGTGGGGGCTACTCTTCGAAGCGACTACCATTTTTCATGGTCTAGCAATACCACCTCCTACGGTCCAAGGGACCTGTTTCTGCGTCGCGACGCAGCCAACACCCTCGGCCAGCGTAACGGCACTGACGCCCAAACGTTTAACATCTACAACGCCTACACAAACGCCACCGACTACGAGCGCGCCCATATCGGCTGGAACGATACGGCTGACACTTTCGTTATTGGGACAGAGGCGGCGGGGACTGGAATAGGTCGAGGCATCCATGTTGAGCCTGGCGGATCGCTTAAGCTTAAGGCGGCTACCGGGAACCCGCTCACGTTAGGCGCTAATGGAAGCTATACATGGCAATTAACAACCGGCCATGTGTTCGGGCCGACTGGGAACAATGTAAGAGACCTCGCATCCGCTAGCCTCAGGATCAAGAGGGCCTACCTAGGCACGACGCTAGACATTGCACAAGGCACCCTCACAGACGACGCCCAAGCACTCAATCTCTCCAGCACCTGGAACGATGCTGCTGATACGTTTACATTGATCAAAGCGGATGTTACTGACACTGCCAGCGCAGCGGGGAGCAAGCTAATGGACTTGCAGGTGGGTGGAGCGAGCAAGTTTAACGTGGCATCATCGGGAGCGACAACCATCTTTGGCAGTGGACTGGTAAATGGAGACCTACGCGTGAACCGTATAGACACCCGGTCTACTGGTTACGTAGTAATAGGGTATGGTTCCGGCAATTCTGGGACTTTAGCAGTCAAGCAACACGAGATGACGCTTCAGAGCAGTACGTCCTTGAAGTGGTCATCCACGACCAACCTCTTGAGTGCTAGCGATTTAGCTCTTAGCCGAGACGCAGCCAACACCCTAGCACAGCGTAACGGCACTGACGCCCAAACGTTTAACATCTATAACACCTACACAAACGCCACCGACTACGAGCGCGCCCACATCGGATGGAATGATACGGCTGACACTTTTGTCATTGGGACAGAGGCAGGATTCGCAGGTGGGGTAAATAGGAATCTTCGCCTGGGAGTAGGCGGCGGGCAGAGCATTCAATTCTATGCGGATGGTTCTCAGAAGCTTAGCGTTGATAGGGACAGCATTTTAGCTAGCAAGCCGTTGCATTTCTACCCTGATAATACTCACGATATCGGGGCGGGGGGATTGCGTCCCAGAAACGCATATCTAGGCACGACCCTAGACATTGCACAAGGCACCCTAACAGACGATGCCCAGGCGCTCAATCTCTCCAGCACCTGGAACGATGCTGCCGATACATTTACGCTGATCAAGGCCGATGTGACTGACACTGCCAGCGCAGCGGGTAGTAAACTGTTAGATTTGCAGGTGGGCGGAGCGAGCAAGTTTAGTGTGGATTCGGGGGGCGAGGTCTTCGGTTCGGGAGTTAATTCAAGCCTGAGGCTAACGGACAGTGATGGAGCAGAGCTTGAGTATAGCAACTGGAGGATCGGCATTGGAGGCTCCACAGCCTATTTCTATCAAACTACTATCGCGAAAGTAGGTATGGGAGTGGATGGGCTTCGCCTGGCCGACTCAGGGGCTCTTCGGTGGTCTTCGGGGTCTCAAGCAAGCACTGGTCACGACCTAATCCTCAGCCGCGACGCAGCAGGCACCCTCGGCCAGCGTAACGGCGTCAGCCCCCAGACGTTTAACATCTATAACACATACACAAACGCCACCAATTACGAGCGCGCCCACATCGGTTGGAATGATACGGCTGACACTTTCGTTATTGGGACAGAGGCAGGGTCCGGGGGTGGGACGGTTCGAGAGATCCAGATGAGGATAGGAAGCTCCTCAGTGATGCGCTTGAACCCTGGCTCTTGGATGATCCTCGGAGATACAGCGTTCACCCCAAGTGCTTCCTATAATGGAGTCATTGGAATCGGGGATAATGCGCTTGACTTCGCAAGCGCAGCGATAAGTGGCGCGATTGCTATCGGGAGCAGTGCAGGGAGGTATGCCCCTAGTATTGCTGATGGGTCAGTTTTCATTGGAGCCAGTGCGGGTTATCGAGGGTCTTCTAATTGCGTTAGTGTCGGGAAATGGAGTGCCTACGGCTCAATAGGGGGCTACAACACCACGATAGGATACGAATCAGCGGGTTTAAGTCAGGCCGGAACTGACTTTTCAAAAGTTACCGCGCTTGGCTATCGCGCCGCCTACAACGTCTCGACAGCTCAAGGATTGATCGCGCTTGGGTATCAAGCGGGCGACAACATCACCTCGGGCTCTAACAACATTATTATTGGGGACGACTTGGACGCGGATAGCGCTACAGCAGATGATCAGTTAAATATCGGCGGAATCATTAAGGGGGTCATGACAAGCGGAAGCGAGACGCTCAGTCTTTACGGCAATGTCGGCGTTGCTGGCAGCGTATTAAAAGATGCCCAGGGGACCGGCTACCTAGATGTTAGTTTTGGAACGTCTGACTACAACAGCGGCATGTCGGTATGGTCTAACACAAAGGTGACAATGGTAGCCAACAACGTTGGTGTCTCTACCTTTTCCAGCTCAACCCAACTTGGGCTGATGATGAAGAGCACTCTCCCGATTTCTTGGTCAAACGCCGATGTCAACGGAGCTTCTGACCTCAGGCTATACCGAGACGCTGCGGGCACCCTGGCCCAACGCAACGGCATCAATGCCCAAACGTATAACATCTACAACACATACACCGATGCCAGCAACTACGAGCGAGGGCACATCGGCTGGAATGCTGACACTTTCGTTATTGGGACAGAGGCAGGCTCGGCAGGTGGGACGGTTCGGGACATGAGTATAAAGGCTGGGCTGGTCTCTCTCCAGGGGGCACATGAGATGTTGAGATTGTCTGATACTGAGGCAGCCACCGATTCGGCCTCTAAGGCATATATTACCTATTACCGGGGCGCTAACACGAAAAGGATAGGGTATTCTGGGTTCAGTGGGATAAACACATACGAGATTTCCACAGACTTTGCCGCTGGCCAATTCAGGCTGAGGACAGGCGGCCAAGTGGAGGCACTGCTTGTCGATTCAGCGGGGGACGCCACCTTTGCGAAAAGCGTAAGTATGCAATCACAGGACATTGCACAAGGCACCCTCACTGATGATGCCCAGGCGCTCAACATCACCAGCACTTGGAATGATGCTGCCGATACGTTTACATTGATCAAAGCTGATGTCACCGACACTGCCAGCGCAGCGGGTAGTAAGTTGATGGATTTGCAGGTGGGCGGGACGAGCAAGTTTAGCGTTGATTCGGGGGGCGCAGTCTCTATTGGCACGGGAATCCGGCACGAGGCGCATGGGGGCGGCACCGTGGCGAGGACGATTGTGGGAGGGGTCCAGCGGTTAGATGTTGGAGCCACGGCCATAGGCATCTCGTCGGGTGCTAGCATCGTGTGGAACTCTTCCAATTACGCGTCCTCGTCGGGTGACCTACGCCTCTACCGTGACGCAGCCAACACCCTCGGCCAACGTAACGGTGTCAACGCCCAGACCTACAACATTTACAACACATACACAGACGCCACCAACTACGAGCGTGCGCACATCGGATGGAACGATACGGCTGACACTTTCGTTATCGGGACAGAGGCAGGGTCCGGGGGTGGAGTAGCACGGGCGATAATGCTAGCCCCCT
>JARGNI010000012.1 GCA_029213195.1 Verrucomicrobiales bacterium
AATTTGTCAGACACGTCCAGGGAAGGACGTCAACCAACTGACATGCGCTCTGCGTAAGTCCTTGATAGTAATGGAAGTGGGCAGGGAAGGATTCGAACCTTCGAAGGCATAGCCAGCAGATTTACAGTCTGCCCCGTTTGACCGCTCCGGAACCTACCCAGATTCCTTGTCGCATTCTTGCAAATACGACGGGCGGCAAAGATGGACGGACACAAAGAGATTGCAAGGGAATTCTTGCCGCCTTCTACGGAAAAAAGGTTCTCACCGGGACTACAGAAGATCTTCGGCGACCACCGAATTCTGCTCGCGAGTGGAAAGAGCCTTGGCCTGAGCAACCACCTCTTCCTCTTTCTCCTCGAAACGATAGGAATGGCAATTGGGACAGATATTGACCTTGGTCGCAACGATCGAGTCACACCCCATGCACACCTTGTAAAGGGCGGGGTTGCGAACGATACGACGGGCTCGTTTCGCGCGGTCAGCTAAAGCGGTTGTCTCCTGTGCCATGCGTTGAAAATCTACGTTTCACTCCTGATTTTTGCAAGAATGAAATTACAAATCTGCAATTTTATCATATTTTTTATAAGAAAAACCGAAACTTCGGGGAAACTGAGGCGACTTTTCCCACTCCTGGGACGCAGATTCACGAAATCAGAATCCAGCATTCGGGGACGGGACCTTCGAGGCGGGCGGAATTCTGCTTCTCAATCCCTCGTTTGGGCGTAGCGTTTCAGGCTTGAAAAACCTGAAGGGCACAGAGGCATTGCAGACTCTCCTCCCGGCTCTCCATCGGAGTCCGGAGTTGATGCAGCGATTGAGCGGGATTGCGCTCGCTACTCCGGAGAATCCGACCGTGTTGGAACACGTTTCGGAAGCGGGCCAACCTCTCTATGCCGCAGCTTCAATTGCCGAGTGGAGAGAAGCCGGAAACCCCGATCCTGCGATCTGGGTGGTCTGTTCCCAGGTCAAGGCCCAGGAAGTCATGCAGACGGAGCTCGGGGTCTGGGGGCACTCGGCCTTTTTTCTCCCGGAGTATGAATGGGCAGGATTCGAAGAAACTCTACCCGACCCGGAGTCGGCGGCGGAACGTCTCGCCGTTCTCAAGGAAATCCATGAAATCCAGCGTTCGGGAGAAGGGTCCATCGTCGTCCTGACCGACGAGGCACTCGGTGAGCAGGCCCCTCCCCCCGGATTGCTGACCCGACAGGCGGAAAAGATTCGGGTGGGAACCGAGCTGGATCTCGACGAACTCGCTCAGAACCTGGAGAAGGCGGGCTACGAGCAGGAGGCCCAGGTTTTCCAACGAGGGCAGTATGCGATGCGCGGCGGTATCCTCGATCTCTTTTCGTGGCAAGCGCTTCACCCGGTCCGGATCGAGTTGTTCGATCTCGAGATCGAATCGATCCGGGAATTCGATGTCGATTCTCAGACCTCGATCGGAAAGGTCGATGAGACGGAGATCCTTTTCAGTGAAGCGAATCTCGAACACAGCGGTGTCGTTGCCGATTACATCGCGAGCGATGATCTCGTCATCGCGATCGATTGCGAACCGGAACAAGCGCACATCATCATCACCTCGGGAGCACGGGGCGAACGAGCCGAGAGCTACGAAGGTGCCTGCTACGACAATCCCCTCGGTGAATTCGGAGTCGGAGATTTCATCCTGCAGGAAAACCGAAGGGAAGAGTTCGCCAGCCAGATCTCGGAGTGGCAGGCAGAAAGATGGACGGTGTTGATGGTCTTCTACTCCGAAGGAGAGAAGGAGCGATTCACCGAACTCATCTTCGAGAAAGCCTGGGACCAGGGTTACCTGCAACCCATGATCGGCACCCTGAGCCGAGGTTTCACGATTCCGGATGCGAAGATCGCGGTGCTCAGCGATGCCGAGATTTTTGGTCGCTACCAGAACCAGCGATCGCAGAGGCGCTACCGGATCGCCAGGGAGCGGCAGGCGAGCCAGCAAGTCAGCAGTCTCCGCGAATACAACTACGGCGATCTCGTCGTCCATATCGACTATGGGATCGGGAAGTTCCGCGGGATCAAGACGCGGGAGACTCCCGATGGGGAAGAGGAAGTTCTCGAGATCGAATACGACGAGCAGGCTCGGCTCTTCGTTCCCCTCGATCAGGCTCATCTCGTGTCGCGCTACATCGGCACGGGGAAGAAGGCTCCGAAGCTGTCCCGTCTCGGGGACAAGCGCTGGTCGCGCCTGCGGCGCGATGCGGAGAATTCGATCATGGACTACGCCGCCCGGCTCCTCTCGATCCAGGCGGAGCGGGAGTCGCATCGGGGATTCAGTCATCCCCCGGACAACAAGTGGCAGTGGGAGTTCGAGAGTGCCTTCATTTACAAGGAGACCCCCGACCAGCTTCGCGCAATCGAGGAAGCAAAGCAGGATATGGAATCGCCCAAGCCGATGGATCGCTTGATCTGCGGCGATGTGGGCTTCGGGAAGACCGAGGTGGCAATCCGGGCGGCGTTCAAGGCGGTCATGTCCGGAAAACAAGTCGCAGTGCTCGTTCCGACGACGGTGCTGGCAGAACAACATTTGAAGAATTTTCGCGAGCGGATGTCGGACTTCCCGATTCGGATCGAAGCCCTGAGTCGCTATCGCTCTGCTGCGGAACAAAAGAAGACGCTGGAGAAACTCGCGACTGGGGGAGTGGATATCGTGATTGGGACGCACCGAGTGATTTCCAAGGATGTCCAGTTCAAGGATCTCGGTCTCGCCGTAGTCGACGAGGAGCAGCGTTTCGGGGTCAGCCACAAAGAACGATTCAAGGAACTCTGGAGATTCGTCGATGTCCTCACTCTCTCCGCCACCCCGATCCCCCGAACGCTCTATCTTTCGATGATGGGAGTCCGCGAGATGTCGGTGATCGACACCCCTCCCCCCAATCGACGACCGGTCGCGACGACGGTCTGCCCCTACGACGAAAGAATCATTCGCTCCGCGCTCGAGAAGGAAATGGCTCGGCAAGGGCAGGTCTTTTTTCTCCACAATCGGGTCAAGACGATCCGCGGGATGAAGCGCAGGATCGAGGATCTCGTTCCCGGGATCCGCGTCGAGGTCGGGCATGGGCAAATGGGAGACGAGGAACTCGAGGATGTGATGAATCGTTTCATCGCGGGAGAATTCGATGTTCTCGTCTGCACGACCATCATCGAAAGCGGGGTCGACATCCCAAACGCCAACACCATCATCATCGATCGGGCGGACCGCTTCGGTCTCGCCGACCTCTACCAGATCCGAGGCCGAGTCGGTCGCGCCGATCGCCGGGCCTACGCCTACCTGATGCTACCGCCTGACATGTTGACGGTGGGAGACGCGAGGAAACGGATCAACGCGATCAAGCAGTACTCCTCGCTCGGGGCGGGATTCAAAATCGCGATGCGAGATCTCGAGATCCGGGGTGCGGGCAACCTCCTCGGGACCCAGCAAAGCGGACATATTGCGGCGATCGGATTCGATCTCTACTGCCAGTTGCTCAAGCAATCGGTCAGTAAACTGAAGGGCGAGCCTGCTGCCGATCGGGTCGATCTTTCCTTTCACGTCGATTTTCTCTGCACCAATGAAGCGCTCTACCAGAAGTCGCCGGACGGATTTCTACCGGCTTACATCCCTTCGGAATACATGCCGGAGGCTCGATTGAGAATCACCGCCTATCGCGAGCTTGCGGAAGCTTCGCAACTCTCCGACCTGGAGTCACTTCGCGAGCAGTGGAGCGATCGATTCGGCCGGCTGCCCGCGCCAGTGGAGCATTTGCTGACCTGCACCGAGATCAAGATTCGGGCCGCTCACAAGGGATGTAGCGCTCTCGAGATCCAGGATACCAAGCTGAAGATGACGAAAAACGGGAAATTCATCCAATTAAATGGTAAGTTCCCTCGTTTAATCGGAGACGATGAGGAGGAATGGCTGGAGTCGGCGCTTGATTGGGTGCTCGACTTGTAGGTGGCCCTCAACACCCGTCTCTGGTATTCTTTATTTCACCTAGAAACACTTTATGACGAATCGACCCGTATCGACTCTTCTCACTCTCGCTCTCCTGACGCTGGTTTCGAGCGGTACCTCCAACCTCACTGCGGCACCCACCGTCCTCAATGGCATCAAAGCCGTGGTCAACGGGGAGCCGATTACCCAGACGATGGTCGAGCAAGCCGTCCAGACGCAGGTGCAAGTCTGGCTCATGGGAAACAAGGGCCAGGTCACCCGCGCCCAGGCCGAGCGTGAGATCCGAAAGATGGAGGAAAGAGCGCTCGATGAACTCATCGATACCAAGCTGATTCTCTCGGAGTTCGAGAAATTGGGCGGAGTGATCAAGCCGCAATTTATCGATGCGGCGATCGATGATTTCGTCCAGACCCGTTTCGGCGGAGACCGAGATAAATTTGCCAAGGGTCTCGCCAGTTCAGGTATGACCATTTCCCAGTTTCGCGACGTCCAACGCGACCAGATCGCAATCAACGCGCTGCGAGGCCAACAGGCGGGAGACACCGTCGTGCCGAACACTCCGTGGGAGAAGAAGCGGGTCTACAACGAAATCAAAGGCGACTACGCCAGCGAGGGAAAAGTGAAACTCCGCATCATCTCGATCCCCAAGCAGGTTCCCGGAAAGACCCTCGCCCAGCAGGAATCCCTTCTCAACCAGGTCCGCACTGAGCTCCGCAATGGAGCCGACTTCGGTGCGCTCGCGAAGAAGTATTCGGACGACAGCTTCTCCAGCAAGGGAGGTTATGTCGGCGCCGTCGGAAGAAACACCCTGGCTTCGGGTATCACCCAAGTCGCCTTCTCCCTTTCCAGCGGTCAGGTCAGTTCGCCGGTAGACGACGGTCCATTCTGGAGAATCCTGAAGTCGGAAGGCCGGATTGGTCAGTCCGTGCCTTCCTACGAAAAACTCGAGGAGGAAATCGATCGGCGTCTCACCATCGAAAAGCGCCAGAAGAATCTCGAAACGTGGCTCAAGAAACTTCGCCGGGATGCCAACGTCCGAATCTACGCCGACTGAAGCCCGGCCAGGCACGCCCCGAAAGCAACGTGCCTCGTTTCGAATCCGGTGTAGATTCTCTCGTGCGTGTTCTTTCCATCGATCCAGCCCTGCGGAATACGGGGTATGCAGTCCTTGAGCAAATCCTCGAATCGGGGCGCAAGCCTGTGTATCGTTCCCTGACCTACGGGGTCATCAGCAACAAGCGAGGCCTGAGGCAGTCCACCTGTCTCGTTTCGATCCGCGAGTCTCTCAACGAGGTCATCCAGGAATACCGCCCCGAAGTTTGCGCCGTCGAGGGCGTCATTTTCGTCCAGAGCTTCAAGACGGCAATCACGATGGGAGCCGCGCGTGGCGCTGCCATGATCGCTGCCGCAGAGCACGGTCTCGAAATTTTCGAATATGCGCCGCGCCGGGTGAAACAGGCGGTGGTCGGTCGGGGATCGGCCGACAAGCAACAGGTCGCATTCATGATCCGAGCCCTCCTGCAACTCCGCGAAACGCCACCTTCCGATGCCGCGGATGCCCTCGCCATCGGTATGGCTCATCTTTATGAAACCGATCCGACTCGCGTGTCCGGAGCGGTAGAAAAATCGGCTCCTCTCTAGGTCGGTCTCCCTCCCTGCCCATGACTGCATCGGACTCTACCAGATCCAATATCGCGTCGCAATGGACGTCCCGCCCGGCGAGATACGGACGCCTTCCTTTCGCATGAAGATCGACGCGATCAGAAAAATCGTCGCTATCCAGGCGATTGAGCAATGCGACAACGAGGGAGAAATCCTCTCGGACAGCGACCTGCGCGAAGCCGCGGCTATCGCCGGTGCGCCCCTCCCGAAGTCTCCCGGTGATTCCGAAATCGATTCGTTTTTTTCGGAAAGAGCGGAGTTGCTTTCGATCCGAGCGCTGACGAAATTTCCCAAGCCGGCGCAATGGATCGAAGAACGATCCGGTGGACACCGTTTCGGTCTCCTGGCTCTTGGCTTGATTGCCGTCGCCTCCGTCTTGGGATTTCTCAGCAACGAACTGGGTCCCGACGACAAGATCAACATTCTCTCTTTTCCACTGCTCGGGATTCTTGCCTGGAGCCTATTGATTTCAATCCGTGAAGTTTTCCTGATCTTTCGCGGTCGCGCTTCGATGTCCGAGGGCGAGGTAGCGTGGCTCCGCCCGCTCCTTTCGACTGACAGGGGTTCCGGAGCAGGCGAAAATGAAGGGGGCGACGAGTCCTCGAGCTGGGAGGCCGCAAAGAGTCTCTACTTTCGACGCTGGACTTCGCTGACGATGCCGAGGCTCTTCGCGAAGGTAAAAATTCTCTTCCATACCGTTGCCCTCGCGCTGGCCGTCTCCGCGATCGCCGGCATGTATCTCAAAGGGCTCGCGAATGAGTATCGCGCCGTCTGGGAAAGCACTTTCTTTGAGGACGGTGAGGCCCTTCGACCGTTTCTCTCTGGAGTGCTCGGACCCGCGGCGGCTCTTCTTGGCGATGAAATCCCCTCGACAGAGTCTCTCGATCGCATCCACTGGAAAGCAGATGAGGGAGAGGTCGTGGGCGAGAACGCCGCTCAATGGATCCATTGGTATGCCATCACTCTTTTCCTATTCGTCATCCTTCCCCGAGGCTTCTTCATTCTCGTGTGGCAGTGGAAGGACCATCGGTTTCGGAGAACGATACGCTATCGCTCCGTCTCGCCGGGATACTACGAGCATCTCATCGCCATTTCGTCGGGAACCTCTCGGGAGTTCACCCTCATCCCCTATGGTCTCGAACTCGGGGATGGCGAACGCAGAGCGATCGAGAGGGGGCTCGAAACCCACCTGGAAGGACCTGTCGCCTTGACCTTCGAGAACCCCGTTGCCTTTGGAGAAGAGGAAGACCTCCCGGAATTTGTTTCGGACCACTCCGAAACCGCTCTCGTCCCCTTGCTCAATTTTGCTTCGACGCCGGAAAAGGAAACCCACCTCGCCCTGGTCCAATCTCTCGAAGAGAAGTCGACATCGCCCCTCCCCTTCCTCCTCCTCGATGCGACCGACTTCGACCGCAAGAGCGAAGGGCTCGGGGATGCAAAGCAACGACGCGAGGATCGCGAAAATGCATGGCGCTATCTCCTCTCGGAGAAACCTCTCGAACTTGTGATCGTATCGGCACTCCCTCCTACCACGACAGCGCATGGCGAAGTCTGACAAAGATCCCAACGAACTCGTTCTGAGCCTGATTTCTCACACCAACGTGGGAAAGACCGCTCTCGCGCGAACTCTTCTGCGGAAAGATGTCGGAGAAGTCGCGGACAGCGCTCACGTCACCATCGTTCCCGAAGCCTATCCCCTGATCGAAAAGGGAGACCTCGTCGCCAAGCTCTGGGATACCCCGGGATTCGGATCGAATCTCGCCAAGCTCGCAAAACGACTGCGCTCCAGTGAAAATCCGGTCGGATGGATTCTCCACCAGGTCTGGGATCGTCGGGCCGACAAGTCTCTCTGGTGCAGCCAGGAGGCGATTCGAAACGTTCAGAACGAATCGGACATCGTGCTCTATCTCATCGACGCTTCCCTCTCACCTTCCGAGACCGCCTACGTCGACCTCGAAATCGAAGTGATCGAGTGGATCGGAAAACCGGTTCTTGTCTTCCTGAATCAGGTCGGCCAACCCGATCCGGAACAGGATCGTCTGCGGGAGGCCGAGTGGAAAGCTCATCTTTCCCGGCACGAGATCGTCAAGCATGTCGATACTCTCGACGCATTCACGCGGAGCTGGACCGAGGAACATCTCATCCTCGTCAAGGCGGCGGAGATCCTCGAGGGCGATGCCGCCAAGGCTGCTCGCAAGCTTAGCGAGGCGTGGATCGATCGAAACTGGAACATTTTCGACGATGCAGCCGAAACCCTTTCGGGGTGGGCCCTCTTCGCCCTCACCGACACCGAACCTCTCTCGCAACGAGGACTCTCGGATCGAATCCGGCACCTCGTTTCTCGAAAGAAACGGAACAAGGAATTCGACCGTATCCAGCAAGCGATGTACGAGCGACTTGCAGAGCGCACTTCGGAAGTCGTGAATCAGCTGATTGCGCTGTATGGCATCGATGGAGAAACCGCGGCCAAGATCGCTGAATCCTCCTCCAGCGAGTTCGACGTGAAACGGGATGTCGAGGAACCGATCGCGGCCACCTTCGGAGGTGCCGTATCCGGTCTCGTCGGAGGGCTTTCTGCCGACCTCATTTCCGGTGGGATGACTTTTGGAGGCGGCGCCATCGTTGGAATGCTGCTGGGCGGCGCAACGACCTTCGCCCTCGCCCGCGGTTACAACCTCACCCAGACGGGGCAGAATATGGTGCGATGGACCGAAAACCACTTTCTTGCCCAGATCCATTTCGTCCTCATGCTCTATCTCGCCATCTCCCACTACGGAAGAGGCCGTGGCGCCTGGCAAGACCCCATGCACAATCCCGCCCACTGGGAGACGCTCCTGAAACGCCAGATCGATGATCGGAAGGACGAGTGGGCCTCGCTCTGGAAAAAGGGCGGAATTTCAGCGGATCCGCAGAAGATGGAGAAAAAACTGAAGCCGCTGATCCGCCAGACTTTGAGCTCTGTTTTTGCAGCTCTTTATCCGCGTAGCGCAGATATTTTCGACAGGAAAAGATAAGTCAGGGTACCCCGGCAAAAGTCGGACGAGATGCGCTAGGCAGCACTCACTTGGTCACCACTGATCCCGCGAAGCTCGAAGACTTTGAGGATGGCATCCTCGATGAGGTTGCTCGGACAGGAGGCTCCCGCCGTGATGCCAACGATGACCGACTCTTCCTGGCTCAAAATCTTGGAAGTGCTGTTGATCTCGGTCTTTTCGTGAAGGTCGAAATGAATGATCTCCTCCAGGGAGATGAGACAGTCTGCACTTCGAATGAAAAACGTTGGAAGCTCCTTCTCCCCAATCTCTACGAGATGAGTGGTATTCGAGCTGTTGTATCCCCCGACCACCAAGAGCATGTCCATCTCCTTCTTGAGAAGCTCGAAGAGGGCATCCTGTCGCTCCTGGGTGGCACCGCAAATGGTATCAAAAACGGAGAAGTTCTCGGCATGTCCATCGCGCAGTTCCAGCGCCTTTCGAACCCGATTCTGAATCTCCTCGGTCTCCGACTTGAGCATGGTGGTCTGATTCGCCACCCCGAGCTCGACGAGATGCTGATCTGGATCGAATCCCTCAGAGGTCGCGCCCGAAAATCTTTCCAGGAATTCCCCTCGGTCACCTCCCTCAACGAGATAGCGACAGACGTAGTCGACGTCATCCAGGGTCAGTACAATGAGATAGTGCCCCTTGCCATCATCCCCTGCCGCGCGCGAAGCCGTCGCGCGAGTTTCCTCATGATCGGCTTTCCCGTGGATGATGGAAGTCACTCCGGCCTTGGCGAATCCACGAACTCGCTTCCACACCTTCATGACATCGCCACAGGTCGTATCGACCGTCATGCACCCTTGCGACTCCACTTTGTCCATGAAGGAAATCGGAGCACCAAAGGCAGGCACGATCACGACATCGTCCTCGGTCAGGTCGTCGTACTGCTCATTCATCGCCTGCCAGGGAAGGGAGACGATATTCATTTCCTCCAACTGTCGGTTCACCTCTGGATTGTGAATAATCTCTCCGATGAGGAAGATGCGATTGTCGGGAAAAACTCGACGGGACGCGTAGGCAAGATCGATCGCTCTCTCGACGCCATAACAGAATCCGAACTGTTTCGCGAGATGGACGGTCGTCTTGCCGATGGAGATCACTCCACCCGCAGCTCGGACCTTTTCCACGATCGAACTCTCGTAGTGGTTTGCGACTTCCGCCTGGACACGCTCCATCACCTCGGGGGTGCGAACGTTGACACGGCGCTTCTTTTTTCCAGGGGCTGCAGGCATAGCAATTTAGAACCAGACGTTGTCCATATCAGTGAATACGGCGTCGGAGGCTCTTACGGCTGGAGAAGAATCCGGATGAGAATAATCGCGGGGACGAGGAACGTTCTTTCCGAGCGTCGAGTCCTCGGGAAGGCTGTTCGCGATGGTGATCGGAGTTCCCACTTTCACCATGTGATAAAAATCATCGGCGATCGACTTGTGAAGACGCAGGCAGCCGTGAGTCCGAGGCTCGGGCCAGACCGCTCCGGCATGGAATCCACATCCATGGGCGAAATAGACCCAGTAAGGAAGCGGATATCCGATATATCGGTAACCTCGAGGCATGTTGCTCCGCTTCCCGGGGACAACCTCATCTCCCTTGACGAAAAAGCCGTAGCTGCTGGAGCGCTTCTTGATCTCTTTGTGCTGAACTTTGAAAGTTCCCGTCGGTGTCGGATCGGAGGGTTTCCCGATCGCTACGGCGGCGACGAATCGTGGCTGATCCCCTTCGTAAACATACACCGCCCGGTGGTTGAGACTGACTCGGATCTTCACATTATTGACATTCTCAATGGTCCCGAAGCGAAGCGCCATGCTGGTCGGGACTTCTTTCGAAGCCGGCTTCGTTGCGCAGCCGACGGTGATCACACAGGCAGCGATCAGGCAAAATCGGAACACCAATCCAGCTGGGGAGGGAGCATCTTGATGAGTTCTCATATCTCGGAGCAAAGGCGAAAAGTTACACCATAGACGTCACAGGGCGAGAGAAGTTGAATCGAAGACGAAAAAAATGAATTTTTTATCTCCAAAATGTTGATACTTCTTAAATATCAGTTATTCTTTTCTTGGTTACTTTCTCGGTAACTGTCTGTTTGTGTTTCGTGTTTCGAAGCCGTCCAGCCCTCGGGTTGGGCGGCTTCTTACTTTTCCGGAGCTCTCTGTTCGTTCGCTCCAGACGCAAAACGGCCTCGAGATTGCTCCCGAGGCCGTTTGAGAATTGCTCAGGCGAATGGATTTCTCCACCGCCCCATGGATGAGGGCTTATCCCTTCTTTGACTCCTTTGCCCAAGGCAAGGGCCACGCACCAGGAATGGCGAGCTTGTAATTGCCGTTTTCGTCCGGCTGAACCGGTGCTTCGGCATTGAAACTGAATTCCTCCGGCATGATGGAGAAGTCGGACTTCACGGCTTCATCCCAGGAAATCTGCTGACCACTGTAGGTCGCGATACGTCCGAGGGCACTGGTGAAGGAACTCTTGGCACCGTAGTAGGCGTTGTTGAGCGGCGTGTCGTTCTGAATCGCGGCGTGCAATTCGTCGTGCTCGACCTGGTAGGGGTTGGGATCTCCAGAACGGGGTTTGCGATACTGCCACTTCACGTTCCCTTTCAGGTCCGTGATCTTTCCACCACCCAGCTCGAGGACTCCATCACTTCCGTGAATCTCCTCGGCGACACGACGCCAAGTTCCCTTGATCTGGCGGCACTGGCTGTTCATGACCGCGTTATTGTGCTCACTGCCATATTTGAACTCGACATAGTGATGGTCAAAAATCTCGCCGACACTGAGCGGCTCGGTTCCGGCACGCCCTCCCATTCCCTGGGCGACGACGGGATTCCCTCCCATTTTCGAATCTCCGCTGAGGAACCAGTTCATGACGTCGATGTTGTGAACGTGCTGCTCCGCGATGTGGTCTCCACAGAGCCAATTGAAGTGATACCAGTTCCGCATCTGGTATTCCATCTCCGTCCACCCGGGCTGACGAGCAACGATCCAGGGGCGGCTTCCGTTCCACCAGACCTGGCTGGAGACGATGTCACCGATCAATTTTTCTTCGTGGACCTTTTTGAAGGCCTCGCGATAAACATTCTGGTAGTGACGCTGCAATCCCACGACTACCTTGAGACCTTTCTGATCTGCCGCCTTGGCAGACTCGATGACCTGGTTGAACCCCCTGGCATCGACACAAACCGGCTTCTCCATGAAAACGTGCTTCCCTTGCTCCACAGCATACTGGAAGTGAATGGGGCGAAACCCGGGAGGAGTGGCAATACAAACCAGATCACATTCGTCGATCACGCCCTTGTAGGCATCGAAACCAGCATACTGGCGACTCTTGGGAAGGTCCACTTGGTCGTTTTTCCCCAACTTCTCCAATTGGTTGAGAATCTTGGGCAGACCGGCAGCCCGCGGGCCAGTGCCATCAATTTTGTCCTCGAAGGCGTCGGCCACAGCGACGAGACGGGCGCTGTCGTTGGCCGTCAGGTTCTGGACAATCGCACCCGAGCCACGACCTCCAACACCGATCATACCGACTTTGACGGCGTCGCTTCCGGCTACTTGAGCGCTCATTTCCACGGGAAGCATCGCTGCTGCGGCGCCGGCCGTCGCTGCCCCTGCAACGAATGTGCGGCGAGGTACCTGTGATTTCTGGGAGTTATTTTCTTCAGTCATAGATTTTCAAAAAGGAAGGTGAGGAGATAAAGCATCTTTGAACCAACAGCTCATCAGCTTACAAATCTACCAAGTGCTCAGTTCGCTGGCAATCTAATCCTGACCAGTGTATTCGCCGCTTGACTCACCCCAGCTTCCAATTCGGATCGATGTCCGCATGGAGGGAATCAGGAGCAATCCCGGCTTGGTGTCTCTTTGCCGCAGCAAATGCGATCATTGCCGCATTGTCCGTGGAAAACTTCCGATCGGAGACCTGGCACTGGCAACCTGCGGCGCTTGCTTCCTCCAACAGTCTTTCCCGCAGGCGATCATTGCAACTCACTCCCCCGCTAAGTGCGAGGATCTTCTTTCCTCGACCCCGACTTGCCGCGAGCGTCTTGGCCACAAGCACATCGACGACAGCTTCCTCGAAGGAAGCGCAAAGATCCCTGAGAACCGACTCCTCGATCTCCGCCCCCATCTTTTTCCGCGTGTAGAGAACCGCCGTCTTGAGGCCGCTGAAACTGAACTCGAAATCGCCGCTGTGGATCATGCTCCGCGGAAAATCAAAGGCATCCCGACGCCCTCCGCTTGCGAGCCGGGAGATCTCAGGTCCTCCCGGGTAGGGCAATCCCAGGATCTTCCCCACTTTGTCGAAAGCCTCTCCAGCCGCATCATCCTTGGTCGAGCCAATCACCTCGTAGTCCGCAGTCCCTGCGACATCGACAAGCAAAGTGTGCCCCCCGCTGACAATGAGTCCGAGGTGTTCCGGGATCTCTCCTTCCCCACCGATAAAGGGAGAGAGAAGGTGGCCTTCCATGTGATTGATGGAATAGAACGGAAGGGACAGCCCCACCGCGATGGCTTTCGCGGTCGTGTCACCGATGAGAAGTGAACTGGCAAGCCCCGGCCCCGAAGTCGCCGCGATGAGAGCCAGCTGATCTCGAGCCACTCCCTGATCATCGAGGGCGTGTGCCACGAGGGGGCGGAGATCCACATTGTGGTTTCGCGATGCTAATTCAGGAACCACGCCACCATAAGGGGCATGCAAGGCAACCTGGGAAGAAACATAGCTCCCGAGGATCCGTCCATCGAGGTCAGCTAGAGCGACCGCCGTTTCATCGCAGGAAGTCTCGATCGCCAGAATCAGCCCATCGGTCATTTCCTGCGGTGGAAGTCGGCAAGGATTCGCCCTTTCGCGAATAAAAGATCGCGAAAGGAAAGATTACTTTTCTTCCTTCTTTTCCGATTCCTGGTCCCCGGATTTCTTCTCTTCTGACTTCTTCGGCTCTTCCTTCACCTCAGCAGAGTCGGTTCCACTCTGGATATTCGAGTAGACGAGAGCGCCCTTCATGGCATCGACGGCGCGAATCAGTTGGGGATCGCGAAACTTCTCCGCTTCCTTTTTGATCTCTGGGGAAAGATTCTCTCGGTTGAACCACCTCATCAGCTCCGCTTCCTGCTTGGGTGTCAAGGTAGCCACGATGTTCGGGATCACTCCATTCTCGTGGATAGTGCGATGACTGGGCGTGTAGTATTTCGCGGTCGTCATTCGCAGAGCCTTTCCTTCGCCGATCGGAATGATGGACTGAACGGAGCCCTTCCCAAAGGTGGTCTCTCCGACAACGATGCAACGCTTGAGATCCTGGAGAGCACCCGATACGACCTCCGCGCCACTCGCCGAGGCGTGATTGACCAGGATCGCAAGTGGATAGTCCCGATTGCGACGCTTCTTCTCGGCGCTCGTCCGATACACCTTGATCTCCCCGGAACCAGGCTTGCCCTCGGTGGTGAGAACCACCGTTCCCGCTTTGACGAATTCTCCGCAGACATCGATCGCACTGCCGAGTAGCCCCCCGGGGTTGTTTCTCATATCGAGAATGAAAGCATCCATCCCCTCCTTCTCCAATTTGTCGAGACCATCAGCCAGCTCCTTGGCTGTGGGTTCGCTGAATTGAAGGATACGGGCATAGCCCATGCGATAAGGAGCGGTAAGACGTGGATCGATGATCTTGATGTCCTTCACGGAAGACTGGCGAATGACCTCCCGCTTTATCTCGAATTCGAGAAGTTGCTTTGAGGCAGGCCGCCGAACTGTGAGCTTCAACTTCTCTCCCGGCTTCCCGCGCAACATATTCACCGCCTCCATGATGCCGATGTCCTCCATGAGACGGCCGTTGATTTTCAAAATCTGGTCACCAGGAAGAATTCCTGCCTTGGCGGCTGGTCCATCCTCTCTCGCAGTGACGATGGAAAGAGAATCGTTCTTCGTCGAGATTGTTACGCCAATTCCCTCATAGGTGCTGTCGGTGTTCTGCTTGAGTTGCTGCAACACCTTGGGCTGCATAAACTGGCAATGGGGGTCGAGATCGGCCAACATCCCTTCGAGAGCGCTACTGATCAGCTTCTCGTAACTCACCTTCTCCGGATCAACATAACTCTGACGAATGGTCTCCATGACCTCCGTAAACAACTCGATCTCTTTGAAGCCATTGTCCTCTCCCTCCTCCTGTGCAGAAAGAATGTGGGAGGCAAACAAGGCGAGCGAGAGGAACCAGGCACTTCTCAAGAAGGATGCAAAAGTCGAAGTCATTTCGGAACGATCCCGTATTCCCTTGAGTTTTCAAGGTCGGTATTCCCGCCCTTTCAAGAGAGCCAGATGACCACGACAAAACCAGCCTTGCAGAGCACGTGCAGCCACTGGTCCAACGCAAAAGAGGTGCGCCCCTCACACTTCAACACATCGATGAGGAAGTGAAGAACAAATTCAGCCACCGCCAGCACAACCATCCCGGTGATCGCGAAGACGAATCCTGAGTGAATCAGGCAGTGCGCCGACATCAGGTAAACCCAGAGATCCCCGGGATTCGCTTTTCCATCGGCAAGCCGAACGACGCTGCTGTGACGATTCTTTCCGTGAGAGAGGAAATCCCCCTGCAGGGGAAAATCTGCAAACGCATGCCCAATCACAAGGGCAAAAAAGAGAGTCAATGCCGAGCCGATCCCGGATATGGAGGAAAGTGGGAGTGTAATGGCTTCTAGCATTCCGAGATTCCATCCCATTCCAGGGATTGAGGTTTCAGGGGGTTGTTGACTGAAGACGAGACCTACTCCTTCCCAACAAGAGGATAACCATACCTGGTTTCCTACAGGCTAGAAAGTCTGACCGACCTTCTCGTTCATGTGACGCAATCGTTTGCTCAATTGCGTCGAAACGTGAACAAGAACACGTGCGGCTGTCCGAGGATGAGCCTCCAAATATTGCTCCAGGCGAACCCGGTCGATCTTCCAGACTTCGGACATGGACCGGCTCAGGACACTGGCACTGGCGAGCCCAGGATCGAAAATATTGATTTCACCAACGGTGTCTCCTGCCTTCAACGTTCCGAGAAGGACCATTCGCCCTCCAACTTCGGTCTGAACGTGAAAACTCCCCATAATGACAAGGAACAGGGAATCCTGGTTCTCCCCTTCTTCGATCAGATGCTCTCCATCCGTAAGAGCGATAAACTCTCCGAAATTCCCCAGTTGAGTTCTTTCTTCGAGATCGAGATCGCTCGCGAACCCCATCTGAGGGAGAGTCGAATTGGATTCTGGCATAAGATCTAGGATTTGGCTGGATGATTCGAGAAAATACCAATCACATGGACATACCCATGCCACCACCGGGCATCCCCGTGCCCCCTTCCCAGGACTGCGGAATGTTGTGGGGCATGCTGCTGAGTCGCTCACTTTCCGGTGGTGCCGGATCATCATTCTTGGTGACGCAGGACACCTGAAATGCCATGACGACCAGGACTCCGAAAAGGATGGAAACACGCTTCATCACTCGAAAGTCGGTGGAGATCAGTTGGTGGATTCGAAGATGACCTTGTCACCCGGCTTCACCACGACACCACTGACACCTGCTTCGTCAACTACGTCCGCGACGGTCATCATGTCTTCGAGACTGACGATCCGGAGCCTTCCGACCCGAGCGTTGCCTCGCTTCACAAGGAGGGAGGAATCGGCGGAAACTCCGTGTGCACGTCCCGCATTGACCATCACAAATCCCCATTCGCTGTTCACCGCGACGACCGTTGCCACAAGACTGTTGAGGCTGAGCTTCTGCGCTCGCTCCACCTGGTACTCTTCCTCTTCCTGCACTTTCGCTACCTGAACCTGACGCGCCTGGTTGGCTGCTTCCATCTGAGCGGTCATCTCCGCCTTCTTGTTCTGGGTCTCGGTGAGAGTGTCCTTCAGCATCGTGAGAGTCATCTTCAGATCGTCCGCAGTCTTGATGTTCCCATCCGGAAACTGCTTCCGCACCGCAAGATCGATCTCCTTCTGTTTGATCTCGACCATCTTCATCTCGGCCATGACATCCTCAAGAGAACGCTCAACGATCTTCAACTCCTGCTTCACGGTCTCCACTGCCGCTGCGGCCTGATTCCTACCGTCCTTGGACTGGGTCTCTCGCTGCTCTGCATCGTCCCGCATGTCCTCTGCCTCGCCAAGCTCGGCGGTCGCGTCCTTGACCAGCCCTTTGTACTTGGTCAGTTCGCTGGAGATGAAATCGATGTCGTTCTTGTTGATGAGACCCACGACAACTGCGCCCAACATGGCCAGTCCGCCGAGGATCATGATAAACTTCTTCATATCGAAAATTCGCTACTTACTCGAAACTCTTTTGTCAATTTAGGGAAACTTACTGGAAGGGATCGGGAGCTCCGCCAGCATCTTCCATGGCTCCGCCACCTCCACCAAAAGGGTCAGGTGCTGCACCACCGGCATCTTCCATGGCTCCTCCTCCACCGCCAAAGGGATCAGGTGCAGCTCCGCCAGCATCCATGCCAGCTCCGCCACCGCCAAAAGGATCAGGTGCAGCGCCACCAGCATCCATGCCAGCTTCGCCTCCGAAGGGATCAGCAGGGGCTGCGGGTGCCGGTGCTACAGGAGCAGCTGGCGCGGGAGCACCGCCGTTGTTTGCCGGAGCAACTGCGGGAGTCTGAACCTGGACGGTCTTCATGACGGTATCGCCCACTTGGACCGTTTGTCCGGGAGCAAGAGAGCCCGGAACAATGTCGGCAGCACACTCTGCCCCATCCACGGAAGTAACAATCAAGCGACAGATAGGCTGTCCGCGACGATAAACATCAAGCTGAGCACGTTTCACGACACCCTGGTCGGCACCTCCTGCAACAACAACGAAGCCCCACTTGTTGAAGGCTTTCTTGATGCGGGACTGGAAGGGGCCTCGAATGATGCCAGCTTCCTGATCCTTGCGCAGCGCTTCCATCTCGGCGGCCACTTTTTCAAGACGATCGCGTTCGACCTGAGCTGCCGCCGTTGCCCCTTCGGCCTGGGTCAGCTCGATTTCCGCTTCCTCGATCTGGGTCCGAATCTGGAGCATCTCCTTCTGGAGAACGGCAACCTCAGCGATATCGTCGATCAACTCCTCGGCACGAGCCAGTTTCTCCTGAGCGACCGCGAGATCGGCTTCCTGTGCTTTCAAATTACTCTTTGCTTCGACCACCTTGGCATCGAGATCGATCTTCTCAGTCTCAAGGGTCTCCTTCTCGTCATCGAGCATCCGAATCGACTCTTCAAGCTGCGCGATCTCCATCCGGGTCTTCGCGATGTCGTCCTGACGCTTCTGCAGGGTATCTTTCTGCAGGGCCAGATCTGCCACCTTCACCTTCTTCTCCTCGAAGTTGGTCCAACTCAGGTAGGCAGCGCCCGCAAGGACAACGGCTGAAATTACTAGCAATACTTTCCACATGGCTCAGGTCCTAAATCTCTCGTCACAAGTTTGTTCCGAGACTTGATCAAACTAGCGACCGAGTCTCGCAAAAACAACTCCAAATTCTTCCAAGACTGTCACTTTTAAAATTTTTTTCCCGCAACACAAGAAGTATCTGAGTGAATTTTACCGGATTCCCTGATCCGACGATAGCTTGAATCAGCCTACCAGATCGTCTGAAATTTCCAGAAATTTGGCGATCGCTTTCTTATAAGGCGATGCCAAAGCGGGCCAATTCGTCTGATCGTCGAGTCGAAACCAGCCCATCTCGCCGGAATTGTTTTTTTGAAAAGCTTCCATCTGCAAGGGATTCTCGAACCGATGGACCCGCAAATCGACCCGATACCGAGTGATGGCGTAGGGGAAACGAAGGATTTCCGGGAGGTCTGCAGCCGACTCGGGATCCAGTTCCGGGAGCCTCCACAATCCCCTTCGCCGATTCCCCGATTCGCAGGTAAGCAGGATATGCCCATTCTTCTCTCCGATACCGACATGCTCCACCAGCTCCGTCGTCTTGGTTTTCTGGCTCTTTCTCGGAATCTCGGCCACCAATTCTTCCTCGCGCGCACGGCACTGCCTTCGAATCGGGCAGATTTCACAATTGGGATTCCGACGATGACAGACACGCTGCCCCAATTCCATCAGCCCGGAATTGAACTCTCGAACCTCTTCTCGAGGAACCAACAGCTCTGCCAATGACCACAGGTCTCTCTGGACGCTACTAGAATCGACCGGATCGGCGATGGCGGTAACCCGGGCCAGAACACGGACCACATTCCCGTCGACAATGGGTGCTCTCTTTTCGAAAGCGAAGCTGAGAACGGCTCCGGCGGTGTATCTGCCAACCCCTGGAAGAGAAAGAATCTCTTCCAAGGTCGATGGACACGTTCCTTTGTAGTCGCTGCAGACCACTTGAGCGGCTTTCTGCAAGTTTCTCGCTCGGTTGTAGTAACCGAGCCCCTCCCACAATTTGAGGACCTGATCCGTATCCGCCTGCGCCAGCGCCTGCCAACCCGGGAACGCTTTCATCCATCGCTGATAGTATCGCCGCTCCAGAACGGTAGCGATGCGAGTCTGCTGCAGCATCAACTCCGATACGAGAACAGCATAGGGATCGCGAGTTTCGCGCCATGGGTAGGTCTTCCCCTCTCTTCGGAACCACGAAACGAGTGCCTCTCGGAAGATGGCAATCTCGTTGGCATCGTTCGCTTCGGTCTTGATCGAAATCATCCAGTCAGGTGACTGACGTCGCTATCACGACTCCAAAATCGGGTTGAATTCGTTTTTCTAACATAATCGGCACATTTCTCGCTATCAAAGGGAATGAATTTAGCGAGTGGTTTGGTAACAGTTACCTACGCGGCTTATCAGTGCTCACTTATGCGTCTAAAGATTCGATTGCCAAGTAGCTGATCGAATACAAATTTAACTTTCCAGTCTTTTCATGGCCACTATTACAAAAAGAGATCTCGTCATCCGAATCAGTAATAATACGGGACTCACTCAGCAGGAGGTCTTCAACGTTCTTCAGTCTTTTACGGAGGAAGTCACCAGCAGCCTGGCCTCGAACGACGATGTCGTCCTTCGCAACTTTGGCGCTTTCCAGGTGACCAAGACCAAACCCAAGATCGGTCGGAATCCGAACAAGCCGGATGCCGCGGTTCCTATCCCTGCCCGTGCAGTTGTGAAATTCAAGCCAGGCAAGGAGTTGAAGGAAAAGGTCGCCAAGGTCCTCCCCGAGCTCACGTAGTCTCGGGAAATCCAGTTCTATCGAGAACCGAGGCTAGAGCCGGTTTTCTGCCAGTTTCCCCTCGCTCCTGGGAGCGCGTTTTTTCTCTCCGAAGGCCTAGCACGACCGTCCGCCTTCGGGCTGAAACGAGGAGGCCGGAAGTGGCTCCAGCTGCTCTTCGAGGACTCCCTTGGCCTTCGGCCATGCAAGTATGGCCTCGATGATCATCCAGATCTGGAGGACCATCGTCCCGATTCCAATTCCGACGAGCAACCAGTTCCCTGTGGCGAGGAAGGATCCTTCTCCCCGGAAAATCTGCATCGCCATGGCCACACCGGGGAGCAGCAGCATAAACAACATGGGAATCGCGACAAACCAGACCGGCAGCTTCCGTCGCCACATCCAGAAGGTGATGACGAGAAACGCGAGACCCGCGAGAAGCTGATTCGTGGCTCCGAAAAGAGGCCAGAGGAGAAGCCCTCCCGTGCCAGCTGCTTTCCCCTCCCCTCCAGGAAGGGAAGCGATTCCGGCGGCGAGAATCACCGCAAAGATCGTGGCACCATGCTTGTTCGTCAGCCAGGTGAAAGGATTCCACGGATGCGCCCCCCGATCCGCCGCCGCCCCTGTCTTCGGATCGGCTCCCTTTCGGTTGTCATCGAACTCATAAGCCTCGGATGCCAGCGCTGTCGGCGAAACCCGAGGCGCGAAAGTGGAAGCGAGTTCCTGGACGACATAGCGCTGAAGACGGCAGGCGGTATCAAGAGTCGTCGCTGCAAAACTCGCCACGAAAACCCCCATCAGGGCGATCGCAAAACCGGGGGCGATTCCGATCGCCTTCAGAAAATTCGCCGAGCCTTCGACAAAGGCGCCCACTTTGGCCCCAAGACTGTTGGCACCCCCCCAACTCGCGTAGCGAGCTTCGTAGGCAGCAGCGCCGAAAAGATTTCCACCATCGGTTCCTGCAATCCCAAGCCCCAGTCCAGCGACACAGGCGAGGATGACGAGGACGGCAAGGAATCCCTCCGTCAGCATGGAACCATATCCGACAAACTGGGCGTCCGTCTCACACCGGATCTGCTTGGAAGAAGTTCCACTGGAAACCAGGCAGTGAAATCCCGAAATCGCGCCGCAGGCGATCGTAATGAAAAGAAACGGGAAAATCAGGGGGGCCCCTTCCGGAGCAGCACGAAAAGCGGGAGCGACAATCTCGAGAGGAGGCCGCTCCGCACCGGAAACCTCGGGAGCGCCTCCGATCATTCCCGCCACGAGGAGCCCGATCACCACGAGAGCCAACGCGCTGAGGAGTTGCAGACTGTTGATATAGTCCCGGGGCTGCAAGAGGGTCCAGACCGGCAGGACCGAAGCGATGTAACTATATAGGAGAAGCACGACGACCCAGGTCATCGTCGACCATTCCGCAAGTGCCCCGTTGAAATCCCCGAGGATACCGACGTTTCCGAAGTAGACGGTGACATACATCAACGCGAGCGCGAAGAGCGATGGAATCAGGATATTGATTCCTTTTCGATGCAGATACACCCCGATAAAAACTGCCAGGGGGATCTGCACGAGGCAGGGGAAAATGGAAGCCGGATACAGCTTGAACACAGCAGCGATAACCAATCCGAAAATCGCCAGCACAATGGTCAGAGCCATGAAGAGAATGAGGAGAAACAGCAGCCGAGTTCGCTTGGTGAGAACACGACCCGCGATATCTCCCACGGTCTGCCCTCGGTTCCGCATCGAGACGACAAGGGACCCGAAGTCATGAACCGCCCCAATGAGAATCGAACCGAAGAGCACCCAGAGGAGGGCGGGAACCCACCCCCAGATCACTGCCACCGCAGGTCCGACGATGGGTCCCGTGCCGGCAATCGAGGTAAAGTGATGTCCGAAGATGATGGACTTTTTCGTCGGCACATAGTCCCGGTCGTCGTTGAGGGCGACACTGGGAACCGCCGCATCGGGATCCAACTTGAAGATTTTTCGTGCCAACCATTTCCCGTAGGTATGATAGGCGATAAGATAGAGAACGAGGGCACCTAGAGCGATTGCGAGAGTTTCCATTGGTCAGAAAGACGGATTGGAGCCAAGAGTAATTTCGGCAGGTCGAAGCGAATGCTGCCCTTCCCGCGGCAGAAAGGCAACGATCAATTTGGTATGGAAGTACACCTCTGGCAGCAGATTTTTACGGTCATCATCGTGATCGCTGTCTTTGTCGTACTCGTCAAAGAGTGGATCCCGCCCGATCTCGCCGCGATGGGAGCCTTTCTTTCCCTCGTTCTCATCGGGGTCCTCGGCCCGAGCGAAGCACTGGGTGTCTTCGGCAGTTCGGCACCGATCACCGTTGCGGCCATGTTCGTGATGAGCGCGGTTCTCGAGCGGACCGGGCTGATCGAGTTGCTCGCAAGCCGCTTCGAAACCCTCGCAGGCGCCAATCCGATTCGGGTCCTTGTCGTTCTCCTGCTCCTCGTCGCCTTTCTCTCCGCCTTTGTGAACAACACTCCGGTCGTGGTCGTCTTTCTCCCCATCGTCCTCGCCCATTGTCGAAAATTCGACCTCACCGCTTCGCGGTTTCTCATCCCCCTGAGCTATGCGGCGATCGTCGGAGGAACCTGCACTGTCATTGGCACCTCGACCAACTTGATCGCTTCTGGAATTGCGGCCGATTCGGGATTGGAGCCATTCGGCATGTTCGAGGTGAGCAAACTCGGCATTATCTTTGTCGCGGGAACGATCACCTACATTCTTCTCGGGGGGTGGCGCCTGATTCCGGATCGCGTCACTCTCTCCACGCTGTTCGACAGTGAGACCTCGCAGGAATTCCTGACCCAGGTTTATGTCAGCGCGGATTCTCCCCTCATCGGCAAACCCTTTCCCGAGACGCCTCTCGCGAAGCAGAGGAATCTACGCATCATCGAAGTAGTACGCGATGGTCGCCCGCTACCCGTTCCTCTCAACGAACTCATCCTCGAAGAGCGTGACCAGATCCTGATGAAGACGCGCGCTTCTGGCGTCGCGGAGCTGCAGGAAACCACCGGGGTCGATCTCCACCCCGAAGGTGAACTCGGACTCGATCACCTCAGCACCGAGTCGGCCGTGCTCATGGAAGGCATCGTGGGCCCCACCTCGCGGCTTGCCGGACACAGCCTCAAGGAACTCAACTTCCGACAGCGCTTCGGGGTGGTCATCCTCGCGGTACATCGACGCGGCACCAACCTGCGGGATCGATTCGAGCAGGTGAAACTGGCCTTTGGTGACACCCTCCTCGTTGAGGGCCCCATGGATCGAATGAACGAACTCTTCAGCGAGAAGGATTTCGTGAACTTGAGCAAACCGAAGGAGCGCCCCGTGAGACGGGGAAAAGCCCCCATTGCGATCGGAGCACTTCTGCTCTTCATGATCGGAGGAGCCATCTTCCCGTCCTACATCCCGGTTCTCGCACTGACGGCAGCCCTCATCACCCTGATCACTCGCTGCATCGACCCCGAGGAAGCCTACGAGGCGGTCGAGTGGCGGGTTATCTTCATGATCTTCGGAATGCTGGGACTGGGTATCGGCCTCCAGGAAACCGGACTGGTCAGCCTCCTCGCGGAATTTTCGACGCGATGGTTCAAAGAGCTCGAACCGTATGTCGTGTTGTCGATTCTCTATCTTCTCTCCGCCATCCTGACCGAAATGATCAGCAACAATGCGGTGGCGGCCTTGCTCACCCCCATCGCCATCGGGATCGCTTCGGAGCTGGGTGTCGACCCGAGACCTTTCATCGTTGCCGTCATGTTTGCTTCGTCGGCGAGCTTCGTCACGCCGATCGGCTACCAGACCAACACCTATGTCTATGGTGCGGGAGGCTACAAGTTTACCGACTTCAGTCGCGTCGGTCTCCCACTCGCCATTGCTCTCTGGCTCGTTGCCAGCTTTTTGATCCCCGTGCTTTGGCCATTTGATTCGCTATAGTCAGGCTAGGGATTTTCGCTTGCGGAAAGTGGGCAGATGCATTACAGATTCCGCCTTCCAAGCGGGGCTGCCAAGTGGGTAGGATCCTGCGAAACCGGAATTCTCCCCCACCCCAGCCACGTTCATGGCAAAAAAAGCGGCGAAAAAAAAGGTAGCAACAAAGAAGGCCGCTACCTCCAAGAAGGCTCCTGCAAAGAAAGCAGCAGCGAAGAAAAAGGCTCCGGCCAAGAAAGCTCCTGCTAAAAAGGCAGCCCCGAAAAAGAAGGCTCCGGCCAAAAAGGCTCCTGCAAAGAAGGCAGCTCCCAAGAAAAAGGCGGCTCCGAAAAAGGCAGCCCCTAAGAAGAAAGCACCTGCGAAGAAGGCGGCTCCTAAGAAGAAAGCGCCGGCCAAGAAGGCTCCTGCAAAGAAGGCAGCTCCCAAGAAAAAGGCAGCTCCGAAAAAGAAGGCGGCTCCCAAGAAGACCCCGATCCGAAAGCGGATGGCGGTCAAGAAGCGCCCCGTGATTTCTCATCTGAGCCTCCGCCCCACCCCGGTCACACCCGCACCGGCACCCGGAAAGGCGAAAAAACTTTCCGCGAAGTTCCTCAAGCAGCAGAGGCAGAAGTTGCTCGATCTCCGTGACACGCTTGTCGATCAGATGAATGGCGTAGCCCGCGATTCTCTCGGACGTGGCGAAGAAGGTAGCGATTCCTCTGCTTTCGGAATGCACCAGGCCGATGCGGGCAGCGATTCCTACGATCGTGATTTTGCCCTCAACATTCTCTCCCAGGAGCAGGACGCTCTCCACGAGATCGAGGAAGCCCTTCTCCGCATCGATTCCGGTGAATACGGGATCTGCCAGGGATCCGGTCAGCCCATTCCTCCAGCCCGACTCGAGGCGATGCCCTTTGCTCGTTGCACGGTCGACTACCAGGAGAAACTGGATCAGGAGCAGGCCGCCGGGTTTCACCGCGCCCCGGTTACTTCCCTCTTCGGACTCGACGACAAGGAGATCGCTGCTCCGGCCAAAGAAGAGGACTGAAATTTATCAGTTGAGAAATGAAAGCGGTGGCGTAGAATACCCGCCCTCACGAAACAAACTGTAATTTCACATGCCCAGAGAAGTCATCATCCTCGAATGTACCGAAGCAAAGGAAGAAGGGAAGCGCCCTTCGATCTATGTTTCCACTCGAAACAAGAAGAGCCTTCGCACTCCTGGGCGTCTTGAGAAAGTGAAGTTCAATCCCTACCTGAAGCGTCGCACTCTTCATCGCGAGAAGCGCTAATCGTCCGACCCTTTACCTTTCCTACCCATTATGAGCCAGGGACCGAAAACCGAACAGAGAGCCATGAACCTTCGACGTGCGAATCGCAAGATGCCACGTCGCCGTTACGACATTCCACCCGAGAAGGTAAGCTACCTCAATCCTGAGTTTCTCACGAAATTCACGACCGAATCGGGAAAGATCTATCCTCGCCGCACGACCGGCGTTTCCGCGAAGCTCCACCGCAAGATCACTCGTGAGATCAAGCGAGCTCGCGCTCTCAACCTCATGTAAGAGGTTCGAAAGAAATCTTTTCTCCCTCACGGGAGCACCCAGCAGGGTTAGGTCGACCACCTAACCCTGTTTTGTTTTTCAGAACCGTTCTTTCGCATGTGCAATCTCTACGATCTCGGTCGAGCTCGGCACCAGAGTCGTGACGAGTGGGAGGAAGCCGTCGCCCAGGTGATTCGCGAATCGGAACAAGCCCTCGCCGCATCCTCGTCGGCAAGCCCTTCCCGAGCTCCGAAGCTGTTTGGAATCCGCAAGACCGATCCCGGTCTCGCCCTCACTCTCGAACGCGGCGAACCAGCAGCTCATATCATGCGCTGGGGATTTTTTCGCTCCTACAATCCGGCCGTGAACAACGCCCGATCGGAAAAGCTGGACGGGACCTGGTCCGAACCCTGGCAGCAGAAACGACGCTGCCTCATCCCCCTCTCGACGTTCTACGAGTGGCAGGGGCCTGCTGGAGCGAAGCAGGCCTTTGCCTTTCAGGCTCCCGACCGGACCGAGTCTCTGTGGGCGGCTGGGATCTGGGAAAAAACACCCGAAGGGCTGGACGATTCTTCTTTCAGCTATTCGATGCTGACCAGGGAATCGACGGGACGCCTCTCCGAGATCCATCATCGCATGCCGGTTATTCTCACCCGGGATCAAATCCCTGAGTTCCTCGAAGCCGAAGACCCCCAAGCTCTTCTCCGAGTGTCACGAGACGACCTCGAGTTTTTCCGATGTGAGAATCCCCTCAAGGGCATCCGGGATCACGAGGGACCTATCCGCCAGGATTTTCTCCCTGGATTCGACCTCTAGAAAAAAAGAATCGCCAAGTCAGCCAACCAACTTGTACCCGACTCCGTGAACGGTCAGCAAGTGTTCGGGAGTCCGCCCGTGATCTCCGATTTTCTTCCGCACCTGGGCGACGCATTGATCCAGGGTTCGGGTCGTTCCAAAATATCGTACGCCCCATACCTCTTCGAGAATGCGATCGCGACTCAGCACTTCGCCGCGGTGTCGGTGGAGGAAACAGACCACTTCCAGTTCCCGGGGCGTCAGTGGAATTTTCTCACCGGCCCGTTCGACCTCGTAGTTCACCCGATCGATCTTGGCCCCTCCGATCGTGAAGGATTCTTCCCTGGGAGGAGACACTTCCCCTTTTCCGCCCCAGCCTTCGGCCCTGCGCAGGAGCGCACGCACCCGCGCCAGCAACTCATTCAGTCCAAACGGCTTGGTCACGTAATCATCAGCCCCGCTGTTGAGCCCGACGACCTTGTCCATTTCCTCGCCCTTCGCGGTGAGCATGAGGATGGGGATCCGGCATCCTCCGGAACGCAAGGTCTCCGCGATCTGGTATCCACTCTGTCCAGGGAGCATCACATCGAGAATGACGAGATCCGGCAGGACGGTCCCAATGCACTCGACCGCCTTGCTGCCATCTTCACAGGACTCGACCTGGAAACCCTCGGCCCGAAGCACTTCCTCGAGCCCAAAGCGGATGCTGGGGTCGTCCTCGACGACGACGATCTGGTGTTCCTTTTCTTTCATGATTTTGCTTTTGGAAGCTGAATGGAAAAGGTGCTCCCTCCTCCGACGCGCGATTCGTAGAGCAGATCCCCACCCAGTCGCTCCATGATCTGGCGTGAGAGGGCCAGGCCAATCCCCGAACCTTCGATGCCGGAATCAATGGATTCGTCGACGCGATAGAATTTCTCGAAAATCCTCTTCTGCTGTCCTCGCGGAATCCCGGGACCTCGATCATGAACCCGCACGATGGCCTTCGTCTCCGCGTCTTTCATCTCCACGAGGATCTCCTTTCCTTTTGCCCCATACTTCTCCGCATTGGAGAGAAGATTGAGAAGAACCTGCGAAATCGCATCGGCATCCCCTTCAATGGGAAGTTCGGCAATTCCTCCCGCTTCGACTTGCAGGTCGATCCCCTCGGCAAGCATGTGCGGGCGATAGCGCTCCACCGTTTCCGGAACGAGTTGAGCCAGGTCGACGCGAACCTGATCCAGTGGCATTTCTCCCCGCTCGAGGCGCGAGAAGTCGAGCAAGCGATGAATGAGACGACTGAGACGCGCGGACTCCTTGCTGATGACCTCGGAATACTTTTTCGTTTTCTCGACATCGGCTCGTTCCGATTGCACAAGGAGATCAGAGAACATTCGAATCGAGGTCAGAGGGGTCTTCAGCTCGTGACTCACATTGCTGACAAAATCGGTCTTTCGAGCCGCCATTCGCATTTCGTAATTCACCGATCGAAAGATGAGAAAACTACCCACCGCCACCGCGACGAGCGAGAGCCCTACGAGCCAGACGAGAAGCAGTCCCACCGTTTTCGCGGATTGCGATACCGCATTGGGATTCAAGAGATAGGCGGCCACTTCCCATCGCGGCAGGATCTGTCCAACTTCGGCTGCCACGAAGGGACGACTCCAATCGGTCTCGAATCCTTCCACGGTTTGAGTCACCAGATCACCATTGGCATTGAGGAGGGCAAGAGACATCTCCGGAGTGCCTGCGAGAGAATTCATCTGGGTCGAAGGACTCGAAAACAGCGGCTCGATGTCCTGTTGGATCTGAGCCATGTCGAGCTCGACCCAGAACACGTGTCCCGGTTTCTGCTCATGACGCTTCCAGAGGAGAACATGCAGTTCGCCATCGATGATACGGGAAACGGCCCCCTCTCGCTCCTGTTCGGCGATGTCATTGAATCGCACCGCGTCCACCGACAGTTGGGAATAGTTCAGAGCTTCCGGCACTTCCTGCTGAACCGGCGCATTCGCCCACAGCGATGGATCGGCATACTGAGAAGGAGCCACAGTTCGCCCGAGAGGACGGTTCTCGGGGTCGGGTCGCTGTTGCCCGGCCTCGGATGCCGGCTGGGCAAGGGAATCCATCTCCGATTCCAGATCGCTATTCTCAGGAATAGGCGCAGTTTGCGCAACCGGTGAAACCGGGGCCGGGGGAAGCGCGGCATCCGCCACCTCGTCGGCGTTGACTGGTGCGCCGGGACTGCCTCCCAAGCGGGCTTGCTCCGGGAAATCCGTGAGCGAGGATTCAGAGAACTCCCGAGCCATCTCCGCATTCCGAGTTCGCGGAATGACCTGCTGCTTCTCGAACCGATATTCCTGGAGCTTATTCTGGGACGCCTCGACCTTCCACGAGGAGGGTTTCAACTTCTGCTGGGCCGGAGCCTCGGCATCGGCCTGCGCCATTTCCATTACGACCGCTGATTCCTGCTCTCCTTCTTCCGATTCCTCCCTTTCTTGCTGAGCGACGACCTGGATGCGGTTTTGAAGCAAGGCAGGCGCCTCGTAGACCTCAACAACCCGGCGGTTGGTAAGGAAATCCGCATGGTTGTCGAGAAACAGGTTCACCTGGGGTTCCCCTCCTGATTGAGGAGAGAGAATTCGCCCATCATCGAGAACACAGGCTCCCACCGCCGCCTGACTCCATCCATCGCGAATCTCCTCGTGGAATCGAGAGAGCGATCCTTTCCTTTCTCTCTCCACAAATTCGTCGACGAGTTGACCGTAGAAGATCCGAACGTCATCCATGAACAGATTGATCTCCGAGGCACGCGCATCGCAGGCAGCCTGGTAGGCAATCGCCCGCTGGCTGTTCGCAATCATTTCCTGATCCTTCACCGAACGCACCGCGAGGATGGCGAGGAGAGCGGCTGGAAGGAGAATTCCGATCAGGAAAACCAGGGCGATGCGTTTCATCAAAGTTCAGCGAATCCGAGGAATATCGTGCCGATCTTCCCCGGGCGCAAAGAAAGACCTGTTGCGCCCCGGGTTGCCGAGGGAGCGGCAGAAGTCCCTCGGGACCTCTGACCACCTCTCTCCCCCCTATTTCTTCGCGTTGCGGAGCTCCCAGGTTCGATTCGTCAGCACTTTCCGCTGCTCCTTGGAAAGCTGCCCCCTTTCGAGATCCCTCACCGCTTCGTCGAGGCTTTCGATCTCCTGCTCGAGCACCTCCTGCTGCGCCGCAGGAGCCATGGCATAGGCCGACTTGAGCTTCTCCTGCTGCTTCGCGAGATGCTCGCGTGAGGCATCCGCCTGCCCCTGGTCCGCCAAAGCGATGGCCCGCTCGACCTCTTCCGCATTTCGGGAAACTTCAGCTTCGGCCACGATGCCTTGATCGACCACGGACGCGGCGAGCTCGGAATCCTCCGAGTATCCTACGACAATCACCCTTTCCCCGAGGGTCTCGCGCCGATCAGCGAGGGGATCCCGATACTCGGCTCCTACATTCGCGATCTCGGTGACCTTTCCAATCACTTCGGGGTCGATTTCGCATTCGAGGTAAAGATCCCGGCTCTGCTCGCTCGATAGCGTGGCAAAAACGATCGACTCCTCCTGCTTGCTCAACTCACCGGGACGACCGAGGACACGGAGCGGGCGGACCCCTTTCGGACAGCGAATGCGGATGATGATCTCCCTGGCGACGATGCTCTTCAACTCTCCCAGTTCGCGCTCGAAGACCTTGGGAAGCTCCTCCACGTCGGCAACATAGTAGTAGTTGGCATCGCTCGCCTCGGCGAGGGCGGTCATGAGGGTCTCATTGTAGTCATCGCCCAACCCGATGGTCGTCACGGACATTCCCTTTCGGGCGAGTCGATTCCCAAGGTTGGCAATTTCCCGATTGCTGGAAGGCCCGATGTTGGCGATGCCATCGGAGAGAAGCATGACGCGATTGACACGCTCATCACAAAGAAATTCCTCCAGTTCGCGACCACCCGTGTCGACTCCTCCGTAGAGGGCCGTACTGCCACCGGTCTGAATGCCACGAATCATCCGTTGGATCTTGTCGGCACGTTTGCCCACTTTGCCGGCAGGAAGGGCGACCTGCACTTCGGTGTCGTAGAGAACCAGGGAAATCACATCCGTAGGCTCCAACTGATCCACCAGGTAACAGGCAGCCTGCTTCGCCTGTTCCAGCTTGGAACCGCTCATCGACCCGCTCCGATCGAGCACGATAGCAAGATTGACCGGCATTCGTTCCTGACGATCCACCTTTCCGCCTTCGACCTCGATCTTGATGACAACTTTGCGATCTTCCGAGTTGAGATCGATCAGGGGGCGATCGAGGGAGGTCCGCAGCTTCACCGAAGGTTCTCCAGACGAAATCCCGGGAACGAGAAGACAACCGGCTGACACCAACGCCAACCAGCCCGACAAAGAGAAGAGATGTTTTCTTTCCATACCTGAATCCTCGCAGATCCAGGGAAAGTGTTGTCATCGCCCTGTAAAAGGATTGTCAGGAAGTTGTCAGGCTTGCCCTCTCAACAACGGCCTCTCCGGCAAAGAAAAAAGGCGCTCCTTTCGGAACGCCTTTTTATCGAAACCAAGGATAAAAAATGATCAGGCGACATACTCTCGCGCCACAGAAGCCACGGTGCTTCGCTCGAGATCTTCGAACTCGCGGGAAGTCACGACGCGCTCTTCGAGCAGGCATCGGGAAATCCAAGCCTCGAAGCGCTCGAAGTCGGGATTCTCATCAGCGGCACTGGTGACGTGATGCCAATCGTAGGTCTTGCCTGTCTCGGGGGCCGCATAGCGACGAATCTGAAGCAGACTCTGGATCGAGTCGAACTCCTTCGACTGAAGATTCTCGATCGCAGCCGGCTCAGGCATGTCGTCGAGAACGTCCGCATCCAGACCGAAGCTGATGACACCGATACCGTAGCGGGAAGCAAATCGACGAATCTCTTCGATCATCTGGGCATCTTCAATCGGGGCAGCGACGAGAAGCTCTCCCGCGTTGGCCCACTCGGAAGTCGCGAGACACTGAAAGAGATCCTCGAAAAGCGTCGCATGATTCAGGTCGAGGCGAAGCTTCACACTGGAAACCCGCAGAGGCGACTGTCCGAGTCTCCGGTGAACCTCCAGCTTCCGCTTCTCGAGCACGATCTCGTCCTCGACTTCGGACCCGGTATACCAGTCGACCACGGCAAGGTCGGGGACGCGCCAGCGATTTGCCTCCGCATCCATGGAGAAAGACTGCTCGAAAGAAAAAGGAAACTGGTGGACCGACTCGAGGTAGCGCTGCACAACGGCACGAAACTTCGCGGCCCGTGCCAGCGACACATCCATGTCCGCCGAATGCATCAGGGAATCGGAATCGCCGTTTCCATTGTGAAAAAGATTCCTCGCACTGTTGACGGTGTGAATCGTGGAAGTCCTGAGGTAATAGCCCTGTCCCTGCTCCACTTTCGCAATCGGCGAAGAGGGATCACAGGACATGATCGAAAAGTGATACCGCAACGTCGCATCGGAGTAATCCTGCTTGAGCCGATGCTTCACCATCTCGATGAGCTCCGTACCCTTGATCGCCTGAGCCGGGTTTCTGGGCAGAATGTCAGGCAGGATTTCCTTTAGCTGGTCGCGAAGATTCATAGAGCGGTTGGGGACAAAATTGAGAGGTCACAAAAATTGAGCACGAAGAGGACCTATCGGCCACAATTTTTAAATATCCAGACAGCATCTAGACAGACCGTCAAGCGTTTCGTTCAAAAAGTTGATAATTAAGCCGTCCATAATTTTAATTTTTGACAATTTTATAATTTCCATGAAAAACGGCTCTCCTAAGTTTCCAAGAGCCCCGTATTCTCACTCGGCTTCGAGATTCTCCCAGACGATATTGCGATACTGGGCTCGCGTCTGGTAGCTTGCGATCCCGACGGGGACGGACAATTCGATATCTCCAGGGAGCAGGCTGATCTTCCGATCCTTCAATTCGAGATCGACCATTTGGTCCTCATCGAGCCAGGCCTCGAGCTTGTCATCGGTGACCCGGACCCGAATCTTGAACCATTTGTCCTTCTCGAATCCCTCGATATTCATCGTCTCGTTCTCGGAAGCGTTGAGATCGTCGACATTGGAGATCCCGACCACTCCCCCACCCCATCCACCGAGGACATAGGTCGCGTGGCTGTCCTTGACGGGGAAGGTGAGCGCACAAAAGAAATCGTAGCCGTCCAGTTTCATTGCCTCGAGACGAATTTCGTAGTTGGAAGTCGCGGGTGGCTTCTCTCCCCAGTGTACTCCGGTCATCACGGCCCCAAAACCAAACTCGAGATTTCCGTCCTCATTGACGAAGATATCTCCTTCTCCGCCGAACTGGGTTTTCTTCCACTTCCCGAGATCCTTTCCGTTGAAGAGCTTGGTGATCTTGGAGTCCTTTTCGTCTGGCTCAGGATTCTCTTTCTCCGTGGGCTTCGGGTCAGGAGTGGACGCCTCCTTGGGCTTCTTTTCGGCAGCCGGTTCGGAATCGCCGGATTTCTCCGTCTCTGCCTGTGCTCCGAAAATACGGCTCTGATCGGGCTCCGGCAAGAGAACCGTTCTCTGGAACTCTTCGATCCCGGTGGTGGGATTCTCGGAATAGGACCAGACAAAAATCCCCGCCTTCTCGTAAAGGGCAAAATGCATGACGACCCCGGCCACAAGAAAAGCGGCCACAAAAACGAAAATTCCTATGAGCTGTTTCACATAGGAGAATTCCCAGAATCGCATCGCAACTGCAAGAAGTTTTGCTCCCTGAATACGCTGAAAAGGAGGGAAAGCGATTCTCGCGAACTCTCGACAAGGGAATCTGCGCTTCTTTTTGCGAATCAGTCCTTTTTGGCTTGCCTGTAACCCTGACACTTCCAATAATTCGTCGCTTGGACTGGGAACTTCCCAGCCGTGATCTGATCTGCAAGAACTGGCTTCCAGGAACTGGCAATCAGATTGGTCCTCCCTTTATTCTCAAAATCATGTCCGAAACCGTAGCCGTTCTCGACCACGTCGATGATTATCTCAAGCTGGCCCAGCAATATGATGTCTCCGACGTCCACCTCGCTCCCTGCACCCAGCCCAAATGGAGACGATTTGGTCTACTCCAACCAATCTGGGAAAATGCGGAGCAGTTGACCCCCGAGCAAACCGAGGATCTCGCCAAGAAATACCTCCCCGAGGCCGAACTCCGACGTCTTGAGGAAAAAGGGGACGTCGATTTTGCCTATGCTCCCGAATTCGGACGTTTCCGAGCTTCGGTTGTGAAGACCCGCCTCGGCTGGGAAATGGTCTTCCGAGTCATCAGCACGGAACTGCGATCCATGGACGAGCTCCAGCTCCCCGAGGCGATCAAACCTCTCCTCGAGTATCACAACGGTCTCGTTCTCGTGACGGGTGCCGTGGGTTCCGGAAAGTCGACGACCCTGGCGGCACTGATCGACGAAATCAACCGTCAGCGCACCGATCACATCATCACCCTCGAGGATCCCATCGAATATGTGATCGAATCCAACGGCTGTCACGTCAACCAGCGCGAAGTACACACTCATACCGAGAGCTTCTCTCATGCCCTGCGAGCCGCCCTTCGTGAGGATCCAGATGTAATCATGGTGGGTGAGATGCGGGATCTGGAAACGATCTCGCTCGCGATTACCGCGGCCGAAACCGGTCACCTGGTCCTTGCGACCCTGCATACCGGTAGTGCCGCGAGAACCCTGGACCGGATTCTCGACGTGTTCCCCACGGAACAACGAGAGCAGATTCGGATCATGGTCGGGGAATCGCTACGCGGAGTCATCTCCCAGCAGCTAGTCCCGCGGAAGGATGGCAGCGGACGAGAGCTGGCACTCGAACTCCTCGTCAACACCCCCGCGGTGTCTTCCATCGTTCGGGAAGGTAAGACCTTCATGCTGCCAGGTGTGATGCAGACTGGAAAGAACGTCGGGATGATCATGATGGATGACGCCCTCCTCGATCTCTACAAGAAAGGAATCATCTCGAAGGAGGAAGCCCTCGGTCGCTCCATCGATCGTGGAACCATGAAAGCAACCCTCGGCGAGTAGAAATCTCTCCCGAAAACCCAATCTCTGAATTCTCATGGCAACCATTGACCAATATTTTCAGCATCTCGTCGCGGCGGGCGCCTCGGACCTTCACCTCAGTGAAGGCCAGCCCCCCAAGATCCGCGCTCACGGTGCCATTACTCCCATCTCCGAGGGCATCCTCGATCATGCGTCCCTCAATCACATGCTCTCGGAGATCTGTGATGATGCCGCATACGAAAGATTCCTCGAGACCGGGGATCTCGACTTTGCCTATGAAATGGACCAGGAATCCCGATTCCGGTGCAACTATTTCAAGCAGAACAATGGCCTCGGTGCAGTCTTCCGACTGATCCCCACCAAGATCAAGACGATCCAGGAACTGAATGTTCCCCAGACGATCGAGACCTTCGGTGACATGCGAAGCGGTCTCGTCCTCGTGACCGGTCCTACCGGATCCGGGAAATCAACCACCCTGGCGGCCCTGATCGATTATATCAATCGAACCTACGCGCGGCATATCATCACGGTGGAGGAACCGATCGAGTTTGTTCACAACAACAAGAAATCGACCATCAGCCAACGCGAGGTCCCGATCCATTGTCCTTCTTTCGCCGATGGTCTCCGGGCTTCTCTTCGAGAAGATGCCGACATCGTCCTTGTCGGAGAGATGCGAGATCTCGAAACGATTTCCCTCGCCCTGACCGCTGCGGAAACCGGCTTGCTCGTCTTTGGCACCCTGCACACGAACAACGCTCGTAAAACAGTCGATCGTCTCGTCGATGTATTCCCCTCGGATCAGCAGTCGCAGGTCCGAACCATGCTCGCGGGATCGCTGCGTGGAGTGGTCGCCCAGTTGCTGCTGAAGCGAGACGACCAGGAAGGTCGTGTCGCCGTGAACGAAATTCTTGTTTCGACTCCTGCCGTCAGTTCGGTGATCCGGGAGGGATCGACCCAGAAACTCTACGACATCATCACAGGTGGTAAGGAATATGGCATGCAGTTCATGGACGACGCCATCTGGCGGAAGTTGATCGAAGGTCAGGTCTCGCCGCTCGAAGCCTATATGAAAGCGATCGACAAGAGTCGTTTTCGTGGGGCGCTTCCACCGGAACACGCCGAACTCGGAAACTCCGGCGGTGGAGCGGGGGACGACTAGCCCCTCCTACTCGATCGCACCCAGGATACGGGAACGCAATTCCTTCTGCAATTCTGCAAGATCGGCAGCCAACCCGGGCTCGTCGATCACATTGGTTTGCTCTCCCGGATCCTCTTCGAGATTGGTAAGAACGGCGGCGCTCAATTCGTCGGATTTCTTATCATACCATTCTGTATATCGGTAGGGGCCTCGGCGGATGCTGTGCCCGATCAACTTGCGATGGGGATAGGAACTGTAGGCGCTGCTCCGGTGGGTCTCGGTTTCCCCGGCAAGAAAGGGAACGAGGCTCTTCCCCTGGACATGGTCCGGAGTCGGGAGACCCGCAAGGTCACAGAGCGTGGGATAGAGATCAATCAGCTCGACCACTTCGGAAACCTTGCGGCCTGAATCGCTTCCCGGGATTCGCATGAGGAGGGGCACCCGCGTATCCACCTCGAAATTCGTGTGTTTGCACCAACTGGAGTGATCTCCCAGTTTCCAACCGTGATCTCCCCAGAAAACGACGATGGTGTTATCGGCTTCCCCCGATTGCTCCAGGGCATCGAGCACCTTTCCCACGTTGGCGTCCATGAAACTGACACAGGCCGCATAGCCGTGAAGGAGGCGTTGGTTCAATTCGTCGGAGAAATCCTTGGGGGAATTGCCCTCGTAGTCCGAATACTTGGACATCTCACCAGCCCTGGCGTTTCGAGCTTCCTCAGGGTAGCCGGGAGGGACACCCAGATTCGAGGGCATCGCAAAATCACTCCTGTCGTAGAGATCCCAGTATTTCTTGGGAGCGACAAAAGGGAGGTGCGGTTTGGTGAATCCGACCGCAAAGAAGAAGGGTTTCTCCGCTGCAGCAAGATCGCCAAGCTTCTCGACCGCAGCCGCTGCGCGAGCACCGTCCGAGTAGACCTCATCCGCGACGTCGGCCATCTCCGTCGTCATTCCGCGAAAGTCCTTGGGATCACGATCCGGATTGGCCTTCCGTCTGCGATTTGCCTCGGCCATGCTTTCTTCCAGGGCATAGGATTTACCCTTCACCTGCATCCATTCGTCCCAGTTTTCGGGGTCGACTCCCGCTCCCGAGGAACCATGGTAGATCTTGCCAAGACCAACGGTCTCATATCCCTCTGCACGGAAATGCTGATTCATCGTGATGAGGTCCGGATAGCGATTTCTCCATCCCGTAACGTGAAAGGTTTGTTCCTTGGTCTTTGTCGGATAAAGCCCTCCCATGAGAGACAGGCGTGAAGCTCCACAAACCGCCTGCTGACAATAGGCACGATCGAACCGAATCCCACTCGCAGCGAGCTGATCAAGGTGGGGCGTCTTGACCTTGGCCCCGTAGGCGGCCAACTCCGGACGGAGGTCATCCACCGCGATGAAAAGAAAATTGGGCCGGTCTGCCGCGGCGGCGAAACTGCCGACCATTAGGATCAGAGAGGCAAAAAGAAATTTGGGAAGGCTATTTGAAAACCGCATCGATACCCATAGCACTTTTTCGCGCAATTTTGGGCATCAGTTTCGGACGCGATCGCTTGAGCACGAAGTAGGCGATCGAAAGCAGACGCAAGCCGACGATCCGGTCCACGATCCGATAGCCGGGAGATCTTCGGACGAGATAGTTCGCGAAAAACCGGATGTATCTTCGACTCAGACGAAAGGGTTCAAAATCGAGCTTCACGGTGTACCGAAAGCGGGTTCCCTTCGGAAACCTCCGCTTGTATCGCTTCTTGGCTTTCTTGAGGCGCTTGCGAATCTCGTCATCGAAGGGACGAAAGAAATATTCCCGAGACAGGGCGATGATCCCGAAGGTGTATTCCATGTACTCGATATCTTCTTCCGGAAGGTTGCATTCGAGGGCCAAACTCCTCATCCGCTTGATCTTGGACATCGCGGCATAGCCGGCACGGATCGATGTTTCTCCCTCCTCCACAAAATGGTTCAGCATCTTCTTGAGCGAATGCGAGACGAAGATGTGATGCCAGTAGACACCGATCAGAGGTGGCATCCTGACACGTCGAAAATAGAGCCGCCTTCTCGCAAAGTCGGGTAGATAGAGCAACTCGATGACCACTTCCTCACTGAGACGCAGCAATTCCTGCAATGCCGGTAGATTGGTCACATTGGGAAGGTGGGAAATCGCTTCCTCGACCAGTTCGCCATGCTTGAAGAGTCGCAGGGTCACGAAAGTGTTGATCTCGGTCCAGACACTCGAATTCTCGAGAAAGGCCAGTCGACGAAAGGGCGTCCATCCTCCCGTCTGGCACCACACCGAAATCCCAATGACATTCGGAACATCGCGAAGCTCGATCGCCAGCTGTTCGTAGTCCCCTCCGACGAAACTCGGATACTCCCCGCATCCCTCGTATTCCCGACGAGTTTGCAATTCGACGATCTTCGGGAGGTCCGTGACGAAAAAATTTCGGTTCAGGGAAAGGTATCGGAAAAAATCGGATTCGCCGTATTTCATCGAAAGCACCAGTGCGGGACTGGTGATTCCTGCCACGGTCTTTTCGAGGGTCGCGTCATGCCAGATCAGGTCTCCAACCGAGTGCGCCCCCACCGTCCAAGTGCGAAATATGCAACGCCGTCGATGCTTCTCGAAAACCGGGAGGATCGCATGCAGACATTTATTGACCATCGCCGGGCTCTTCAGCACGAGCTTGCTGCGAAACTGTTCCTTGATATCGAGACCGTCGCTCTCCCCGATGCGAAGAACCACTCCAGCCACCTCGGGAAAGTCCTCGAAAAACCGGTCCAGCAATTCTCCCAGAAATTCTCTCTGCTTCTTCGCGCTGTTCCCGATCCGCTCTTCCAGCGCGGGCGTGAATGTCAGGATGTCCATCGTCAGATAGACGTGAAGCCCTTCCCCTCGGATGATCCGAAACAGCTCGCGGAAGTGCTCCCGGTAGAGATGGATGCGTTCCCGCACGGACTCCTCGTAGAACTCGTGATCTGCAAGATGAGGAACATCGTCCAGGGTCACCCCGGTGTAACCGATCGCAGCGACGCTCTTGCAGAAAACCTGCATATCGCCCCGGACCTGCGCGAAAGTTTCATTCAACTCCTCTTCCCCCATCGCCTCGAAGCGGATCCAGGGCAATTTCGACCAGTTGATGCGAAACCGATCGTATCCCGGAAAGAAGGGTCCGATGGCATCGATCAGATAGAGCGAGGACTGGAGGGAAGGCAAATCCACAAGGTTCACGACATCGTTTCCCGCCTCATACGACAGGGTTCCCTGAGAGGCAATGGCAACCTCCCTCCAAACTTGAACTCCTTGGTTTCAATTTCGACACAGAGCATAGACCGCAGTCACCCAAAAAAGTGCCTTGCAGAAAGACTGGCACTGCGGCCCCGTAACCTTCATATTTTCATCATGCAAAATCCTCTCTCCCTTCTTCGGAATCGATTCACCCCTTTTGCGGTTGCGATCAGTGCTGCTGTAGCCATCTGCGGAATCGCCGTTCTCGCCACATCTTGCCAGGACACAGACAACGCCGCGGCGTCTGTAGAGAGCCCGAGAAAAATTGTCTTCATCGCCGGTCAACCAAGCCACCCGTCTGGTCAGCACGAATTCAACGCAGGAGCCATTCTTCTCGCCCGTGCTCTCAATGAGCAGAGCAACCTTCCCGTGCGGGTCGAGGTGGTTCACAATGGCTGGCCCGAAGATGAAACAGTCTTTGAAAGAGCCATGGCCGTCATCATTTACTCGGATGGAAATGCGAAACACCCCGTGAATGGCCACGAAGAAAAATTGGACGCGCTCCTCAAATCCGGAGTCGGCCTCATGTGCATGCACTACGGGGTTGAGGTTCCGAAGGGCCCCCAAGGTGAATATTTCAAACAGTGGATCGGAGGTCACTATGAAGCCGGATTCTCCACCAACCCTCACTGGACTGCAGAAGTCGAGATCAACGAAGAGCACCCGATCAGCAATGGCGTTCCGGGATTCACGGCAAATGATGAGTGGTATTACAACATCCGTTTTGCCGATCCCAACAACTCCAGCAGCATCCTGACAGGCGTGCCAACTCGTGAGCGAATCAATCGCTACATCCACTGGACCCCCGGTGGAGAGAAAGGGCTCGGAAAGAGGCAGACGATGATGTGGGCCGTGGAAAGACCCGATGGAGGGCGCGGAGTAGGATTCACCGGTGGGCACTGGCACCGGAACTGGGCCATCGATGATTTCCGCAAGGTCGTCCTGAATGCCATCATCTGGACTGCCGGAGAGGAAGTTCCCGACGCGGGAGTCACCTCCGAACCGATCACGGAAGCTCAACTCAATGAGAACCTTGATCCCAAGAAGACGATGGTTCATGTGAAGCTCCCTTCGGAGGAAGATCTCACTCAGCCCGCAGCGAAGCCAAAAGACTTTGGCTGGCCTGGAAAACCAAAAGACTGAGACCTGGAGTGAAGATCGGGATTCTGGATTCGGGTGTCGGAGGGTTCTCCGTTCTACAGGAGATTCATACCCTCCTGCCCCAAACTCCGATCCACTACGTCGCCGATTCGTCCTGGTGCCCCTATGGCAACAAGCCAGGGGAGGAAATCCGCGACCGAGTCACTCGAATTTCCGACTACCTCCTGGAAGCTGGCGCGGAGATCCTCGTCATCGCCTGCAACTCGGCAACGATTCACGCAGTCGGATCTCTTCGCGCGACCTACCCCATCCCCATTGTCGGGATGGAACCGGCCGTCAAACCGGCTGCCGAGGTCACTCGATCCGGAGTCATCGGTGTTCTCGCAACGGAAGCCTCCATTGCAGGAGAGAAGTTTCATCAGCTCGTCAACACTCATGCGAGCGGAGTGCGGGTCATCACACGCCCCTGCCCTCGGTTTGTGGAGCTGGTCGAGCAAGGAATCACCGACGGACCCGAAGCCGAACTCGCCGTCGACGAAGCCGTCGCCCCTCTGCTTCAGGCAGGAGCAGACGTGCTGGTACTCGGTTGCACCCACTACCCCTTCCTGCGATCGACAATTCGCAGTCGTGTCCCTGAGACGACCGAATTGATCGATACCGGACCCGCCGTGGCACGGCGAGTCGCCAGCCTCCTTGAAAACGCGCCTGATCTTTCCATCGAAACGTCCGGTATTCATATCGAAACGACGGGACCTCAGGAGCAACTCGATCTACTCTTGCCGAAACTCCTTCCGAATCTCACGGCCACGACGTCGCAAGTGAGATTCTAAGATCTCATGAAAGCCCTGCTCTATTTCTTTGCTCCTCTGATTCTTTTCTCCTCCGCTGCCCTTGCAGGCCCCAACTTCCTCATCATCATCGGGGACGACTGCACCTACAACGATCTCCCTCTCTATGGCGGAAAAAATGCAAAAACTCCCCATCTCGATGAACTCGCGAGCCGTGGCCTGACCTTCAACCAAGCCTATCTCGCCACGGCGATGTGCCAGCCCTGCCGGGCCGAGCTTTACTCCGGCCAATACCCCATGAGCAATGGCTGTGCCTGGAATCACTCAGCCAGCCGCCCCGAGACTCGAAGCCTCCCCCACTACCTGCGCCCCCTCGGCTATCGGGTTGGTATCTCCGGAAAAGTGCATGTGAAACCCGCTGCCGCCTTCCCCTTCGACCCGGTCGATGGATTTGACCCCAACTGTGTTCGCAATCCGACCCAGAAGCACGATCTCACCGCGATCGCCGATTACATGAAAGGCGAGGAGCCGTTCTGCCTCGTCATCGGGCTCGTCGAACCCCATGTCCCCTGGGTCATGGGAGATGCTTCGGAGTATCCAAAACCATCGCTGAAACTCCCTCCCAACCTGGCCGATACGCCCTCGACCCGGGAGCACTTTGCCAACTACCTCGCGGAAATCACCTACATGGATTCTCAAGTGGGAGACATCCTCGAAACCTTGAAGCAAACGGGCAAGGAAGACGACACGCTCGTCCTCTTCACCTCGGAGCAGGGCTCCCAGTTTCCCGGTTGCAAGTGGACCAACTGGAACACGGGACTCCACACCGCCTTCATCGCAGCCTGGCCTGGGAAGATTTCAGAAGGCACCCGAACCGATGCGCTGATCCAATATGCCGACGTAGCCCCCACCCTCGTCGACCTGGCCGGTGGAGATCCCGAATCCCAGGTGGATGGAACCAGCTTCGCGGCGGTTTTGAGTGGAGAAACGGACAAGCATCGCGAGTTCGCCTACGGCCTGCACAACAATCTTCCTGAAGGCCCCCGCTATCCGATCCGATCGATCACCGATGGAACGTTTCGCTACATCCGCAATCTTCTGCCCAAGGAACTCTACATCGAAAAACATCTCATGGGCGGGGGACGATTGAACAACCCCTACTGGGCGACCTGGATGGGCGACGATCCGATGAAGAAACCGAACAGCTATCAGAAGATCAAGCGCTACATGAGCCGTCCTCCGGTCCAGCTGTATCACACTCTGGAAGACCCCTACGAGCAGGAGAACCTGGCTGGCGATGACGGCTATGCCGAGGTGAAGTCCCGACTCGCGAAAGCTCTCGACGACTGGATGACAGCCGAAGCCGACCCTGGAGCCAAGGTCGATACCGTAGAGGCACTCAAGGCGTCACGGCAGGGCGAGCATTTGTATGGAGCAAGTGGAACCCAAGAGTAAAAATCACGGGAAAGGCTACTCGCGTACTAGCGACTTTGCGGTCTTGATGGATCGCTTCGAGCGGGTCATCGTCAAGCCATGAATCCCGAAACGACCGTATCCATCCATCCCTACTTCAAACCTCACGACGGCAAGCTCGACGAGTTCATTGCCGGGATGGAAGCCTTTGTCGAACGCACCTCCAGCGAGGAGAAAGTTCTCTTCTACGACTTTACCGTCTGCGACGGTGTCGTCTTTTGCCGCGAAGCCTACGTCGGTGGAGAAGGAGCTCTCGCCCATCTCGCGAATGTCGATGACCTGCTCAAAGCAGCGCTGGAGATCTCCGATCTTATTCGTCTCGAAGTTCACGGTGCTGCCGCAGAACTGGACAAAATGCGAGAGCCTCTCGCCGATCTGCCAGTCGACTGGTTTGTCCTGGAGACGGGATTGGTGAAATAGCTGCCAGGCAATTCGTGAGAAAAGCCAAAAACTTTTGAACGAATTGCCTCCATGTTAATCAAAGCATGCTAAATATAGCGTGCAATAGATTAACATGAAAAATACCGAATCCCCCTTTGGCCTCAGCGAGCACCTTGGACTTGTCGCCGGGGCAATGAGTGCTCTAGCTGAGAGTCTCGATCGATTTGCGGAAGAGAGCTGGGACCATCCCGAGGCAGTTCCCTTCTTTGAAGAATGTCTCACGGGACTGACTTTTCTGGATGCATTCGTGGAGGCGAGAATCCTCTACGCCACCCCATTTTCTCCCATCGATACGGAGGCGGTTTCTGATTCGTTCGCGAGCGAAAACGGATGGCTCCGCGTGGCGGCTCTGAGGGCAAGGGTTACGTTTCATGACGAGACGCTTGAAAACTCTCTTTCCGTGCTCGCTGACACGCTGGACGATCTTGTGGAATATCTCAGGAATCGAGACCTCCGCCCCCCATTCAATGAGGTCAACCCTGAGACTGCGCTGGTTGCCTGAGTTTCCCTCCTTCTCCATCTCCCTCCCCAACAAGCGGTCGATTTTCGGTACGTCAGTCCGAGAATCGACCGTTTTTGTCGAACGAAACGAGGGGGAAACGAATCTAAATCTATAAACACGAATTCTCTCTCCTCCTATGAGTTACCCTTCTTCTTCTCCTCCTGCTGCATCCTCCAGCCCGTCTCGTCGTGGATTCCTGGGTCCGTCTCTCCAGCTCGGATCTGTTTCCGGAATCCCGATCCGCATCCATTGGTCCTTCAGCCTGTTGCTGCTTTGGGCAGCCTTCGCAAACTACCTGGCAACCGGCAGTGCCATGACCATGGTTCTCGGTGTTGCCTTCGTCCTCGTCGTCTTTGGCTGCGTCATCCTTCACGAGCTGGGCCACAGCCTCACCGCACTTCGCTTCGGAATTCGAACGCGAAGCATCACTCTATCTCCCCTCGGCGGGATCGCCGCGCTCGAGAGTTCTCCACGCGATTGGAAGCAAGAGTTGTGGATCACCGTGGCCGGACCCGCGGTCAATGCAGTGATCGCCGCCCTGCTCCTTCCCTTCGTCATTCTGACCGTGAACGTTCCAGCCGTCCTCGGTGATCCGTTTGCCTCGGCGGGTGGATTTCTCTTCATGGTGTTCGCGGCCAATGTCATGCTGGTCCTCTTCAATCTCATCCCCGCCTTTCCGATGGACGGTGGTCGCATTTTCCGGTCTCTCCTGACGCCTGTGACGAACCGGTGGAAAGCAACCCAGATTGCCTCGACGACGGGTCAGGTCTGCGCCATTGCGATGGCAGGAATCGGTTTGTTCACCTCCCCTTTCCTGGTCCTCATCTCGGTCTTCGTTTTTCTCGCTGCCGCTGCCGAGCGGAAATCGGTCGAAATGGACGAAGCCCTCTCCGGCACCAGGGTCTCCGACGCGATGCGACACAGTTTCGAAACAGCAAGCCACTCGGATACGGTCAACGATGGCATTGCACTGGCCCTCCGCAGCGGACAGAACACGGTACCTGTAATGTTCAACGGCCAGTTGCTCGGGCTGACATCTCTCCATGAGCTCATCCAAGCCCGCGCCACAGGTCGCGGACATCTTCTCCTGAGCCAGTTGGTCGATGGAGATCTCCCTTACGTGACTCCCGGAGACGAGCTCCTATCCGTCTTTCGAAAGATGCAGCAGGGGCATCGAGAAGTCGTGCCCGTGATCCAGGAGAAACGCCTCGTCGGACTTCTCCCCCAGCGATCGATTCGATCCTTGCTTCAGCTTCGGGCCGCGTGAAAGAGCTGAAAACTGGGCAGGTTTTCGACGCCGATACCCGCCCGACCCGTGCGTCTTTCTCATCCGCTCTCCGGGCGTTCTACTCTTTCGGTCTCTGATTTCTCCGCGCCGCCGTGCCCCCGAGGAGGTGTGCGGCTACAGGCAAGGTGAGAAAGGCGAGGAAGAGCGCCACCGCGGCCTTGATTCCAATTTCCCACCCAGGAAGACGGAGCACCATGGCCGCGAGAATCAAGGCAAAGGCGGCTCCTGATGCTTTGGTCGCCGCATGCATGCGACTCAACAGGTCCGGGAATCGAAGCAGGCCGAGCCCTGCGATGAGAGCGAAAAAACCGCCGCCGACGAGCAGGGTGGCACTGAGAACTTCAAGAATCATCATCGCTGGCAAGGTGTTCAGGATCGAGAAAAAGTGAGACTGCCGTGGTCCCAACAAAGAGAACGAGACCGGCGATCATGGCGACGTCCAGCCAGATGGCGTCCTTGAGATGCCAACCCTGCCCCACGGCGAGGCCTACACAACAGAGTGCAACGACATCCGCCGCGTTGAGACGATCAGCCACGGTGGGTCCCCGCCAGATTCGAACGAGGCCACAAACAATGGACGCGAAGAGACAGGCGACAAAGAAATAGAAAGCGATCTCAATCATGACCTCTCGTAACTTTCAGGATGGGTTGCTCCAAGTCTCTCGGAATGGATTCACGAGCTTCATCAGCTTTGTCCAGCACATGAACGACCACGTGGTCACCCGGCTCGACATCGAGCACCAGGGTGCCCGGAGTGAAGGTTATCAAATTTGCCAGGGTCAGGATTTCGGAAGGTTTTTCTACCTTGGTATCCAGGGTGATCGACTCCGGTTCGATCTCGAGCTTGGGAGAAAGAACCTGGCGGGCGATGGTGATATTCGCCTTCCAGAAGTCTCCCGTGTATTTCACGAAAAGAAGGAGCGCTGCAAAAAATCTTCGAAAGAAACTCATGACTCAGGGGGAGGCGAAACACTTTGCACGAGAGCGGGATTGGATTGGATGAGCTGATCCGCAGCTCGTTCCGAGAGTCGAAACAGGGGGTCCACAAAGATACCGATGAGGATGGTGAGACTCCCTAACATGGCCATCGGAACCAGTTGCACCTTCCGAAATTTCTCAATCCCTCCGGGGCGAGGACTTTCCTTCCAGAACGCCTCTCCCCAGATCTTGGTCATGGAAAAGAGCGTCACGACGCCAACCAGCAAAGCGATCACGACGTAGACGTAGGCTTCTTCCCGGAGAGCCTCGCGCAGCAACAGGAACTTGGCGAAGAATCCCGAGAGAGGAGGGATTCCTCCGAGAGACAAAGCCGGAATCAGGAAGAGAACCGCGAGCAGTGGGGCACCTTTGAGCAATCCTCCCAGCTTCTCGAGGCGCTCACTCCGCCCGGTCGAGGCAATCGCTCCTGCTGCCAGGAAGAGATTCGTCTTCACGAGGATGTGATGAACGATATAGAAAATCGCTGCCGCAAAGGCACCCTGCGTAAAGAGCCCCAACCCGAGGACGATATAGCCAATCTGGCTCACGATGTGGAAGGACAGGATTCGCCGGGTGTGGAACTGACTGGCCGCCCCAAGGACACCGGCAACCATAGTCGCGGCACCGACGACGAGAAAGAGCGGGCCAATGATTTCCGAGAGGAATCCAAACGCTCCTCCGAAGACCCGGAACAGAGCATACACCCCGACCTTGGTGAGGAGGCCACCGAACACCGCCGCTGTCGCAAAGCCGGTGTTGGGGTACGCCGGCGGAAGCCAAAAATAGAGAGGGAAGACACCCGCCTTGATTCCGAAGGCAATCAAAAGCAGAGCCGCCGAACTCAGAATGACCGGATCCGAACCACTGGAAGCCAATCGCATCGCCACTTCGTCGAGGTTCAACTGCCCCGTCTTACCATAGATCACTCCCAGACCACTGAGGAAAAAGAACGAAGAGACCATGTTGATCACGACATACTTGGTCGCCCCCTCGAAGACATACTTTCCTCGCCCGAGGACAAGCATGGCAAAGGAAGACATCAGCATGACCTCGAACCAGACAAAGAGATTGAAGAGATCGTTTGTCAGGAAGGCCCCATTGATTCCGGCGAGAAGGAGGAAGAAGAAAGTCCCATAGCCTTTCCTCCAGATCACTCTTCCGATTTCCCCCATGGCGAAGAGTGCACCGGCGAAACCGATGATTCCGGCGACCACCACCATGATGGCCGCAAACAGATCCACCTGGAATGAGATCCCGAGCGGCTTTTCCCAACTGCCGAAGTCGACCCGTATTGGGACATCCGACGCATGGATGATGGAAAACAACCAGAGTGCAGATCCGAGAAGTGCGGCCAGACCTGCAGGCAGAAAGACTCGTGAAACCGCCGGCCGATCACGGAGCAGCCAGGCCACCAGCGAAAGCAGGAGTGGCAGGACCACAGGAAGGGCTATGGCAATGGGCTCCATCAGGATTCTACACGGGCAAGGGCATCCACATCGGCATCTGCCGTGCGTCGATGAGTTCGTTTCAAAAGGACCAGGCAGAAGGCAAGCACCCCAAAGCTAATCACAATGGCGGTGAGGACGAGAGCCTGGGCAAGGGGGTCGGGGTGTCCCTCGGGAAGCTCTTTGGCAGTCTTGGCAATCACGGCCGTATCCCCCCGGCCAAGCCCTGCTGCCGTGAACACGAGCACATTGGCCGCCTGGGCAAGGAGAGCAAGACCGATGAGAACACGGAAGAGACTCCGCTGCAGAAGCATCCTCGTGCCACAAGCGGCCAGGCATCCGATCATGATTGCAATGATCAATTCCATCAGGAAGAAGTTGTGGAGTTAGGATTCATACGATAGGCGACCTGCCATCTTTCCATGGTCTGATAGAGCATCATCACCACTCCGGCGACGACGAGGTAGACGCCAATATCGAAGATCAGGGGAGTTCCCAGCATCACCTTGCCCACTGCAGGCAAAGTCAAGGAACCACCCCACAAGGCGGTCAGGTAGGGTTCACCAAAAAACCAGGCCGGAATACCTGACAAAACCGCAAAGGCAAGACCAACGACCATGAGGGCTCCTGGTCCCAACCGAAACAAGCGAAGCGGTTTCGAAGGATGCGCAAGGTGTACCAGCACGGCGCCCATGGCGGCAACAAGCCCGCCAATGAACCCACCTCCGGGCTCGTTGTGTCCTCTCAAAAGCAGATATACGGAAAACACGATCATGAGAGGCGCCGTGTAGCGAGCCGAGGCACCGAGGACCGGAGACCTTTCCATCGAACTGCCCCCCCCCCTGATACCCTTGTCCCCCAGCATCGCAAATACACCCAGGGCAGCGATTACGAGCACCGTGATCTCTCCCATGGTGTCAAGCGCCCGAAAATCGACAAGGATGACATTGACCACATTCTTTCCATAAGCCTCGGGAAGACTGATCGCGGCGAGATCGAGAGCCACCGCATCGGCGAGCTGAACGTCAAAAGCCTTGAGCGTCAGGAGGGTGAAACCAGTGCCGACGCAGATGGCGACGAAAAGCGCTCCCCAGCTTCGAGGATTCGGCGCGACCTTCTCCTTCATCCCGGGAAGCCCGTAGATCGCGAGAGCAAAAAGCAGAAGAGTCAGGGTTTCAACGAGGATCTGGGTGATCGCGAGGTCGGGTGCTCCGTAGAGAGCAAAGAGGGCCGCGACTCCAAAACCGACACACCCAAGAAGGAAAATGGAGGTCATGCGACGGGTCGCTCGAACCGTAAGAACTCCCAATCCGATGAGAAGGAGACCGAGGAGAAGAACCTCGAATCGAAACTCCCCTCTCGTTGGGAAGCTGGGAGAGTAGCCACTCAACCACCAGGCACCTCCCAGGGTGGCCATCGCAACGAGAAAGATGATGGTCAGGTAGACCGTGATATTTCCGGACTGGATCCCACGGGTGATCGCACCTGCTCCGCGAAGAAATCCGGCCAGTCCGGCCCGAAAGACCGCCACTCCGCTCCAACCGAGACGACGCCGGAGAAACTCCCCGAACCGCCACAGTGCATCTCGAAAGAAAAACAGGACGAGTCCTGAGATGACGGTAATGAGACTGAGGAGAAGCACGAGATTGAATCCATGCCAGAGTTTGAGCTTTACCTCGAAGTCGAGAGCCGCGACCTGCTGCACCATCGCCTCGACCGGTTTCCCGAGAATCAGTCCCGGGAAGAGACCGAAAACGAGACTTCCGACACCGAGCAGGAGTGGTCCGATCCAGAATCCAATCCCACGGGGCTTCAGGTTCTTGAACTCTTCATTCCCCCTGGTCCCGAGGAAAGGCAGAAGCCCAACCTTGAGAGCGACCACCACATTCGCAGCATTCGCGACGAGGCCACAGACGAGAAGAATCATCCCAATAGGAGGCTCCTCCAACTTCACCTCGTAGAGCAACTCCTTGGCGATGAAGCCGACGAAAGGTGGGAGACCTGACATCGAGAGTGCTGCCGCAACGGCTCCGATCCCGAGAAGAGGAAAGGTCCGGAGAAGACCTCGCAACTGGGCGATCTCCCGTGTGCCGGTCGCCTTCTCGATCGCACCGGCCACCATGAAGAGCGCCCCCTTGTAAAAGGCATGCACGATGAGAAACAACATCGCGGCCTTGATCGCGAGAGTGTTCTCCATCCCGAGCAACATCATCAGCGTGCCAAGAGCACTTACCGTAGAGAACGCGAGCAATCGCTTCAAATCCGTCTGCACCATCGCAACGAGAGCGGCCCAGGTCATGGTGATGGCTCCAAATCCCATCAGGGTGAAGTGCCAGAGAGGTGTTGCCCCCAGCAAGGGGTGAACAATCGCGATGAGAAAGACCCCCGCCTTGACCATCGTCGCCGAGTGGAGGTAGGCGCTCACAGGCGCCGGAGCCGCCATCGCTCCAGGAAGCCAGAAATGAAAAGGAAACTGCGCCGACTTGGTGATGGCACCGATGAGGACACAGAGAAAGATGGCCGGATAAAGCGCATGCTCCTGGACCAACTCCCGAGCCTCGATCAGGGCTCCGAGTTGGTAGGTGCCCCCCACTTCTCCGAGCATGAGAACTCCGGCGAGGAACGCGACGCCGCCCCCGGCAGTGATCAGAAGAGCATCCAGGGCAGACTTTCTCGACTCCAGCTTTTCATGAAAATGTCCGATGAGGAGATAGCTCGAAATGGAAGTCAGCTCCCAGAAGATAAAAAGAACGAGGAGATTCTCCGAAACCGCAAGACCGAGCATCGCCCCAGCAAAGAGAAAGAGAAATCCCATGAATCGCCCGATACGATCACTTCCCTTCAGGTAGGCAGCCGCATAGACGACGACGAGTGTGCCGATCCCGGTCACGAGGACGGCCAGCAGCAATCCCACCGGAGAGATCCAGACATCCCCCAGTTCAACCCGATCCCCGGAGCCCAGGGCAAGCTCGCACGCCAGACTTCCCCCTTCCAGATCGGAGCAGAACCGGCAAGAAAATAGATGAAACCAACCGCTGGAATCAGCGCCCAGACCGCCGCGGGAACCCTCCCCCGAGCACCGCTCAAAAACGGGGCAAGAAGCGCCGTCGCGAAGAAGGCGACGAGAATCCACCAGGGCTGGAAACTTTCGTATAACATCGGAGAAGGTTACGTCGCGAAATCCTTCCGCTACAAATCAAACGTTGTAAAGCACGAATTTTGTAGCATGTTTTTATTTATTGCTTTTTCTTGTTCCCGCGATTTACTATCCCAGAGAAGCATGTCTTTTTTCTCATAGCTTTCAACCCGAACCCCTCCCCGCGATGAGCAACAGTCTAGAAGAGTCCGACAAAAATCAACTGCCCAGCATCGAGCGCCTCCTCACCGAACGACCGAAGTGGGGCTTCATGAGCAATCACACCCACGTTCTCGTCTGCCTCTATCTCGATCCCGAGATGCGGCTCTCCGAGATCTCCTTCCGCGTGGGTCTGACTCTTCGAATCGTGCAGAAGATCATCAAGGAACTTGCCGATGAAAAGGTCATCGCGATCGAGAAGATCGGCAGACGGAATCACTACCGGATCAATCTCGAGTATCGGCTCCGCCACCCTCTCGTCAAACAGCACACCGTCGGCGAACTCCTCGAAGTGGTGACCCGTACCGACAACTGACTCTCAGATGAGTTCAGATGATCTTCACCTCCTTCGAAAAGGAAGGGACATAGCGCCGTGGCGTCTTCGACTGGCCGAGTGGGTCGAGTCGAAACCGGTCCAACGGGTTGTCCTGATCGCGATCCTCGTCAACGCGGTCGTTCTTGGACTCTACATCGACCCGAGCCTCGGCGAATCACTTGATCCGCTCTGGCATGCCATCGATGTGGGATGTCTGGTTCTCTTCACGATCGAGATTGTGCTGAAACTCATCGCCTACCGTGGGACCTTCTTCCGAAGCGGCTGGAACGTGTTTGATTTCATCGTCGTTGGAATCGCTCTCGTCCCGGGAAATGGCGCGCTCTCCGTCCTGCGGACACTCCGCGTGCTTCGGGTTCTTCGAGTTCTCACGGTAGTCCCGAGCCTGAGACGAGTCGTTGCGGCCTTTATTCATGCTATTCCCGGGCTCAGCAGCGTGGTCGCGGTGATGAGTATTTTCTTCTACGCAGCCGCGGTCATGGCTGTCGGTTTTTTTGGAGAAACCCATCCCGACTGGTTCGGGACGATCGGCAAGAGTCTCTACAGCCTGTTCCAGATCATGACCCTGGAAAGTTGGTCCATGGGAATTGTCCGCCCCGTCATGGAATCCCATCCCTATGCGTGGGCATTTTTCGTTCCCTTCATCATCCTCGCGACCTTCACGATCCTGAATCTCTTCATCGGGATCATCGTCTCAACGATGCAGGAGCTCTCGGTCTTGCCCGATCCGGATTCCCCCAACCCCGAGACATTCGAACTGCTGACCCGGATCGAGGAAGACCTGACCCAGCTGCGCCAGCAATTGGACCGGGAGAAGAAGTGAGAGCCTGCCAGGTCGACTTTCAACCCTCCTTGCGGGAGCGCTGCAGCCACTGTGCGATGACCATGCCGAGCGCCATGGTCGGCACGAAAACCAGAGCCTCCATACGAATCGCCCCCAGGTTGGCAATGGCGGGTCCCGGACAGAAACCGCCGAGTCCCCATCCAACGCCGAACAGAATCGACCCCACGATCAGTGAGCGGGAGACCGGCTCTTCCGGATTCCCGGGGAGTCCGAGCTTCTGCTTCAGGAAAAAATAGCCCATGCCGAAAACGAGGAGGGCTCCCGCCATGACAAATGCGAGTGTCGGATCCCAGTCCCCGGCAAGGTCGAGGAAGTCAGTCACCCGCTTGGGGTCGGTCATTCCGGAAAGAGCAAGCCCTGCTCCGAAAAGGAGCCCGGAAAGAAAGACCAGAGCTCCTTTCTTCATACCGAGCCTCCCAGGATTCTGAAGAGATAGACCGTAACGAAGCCGGCGATCATGAATACACCCGTCGCCAGCATGGAATCGCGAGCGCCCATTCCAGTGCCGCAGACTCCATGACCACTGGTGCAGCCCCCTCCGTATCGTGTCCCGAAACCGACGATCAATCCGGCAATGGCGTAGAGCAAGAGACCGCGCCCTTCCGGGATGCGATAGACGGCCACTGCATCGGACAAGAAAATCAGCAGACCTGCGCCCGCGATCAGGCCGACGAGAAAAACAACCCTCCAGGAGCGATCCTCGGTATCAGATATCAAGAGACGTCCAAAGACCCCCGAGATCCCAGGGATCTTCTTCGTCACAATGAGCCCGATCAAACTCGAGAGTCCAATCAGGACGCCTCCAGCGAGACCGAAAATATAGGATGATTCCATTCTTCCAAACAGATCAGGGATTCGATTTGGGTCAAGTCTTTCGAATCCTTTCTCATCACGGAAGGTTCACCATTTTCCGAACGACTTGCATGGAAACGCTGGCGGGATTCACGCACGGCAAAAACGCACGTTGGATAACCCGGCGGTCGCCTCGCCCCTGTCATATGCCACTTGCAGGATACGCACAGAATTCCCATACTCGACCCTGTGCATTCAAAAACCTTCAGCCGATCGAAGGAACACCCTCAGCAGCAGGGCGCGGCGATTATTCTACTCCTCGTGATCGTCGCGCTGATCACCATTCTCCTCCTCTCGCTGATTGTCCTGGTCGATTCGGAAAACCGTTCCTCAAAGGCATTCGAAGAGAGCATCGCAGCGAGGAATCTCTCGGACTACCCGACCAATCTCGTCATCGCCCAGATTCGAGAGGCCACCGACAGCGACCTGGGCAACCGAACCTGGGCATCACAACCGGGAGCGATCCGTACGTTTGGGACACAGATCGATCCCAGCACCGGCAGGGCCGGTCTCGAGAAGATTTACAAGCTGTATTCTTCCCCTCAAATGATCGAGGGGGCGACCTTCGATCCTACCTCGGAGATTCCGCCGGAGAACTGGACCTCCCTTCCGGATCAGTTTACCGATCTGAACGAACCGGTCCTCGTAGAAGGCTTGGATTCGCCAGAATATGTATTCCCCATCATCGACCCTGCGGCGCTTGATTTCGGGGTCGAGGGATTTCAGGTCGAAGGAGCACCCGGGACGACCGAAAGACAGCCGGTCCCGATGCCGACGAGATGGATCTACATCCTTGAGGACGGAAACTTTGCCGTTCCCGATGAGACTACTTCCGGCGAGACCAAGACCACCTTCTCAGGAGGCAGTGCCCCATCTCTTGAGAATCCCATCGTAGGTCGGATCGCCTTCTGGACGGACGACGAATCATCGAAGGTCAACATCAATACCGCTTCGGAAGGCGTCGTTTGGGACATGCCGCGGGCGAACTCTCACTACGACGCCTACAACTTTGCGGACAAGCAACCGGTGCAAAACGAATTCCAGCGATTCCCCGGCCACCCGGCGACGACCTCGCTCAGCCCCGCGCTACGAGGATGGCTTGGAGACGATCCTGCCACCTACTACCAGCTTTCTCCCTTTGTCCAAAATGGTGGGTCCTTCGGGGGGACCCAGAATGTGGATCAAAACACCCCACCGGTGGAACTCGATTCCGACAGGCTCTTCGCCACGATCGACGAGTTTGCCTTTGATGCGGGCAAAATCAGCTCGGGAAATCGAGAGCCAAGCCATCCGGCCATCTCCGATGAGTTTCTCAAAGCGACACGATTCTTCCTCACGGCTCACAGCCGGGCACCGGATGTCACGCTATTCGACACTCCAAAGATCAATCTCTGGCCGATCCAGAAAGAGCCTGAACACCGGAACGCCATCGATCGTCTCCAGGCATTCTGTTCTGAAATGAGGTCCGCGGATACCCGCCTCCCCTATTACTTCCAACGTTCACGAGTCCACGATCTCTCCGATTCGACCGCGGGCCATGGCAGCAGTCAGAGCCCCAGCGAAGACTACGCAGCTATCCCGCGAAACCAGGAACTCTTCTCCTATCTCCAGGGATTGACCGAGCGCGACGTGCCTGGGTTTGGCCAGAATTTTCGCTCCAAGTATCCGGATGACCGTGACCAGATTCTCACCCAGATCGTCGACTACTGTCGATCGGGGCTGAATACCATGGCCTATGGCTTGCCTACCGAGGCAAGTGCGGAAGGCTACGTCTACTCCCCACCACGCACTCCCGGAGCCCAGAGTGGCCCGCTCGGAGAAGGGCAAATCATCCCCCTGCAGATTGACGACTCCAGAGGTTTTGGAAGGAGCATCACCATTACAGAAGCCGCCCTCGTCCTCCATCCCGTCGCTCATGAAGAGGACCCCGATCTCGATATTCGCTATCCCGGCAAGCAAGGGAACCACCCGCTGTATCGCGCCACCGAGTTCAAAGCTTTCCTGATGGTGGAATTCTTTTGTGCCTCGCCTGGCCTGCCCTCGTGGAGCCCCTATCTCAACATCACCGTAAAGGGTATGGAAAAATGGAGTGTCGCGGGACGCTCTCTCCAACTTCCCGCGGAGTCCACGCTCGTCACCCACTCCCCGATTGGTGAACTACCCATCCTGAATCGAGTCGGCAAGGGACACTCCTGTGCCCACATGAACCTGCTCCAACCCTTCTTTTTCATGGATGAAGACGATCCGCCGAACAACCGGAGACCAAAAACTCGGGACATGGAAAGTTTTGACCCCATCCGCGGATACCCCTGGCGGTCGACCGGCCCCGTCTTGGCTCCGACCGACGTGGAAACGGCCGAGTTTTCGGGAGGCCCCATCGAGATTGAAATTTCTTCCGCCGCCGACTCGGACGTGTCCCAGACCATCCGCATGGATTTCCCCGCGACGACAATTCCCCTTCCCTACGTCTGGAGCCATTTTTCCAACTTCGACGGCTCCGGAAAACCAACTCGCGATCCGGAGCAAGTCGAGACCTCCCTCCGCGAACGCATCCGCAGATCGGGCTCGAACCACTGGCACGAGTTCCTCATTCGCCCGGGCGACACCGTCCGCTCCATGGAGGCAGCCAGTGCCATGAAGGAAGGAGGAGACTCGCTGCCCGGCGGCGATCTCCGCTTCTTCGCCGCTCGCAAGGAAGTGCCCGCGAGTTGGTTCACAAAAGGGGGCGCAGAAGGAGAGTATGATGATGAAACGCGGCGCTTTGCCCATGGACTGCGAAACGGGGATTTCTGGCAATACTGGGGGCACTTCTGCAGCGAAGAGAGACGCGACAGCGGTCTTGATGCGATCAACGGAGACCGCCATGGAAACGTCCGACTCCGAAATCCCTACTTCCGTTCCTCGTCCTGGAAAGTGGGCGGGAGCCTCCTCTCGGGCACCAGCGGATACAGTGGCCCGGAGAAGAAGAAACTCTACCGAGATGCCCACCCCGTCGTCGCAAGGGGCCTCACCGAAGCTCTCCGTCGCGATGGCAGACCGGGAGACTGGGATCAGGGATTCGGAAATACAGAGGACGGTGCATTCATCAACAAACCAGACGAAAGCAACGCCTCGAAGAAATATTGGAACTGGGGAGGAAACTATCACTCCGGAGGTTATTTTCGACGAGGCAACTTCGACATCGACCCGGACGGCAACAACCATGCCCCCAACCGGCAGATCGCCTCCGCGGTGCAGTTCGGATCGCTGCCGACCGGAATCTACTCCATGAGGCCCTGGGAGACTCTCCTGTTCTGCCCCAATCCAGCCGGCCGGGTTACCGATGCCGGCAGTGAACCCCAGGCAGAGGATCATATCGGATTCTCCTTCCCGAGAGACCATCTCCTTCTCGACCTCTTCTGGATGCCCGTGACCCAGCCCTATGCCATCAGCGAACCTTTCTCGACTGCAGGAAAGGTGAACATGAACTACGAGATCCTCCCTTTCTCCTACATTCATCGCCGCACCGCTATCCTTTCCGCTCTTGAATCGGTCTCGGTGATCGCCATCCCAGAGATTGCCCTGGCGCGTCACCCTTATGGATGCATCAAGGGAGGAAGAGATCAGGCCCACCGGCTCGAAGTGAGGTATGGGGTCTCCACCGATGAGGAAACCGGGACTCTCAGGGGCTTTGAAAAACGCTTTGCATCGGGAGACGTATTTCGCTCGCCTTCCGAAATCTGCGAAATCTATCTGGTTCCGGAGCCAGTGGAATCTCGAAATCCCCCCGCGCCAGCTGCCACTCCCAGAGAATACGAATCGATGCAGGATTGGTGGAACGAGTTTCGAGCCACAGGAGACAATGCTCGGGAGATGCCCTACAACCAGCTCTATCCCCGGTTGACGACGCAATCCAACGTCTACCGGATCCACTATCGTGTGCAGGCCCTGACCAAGGCTCGCGGCACCCAGCCCGACGTCTGGGATCGAGAACTCGATTCCGTCGCCTCCGAGTTCCGCGGCTCCAGCCTCGTGGAAAGATACATCGACCCCAATGATCCGGAGATCCCGGATTTTGCCGATCCTGCCACGAAGGACAAACCACAATCCCTTAGCCCACACTATCGGTTCAGAATCATCCAGAAACGACGGTTTGCCAAATGAGAGACCCGATACCAAACCCGCCCAGCCGTTGCGGCCTCACTCTCATCGAGGTCGCCCTGTCCCTCGCCATCGCAGCGATGGTTCTGACCATCCTCGCCGGGACCCTGGGCTCGACGGTCGAGTTTGCGGCCGAAGGTTTCGATCGGTTCGCCATGGCCCGCATCTCGCAAACTCTTTCTGACGAGAATCGCATGCTCGATTGGAACCAGCTCGGGACCGAGATTCAGGATGGGGAGATCTTTTTCTTCGACGAACGGGGAAGGAGACTGGACTCGAAGTCGGAAGAAGCGGTCTATGCGGCTCGACTCCGGCTCGTCGACAGTCCTGTTCTTCCGGGCTCGGTCGAAAGCGATCATCTGAAGAGACTCATGATCGAAGTCTCGGCTCGAGGTCGCGCCGAGGACCCTTTTGCGGCTCTTCACCCTGTCCGCCGCTTCGCTTCCCTTTATACCCGAATGGAATCGGTTCCCTCCACCTCGAAAGGAGAATGAAACCCAAGGCTCACCCTCTCCGCCGCTCAACATGCGGTCTCTCTCTTCTCGAGTTGCTCATCGCGATGTCGATTTTCTCTCTCGTCGCGTCGCTCCTCATTGCTGCCCTCGCCACCACCCAGGAAACATGGGCACGAACCCGTGAAAGAATCGGACAATTTCGCGAAGCAAGAACGGCATTCGAGATCGCCGGTCAACGCATCAGCGCAGCCACCGTCAATCCCTACTGGGGCTACGACGACCCTGAAGCCCCGACCGAATACCGGAGGCAGTCCGAGTTGCACTTCGTGACGGGACCTTCCGAAATCCTGCTCAGATCCGATCCCCTCTCACCGGGACATTCTCTTTTCTTCCAGGCGCCTTTCGGTTTCGGGGGCAGTGATGCAGGCTCTCTCGGGGGAGGGGAAATCTACGATGGCATCGAGAACGGAATGAATGCCTGGGGCTACTATGTAGAATTCAACTCCGATGCAGACGAGGACTACAACATGCGCCCCGAGTTCCTGAACCAGGGTCCTGCGGAGAGAAAGGAGCGAGCCCGCTTCCGCCTCATGGAGTTTCGTCTCCCTTCCGAGAAACTGACACTGTTCGAACAGGATGAAAAAGGAAGACCTCTTTTTCCGAACTTCTCGGACAAGGAGAGGATCTACGAATGGTTCGCCGACTCCGATCGAAGAAAGTTGAACTCCTATCCGGTTGCCGAAAACATCCTCGTCTTCGGAATCCGACCTCGCGTTCCGGGACTGAGTCCGAATGAATTTTCGATCGCCCCCGCGTATCACTACGATAGTCGCCTCTTCCAATGGAGAAAGGAATCCTCCGAACTGACCAGGACGTCGAGACACCAGATTCCCCCGGTCGTGGATCTGTTCGTGGTCGCACTGGAGGAACCGTCCTTCGCCCGATACTACGATCGGGAGGGTATCGCGGCAGTGGAGGCCCTGGCGGAGTTCGTCCGTCAACGATTTCGGAAGGCCGAACTGCTTGAGCAGGATTTGGAGGAAGTGGAGAATCATCTCAACGGTCTCGGCATCCAAAATCGCGTTTTCCAAACCTCCATCGCGATCCGTGCCGGCAAGTGGCATTCCGACTGATGACTCTCTCTTTCCAAATCACACCAAGAACTGCATTGCCTCGGCGCAATTCCGGAGGCTTCACCCTGATCGAACTACTCACCGTTCTCGGCGTCTTCTCCGTGCTCCTGGGCTTCAGCGTTCTCTCTCTCAATGGCAGTCTCGACAACTATCGGATTTCTTCCACGGCCGCCCAGGTCCAGTCCGACCTCTCCTACGCCGCCCAATACGCCTCGAAATCGAACGCGGCTGTCTTTTTCCGATTCTATCGATACCGGACGGATCGAGACGGTCGATATCGCACCTGGTTCAGAGCCTACCAGTTACTTCAACGCGATTCGAGCTCGGGTGACATGGTTCCCCTCGGGAAAGTTCGCTTTTTTGAGAAAGGTATCGTCCTGCATCCCGACTCCCAATTTTCCAACCTCCTCGAAAGACCAATCCTTTCTCCGGGAGAGTCTGATCCCGCGATTCCAATCGGCTTCCGAAACTACGAAACAAGATCTCGTGCCTACGAGTTCTGTGAACTGCGGCTGAACCCTGACGGTTCCACCTCCCTGGAAAAGGACCGCTCCTGGAGTATTGCCCTGATCTTTGAGAATCAGGCGAACGACTTTCGTCTACCCGATAGTGCCCGAGTCCTCGTAATCAATTCGATCACGGCCGCAACGAGGATCTACTAAGGAGGAGCCATCTTCCCGGCGTCAGGGGCCGAAGTCTACCTCCCGGCGAATGCGCGGCTCAAGTGGGGAGGAGTCGCCCGGCCACCCCAGCGCTTCGGGGCAAGGGAAACGCCACTGAGCGTTTTTTGAAAATAAGGAAGCCAACTGTCGGGTTCGAACCGACGACCTGCTGATTACAAATCAGCTGCTCTACCAACTGAGCTAAGTTGGCCCATGCTCATGCCAGATCAACCGGCGGGCGGGAAATGTATCCATCTCCCACGATGCTGCAAGAGATGGTTTTTGGTTTTTCTCACCAAACCGAAGAGCTATTCCTGTCTCCAGAGGGTGACCCGCCCTCTCCGCTGACTTGGACCCGGGACGTGCATCCCTCCCCCAACGACGTCCGGTTTCCCATCCTGATCGAGATCTCCTACGGCAATGTTGACCAGGTGAGAAGGCGCATAGGCGATCTTCTGCGGGGCGAAATTCCGGAATCCCCCGAGATTCTCCAACCAGCCCAGCGACGGAAAGTCATGAAGATCCCAGTGGAAATAAAGCGAACTGACCACCAGATCGAGATCCCCGTCTCCATCCATGTCCACCGGTTCCGCATCGTAGCAGCCCGGCATTCCGACCAGCGGATGGATCGCATACCTTCCCTTGCCATCATTCTCGAGCCAGCGTGCCCCATGATATGGTTTCGGCTCAGGGTTCTCATCCATCATGTCTCCGTTCGTGTAGACGATGTCTTCATCCCCATCCTGATCCAAGTCGGCGAGATGGATGCTCGATGACCCGAAGGCAGGATGTTGCGCCTGGGAGATCAGTCGATTGGAGAAGCCCTGATCTCCCTCATTCAGAAACTGGACGATCGATTCGTGCTGTTGCGTCACGAGGGCCACGAAGTCGGGGCGGTCGTCGCCATTGGCCTGATTGATAATCACTCGCATGGTTCCATTGATTTCCGCCAAAATCTCAAAGTCGAACTCGCCATCCTCGCGCTGTCTCAACAACCCGATTCCCCCGGTTTTCCGCCACCCGAACATGGCAACCACGAAATCGATATCCCCGTCTCCGTCCATATCGGCCGGGGCGCAGTCGGCGACCCGAGCAACGCCCTCAAGGAGAACCCGCGGAGTGAAGACCCCCGTGCCATCGTTCAGGAGCAGGTGGACCTCTCCTGTCAGGAGCTCGTTCGGGTAGATGTCTCCCATTACGGAAACGACAAGATCAAGATCCCCGTCCCTATCGAAATCCACCGCATTGGCACGAACCGGAGAAGGTAGGAAGGCGATGACCTTCTCTCTCCACCGACCCTCAATCAGGTGAATCCAAGTCACGGCTCCCATAAGGTTATCCATGCAGATGATGTCATCCTCGGCACCATCTCCATCGATATCGAAGATCTGGACATTGTTGATTTCCGGCTTCCTCGCCCTGGGAGGATTTCCAATGCCCCCCTTGGTCCACTTCAGTCGCGATTCTGCCCAGGTGTCCGGAATCTGCGGAAGAGCTTCAGGACTGTTGGCGAGATAGAAGGACAAGATATCTCGACTCTCCTCGGCGGTGATCGGGATCTTCTGCTCTGCCATCAGTTCCACCATCAGCCCATGCGCACCTTCCCAGGCATGACGCGGTAGAGAAGTGGGACGAGGAGCAGGATGACAAGTCGAGCATTTCTGCTGCACCAGCGGCGGGAGCCCCTGGGCGGAGGCAAAAGCGGCCGCGATCAAGAGAGCCCCGACGATGGTGGATTTGTTCATTCTCAATACGGTCCGCTCGGAGAACCCGCCTGCAACCCAAAAGGACGGCCTCCCGTCATCGAACTGCCGAGGGCATCTCTCGATGAAACCCCGTGATGATCCTCGCTCCTCGCCGATACCTGACATAGGCATAAAACCACTGCATCAACACCGCAAGACGATTCCGGAACCCCACGAGAAAGAGCAGGTGAATGAACAGCCACATCAACCAGGCGAGAAATCCATCGAATTTCATCCCCATACTTTCTGCCACGGCGCGACTCCGCCCGATCGTCGCCATGCTCCCTTTGTCAAAATAGCGGAATTGTCGACGAACCGGGTATTTCTCCGAATTCTTCCCTTCGATTTCATCGAGAATGACCGCGGCGGCGTGTTTGCCCATCTGCATCGCCGAGGGACAAAGCCCGGGAACCCGCACTCCTGACTGGTCGATGCAGTGAGCGAGATCCCCTGCAACGAAGGCCTCCGGGTGGCCGGGGATGCTGAGGTCGGTTTCGACATGAATCCTTCCTCCGCGATCGGTCTCGACACCGAGTTCCCGAGTCAGGGCCGGAGCTTCGACCCCGGCGCCCCACACGATGTTTTCGGCTTCAATCACTTGGTCTTCGAGAATGATTCGACTTTCCTGGAGATCCTTCACTGGTTGATCAAGCAGCACGGTCACCCCCATTTCTTCCAGGCTCTTCCGAGTGTATTCGGAGAGATCTTCGTCGTACATCGTGAGGAGGCGAGGGGCAGCCTCGATGAGATAGATCTTGGCCTTCTCGGTGTCGATATTCTTGAAATCCCGCTGGAGGACATGACGAACCAGCTCCGCGAAGGCTCCCGCAAGTTCCACCCCCGTGGGCCCGCCTCCGATGACCCCGATGGTCATCAATCGCTCCCGTTCCCCGGGATCGTCGCAGGACTCCGCAGTCTCGAACGCGAGCAAGAGATCCCGTCGCATCGCCGTCGCATCATCGAGAGTCTTGAGCCCGCGCGCAACGGACGCCCACTGATCGTTTCCGAAATAGCCAGTCTTCACCCCCATCGCCAGAACGATATAGTCATAATCCACCGTCTCCTCCCCGAGCTGGACCTCCTTGCTCGCGAGGTCGATCCCAGTCACTTCTTTCATCAACACCGTGACATTGTCCTGATTGGCAAAAATGCTCCGAATCGGATGTGCAATCTCGGGAGCCGCCAAGCCGGCAGAAGCGACCTGGTAGAGAAGCGGCTGAAAAAGGTGATGATTCTGACGGTCGATCAGCAGAACCTCGACGTCTTTCTTTTGGAACACCTTGGCGCATTCAATGCCCGCAAATCCCCCGCCAAGGATCACGACTTTTGGCTTTTTCATGAGTATCCTTCGTATCTTTGCGGCGTCTCCTCGTCCCGATCGGACCCGAGATGAACCGTCGTTGAGAACTCGAACGATCCGTTTTTTTCGAACGCCTTCCTGAGAGGTTACGTCTACCACCGGAGGAGTGCGACCATTGCTTTCCAGAACCGGAGATTCCGCCTATACTGCACCATGCTCTTTTCTTCTCGACTCTCCCTGCTCCTCGTCACGGCCCTGCTCCTCCCGCTACTCACTACCGGGCAGGATGAAAAGGCGGAGAAACCCGCCCGCCCCCTTGTCACCAAGATCGGAGAGAATTCCTATCGACTCGGAGAGATCCTCTTCGACTCCAAAGAGAAAAAGATCGAAATCCCCGTCGTCGTAAACATGAACGAAGGCGGGCCGATCGAGTATCTCCTCGTCAACGAAAATGGAAAAGTTCATGAGGCCATCTTCACGACTACCATCTCCCCTTCCGAGTTGCAGATCGTCCTGAAGTTGCTCAAGTTCGAATCGGGACACGGCGATGTCTTCAATCGTCTCCTCGCTCCCGAAGTCCTCGACAAGGAAGGGGGCACCGAAGCGGAGCGCGGCGATGCGATGGAATTCCTTTTCGTGGAGGATGGAAAAGATCCCCGGCCGGGATACGAGTTCATCATCGATGGAGAGAACGCCGAACCCATGTCCGCGGGGGACTGGATCTATACCGGATCGACGATCGAGGAGGGCAACTTTCTCGCCGAAGGTGAGGGATCCATCATCGCGATCTATCTCGATCACATCGCCATGTTCAACATGACCCGCGATGGAGCAGACATCGACGAACGCTGGGGTGCCAACGGAGATGCGATCCCCGAAATCGGAACCAAAGGCACGCTCATCCTGAAAGCGTCAAAAAAACCTGTCACAGACTGAAGATCGAAACCGCAATACTCTCTGCAGAAAATCCTCGAACATGAAAACAGACCTACTGCCCTCTCTCCTTTCGCTCCTCGGTTGCCTCGCCCTGGCTGCGACTTCCGGCTTGGCTCAAGACCAGATTGCGCCGACCTCGGATCTCAATCATTCTCTCAAGCTCGAGATCGGACGTGCCATCGAGAACGGCATCGAGTTTCTCGAATCGAAGCAGGATCCGGAGACGGGTTCCTGGAGCGATGCCGAGTTGCCAGCCATTTCCGGTCTCGCGATTGCCTCCATTGCCGGAGATCCTTCGCTCACCGCAGAAACCGGTTTGCCCGACTCCGCCAAGAAAGGGTACGAGTATCTGCTCAACAGCGTCCAACCAGATGGCGGGATCTACGTCAAAGGTCTCTCGACCTACAACACCGCGATCGCAATGATGGCACTTCTCTTGTCGGGCGAGGAATCGCATCTCCCCATCATCGCGAAGGCACGCCAGTATCTCGTCAGCAAGCAGCAGGACTTCGGCGTCAAAGGCGAGCTCGACCATCCCTTTGACGGTGGAATCGGTTACGGCGACGGCTCCGAGGCCGCGAACATGTCGACGACCAAGTTCACCCTCGGAGCGCTCTACCATTCCAAGCAGGTCCTCGCCGATACCGAGTTCGCCGTCGACAAGGAGTCCGATCTCGACTGGGACGCTGCGATCGCCTTTCTCTCCCGCTGCCAGAATTCCGAGGATACCGTGAAGAAGTCCGATGGGAAACTGGCGCTCCGCGAAGAGGACAAGGGCGGCTTTGTCTACTTCCCCGGCAGCACCAAGTCTGACACGTTCGAGTTGGAGACCGCCGACGGCGGAAAGGCCATCGCGCTCCGGAGCTACGGCAGTATCAGCTACGCCGGCATGCTCTCCTTCATCTATGCCGACATGGATCTGGAAGATCCTCGCATCCAGAGTGTCCTCAAGTGGTTGCAGAGCAACTTCACCCTCGAGGAAAATCCCGGGATGGGAGCCGAGGGGCACTACTACTACTACCACACCATGGCGAAGGCTCTCAGCACCGCAGGGATCCAGGATCTCAAGAAGCCTGACGGGAACAAGATCGACTGGAAAAAGGAACTCGCGCTGGAGTTGATGGGCCGCCAACAGCAGGACGGCTCCTGGATCAATGAAGGTTCCAACCGGTGGATGGAGGGCGATCCCATCCTCGTGACATCCTACACGCTGCAGGCACTGCAGCAGATCTATCGCCTCCTCTAGGCGAAGACAACGCATGCAACAGGGTTGGGGCGATCTCTCAACCCTGTCTCATCGCCTCCCTCCAGGCCGTCGGAGTCTGACCGGTATACTTTCGGAACCAGCGCCCGAAATAGTTCTGATCGTCGATTCCCACTTCGGAGGCAATTTCGGAAATGGGCCGCGCGGTGTCTTTCAAGAGTTCTCCGGCGCGTTCGAGTCGCTTGTTTCGGATGCACGCCCCAACCGTCAACCCCGTTTCCGCTCGCAGGAGGCGATTGAGATGATCGAGCGACATTCCGAGTCGCTGTGCAATCGCTCCCGGAGTCCCACCCGGTCCCAGCTCTTCCATGGCACGGCGCACGAGTCTTTCGGTTCGCCCCGGCTGGAACTGACCTCGATGGGTCAGCGACTCCTCGAGCAGGTTGGCAATCTTCAAGATCAGGGTGGAGACGGTGAGGGTCGGCCGCTTTGACTTCGCCCTCTCGGCGTAGAGTTGCACGAGCCATTTCTCCACCCTTCCCAGCTCCACCTTCGAGATCGTTTCCTTTCGAATCGTGGAGAAGATTTTCTCTTCGGTCAGGAAATCCATCGCGAGGCAGACCGGTCGCACCGACTTCTCCTTGGCGAATCGATGAGGCACTCTCGGAGGAATCACGAGCCAATCTCCTCGCGCCACAGGAAGACTGAGCTCCGAGATGTGCTGCGTCCCTCCACCGCGAAGATAGAGAAGCGCCTGGTGAAACTCGTGCCGGTGCTCGCTCAGCTTTTCGACTCGCGGCATGTGCTGGTTCAAAGCGATTCTCCGGATCCGAAACCCCGGAACATCGATCCCGATATCCTCGAGGAGAATGGGCTGAAATTCTTCCATCTTCACAAAATCGACATCGGTTTTGTGCGAAATCAATCGGTTTTCTTCTCACGCTTTTCCCGTGGGCTCCGTATCCTTTTCCCATGATCACCCAAGCGAAAGACCTGCTTCCCGATACGCCTTGGCAGGAAACCATCTGGTCCCAGGCATCCGAGGAATCTCTCGTCGATCACACCAGTCGCCCCCGGCTCTGTGTTGCCACTCTGCTCCCCTTTCGAAATGGCGAACCGGACTGGGAAGGATTTGAAAACAGTATCCGCTGGATGCTCCGGGCCGGAGAGCACTACGGAGTCGAACTGGTCTTCGTTCTCAACGCCGATACCGGTTACATCTTTCAACTCGATGAAACGCTCTACGCGGAAGTGATCCGTCGCTTCCGAGCTGCCTTTCCCGAACCCACCATCATCTGCGGGACCACTGCCGTGGGTGCGACAGGAGACACCTTCCGAGCCGACTGGTATCGACCTCATCTCGAGATCGCACAGCAGTTCGACCATGTGGAGGTCATGTTGATGACTTCGCAATTGCTCAACGAACTCCCCACCGAGAAGAGACGCGATGCCTATTTCGACATTCTCGAGCATGTCGAGGTCCCAGCGATCGTGCATGCTCTCGAACCGGCTTTTGTTCCCTGGGCAACCCCGTTCAGCCCCTGGCTTCTCCACGAACTCGCTCAGCATGAAAAAGTCGTCGGTGGAAAGATCTCGACGCTCGACGAGCCCCACTTTCTTTACTGGGCCGCGATGTGCCGGGATCTTGGTCTGGACTTTTCTCCCCACAGCGGAGACGACTACGGAATCGCGACCGCGATCAAGCTCGGACTCCCTCTCCTGATCGGGGCCGGAGTCTCCGCCTGCCCGCTGATCTGTGCCGCAAAGCAAATGTGGACGTCCAGCCCCCTCGACACCTCGGTCTACAAGCTCTTCGAGGCGATCCAGTCCCTCGAGGACGCGGTCTTTCGTCTCGACGGAAACGAGAGTGCCGCTGCCTACAAACACAGCACCGCCCATGTGCTGAAATTGTTGGGTCTCATCGAATCGGCCGAGATTCACCCCGCCTGCTCCGACCGCCGAGGCGCGGACGAAGCCCAAAGAATGCAGGAGGCTCTCCGACGCCCTCTGCGTGTCGCCGGGCGACTGGACATCCCTCATTTCTCCCTCGCATGAGCCCCTCTCCCCTCACCGACTTCTCCAGGCTCTGTGTCCACACGATCACGACAAAACCGTGGGTCATCGAAGAAGCGATGGATCGCTATGCTGCAGCTGACGTGGGTGGGATCACGGTTTGGCGGCAGTGGCTCGAAGGCCGAGATCCGGAATCCATCGGAGAAAAACTGCGGAGTCGGAATCTCGAAATCGTCTCGCTCTGTCGCGGAGGATTTTTCCCATCGGATTCCGATGCGGGACTCGCTGCAGCGATCGAGGACAACCGCGCGGCAATTCGCGAAGCGGCTGCTCTTGGCGCTCCCATGATCGTGCTCGTTTGTGGTGCCGTCCCCGGACAGCCACTCGAAGATTCCCGAAAGCAGATTGCCGACGGCATTGCCGCGGTCGTCCCTCTCGCCGAAGAACACGGCATTCGTCTCGCGATCGAGCCGCTTCACCCCATGTATGCCGATGACCGCAGCGCGATCAACACGCTGGCCTCGGCAAACGAGGTCTGCGATCGCCTCGACCACCCTCTCGTCGGCATCGCTGCCGACGTCTACCATATCTGGTGGGATCCCGACCTCGCCGACCAGATCCGGATCACGGGAGAGAAAGACCGTCTCTTCGCTTTCCATGTTTGTGACTGGAAGACCCCCACGAGCGACTTCCTCAATGATCGTGGCCTCATGGGCGAGGGCTGTATCGACATCCCCGGAATCCGGGCCTTGGTCGAAGCGGCAGGTTTTTCCGGCTTCAACGAAGTCGAAATCTTCTCCGATCGCTGGTGGGCCCAGGATCAAGATCATTTTCTCACCGAAATCAAGAAGGCCTACTTGGAACATTGTTAGTCTCCTGCACTGAAACTCTCCCCATGAAAACACATCGCATTGGCATCATCATGAACGGCGTCACCGGACGCATGGGCACGAACCAACACCTCATCCGGTCCATACTCGCGATCCGCGAGCAAGTCGGGATCCAGGTTTCTCCGGACGAGGTCATCGAGGTCGATCCCATCCTCACCGGTCGCAACGAAAACAAGCTTCGTTCCCTTGCCGAACGACTTGGAGTGGACCGCTGGACGACCGATCTCGATGCGGCTCTCGCCGACGACAGCAACCAGATTTTCTTCGATGCCAGTTCGACGCTCCACCGGGCGCGCTTCGTGGAGATGGCGGTCAAGGCGGGGAAGGCCATCTACTGCGAGAAGCCTACCGCCGTAGAAACCTCCGAAGCGGTCCGCCTGGCCCAACTCTGCCGAGACGCCGGCGTCAAGAATGGCGTCGTCCAGGACAAGCTCTGGCTCACCGGAATTCGCAAGCTCAAGACCTTGATCGACCAGGGATTCTTCGGAGAAATCCTCTCGGTCCGCGGCGAGTTCGGCTACTGGGTCTTCACCGGACACGATGCCGATCAACCCGCGCAACGCCCCAGCTGGAACTATCGCAAGGAAGACGGCGGAGGCATCATCATCGATATGCTCTGCCACTGGCGCTACCTCGTCGACCATGTCTTCGGAAAGATCGAGAGTGTCTCCTGTCTTGGCGCAACTCACATTCCCGAGAGGATCGATGAGTCCGGAAATGCCTACGAGTGCACCGCCGACGACAGCTGCTATGCAACTTTCCAACTTGAGAACGGTATCGTCTGCCAGTTCAACAGCTCCTGGGATGTCCGGGTGCGACGCGATGACCTCTTCGTGATGAACGTCGATGGAACGAAGGGCTCGGCCACGGTCGGTCTCCGCAAATGCTGGGTCCAGTCTCTCGGCACCACGCCCAAACCGGTCTGGAATCCCGACATCGAGCAACCCATCGATTTCTACGAAGGTTGGCAGGAAGTGCCCGATGCGATCGACTACGACAATGCCTTCAAGATCCAGTGGGAACTCTTCCTCCGCCATGTCGCCCTCGACGAACCCTTCCCCTACGATCTCATGGAAGGCGCCAAAGGCGTGCAACTCGCGGAAGCCGGGATCGAAAGCTGGCAGCAACGGAAGTGGATCGATCTCGAGGAACTAGGTTGAGGCGAAAATAGAATTTCGAGAACTGGATCCCCTGGCCCAGTTCCGAATACTCTTGTGTCCAGCCTACCTCGACTCGTTTTTCCTATTCCTGCATTCGAATTTCTGGCAAACCTTCGGTCGCCATTCGGATGAACGAAGTCGAACAAAATCCGCGACCGGACACCCGCCGTCACGACCTCGATGCCCTGCGGGCAACGGCGATGCTACTCGGCATCGCACTCCATAGCGCCCTGGCCTACATCACGATCCCGTTCTGGCCCGTGAGGGACGAGGCCCGTAGCGAATTCTTCGATGTAATCTTCACCGCCGTACATGGATTCCGCATGCCGTTGTTCTTCGTGATCAGTGGATTCTTCACCGCAATGCTGTGGCGGAAACGAGGTCTCGGCGTACTGGCCAGGCACCGGTTCCGCCGCATTTTTCTCCCACTGGTTATCTTCGTGGTTCCGATGTGGCTCGCCATGTGGGGAATCTTCGTACTCATCGGGGCGACCGGAGGGGATTCGATCGGAAAAATCGACGAACCCTCGATCTGGTCGGCAGCCCGGAGCAATGACGTCGAACGATTGAACCAGATTTTCGAGGACGATCAGAAGATCGATTGGAACGCTGGAGACCCCGCCAACAGAATCCCTCCGCTGAACTGGGCGGCCCTAGCAGGGAGCGTCGAAGCGACCAACTGGCTGTTGGAAAAGGGTGCAAATATCGATGTCCGATCTGGTGATCAAACCACCCCCCTGGGTCACGCAGCCTACATGGGGCGCCCTGAAATTGCCCGAATACTGATCGAGAACGGTGCGGATCTGGATGCCAAAAATGTCTACCAGGCGACGCCACTGGAAAACACCAAAGCGGACTTGGGGACGACACAATGGGTCGCCGACCGGCTGAAACTCAGTTTCGACGAAGAGAAGATCAAGGTGGGCAGAGAGGAAGTAGCGGAGAAGCTCAACTCCTCAGGAGAAGCCCATTCCCAAAACGGCCGATCCCGTCTCGAAGAGACGAAAATGCGAAATGATCGCTTCGGTCCGATCACGAATGCCTATCTCACGGTGACGGATTTCTGGCTGTTTCAAGTGGCTCCCATTTTCGGTCACCTCTGGTTCCTGTGGTTCCTCTGCATCCTGCTCGTGCCGTTCCTAATCTATGCATCAATTGCCTCTGCGAACGGATGGAAGGGGCTGCCGAAAGGACTATTCCATTTCCCCGCGGTACTATTGTGGATCGTGCCACTGACTGCTTTCGCGCATTGGTTTCACGGCATCCTCGAGCCAGGAGGTTTCGGACCGGACACGTCCCTGACCGTTTTTCCTTTTCCTCACACCGTGCTGCTCTACGCCATCTATTTCTTTTTTGGGGTGTTGTATTTCGATGCGGACGATCAGGAGGGAAAAGCGACCCGCTACTGGTGGGTTTCATTGCCCCTGGGACTGCTCGTATGCTATCCGCTTGGCATGTCACTGATCGAGGAACCCGAGGCGGCGTGGCTACAGAACTCGATTCCTGAAGGGCTCGTTCGCCCCCTCGCAGTTGTGCTCCAGGCCTTGTTTGCCTGGCTTCTCATTTTCGGATGGATGGGTTTGTTCCGCCGAATCTGCGGCCGCGAAAATCGAGCGATCCGCTACCTGTCCGACTCATCGTATTTTCTCTACCTCGCTCACATCCCATTGGTGTTCCTGGTCCAGCATTTCGTGAAGCTCGTTCCCGCGCCGGCGATCGTGAAATTTGGAATTACCTGTGCCGTTCTGACTGGACTTCTGCTGCTGGTGTATGAGTTCGCAATTCGCTACACGTTTCTAGGTACCCTGCTGAACGGAAAGCGAGTGCGCGCGCAGAAACACTCGTCGTGAAAATAGCGCGTCACTCGAGCACCTCGCCGCGATAACCCCGCCTCACTTGGCGATATCGTAGCAAAGCAGGATATCCTGGTCGCGGAGATAGAGTTTTCCGTTCGCGATGACCGGATGAGCCCAGGCTTTCTGACCACTCCGATGAGGCTGCTCGAAACGGCTCACTTCCTCGTAGCCACCCGGCGAAGCCTGGATCAATGCCATCGGTCCGTCCTCTGCGCGAAGGTAGAAAAGGCCATCCGCGTAGAGAGTCGCACCCTTTCCGGCGCTTCGTTCCTTGAACATCTCCTCGCCCGTCTCGATGTTCAGACAGCGAAAGGTGCCGCCACTGCCTCCATAGACATAGCCATCGAGCAGGACAACCCCTCCGTGATGATTGGAGATGGACTTGTTGGCATAGAGTTCTTCGGCGGTCCCATCAGCCGCGATTCGGAAGGCGTTGCAACCGACCCCGTAGGCCGAGGTCACAAAAACGATATCGTCCTGGACAACCGGCGTCGTGATGACTGCCGTCTTTCCCTTTCGAGCCGCTTTCCAGATGACCTCGCCCGAGTCCGGGTCGACACCGGCAACACTCTCTCCGGTGAGCTGGACATACTGACGCTTCCCATGGATCGTCGCGACCACGACCGAAGAGTATCCGGCCGCATCGGTCCAGTCCTCAGTCTGCCAGACCTTCTCCCCGGTTTTCCGATCGAGTGCGAGAAGGGTTCCCTGCTTTCCACCCGGAGTGACGATGACTCGGTCGCCGTCAACGAGTGGAGATTCACTGTATTTCCAGCCTGACATCATTTTTCCTCCGAAGTCTTTTTGCAGGTTCACCGTCCAAAGCAGCTTACCGGATTCCGCATCCACACAAGCGACATCAGACTGCTGGTTCATTCCAAAAACCTGGCCACCATCGACGGTCGGTGTGCTGCGTGTCCCCTTGTACCCCTTGTGACCGCCGGCCTCGCCGAATTTGGTTTTCCAAACGGGGCTACCATCCTTCTCACGAACGGCAACGATGTAGGCTCCATCGGGAAAGTCTCCCAGCGTATAGATCACGCCATCCGAAACGGCAATGCTTGAGTATCCTTCGCCCAGCCCGCTTGCTTTCCAGGCCAGTTTGGGTCCCGCTTCTGGCCATTCCTGGAGCAAGCCGGATTCCTTGGAGAGGCCATCACGGTCAGGACCTCGCCACTGTGGCCAGTCGCCCGCCGAGAGGAAAAAAGGGATGGCGAGAGTGAAAAAGAGAAAGAGGCTTCGAGGGGGGGATTTGAAAAAATGCATGGCAATGCCAACAGGCTAGCGCCTCGAAGTCTCTTATTCAACTACCGTAGATTCACTGCACCCAGCAAACGGAAAAGCTGAGCGTCGAATACAGGGCCTCGGACACGAGGGAAAGAGGAAAATCCCCTGCCGTCGATCAGCCGATTGCCCAAGGTTCGAGTGGTCTTGTGACTCAATCCGACTCGATCCCCCCAAAACGGCGTTGCCGACACTGGTATTCTCCAACGGCTTCGAGCAGATGCTCGCGACGAAAATCCGGCCAGTAATCCTTGGTGATATAGATCTCGGAATAACTGATCTGCCAGAGGAGAAAGTTCGAAATTCGATACTCGCCACTGGTGCGGATGAGGAGATCGGGATCGGGCATGCCGGCGGTATCGAGGTGCTCGGAAAATATCGTGGCATCGACGTCCTCGGGTTTGATCTCGCCATCGATCGCCTTCTGCATGAGAGCTCGCGTCGCTCCGACGACCTCTTCTCGAGAGCCGTAACTCAGGGCGACAACAAGCGTCAGGCCATCGTTCTTGGCCGTTTTTTCCATCGTCTTGCGGAGAGCCCGCTGGTTCGACTCGGGTAGCTTCTCCCACTGACCGATCACCTGCAGTCGGATGTTGTTCTTCATCAGGCTCGGCGTCTTCTCTTTCAGAAAATGCGCCAGCAATCCCATGAGAGCGCTGACTTCGGCCTCGGGGCGTTTCCAATTCTCGGAGCTGAAGGCGTAAAGGGTCAAATACTCGACCCCGATTTCGCCACAGGTCTCGAGACAGGTTTCGACGGATTGGGCACCGGCGCGATGCCCCTCGCGACGAGGAAGGTCGCGCTGCTTCGCCCAGCGGCCATTGCCATCCATGATGATGGCGATATGCCGCGGGATCTCTTTGTCGGGATCGAACGCAGCCATTTTCCTGTCTTCTCTCTGCTTCAGCGGATGATCGTCTGATCACGGGAGGGTCCCACCCCTACCATACTGACGCGAGTCTCGGTTTCTTTCTCGATTCGTGCGAGATAGGCCTGGGCATTCGCGGGAAGATCCTCGTAGTTCTGAATCGAGGTCGTATCCGTCTGCCATCCGGGAAGATTCTCGTAGACAGGAACGACACGTTCGAAATCCTTGGCCGAGGCAGGAGGCAGAAGAAGCTTCTCACCATCCAGCTCGTAATGCGTACAGATCGGAATCTCCTCGCAATCGTCGAGTCCATCAAGGATCGTGATCGCAAGGTCGGTGAATCCATTGACCATGGCCGCGTAGCGAACGAGGACGAGGTCGAGCCACCCGCAGCGACGTTTGCGCCCGGTCGTGGCTCCGAATTCGCGCCCCATCTTGTGGAAACGATCGGCGAGAGTGTCGTTCTGCGTCGGGAAAGGTCCTTCCCCGACTCGAGTGGTGTAGGCCTTGGTCACCCCGACGACTCGGTCGATCTTCTGAGGGGGGACTCCCGAGCCAGTACAGGCTCCTCCGGAGGTGGTGTTGGAGGACGTCACGTAGGGGTAGGTCCCCTGGTCGATATCGAGATACGTCCCCTGGGCTCCTTCGAAGAGAAGGGATTTTCCTTCCTTCATCGCTCCGTGGAGGAATCCCACGGTATCGGCAGCGAAAGGCGCGAGTCGCTCGGCAGCGGCGAGGAGGTCCTTGCCGATGACTTCCGCGTCGAGATGCTCCATCCCCACCGAGTCGAAGAGCACGTTGCAATCGGCGATTCGTTGGGAGAGGCGCTCGAGAAAGTTCACCGGATCTCCTACGAGATCGTGGAGGCGGAATCCGATCCGATCGATCTTGTCTCCATAGGTGGGACCGATGCCACGCTTCGTCGTCCCGATCTTTCCGTCGCCCTTGGCCGCCTCGCGGTAGGCATCCATTTCCCGATGAAACGGCATCACGAGGTGTGCCCGCGTCGAGATCATCATGTTCTCCAGCGTAACCTGAATTCCTTTCTCCGCGAGCCCATCGATCTCCTCGAGAAGGGAGATGGGATCCATGACGACTCCGTTGCCGATGACGCACTGCTTTCCGGGCCAGAGGATACCGGACGGGATGAGATGCAGGATGTATTCCTTGCCCTCGCTGATCACGGTGTGGCCGGCGTTGTTTCCGCCCTGGGCTCTCACCACGATATCGGTTTTCTCCGTGAGAAGATCGACAATCTTCCCTTTTCCTTCGTCGCCCCACTGGGCACCAATCACAATCGTGTTCGACATGATAAATAAATCGTAAACAGAAGCTGCATCTTCGAGCCTTTTTCGGCTCGGGCAAGCGATTCAGACGACGAAGGAGTCTTCGCCGGAAACCATCGAGTCGTTCGTCTCTCCGCCAGACTAAGCGGCCTGCATAGTGGTGGAAATCGCAATCAAAGCAATTGCGGCGAGGATCCCGACCACCCCGATCAGGATCGCGATCTGACCGAGGGCACTCTTCTTCTCGACTTTTTCAATGGGAGAAAGATCCTTGAAGTTGTCTGGACGATTGGAAACTTCCGCCATTTCCACCCCAAAGCCAACCTGGGCGTCTTCCGCTGCACCCGCATCTTCGGCAGCAGCATCGCCACCCGTTTCGGCAGGGATTTCTCCATCGACAAAGACGGCATCGACACTTCCGAACTGGATCTGCGCCCCGGATTCCAGGACCACTTCTTCGATCTGCGCCCCGTTCACAAACGTCCCGTTCGTCGACCCCAGATCGTTCAGTTGAAAAGTTCCGCCCAGATTCTGGATCTGGGCATGAGAACCAGACATGGATACATGCTCGAGGACGACATCGTTGTCAGGTCCGCGACCGATCGTGAGCTGCTCGATGGCATCGAGATCATACTCGAGAGCCTCTTGATCCGGGATTTGAATGGTAATGCTGGCCATGGTGACGACGGTTTTACAACGAGTTAGCGGGTTTGATCAATCAGATTAGCAAATTCTTCAAAGAAGTAGGAGGCATCGCTGGGGCCAGGTGCAGCCTCCGGGTGATACTGGACGGAAAACACCGGGTAATCCCGATGCCTCATTCCCTCGACGGTATCGTCGTTGAGATTGATGTGGGTCACCTCGATGTGCGATGGCAGCGACTCTCCGGCCGCGGCGAATCCGTGATTCTGCGAAGTGATCGCAATCTTTCCGGACCGCAGGTCTTTGACGGGATGATTTCCTCCACGGTGACCAAATTTGAGTTTGAACGTCGACCCTCCAAAGGCGTGAGCCAAGACCTGGTGACCGAGGCAGATTCCGAAAACGGGCTTTTTGTCGATGATCTGCTTCACCTCGTCGTGGATGTAATCGAGGGCCGCAGGATCCCCGGGACCATTCGAGAGAAAGACTCCATCCGGATTCCGATCGAGCACCTCGCTGGCGGGAGTGCGGGAATTCACGACCTCCACTTCGAAGCCATGCTGGCGGAGGCTCCGCAGGATATTACGCTTGATCCCGAAGTCGTACGCGACAATGCGATACTTGGGGTCGGCGAGGGGCTTGTAGACTTCGCGGCCGTCCTCTTCGACGGGCCCATGGTAGCTGGGATTCACGATGGTCCACTCCCGGCTCAACTTGCTCTCGGGATCCCATTGATAGCTTCCAGGAGTCGTCACCTCTTTCACAAAATCGGATCCCTGCATGGGAGGCGCTTGCTGCGCCGCTGCGACAGCCCCATCCGCATCGAGGCTCCCGTCGGTGCAGAGCGTCGCGCGCATCGCCCCGACTTCCCGCAGACGCTTCGTCAAGGCGCGGGTATCGATTCCCTCGATCCCGGGAACCCCCGCACTCTCGAGATACTGGTGGAGGGATTGCTCGCTCCGCCAGTTGCTGGGAACTTCACAGAGTTCCTCGATGACGAACCCTCGCACATGAATCTGGGAACTCTCGGCATCCACTTCGCTGACCCCGTAATTGCCAATCAACGGACAAGTCATGGTCACGAACTGTCCACGGTAGGAAGGGTCGGTCAGGATCTCCTGGTAACCAGTCATCGAGGTATTGAAACAAACCTCGCCAGTCTCGGTCACGGCCGCTCCAAATCCATACCCCTCATAGACGGTACCGTCCTCGAGTGCCAAAATTGCTTTCTTGCGTTCTCTTGCCATGCCGATCTGTGTCTACCCGGAAATCCCGGTGCTTATCGGACGTTGCCAGAAATGCAGACCCTTTCAAATGGTTTATGGGCAGGAAGCCCGAAGCGGATCGGTTTTCAACCAGGATCACAAACCGGGCTCTCCGACGCGCCCCTTTGGTGCCCAACGTGCCACGGGATGATCCTCCCACACCGGGAGATCCTGGAGCGCTCTCTCGACCTTCTCCGTCATCGGTAATTTCCAAGTCGCCCAGAAAGGCTGCAGGTTCATCCCACAAGCCCGCGAAAGCCGGATCACCCACTGGTCATTGATTTCCTGTTGCCCTCGCGGTCGTTCACTCGGCTCGAGACGATTGTATTCATCGAAGACCTTCTGGAAGGGCTCCCAACCGAACTCTTCCTGGATCATGAGGTAAGTCTCCAATGCGGTCCACACCGACCAGTCCGATTCGAAGGACGTGGGTTGATTGAAATAGGCATTGATTCGCTGCTTCCGGTTGAGCGGGCGAATCGCGCCGTGGGTTTCATCCCGATCCTTGCCAACATACTCCTCGTAGAGATAGACCGACCAGAGATTGCAGGTCGTTTCGCCGGTCCTGGGAAGCGCCCAGAGATTGTGCTGGTGGTTGTGCCCGTATTCGTGAAAGAACCCCCAGTTGCCTTCTTTCAGTTTCTCCGCATCGACCGCCTGCTCGGCCGCTCCTCCCAAATGTGCCGCCACCGGATAGCTGCTGTGCATGGATCCGGCTGCGGTCTGGCGATCAAAGACGATCCGCTCGGCCCGGTAATCGTCGCGATCCACCTGCACCAGCTCCGCCGCCTTGTCGATGAATCCATTCCAGATTTCCATGACCTTGTCTGGATCCTTTAGATTCCGAATGTATTCGCTGGGAACGGCCACGATCATTCGATCGCTCGCCAGTTCCGCCCATGGCGCGGGATACTTGCGGATTTCATTGACCCACTCCTTGAGATCCGTTTTTCCATGCTGATACAGAGGCGCTCGGACCCCTCCTTCAATCGTGACCTCAATCTCCTCGTAGTCCGCCTTGTGAGGGATTCGGATCGTGACCAAGCCTCCCAAGCCACTCGAGATCTCAGTCTTGGAACGCCTCACGGGTCGGGTGACCTGCCAGTCGGTGTAGCGGTGCCACTTGTCGCGGTTCTTGAGCTTTCCGCCGTACGAACCGATCACCACCTCGAAGCCTTCCCCTCCCAACCTGGCCGGCAAGGTGACAGTGATCACTTCTCCGGGAGGGGCATAGATTCCAGTCGGACGCATCTCCTTGGCTGCCCATCCCGCAGCATTTCTGCCCTCGAGCCAACCTCGATAGACCCCATCCATCGAAAAAGTGTGCGTGACCCGCTCTGATTCTTTGGGAATGGCACCAGGGTAGTCAGCTGCGGCGGGGATGGCATACATCACTCCCGCAGGCGCGGTTTCGTTGAAGTGAGTCTCCAACTCCAAGATGGTGTCGACCAGGGGATCCGCGCCCGGAACGACGGGGTTTTCCTTGGTGGGAACGATCGGGCCGACGGCTTCGTTCAATTCCTTCAACTTCACCAGAAAGGACTCCAGAACCGATCCCGTAAAGTCTTTCGCCTCCAGCAGATCCGTCGCAAGACTCTCGACTTCAGCATCGGAGAGTGCCGTCCGCTCGATGAGTAATTTTTCAACGGCAACGGCGGCCTTCCGACCCATGGGCGTGATCCGGGCAGGAGACATTGGCTCCTGCTCCCCGATCACCAGCTTTCCCCGCCCTGCATATCCATCAGGAAGAAACTGGATCCCGGAATTCGCGAGAAGCTTGTTCCCCGGAAACTCAGAGAAGGGATCGTGTCGTTTTTTGAATGCCCACGGTGTCGTCGAGATGACAAGCCCTCCCCCATCCTGCACGAACTCATAGAGCTTCACGATGTCGCCCTCGGAGAGTTTCTCATGTCCGATCACGCAATAGACGGAAAATTCATGATCACGTTTTTCCTCGGGTGGAAACACCTTCACATCAAAGCCGGCCTCCTCGAGAGCGCCCTGCAACCCTGCAAGCCCCGGATGCAGACCTACAGAGGCCTCGGATCCCCGCCCCGCCCATCGGATCGCATTCCAGACGAGGGTCCGAACGGTTTCCTGGGAAAGCAAACCTCCCGGTTTCAGGAAACCTCCATGAGTGAACCCGACAACTCGACCTTTCCCGGAAGTCGCTCCTGCGGCGACGATTCCACCCTTGTCGTCGGTGATCAGTGGGAACGCAGCATCGGTGGTGAGATCTATTTTTCCCGGAACTGAATTTTTGAGGTCGATCGTCCCCCCATCCCCGAGAATCAACTGGCGAACGCTTTCGTCGGCTCGAGAGGACAAGACAGCGAAGGCAAGGAGAGAGCAAAGGACTGCGTATTTCATGAGGAAACTGGAAGGATGCGCGAATTCCGCTATGAGCGGCCCAACCCTGATGGGGGCCCAACCCTGGTGAGGGCCCAACCCTGGTGGTTGGCTGACTATACCCTGTCGAACCTGGTTTTGTGACGACAAATTTCGTATATGACAAACCAGAACAGCTTTCCCTCGATGAGAAGAGGACCAGCCTGGCACTCAAACTCACTCCCAATCGACGTTCGTTGGCTCTGAAGGCCGAATCGACGAAGATCCCGCACAAACGTCCCCTCGTTGCGAGGAAAGGAGAAACCCGGACATCAAGATCGCAGCCGCTTTGGCTTTGATTTTCCCGGTATTCTGGGGTAAAGACCAACCCCTCGCGCGACACCCTGCGTCGAGCGCACGCCTTATTCAGCAACGAATCTTTTCCAACGACATGGCCTCTATCATCTACACGAAAACTGACGAAGCACCTGCCCTCGCGACCTACTCTCTGCTTCCCGTCATCCAGGCCTTCACCAAGAGCAGCGGAATCGAAGTGGAAACTCGCGACATTTCGCTGGCAGGTCGGATTCTTTCCCAGTTCCCGGACTTCCTCACCGAGGAGCAGAAAACCCACGATGCGCTCGCCGAGCTCGGAGATTTGGCGAAGACTCCCGAGGCCAACATCATCAAGCTTCCCAATATCAGCGCATCAATACCGCAGCTCAAAGCGGCCATCGCCGAGTTGCAGGGCAAAGGCTACGCGCTTCCGGATTATCCCGAGGAGCCGGCGGATGACCGTGAAAAAGACATCCAGTCCCGCTACGACCGCGTCAAAGGCAGCGCCGTGAACCCCGTCCTCCGCGAAGGAAACTCCGATCGCCGCGCCCCGAAAGCAGTGAAGGAATACGCCCGCAACAATCCTCACTCGATGGGAGCGTGGTCCTCGGATTCGAAGACCCGGGTCGCCCACATGGAAGGCAACGATTTCCGCTCCAATGAGAAATCCGTGACGATCGGTTCCGCGACCACTGCCCGGATCGAACACGTCGCTGCCGACGGCACGACCACGGTGCTCAAGGAATCCATCCCTCTCCTTGCCGGGGAAGTCTTCGACGGCACCGTGATGAGAAAAGATTCCCTCGTTTCGTTTCTCAAGGAGCAGATCGCTGCCGCAAAAGAGGCCGGTGTTCTTTTCTCCATCCACATGAAGGCAACGATGATGAAGGTCTCCGATCCCATCATCTTCGGCCACGCGGTGAAAGCCTACTTTTCCGACCTCGTTGAGAAGCACGCCGACGCCCTCGACCAACTCGGGGTCGATTTCAACAATGGCCTCGGAGACCTCGTCGCCAAGATCAACGAGCTCCCGGACGATCAGAAATCTGCGATCGAAACCGACCTTGCCGCCGCCTACGAAAGCGGACCCGACCTCGCGATGGTGAACTCCGATCTCGGGATCACCAACCTCCATGTTCCCAGTGATGTCATCATCGACGCCTCGATGCCGGCCATGATCCGGACTTCGGGCCAGATGTGGAACAAGGATGGCGAGCAGCAGGATACCCTCTGCGTCATTCCCGACAGCAGTTATGCCGGAGTCTACGCGGCCACGATCGATTTCTGCCGCGAGAACGGAGCCTTCGATCCCGCAACGATGGGAACGGTCCCGAACGTCGGCCTGATGGCGCAGAAGGCGGAAGAATATGGCTCACACGACAAGACTTTCGAAATCGAATCCGCCGGCGTCGTCCGCGTCCTCGATGGCGACGGAAACGTGCTCATGGAGCACGAAGTATCCGAAGGAGACATCTGGCGCGCCTGCCAGACCAAGGATGCCCCGATCCGCGACTGGGTGAAGCTGGCCGTGAATCGCGCACGCGCCACCGGATCTCCCGCCGTCTTCTGGCTCGACGAAACCCGCGCTCACGATGCGCAACTGATCGAGAAGGTGACCCTCTATCTTCAGGATCACGACACCGACGGACTCGAAATCCACATCCTGGCTCCGATCGAGGCGACCCATTTCACCCTCAAGCGCCTCAAGGCTGGCGAAGACACCATCTCCGTCACTGGAAACGTTCTTCGAGACTACCTCACTGATCTCTTTCCCATTCTCGAGGTGGGAACCAGCGCCAAGATGCTCTCCATCGTTCCCCTGATGAATGGTGGAGGTCTCTTTGAAACCGGTGCCGGAGGATCGGCTCCCAAGCACGTCCAGCAGTTTGTGAAAGAGAACTACCTCCGCTGGGATTCACTCGGAGAGTTCCTCGCCCTCGCCGTTTCTCTCGATCACCTCGGAGAAACGTTCGACAATCCGAAAGCCAAGGTCCTCGGCGCTACGCTCGACGACGCGACAACCAAGTTTCTCGCTGAAAACAAGTCCCCGACTCGTCGTCTCGGCGGGATCGACAACCGCGGCAGCCATTTCTATCTCGCGCTCTACTGGGCAGAAGCCCTCGCCAATCAGAACGACGATGCCGACCTCGCTTCCGAGTTTGGTCCGATCGCCACGGCACTGCAAGAGAAGGAAGCAGCCATCGTCGCCGAGCTGATCGGCGCACAGGGCAACCCGGTCGACATCGGGGGCTACTACCAGCCTGACGATGCGATGACGAGTGCGGCGATGCGGGCCAGCGCGACGTGGAACTTGATCATCGACGCGCTGTAAGGTGGAAAAATTCGATCAGTAGTCCGTCAGCGTTTTCGGGGGCAGAGCCACCCGGAGGGCATTGAGCACCGCGAGAACATCGATCACCTCCTGGGTGATTGCTCCGGCAACCGGCGAGAGGTAGCCGAAGGCGGCAAAAAGCATGCCGACCACACTGAGGGCCATGCCTCCGACCGCGCTTTGCAGCGCGATGAGTCTCATGCGGCGGCTGATGTGGATCAACTCATCGATCTTGCGGAGGGAGCTGTCCATGATGACTGCTCCGGCCGACTTTGCAGTGACGTCGCTGTTCTGCCCGAAGGCAATTCCCACCGTCGCCGCCATGAGGGCAGGCGCGTCATTGATCCCGTCGCCGACGTAGATCGTCCGCCGCTTTGCGGTTTCGGCACGGACGATCTCCACCTTTTCCTCGGGACTTTTTCCCGCTTGAACATCTTCGATCCCGACCCGCCCAGCGAGGTAATCCGCCTCGGACTGCCGGTCTCCCGAGAGCATCATGGCGTGCTCGATCCGGTGCTTCCCTCCGAGATGGCGAATGAATTCCATCCCCTCCGCGCGCGGCTCGTCGCGAAAACGGTAGGTCGCGGCATAGTGGCCATCCATGATCACGACGCACTCGAGGCCGCCCGCGACCGGAGGGAGGAGCGACGCTTCCCCGGGGAGATCTTTCGCGAGCTGCTTGCGACTCGTGACCTTGATCTCGTGCCCTTTCACCCGGGCGGTGAGCCCTTGCCCGGGTTTCTCACTGATCTCCTCGACCTCGTAGAGTTCCCCGACGGCTTCGCGTCCCGCCTCGACGATCGTAGCGGCCAGGGGGTGCTTCGAGTAGACCTCAGCACTTGCCATCAACCGCAGAACTTCATCCCCATCGAATCCCTCCGCCGCCGACTGCTCGATCAAGGTCGGACGACCGTAGGTGAGCGTGCCGGTCTTGTCGAAAATGACGCCTCGGCACGTATCGATGGTCTCGAGGACGGAAGGGTCGCGGATGATGATGGCCCGTTTTGCCGCGAGAGAAATGGAGCCGATGATGGAAACCGGGATCGCGATGAGCAGGGGGCACGGCGTAGCGACGACCAACACGGCGAGAAACCGGACCGGATCGCCGCTGATGAACCAGGCAGCGAGCGCGAGAACGACCGCGACAGGGGTGTAGAAAGCACCGAGGCGGTCGGCGAGACGACGCATTTTCGGCCGTCGCTCCTCGGAGTCCCGCATCACTTCCATGATCTTCGCATAGCGCGAATCGATCGCGAGCTTGTCAGCGCGGATCGTAATCGAAGACTCCCCGTTGAGCGCTCCGGAGATGACATTCGAACCCGGCGTCTTCGAGATCATGTAGGGCTCCCCGGTGAGAAAAGACTCATCCATGACCCCGCGACCGACCGTCACCGTGCCGTCGACCGGACAGATCTCGTGGGGTAAAACCTCGAGAAGGTCCCCGACCTCGATCTCATCGAGCTGAATTTCTTCGAAAGAAGTTCCCGATTTGCGGTGGGCGACCGACGGCATGCGCTTCGCGAGAGCCTTGAGCACGGAGGATGCGTTTCGCACCGCAAATGCCTCGAGCGCCTCTCCCCCCGAGAGCATGAGGATCACGAGCGTTCCCGCGAGGTACTCCCCGAGAAGCATGGCCGTCACGATCGAGAGTCCGGCAAGGAGGTCGGAGCCGAACTCCCTGCGCCACAAGTTTCCGAGCAGCCCCCAGACGAGAGGCACGCCTCCAAAGAGATAGGCCACCCAGAGAGGCAGATTCGAAATCGACGGTTCGTGATTCAAACCGAAACGCAGCACGAGGTGAATCGCGATCGCAGCGATTGCGAGCCCCGCGATGAAAAGCTGGAGCCGGTCTGCCTTTCCAGCCAGCGTTGAATTTGACTCTGTCATCATCGTTTTTTCGCAAACAAGAAGGGTTCCGGTATCGATATATCGATCAATCCTCCCGATTCACCATGAAATAGATTACCGGCACCGCAATGCGGCTGACGAACAGCGAGGCGATTTCTCCGGCCATCAGGGCAATCGCCAGTCCCTGGAAAATGGGATCCATGAGGATGACGCTCGCTCCAACGACCACCGCCATGGCCGTGAGGAGCATGGGGCGGAAGCGGACCGCGCCGGCATCGACGACGGCTTCCCTCATCGGCATCCCCTGCTTGAGGCGCAACTGAATGAAATCCACGAGAATAATCGAATTTCGGACGACGATCCCGCCACCGGCCATGAACCCGATCATGGAGGTCGCCGAGAAGAAGGCCCCCATGAGACCGTGGGCGGGCAACACTCCAATCAGGGAAAACGGGATTGCCGCCATCACGATCAGGGGTGTGGCGAAGGACTTGAACCATCCCACCATGAGGATGTAGATCAGGATCAGGACCGCACCGAAGGCGATCCCGAGATCCCGAAAAACTTCGATCGTGATGTGCCATTCTCCGTCCCACTTCATTGAGGGCTCGATATCGAGAAACGGCATCTTTGCGTTGAGAATTTTCAGTTCCGGCTCGGAAGACCCGAAACGGGTCATGTCCAGCTCGGCCAGTTTCTCATTCATCTCGAGGATGGCATACACCGGGCTTTCTTTCACGCCAGCGACATCTCCGGTGACATAGGTGACGGGAAACAGGTTCTTGTGATAGATACTCTTGTCGATCACGTCCTCCTCGATCGTGACGAGTTCGCCGAGGGGAACCAGGGCGGGAGGTTCCACACCCACCCCCGGCTCCGGCAGCGAATTGGCGTCGCCGGATCGAACGCGAAGGGAAAGCAGCTGCCGGGGATCGGTTCGAAGCTCGCGAGGCAGGCGGACCCGAACTTCGACAGGCTCCCGCTCTCTCGGAAGGTGGACGAGATCCACATCGATGCCTTCGACCGCGATTTTCAGGGTCTGGGAAATGGTCTCTGCGGTGATCCCGTTGAGAGCTGCCTTTTCCTTGTCGATCCGAAACCGGAAGCGCTTCTGGTTCTCCTCTCCATACCAGTCGACATCGACGACGCCGGGTGTTTCCTCAAAGATCCGCTTCACCTCGTCGGCAAGCGCCTCGCGATGTTCACGGTCATGTCCATAAACTTCCGCTACGAGCGTCTGCAGGACAGGCGGACCCGGAGGCACCTCCGCCACGGCAAGAGCCGCTCCGTAGGTTTCAGCGATGGACTGCAGTTTCGGACGAACCCGCTTCGCGATGTCATGGCTGTTCGCCTTGCGATCATGCTTGGGCAACAGGTTGACCTGGATATCGGCCACGTTCGGTCCGGTGCGGAGAAAGTAGTGACGGACGAGGCCATTGAAATTGAAGGGAGAACTCGTTCCCGCATACACCTGGTAATCCGTCACCTCGGGCTCTTGGGCAATGACTGCGGCCATTTCGCGAGTCGCACGCACGGTTTGCTCGAGAGTCGATCCTTCGGGCATGTCGACGATGACCTGGAATTCGCTCTTGTTGTCGAAAGGCAGCATCTTCACCTTCACAAATCCAATCCCGACCAGGGCCATGCTGCCGACGAGGAGCAAAGCAATGATCGCGAGAAATCCCCACTGATGGGCATGCCCTTTCAAAAGCCAGTTCATGTAGCGGCGATAGAGTCGAGTCATCAGGCCCTCCTCTCCATGCGGGTCTTCCTGCCCATCTTCCTCCTCATCCCCGGCACCTCCTGCTTTTCGCTTCAGGATTCGAACGGCAGCCCACGGGGTGACGACGAAAGCAATGAGAAGGGAGAAGATCATCGCGGCCCCGGCCCCGATCGGAATGGGTCGCATGTAGGGTCCCATGAGCCCGCCGACAAAAGCGAGAGGAAGGATCGCGGCAATCACAGCCCAGGTCGCGAGGACGGTCGGATTGCCGACTTCGCTGACGGCCTCGATCGCGATCTCACTGACGGGCTTTTTCCGGTTCTCCGGCAGCCGGTAATGACGAACGATGTTCTCCACCACGACGATGGCATCATCGACGAGAATGCCGATGGAGAAGATCAGGGCGAACAGGGTGATTCGGTTGAGGGTGAACCCGTAGAGGTAAAATACGAGCAGCGTCAGGGCGAGCGTCGAAGGGATCGCAACAGCAACGACGAGCGACTCGCGGAAACCCAGCATCAGTAAAATCAAGACCGAGACACTGACGATCGCGATCCCCATGTGGAGGAGAAGCTCGTTCGATTTCTCGGCGGCGGTTTCCCCGTAGTGCCGGGTGATGGACACTTCCACGTCCGAGGGGAGGACGCGCCCCTTGAGCGCCTCGACCTTGGCGAGCACTTCGCCAGCGACGCCGATCGCATTGGTATTCGGCCGCTTCGCGACCGTCAGGGTGACCGCATCCTGATCTCCGCCCACCCTGCCGGATGCTGCACCCTCGCCGAAAAGAACGAAGTGGTCGGGGTCGTCGGCACCATCGGACAGGTCGGCGACGTCGCGCAGGTAGATCGGTTTTCCATCGAAAGCCCCGAGGACCACTTTCCCGGCCTCTTCCGCCGAGTGGAGGAAGGCTCCGCTTTCAATGTGGACGAGCGTGTTTCCGGCGGCGATCTCGCCGGAATGGTATTGGCGGTTCGCCTGTTGCAGGACGGGAATGATCCCGGCAAGACTGAGATTCCGGGCAGCCAGGCGCGCAGGATCCACCGATGCCAGGATCGTCCGTTGCCGCCCCCCGATCAGGGTCGTTTCGGCGACGTCGGGCACTTGCTTGACGGCGTCCTCCAACTCGGCCGCAAGGCGACGCAGCTGGATGGAGTCGTATCGCTCACTGTGAAGCGTAAGAGCGAGAATGGGAACATCGTCGATCGATTTTGCCTTGATCAGCGGTGGGCTCACTCCGGGAGGAATCCGGTCGAAGTTGGACTGCAACTGCTGGTTCAAGAGGACGAGGGAACTCTCCTCATCGTGCCCTACCTCGAAGCGAACGATGACGAGGCTCTCGCCGGGACGCGAAATCGAATAGACATACTCGACTCCCGGAATTTCCCAGAGAAGCTTCTCCATCGGATTCGTGACCCGCTCCTCGACCTCCTTTGCAGAGGCACCCGGCATCGCCACCATGACATCGATCATCGGAACCTTGATCTGCGGTTCCTCCTCTCGCGGAAGCATGGCCACGGCAAACACCCCAAGCAGCACCGAGGCGATGATCACGAGCGGAGTCAGCTTCGAATCAATGAAGGCGGACGCCAGCTTGCCTGCCATTCCGTGGGCGGGGTTGGGGGAGAGAGCACTCATGGTCGAGGGGAAACAGGGTCAGGTGAACGACTCGACCCTGTTGAGTGAGAATCAGTTTCCGGCAATCGGCTGGCCATCCTGCAGTTCTTGTGATGGGTTCAGAACGATGGTTTCACCTCCATCAAGTCCCGCGAGGATCTCGGTTTTCCCTTCGAGAGTTTTGCCGGTGCGGACAATACGAAGACGGGCGATTTTTTCGGCGACGACGAAAACGTAGTCCATCTGCCCTCGAGAGATCACGGACGCATCGGGAACGAGGATGGCCGTGCGGTTGCCACGGGGCAGAAAGGCACGACCGAATTGTCCGGCGCGCAACGCTTCTGTATTCGGGAGGTCCAGCTTGATCAGGAAGGTCCGGCTGCCGACGTCGGCGGAGGGAGAAATTTCGCTGACCTTCCCTTCGAGATCCGCATCGGCTCCTGCGACCTCGATTCGGAAGGGATTCCCGAGCTGAACAGAATTGGCAAGCGATTCGGCCACGTTGATTTCCAGCCGGAGAAGCGAGGGATCCTCCATCGCGAAAATCGCCCGGTCGGGCGAAGCGAAGTCTCCCGGTTCGAGAAACTTGCGAGTGATCGTTCCTGCGAAGGGCGCCTTGACCGTGGCGTTCTCCACCTGGATCCGGGTTTCCGCAACAGTGGCGGCAGCCATTCGCTGCCGGGATTCCGCCTGCTCGATCTCCGCTTTGGCGACCGCTCCGCTCTCTGCGACCGAGCGGTATCGTGCGAGATCGCGATCGGCCTGAGCGAGAGCTGCTTCGGCCCGATCGAGCGCCGCCTTCAACTCGCCCACCTCGATACGGGCCAGAACGTCTCCTTCCTCGACTCGTTTCCCCGGTATCGCGACCATTTCCAAAACTCGTCCGGTCACCTTGGATGCGACACGGGCTTCCTTGCGGGGCCGCACCGTCCCGACGACTTCGGCAAAAACGGGAATCTCTTCTTTCTTCGCCTCCGTCGTTTCGACTGCGATTTCGGGGGGATCGACGAGTTCGGAAGGCTCATGATGCTGACCACACGAACTCAGGATCATGGCAGCGATCAGACCTATCCCCATCCCAATAGGTTGCGGGGAAAACGAACACACCATTCTTACAGCCAGGGAAGTTTCTTTCATTGCGTTCGACTCCTTATATTTAACTATATCACGATTTAGTTATATTTCTCGTTTCAAGGTAAGATTCTCTGGCAAGCAAGAGGAACTGGATTCCGTCGGCTTTGCGAAAAGGAAAAAGAAACCATCGCCAAGACTCGCGACGATATCCCGTCGGCTTCTGCCTGATGGGTTTCCTGCCCTGTTTGCAGCCAGGCGGATGGAAGAAGCGATCGATTCTTGCAGTCCCTGGTGACTGCCCGGCAGCACCTCACTCGGTCTTACCACCGGTGAGGATCGTTCCGAGGAACTGGAGATCCGGGTCGGAAAGGTCGACAAAGCTGACCTCTCGCTCCGCCCCGGACTCCTCGACAAAAATCCCCGTTTTCCCTCGCCCCTCGAGCAGGGCCGCGCGAAACGTATCTCCGTTCTTGTAGGTCCAGGTCCGCTGGGCGGTCATGAGAATCTTCTCCCCCTTGAGATCGGAGATCTTGATCCCGAAGATCCCCTTCACGAGATCCTCCTCCTCCGCATCCGCTACCAGTCTCTCGCGGAGCTGCTTGATCGCTTCCTTGTCTTTCACGAAACCGCCCTTGATACGCGAGTGGATCAGCATCTTGCGATAGAGGACCGGGCTGACGCCGTAGCATCCGGTGATTTCCTTCCCCGCCGAATCCGAAACCACCGCCATGGGGCTTTTCGAAAGATCCTTTCCGAAACGGGTTTTGAAAAGCGCCTGATCCTCGCTCGACCGGGCATCGCACCGCACCACGACATATTCCTTTTCGAACTCGGCGATTTCGTCGAGAACCGCTTCCTCGATCGCTTTCCCTTCCTTCGAGAAACCATCGACGAGGAGGAAAATGATAAGCTGGTTGCCATTCTTGGCCGCTTCGATTCCAGAACGAGGATCGGAATAAATCTCCGGTGCCGCGGAAAGGAAACCGCCAGGGAAAAGGAAAAGGATCAGCAGGAGCGATAAGGTGCGCATGAGAGAATGGCCTCGGTGGGGGACCTGAGACGCAAGATACCGCAAGAATCCCGATGCGCTAGCCTCCCGGAGATTTGCCGATCTCCCGTTCCATGGCTTCTGCCTCTTCGATCAGCGGGCACGCCTCTTCCCGCCGGCGCAACTTGTGAAGCGACGCGGCCTGATCGATCATCGCAGAAATGTTTGCCGGGTTCTCGGCCCCGAGCGTGCGGCCTCGCAACTGGGACAGTTTCGTCTCCAGCGCGATCGCCTCTTCGAGCCGAAAATGGGAAGAACCATCTCCTGCAATCCTCCGTTGACCCCCGACAGGTCTTTTCTCATGATCCCCGAGAATGTACTTCGGCATCCTTTCACATCCGTCTCTCCTTCTTGGAGCCTTCTGGTTCATGGGTTCCGCTCTTTCTCAGGCGCAAACCGAAAACCTGGATACCCTCGTCGCGAAACACCTCGCGGAGAATCCCGCGCTTCCTTCTCTCGCTGCCGTCGTGATTGTCGATGGGGAATTGCGAGGCCAGGGAGTAGCCGGTGTTCGCAAACGCGGCAGTGAAGAGAAGGTCACGATCGCAGACCAGTATCATATCGGGTCCTGTACGAAAGCCTTCACCGCAACCCTGGCCGCTCGGCTCGTCGAAGAGGGCCTTTTGACCTGGGAAACTACGATCGGAGAATCGCTTTCAGACTGGAAACCCGATCCGAAAATCGAGCCAGCGACCCTGCACCAGCTCCTGACCAATACGGGCGGCTTCCCCAAAGACGTCCCCGGTCCGATCTGGAGAGCGGCATGGCAGGCGGAGGGGGACCCTCGCACCCAACGAATCGCCTTCGCGCAAGCGATGCTGAAGAACCCTGCCTTCGCCCCGGGGAAACGCTACGAATACTCCAACACGGGTTTCGCCCTGGCCGGGATCATGATGGAAGAAGCCGCAGACCAGAGCTGGGAAGAACTTGTCGAAGAGAAGATCTTTCGGCCCCTGAAGATGAAGTCCGCAGGTTTCTATGCTCCCGCAGAAGATCCGGAGACCCTCGATCAACCCTGGGGACATCGGAACGACGGAACCCCCGTTCCACCTGGGCCAGGATCCGACAATCCGGCAGCGATTGCTCCGGCCGGCGCGATCCACTGCGCCCTTCCTGACCTCGCTCCCTGGCTCCAAATGCACCTCCACGCGGAAACCGGCCCGGTTCTGCAGGATGCGGAAAGCTTCGAGAAACTTCATACGCCCGTCATGGAAGACTACGCGATGGGATGGGTCGTTCTCTCCCGCCCCTGGGCCGGAGGCAAGGCGCTCCACCACATGGGGTCGAACATGATGTTCACCATGGTGATCTGGCTGGCCCCGGAGAAAGACTTTGCCGCGGTCGTCGCCACCAATATCGGACACGAAGTCGGATTTCTGCCCTGTGACGGGTTGATCGGGAAGCTGATTCAAACGTATCTCCCCTAGATCATCATGATTCGAACTTTTCTCTACGTTGCTGCGCTCTCCCTCTCCTGTCTCATCGCGGAAGAGCGCGCCCCATGGACGACGTCGCAGATCTCCGGCTCTCCGGTTCCTCCCAAGCCCTATCGAGCCGAAGTTCTCTGGCCCGAGATCACCTTCGATCGTGCCTGCGACATCGCTCGACTTCCCTCCCGCGATTGCCTTCTCATCACCCAACAAAAGGGCAAGATCTGGATCCTCCCCGATGATCTGACAACGACTTCTCCCGAGAAGAAACTGTTCGCTGATTTCGCCGTCTCTCACGATCCCTTCGATTCGGTTTTCTCGCTCGCTTTCCATCCCGATTTCGAAAGGAATCGCGAGGTCTATCTCTTCTACCGAACCTCGGGAAAACCCCTCGACGATGGCACCCGCATCTCGCGATTCCGCGTCTTTCCCGATCGCTTCGAACTGGATCCTGGGACCGAGGAAATCCTCCTCACGTTTCGCTCGGGAGGACACAACGGAGGGCACCTCGGTTTCGGGCCTGACGGCATGCTCTACATTCTGACCGGAGACTCCGAGGTCCCCTCTCCTCCCGATCCGCTTCTGACGGGGCAGGATCTCACGGACCTGCTCTCCAGCGTTCTCCGTATCGATGTGAACCGTCGGGAGTCAGGCAAGACCTACGCCATTCCGGAAGACAATCCTTTTCTCGAAGTCCCCGATGCCCGTCCCGAGATCTGGGCCTACGGATTGCGGAATCCCTGGAAGCTCTGCTTTCATCCCGAGACCGGGGATCTCTGGGTCGGCGATGTTGGCTGGGAACTCTGGGAAATGCTCTACCGTGTCGAGCGGGGTTCGAACTTCGGGTGGTCCATCATCGAAGGCGTGCAACCCATTCTCGCCAACCAGAATCCCGGTCCTTCTCCGATCTCTCCTGCGGCGGTACTGCATCCTCACACCGAATTTGCCTCGATCACTGGTGGCTACGTCTACGAAGGAAATCGCCTCCCCGACCTCGAGGGGCGATATCTCTATGGAGACTTTGTCACCGGGCAACTCTGGGGCCTGCAGCTCGACGGAAGCGAAGTCGTGGGAAAGGACTTTCTCGCCGACACCCGGCTCCAGATCGTGTCGTTCGGTCAGGCTGCGAACGGCGAGGTGATCTTTCTCGACTGGCCTACCGACCAGCATCTCTACCGTCTCGTCCCCAACACGGTGGAAGATCTCTCGAACGAGTTTCCCACGACCTTGAGCGAGACCGGTCTCTTCTCGAAGCTGGAGAGTCAGGAACCGAGCCCAGGAGTCTACGCGTTTTCGATCCAGGGAGAAATGTGGCACGACGGAGCGGAGGCGAAACGCTGGATAGCGATCCCGGGCGAGGAGACCCTCTCCGCCAATCGCAGCCCGTTCGCGATCGTCCCGGAAGATACCGTTCTCGCCAAAACCCTGGAGCGAGACGGACGGAAACTGGAAACCCAGATCCTCCATTACTCACAGAAGCAATGGCAGGGTTATTCCTATCGATGGAACGAAGAACAAACCGATGCCGAGTTGGTCAAGGCCGAGGGAGAGACCGTCGAGATCGATGGAAAGCCGTGGACGTTTCACAGCCGAACCGATTGCGCTCGTTGTCACAATGTAGGCTCGGACTTCCGCCTTGCCTTTCATCCCGGACAGTTGAATCGGGACGGGCAGCTGCAGCGTTTTCAGCGACTCGGACTGATCGATGAAGCCTTCGCCGAGAAAGTCGAGAAACAGCCGACCGCGGACCCAACCAACCCGGCAGCTCCGATCGATCTCCGAGCGCGAACCTGGCTCTCGGCCAACTGCGCGCACTGTCATCGGAACCGTGGAGGAGGCTCAGTCGCGTTGCAGATGAACCTCGAAGCGCAATTGGAAGCAACCGGTCTCTTTGATGCGGTGCCTGAGAAAGGGACCTTTGGGATTCCCGAGGCGAAACTCCTCCTCCCCGGAGATCCGTATCGCTCGATGCTCTACTACCGATCGGTGACCCCGGGAATCGGACACATGCCGATGATCGGAGCCCGCACCGTCGATCCGACCGGCGAAATCGTGCTTCACGACTGGATCGCCTCGCTCGAAACAGTCTCGCCTCCCGAACCGGGTATCGACGATCTTCCCTCGGCCCTCCGATTGGTCCATCTCCTGCGCGCCAGGAAAATCACAGGAGCGGAAGCGACGGAATGGCTGGCCAAGGGAAAGGCCTCACCCAATCCCATGATCTCGGGTTTGTTCCAGGACCTGTAGAGGAAGCGGCCACGCTTCGGCGTTCTCGCAGTCCCGCTCTCGGAACGGTGGCCCGTTCCGCTACAGGGGAGAACTCTCGGGGCCTTCCTCTTTTTCCTTATCCTGCTCCTTTTCCTTTTCTCCCCAGAAACCCAGCTCACCAACCGGGAAAAAGAAAAAGAGTAGGAAAAGGAAAAGGTCTCGTGCGACGGACGAGCTCGAATCCGCCCCCTCGATTGATTCCGTAACTTGCGAATCTCCCGTGTATCCATTTATCTACCGCATGATCAAATTTCTCCACACCCGAATCCGTGTCAGCGATCTCGAAGCCACGATTTCCTTTTACGAGAAACTGGGATTCACCCTGACTCGTCGCACCGACAAGTCACCCGCAGGCAACCAGCTCGCCTTTCTCGAACTGGAAGGAAACGATCACTTTCTCGAGCTCTGCTACTCCCCCGACTTCAAAGTCGAGTTCCCCGAAGATCTCATGCATACCGCGGTCGGGGTCGAGGACATCATGAGCTACTGCGATCAGCTCGAGAAAGACGGGATCGAGATCTGGCCCGAGGACTGGCGCGAAGCCTTTCCTTCCGGGGACAAGTCCAAAATGGCCTTCGTCACCGATCCCGATGGCTACGAAGTTGAGATTCTGGAGCGTTGATCAGCAAACCTGACTATCAATTTTGATAACTTTTTAAATTTAATTAAATAAATTTGCGAAAAGTTTTTTGTGGCGCTATTTTTTTGGTCTCACCATCGTTTTGAGTTCAGATGAAATTGCTCCTTCCTACGATCCTTACCGTTCTTTCCGCTGGGGTATTCTTCACCTTCACCGGATGCAACTCCCTCGAATCCAGCTCCAGCAAGGGACAGCTCTGGGAGCGTGAACTGGGTGCCGTAGCGAACACTCCCGAGGACCCCAACGATCTGCACAAGCAGCTCAATCTCAAGGTGGACCTGATCCCCAAGGGAAAATACGGTCGTCGCATCGAGCGCCCTCTCACGCCTCGGTATATCACGATCCACAGCACCCAGAATCCCACCGGAGACGCCTACGCCCACGCCAAGGCGCTCAAACGTGGCGCCCTGCGAGGAGGAGTCGTCGGCTATCTCTGCTGGCATTTCACGGTTCAGGACGACGCCGTCATCCAGCACATCCCGACCGATGAGCGAGGAGAGCACGCCGATTTCGACGGACCTGGAAATCGCTACTCCATCGGAATCGAGATGTGTGAACACCAGGGCAACAATCAACTCAAGACCATGGATCGGACCGCGAAGTTGGCCGCCTCCCTGATGTATCATCACAAGATTCCGATCGAGAACATCCGCGCTCACTACCACTGGCCACGGGCAGGATACTCGACACCCAACAAGAACTGCCCCCACTTTCTCCTCGAGAATGGACGGCCCGGAGGCACCTGGAGCTGGTTCGTGGGACGCATCAATCGCCATCACCAGCGACTCGTCGCGCATGATGAAGCACTCCAGCAGGAAGAACAGCAGCGACGTGAGGAAGAGCGGAGACGCGAGATGGTCTTCCAGATCTGGGACCGTTTTACCGGATTCTTCCGGATCGGTTGATCTCGATTTTCGTAGCGTGGCCGCGTTCCTTGCGTTTGGATCGAGCTGCCGTATCGTCCCCGCAAGTCACCCCATCGACCTATGATCACGCGCACGTTTCTCAGTCTCGCTGGCCTTCTCCTCTTCTCGACCCTGCTCCCGAGCGAGTCACAAGCCGCGCTCGATCCCAACGACGAGTACATCATCGTCTCGGGAGGTCCGGCCTTACGCTATTGGGAGAACTACCGCAAGGAGGCCCACCGTCACGATCAATGGTGGGGCAATTTCATCCGCACCGCCCGCATCCGCGTGCAGCAGTTGCAGAAAGCAACTGACGGCAAGATCAACATCACCTGGCTTGTCTATCGCGACGGCTATGAGACCCGGGCCACCGAGGATGGGGACCCCCTCATTTCCCACATCGAGAGCGTGCGGGACAAATACAATATCAAGCTGGTCTGGTTCAACCGAACCGACGAGCTTATCAACTACATCAACTCGGGCCAGGACCGCCGGAAAGTGAAGGTGTCTGGTTTCGAATACTTCGGCCACTCCAACAAGTATTGCTTCGTCTTCGACTACAGCAATGCGATCCTCGGCGCCTCCAAGGTCTTCCTCCACCAGAGTGACCTCAAGCGGCTCGACCGCAAGGCTTTCGCGCGGGGAGCCTACTGCAAGAGCTGGGGGTGTCACAGTGGCGAGTCCTTCTGCCAGGAGTTTCGCAAGCAGACCGGGATCAAGATGATCGGGGCCATTGGAAAGACGGACTACTCCGACACCTGGAGGCTGATCCTGCCCTACATTTCGTCCGGCGGCCGCTGGACGAGCTGACCTCTCGCCCCCCGGCTCGGCGCTCCCGAAGCTGGGTGTCCGGAAACGATTTCGTGAAGAAATAGGTGAAATTCGGCCGTTTCGTGGTCCTTTTTCCCCTCCACACCACCCTTTTCCCTGTCTCCGACGATGCAGTTCGACGAAATCCAAGCCCTCTACGATCTCCCTTTCTTTGACCTCATCCAGAAGTCTCGAAAGGTCCACGAAGCTCACTGGCCGGAGAATGAGGTTCAACTCTGCACCCTTCTCAGCATCAAGACAGGAGGCTGCTCGGAAGACTGCTCCTACTGCGCCCAGTCGGCGCGCTACAGCACCAGCGTCGAAGCCGAGCGTCTCATGGAGAAAGAAGAGATCATGGAGCGGGCGCAGCTGGCCCGGGAGAATGGCTCGACTCGTTTCTGCATGGGTGCCGCGTGGAAAGGCGTCCGCGATGGCACCAAGCGATTCGACCAGGTCCTCGATATCGTCGAGAGCGTGAGCGAACTCGGTATGGAGGTCTGCACCACCCTCGGGGAACTTGGTCCGACAGAGGCCGAGAAGCTGAAAGAAGCCGGGGTCACCGCCTACAATCACAACATCGACACCTCACCCGAGCACTACAAGAACATCGTCTCGACCCACACTTTCGAAGACCGGCTCAATACCCTTCGCCACGTCCAGGATGCCGGAATGTCAGTCTGCTCAGGCGGCATCCTCGGGCTCGGTGAAAAGACCGAGGATCGGCTCAAGATGCTGGAGATTCTTTCCAACTTCAATCCCCAGCCCGAGAGCGTTCCCATCAATTCTCTCGTCCCGATCCCGGGAACCCCTCTCGCCGAGGAACAGGGCGTCGATTCTTTCGAAGTTGTCCGCATGATTGCGATCGCCAGGATCGCGATCCCGACGGCCAAGGTTCGTCTCTCCGCCGGTCGCAAGCAGATGAGCGAAGAATTGCAGACCCTCTGTTTCTTCGCCGGGGCGAATTCCATTTTCTACGGAGACAAATTGCTCACGACCGGAAATCCCCAGTCCGAGGCCGATCTCAAGCTCCTCGAAAAACTGGGCCTTTCTCCCCAGAAACCCAACCGCGATCTCTCTGCGCCCGATGCCGAGGAATCACGGCCTCTCGAACCTGCGCTCTCGTGATTTCCAACCACGACTTCGCGCTGGAATGAAGTGGTGCTGTCGTGGAACCGTCTTCGATCTCTCCAAGCAGGGAGAGATCATGGGAATTCTCAATGTCACTCCCGATTCCTTCTCGGACGGGGGGCGATACGAGACGCAAGCCACCGCGCTGGCTCAGGCCGAGCGGATGCTCTCGGAAGGGGCTGCCATTCTCGATGTCGGTGGCGAGTCGACTCGCCCCGGAGCCGAGGACGTGCCGGAAGAGGAGGAGACGAGACGAATCGTTCCAGTCATCGCCGAGATCCGCGAGCGCTTTCCCTTGGCAACGGTATCCGTCGACACCTCCAAACCTGCGGTCGCAAGAATAGCCCTCGAAGCCGGCGCCCACATCATCAATGACGTCACCGGTTTCCGGGATCCCGAGATGATCGAAGCCGCCGCGGAATATGACGCCGGATGCGTCGTCATGCATATGCAGGGAACCCCTCGCACGATGCAGCAGTCTCCCAGCTACGAGAATGTTGTCCGCGAGATCGCCGACTTTTTCCGGGAGCGACTCGCCTCAATGCAATCCGCCGGAATCGCTCCGGAAGCGATCGTATTCGATCCCGGAATCGGATTCGGCAAGTCTTTCGACCACAATCTCGCCCTCCTGAATCATCTCGAGGAACTCGAGATCGAGGGGCGACCACTTCTCCTCGGAGTTTCCCGAAAATCCTTTCTCGGAAAGCTGATCGATTCCGACGCGCCGGAAGAACGCGACTGGCCCACCGCAGCGGTGACCTCGCTTGCCGTGGAAAAAGGAGTGCTGCTGCACCGGGTCCATGCCGTCGGCCCCAATCGCGAAGCGATGCGGATGACGGAGGCGATGAGGTAGGCAATCGAAGAAATCGCGTCTCGATCACCCTACAGAACCACAAAAAGAACGAGGTAATCCTCCTGCCGATCGGCCCATCGCTCCTTGTAGGGCGAATGCATGCCGAGGTCGTACTCGCTCCTTCCTTCCGTGGCGGAGCGCTTCAGATTCTCCAACTGGAGCCAGTTGCCGAGCCCCCACGATTTCGCTTCGTCCACGTAGCTCATCTGGAGTCCTCGGTAACCCTTCTCGTAGAGGCCACCCAACTGGAAGGCGACATCGCGATCGCTCTCGGTCACGAAGAGGACGCGGAGCTGATTCCGTTCCTGCAGATCCGTCATCAGTTGAGCATAGAAAAGTCGATACTCCTCGCTCAGAAAGATATCGGTACCCTCTCGCCATTTGTAGGTCTGTTGCTGGATGGCGAGAATACGCTGCATGAGATCGGGGACGGGGGCATCGGAGGCGTCCACAATCTCGCTCCCGTCCGGGACTCGCAGCTGACGCATTGTCTTCCGAAATTTCTTCGAGCGTCGGGCGAGCCAGGCCTCATACCCCTGGGAAAGATCGATCAACATGCAGTCCGTTCCGGGAAACTCCTGCCAGTGGTGGCAGGAGCTCTTGCGTCGTTCCAGCGCGGCGAAGTGCGCTCCCGATTTTCTCACCCCGCCGAGGCAGAAACCAACCTTTCCGCGGAATCCCTCTTCGGCGACCCGGAAGAGAAGATCGACGGTTGCTTCCGGATTCCCGATCAGCGAACTCCCGAACATCCAGGAAGACTCCCACGGATAGAAAACTCCGGTCCCCTGGCGCTCCGCAAAAAGCAGCCAGTTCCCCTCTTCCTCGATGATGAGTCGCTCTCCCGCAGTCTCCCCGGAAGCCAGGTTGTCGATCGCAGCTCGCTGCCAGGGCGTCTGGCTGCAGAAGGTCGCGATTTCGGGAGTGGCCAACACCGCTCGATCGAACTCCTCCCGACAGGCAAGGAATCGATCGAGAGAAATTCGCTTCATCACTTCTTCTCCTTCCCCTCTGTTGCCTCCCGGACCCGCCCCTGTTGCTCCCGTGAAGAAAGAGGGGCGAATCGCACAATCAGCCCTTTGGAAACGAATTGTCGAAACTGATCACGGGGTCAGAAAAGCGCGGATGAGTCGACCCTCGCGGCTCAGGATCATGACGGTGGTCTTGTCCTGGGGAAGAGATCCGAGGAGATCGAAGAAGGTCGCCGTATCCGTCACCGGATCCTGGTTGATCCGATGAATCAGGTCACCCACCTGGAACTGCTGCTCGGCCTGCGAACCCGCCTTCAATTCGCTCACGAGAATGGCAGGAGTGGTCTCCTTGAGCCCGAGAGCGAGCCGCTGATCCGAAGTCAGGTTCGAAACGGAAATCCCGATCGCATCGGCAATGGACTGACCATTGCTCGAAATATCGGAACGAAGCCGAAGGGTATTGGGATCGGATTTCGAGATCACGGCAGCCTCCAGCTCGATCACGTCTCCCTTGCGAGCGATCGTAAGCTTGGCGGTCTCACCGGCTTTCTTGGATCGAATCCGTCCGAGAGTTTCCTCAGCCGTCTGGACTTCCTTGTTCTCGAACTTCAAAATCACATCCCCGGGCTTGAGCCCGGCACTCTCGGCAGGTGAGCCTTTCACCACATTGGTGATCAGGGCTCCTTTCGTGCTCCAAAGCCCGAGCGCGAGTGCGTAGTTCCGCGTGATATTCTCCAACTCCAACCCGAGGTAGCCCCGAATCAGCGGGCGACCGAGGACAATCGCCTCGAAGACTTCCTTCACTTCGTTGGCCGGAATCGCAAGACCGATCCCCTGCCAGACCTTGACCTCCTGCTGGCCAGCAAAAATGGCGACATTGATCCCGATGACCTCTCCTCGCACATTGACGAGTGGGCCTCCCGAATTCCCGGGATTGATAACCGCATCGACTTGGAAATATTCATTCGAGCCATCGCTGAGCTCGCGCTGCTTCGCACTGATGATCCCTCTCGTCACCGTTTCATTCAGACCAAAGGGGTTCCCGACAGCGAGAACCATTTCGCCCACCCGGACCTGGTCGGAATCTCCAAAGGCGAGCGGTCGAAATTCCGGGAGCGTTGTCCCCTCGGGAGGCACGATCTTGAGAACGGCGACATCGACGTTTGGATCACTCCCGACCCATTCCGCAGCATACTCGCTGCCATCGTGAGCTGTCACCCGGATCTCGTCGACACCGGCGACGACATGGTGATTCGTCACGATGTGGCCCTGGTCGGTCACGATCACTCCAGAACCCAGGCCGGGAGCCTGATACCGCTGGCTCTGGCGTCGCCCGAACAATCCAAACGGATCCGCCGGAACGATGCGGGTGACATCGACATTGGTCTTCGTATCAATACTGACGACGGAGGGAACCACCGCATCGGTCAGATCGGAAAGCGCCATGCTCACTTCTTCGAGAATCCCGGTGTCGTTGAGATCGAGCGGAACCGCGCGAGGAAGCGTCTGTTCACCGGCCTGGGCGAGAACGGGTGGCGAGGAGCCGATGACCGCGGTGAGCGACCTCCCCCGGAGAAGGTCGAAGATGTCGTATCGGCTCTCTTCCTTGATGAGAACGAGGTAAATCGCACCGGAAAGGACGAGAAAGGCAAAGAGAGAAAGGATCTGGGAAAGAATTCTCATAGTCGAAGGTTGGACGATCGGAGAAAAGAGATCAGGTGACCGTCGGGGGCGATCAGGGAGCTGCCTCCTCGGGGGACTCCAATGTATCAACAGCGGGGAAAGACTCCACCAACTTTTGATCGGCAGGAGCAAGGTCATTGAGCTTGACGATCCAGGTCTGGCCCGACGCATCCTGGAGACGGACCCGGGTCCCGTCGTGGGCGAGAAACCTGGCAAAGAGGAGCTTGCCCATGTAGTTGGACCAATCCCGAAAACCGTACCGGACGAGCTCTGCCTTGCGGGCTTCGATCGACTCGAGGATGGGGAGACAGGCGCCTCGAAGCCGGTTGAAGTAATCGACGGGACGCCCCTTGCGATACCCTCGGATCCCTTTCTCGACTTCCCCGTTGGGATTGAAGAGAAGCACATTGGGATATCCTTTCACTTTGAACTTGTCCTTGATGCGGCGGAGGGCGTCGTGATTGTCGGTGATATTCCGCTCATAGTTGAGATAGCAGATGACGAGATTCTCTTTCACATACTCGTTGAAGCTCTTGGTCGAAAAGACTTCCTGGGAAAGGGCCATCGCCTGTTCATTCCAAATCCCAGTGAAAAGCAGCATCAGGGGCTTCTGTTCCCGTTGCGCCCGATCAAAAGCGTAGTGAGGATTGATCTCCCACCAAGCACTGTCGGGATCATCAGGGAAGACCTTGACCCGTTCCGGTCGAAACTCCTCGATCTTACGGCTGTCGATCTTGAGGGGAGCTACCGTCACTCCGGCGGGAGTATTCGAGGGAGCATCAGGCACCATCTTGATACTTGGATCCGGCATCACCGCGGGCGGAGGCGGATTGAAGGGCCTCGGATCCACAGCCTGGGGACCCGTGGGAACGGGAGTCGCAATCATCCCGCCGGGACTTCCAGAAGTCGTTGCCTCCGGCGCAACAGGCTGTGCCTGGATTGGGGCGCCTGATGCCGAAGGAGCCGGATTCCCCGAATCCTGGGCTATTCCGAGGCTCGCGATAACTCCAAACGACGCGAAAACGCCCCAGACGGAACCGATCCGTCCGCATAGAGCGCCATTCTTTCGTCGTTTTGTCCTCATTTCGCCGAAACCGAGAGTAACAAAGCACGGATTTTCAAGATAGGGAAATTGACAATCGGCACGAGCCTTGCTCAAGTCCACTTCCCCACCCGCTCTTTCGCGATGGAAGAATCCGAACCCAAACACTATCTTTACCGAGGCATCGTCTTCGTCATGCTTTTCGTGACGTGGTTCATCCTGTCTGGTTTCAATGATGGGTTTCACCTGACGCTGGGCATCATTTCCTGCGGGCTGGTGACGTGGATGTCATCCGACCTGCTCTTCGAGCATAGGGATGCGTCGGTGTTCGCACGCTTGCGGCAGATGGGACGACTCCTGGCCTACCTGTGCTGGCTGGTCTGGCAAATTTTCCTGGCCAATCTGCACCTCCTCAAGCTCTCCTTCAGTCCCCGCTCGGCTCTCCAGCCACACATCCTCCGATATGAATCGAATCTCGAGACCGACTTCGAACGATTCCTTCTTGCGAACTCCATTACCCTGACTCCGGGAACCGTCACGATCAAGATCATCGGCAACATGTATTACATCCACGCGATCAGCGACATCTCAGCACAGGGCCTCGATGGGGAGATGGAGCGCCGGATTCGCCACATTTTTGAAACATCCCCTTCCCGGAAAACCTCCGAAGCCTGAGCCATGACTTTCGAGTATTTTTCCATCGGCGTAGGACTCGCGGTCCTCATCTTCATGCTCCCGGCCATGTGGCGCCTGACGGTAGGCCCCACCGCTCTCGATCGGATCGTCGCGGTGAATGTCATCGGGACGAAAACTGCGGTGCTTCTCGTGATCATCGGAGTCATCTTCGGTCGAGTCGAAATGTTCGTCGATTTCGCCCTCGCCTACGCCCTCCTGAATTTTACCGGCTCGCTTGCCGCTGCCCGCTTTCTCCACAAAACCAAGCGGCCTGCGGTGGAACCTGAAAAAGAATTTCCGACCGAGTCCAGTCGGACCGAATCATGATCATCACGATTCTCAGCGTCCTCCTCATCGGAGCGGGCACGGTCTTCTTCCTCGGAGCCGCCGTCGGGTTGGTGCGATTTCCTGATTTCTATACCCGCACCCATGCCGCCGGAAAGGGCGACACTCTTTCGAGTCTCCTCGTCATTCTGGGCTACTGCGTCTATCAACTGAAGGATTTCGAAAGCTTCGGAGAAAGCTGGCCCATTCTTCTCGTGATTCTCAAGCTCCTCGGGATCTCGGTTTTCATTCTCATCACGAGCCCCACCAGCACCCATGCCCTGATGGATGCGGGTTGGGAGGACAAGGTGGAGCCCACGATCCAAGAGGGTCACCCCAACCACCTCAACGACGATAGTGGAAAATTTTAACTGCCTTGCACCGTGATTCTCGCCTTTGACATCGTCATTCTCGTCTTCCTGGTGATCGCAGCGATCATCTCGTTGAGCGTGAAGGATTTGCTCAGCGCTTCGATGATCTATGGGATCTACGGATTCCTCATCTGTCTGCTCTGGGCGGAAATGGGAGCCGTCGACGTCGCCTTCACTGAGGCCTCGGTGGGAGCCGGAATCTCCACCGTTCTTCTCGTCGCCACGGTGTTCAACACGAAACGCAAATCCTCGGACTGACTTTGACGTGATGCTCTCGAAAGTATTTGCCACCCTCGCCGTTGTCATCACCGGCAGCATTCTCCTCTACGGGGTTACCGATTTCCCGGCCTTCGGCGATCCCAAATCCCCGGCCAGCGCCGGTGTCCCGGGAAGCGAAAGCGTCTCCCAGTACTTTATCACCGAGAGCTACGGAGACACCAAGGTGCCCAACCTTGTAACCTCGGTCCTCGCCGACTACCGGGGCTATGACACGATGTTCGAAACCGTCGTGATCTTTGCGGCGGGAATGGCCATCTTCGCAATCCTCCGTGTCGTGGGTGATGAGAAAGACTCTCGAAAAAAGCGGGTCGAGGAAAACACCTTCACCAACGGCGACCACAGCCGCATCATCGTGGGGACAACCTGTCGTATCGTGGTCCCTGTGATTCAGCTTTTCGCACTCTACGTGATTGCCCACGGCCACCACAGCCCGGGAGGTGGGTTCCAGGGAGGTGTGATTCTCGGAGCGAGCTTCATCATCCTGGCGCTCTCGGATCATCTCAATGCCGCTCTCCGTCGCTTCAGTGAGAAGAGCTACACGATCATTGCGGTGGTCGGCATCCTGATCTACGCCGCCTTTGGTGTCGTCGCCCAGCTTCTCGGCGCCAACTTTCTCGACTACGGCGTCTTGCAACCTCTCCTCTTTACCGACGGACCCGAAATGGCCCGCTCTCACAGCATGCTTGGAGTCGAAATCGGGGTCGCCTTTACCGTCACGGCGATCATGTTCGCGATCTACGCCAATCTTTCCACCCGAGGTCTGCTCCGCAACGGGCTCTAATCGTTTTCCTTTATGGCTCACTTTGTCGAACATACGCTGCAACCTCATTTCAACTTCTGGATCTATGTGATCCTGATGATGATTGGCTTGTGGGCTCTTATTGCGAAAAACAACCTGATCAAGAAGCTGATCGGATTGTCGATTTTCCAGACCGCGATCATTCTCTTCTACGTCTCCCTCGGGGTGAAGGAAGACTCCACCATTCCCATTCTCGAGCACAAAGCAGAGGAGCAATACCAGGCAGAGAAGAAGGTCTACTACGCCGAGTTGGAAGCCTACGAGGCCGCCAAGAAAGAAATCAACGGGAACAGCGAAACGGCCGGGGAAAAGCCGAAAAAGCCCAAGAAACCTTCCCACTACGTGATCCCCGATCCCGACAAGATGGAGAACCCTCTCCCCCACGTCCTCATGCTGACGGCGATCGTGGTCGGGGTCGCGACTCTCGGAGTTGCGCTGGCAATTTCGCAGATGGTGTTCAAGGAATTCGGCTCGCTCGAGGAAGACGAAATCCTTGAAGAACTCAAATCAGGAAAAGCCGATGTCTGATCAACTCCCGGCAGTTCTTGTCCTCGCTCCTCTCTTCGGAGCCCTCCTCGTCACCCTGGTGGGATGGAAGGATCATCGCGTCTGTTTCCCCATCACGGCTACGACCCTCTTCGTGACCCTGCTGACGGCGATCGCAGCCGCCTACCAGGTCTTCACCACCGGAACGATCGACTACTTCGTCGGCGGTTGGGAGGAACCCATCGGGATCGGAATCCATCTCCGCATCGATGCTCTCAACGCCCTCCTTCTCGTCGCGATCGCAATTGTCGCGTTTCTCGTAAGTTTCTTTTCAATACGACGAATCGGGGAAAAGAATGCGGAGAAGACGCCCTACTTCTACTCGCTGTTCCTCATGCTCTGCCTCGGGCTCTTTGGGATCACGATCGCAGGAGACGCCTTCAACCTTTTCGTTCTCGTCGAGGTCTCCTCCCTGACGAGTTACGGGCTCATCGCAATGGGGAGTTCACGCCGAGGAACCCTTGCCGCTTTCAACTACGTCCTCATGGGAACCGTGGGAGCGTCCTTCTACCTGATCGGAGTCGGCTACCTTTATCTCAAGACGGGAACTCTCAACATGCAGGAGATCCACACGATCATGGGAGCCAATCCCGAGATCGCCGCCTCCAAGGCCGTGTCGATCGCGTTTCTTTTCATCCTCATCGGGATCTGGATCAAGATGGCGTTCTTCCCCCTCCACGGGTGGCTGCCCAACGCCTACAGCTACTGTCCATCGAGCAGTGCCTGTCTCCTCGCCCCGCTCATGACCAAGATCTCGGTCTACGTCATGATCCGCGTCATGCTGAGCGTGTTCGGCTACGACTGGGTCTTTCTTTCGCCAGGCTGGAGCAACCTTGTCGTCTGGCTGGCCGTCATCGCGATTCTCGTCGGGTCCATCCTCGCTCTTGCGCAACGGGAGTTGAAGAAGATGCTGTGCTATCTCATCGTCGCCGAAGTCGGCTATATGGTCGGCGGAGCCTGGCTCGCCGATAAAGAGCTCTGGGGGCTCACTGGATCGCTCTATCATATTCTTGCCGATGCGATGATGACCCTCTGCCTCTTCCTCGCGGCAGGGATCTTTGCGAAGCGCTTCCGGGCTCGAGAGATTTCGGACCTCGAAGGGATGTTCCGAAGGGCACCGGTGGTATCGATCGGTTTTGTCGTCGGAGCTCTCGCCATGATCGGGGTGCCTCCCACCGCCGGCTTCTTCAGCAAATTCTACCTCATCCGAGGAGGGATGGATGCCGGCCACTGGGAGTTCGTGGTGGCCCTGCTCATCTCCAGCCTCGTCAATGCCGTTCTTTTCTTCCGGATCTTTGAAATCGCTTTCTTCGGCAACAAGCCCGCAGAAGGTCACGGTCATGAAGAAGGAGACGGGCACGAGGACGAAGCCGATCTTCCTCTTTCCAAGAATCCCCCCACCTCAGCTCCACCGGCCTGGGCCGGGATCTTCCCTCTTCTCACCTCCGCAGCCCTGATCCTCCTCTTGGGGATCTTCAACGGCGAGATCGTCGGATTCATCCGAGTGTTCCTCGAGAGCCTCCCCCACCTCGCGAGTCACTTGCAGTAATTCTATGGAGAACACGGTATCCAGTTTCCTTCCCGTCTGGGCCTGCCTGGCTTCGCTCCTCGCAGTGCCCCTCATCGTGATTTTTCGAAAAGAGATTTTCCTCCGCGAACTCTCCACCTTCACAGCAGGATTTGTGAAGCTGGGCTTCGTCATCGCGATGCTCCCCATCATTCTCGAGGGCAAAGTCATCACGACAACCCTGGTTCCGGCGATCTCGGGAATCAATGTGCCAATCGAATTCCGGGTCGACGCCCTGGGAATTCTCTTCGCCCTCGTAGCTTCCTCGCTCTGGATCGTGACCTCTCTCTACGGCGTGGGATACATGCGCGGGCTCAAGGAGCATTCGCAGACGCGTTTCTTCGCCTTCTTCGCTGTTTCTCTTTCGGCCACCCTCGGGGTCGCCTTCGCAGGAAACCTGCTCACTTTGTATCTCTTCTACGAGATGCTCTCCCTGGCGACCTGGCCTCTCGTGACCCATCACCAGGACAAGGAGGCACGGACCGGAGGACGCACCTATCTCGTCTTCCTCCTCGGCACTTCGATCGCCTTCGCGATCCCCGCGATCATCTACACCTACCTCCAGGCCGATGGGGATCTCTCCTTCGCCGGACCGGCCATTCTCGCGGGAAATGATCTCGGCTACCTGCCGGCTGTCTGTTTGCTGCTCGCCTTTGCCTTCGGATTTTCCAAGGCGGGACTGATGCCGTTTCACTCCTGGCTCCCTGGAGCCATGGTCGCCCCGACACCGGTCAGCGCCCTGCTTCACGCGGTCGCCGTCGTCAAGGTGGGAGTCTTCTGTGTCATTCGTGTCGTCACCGGGATCTTCGGGATCGATCTTCTGAGAGACCTGGGGGCGAATCTCGTCCTTTGCTGGATCGCCGCTTTCACCGTGATCACCTCCTCGCTGATCGCCCTGTCGCAGGACAGCCTGAAACGACGGCTCGCCTTTTCCACGATCGGCCAGCTTTCCTACATCGTGCTCGGTGTCGCACTGCTCCACGAGTTTGCGGTGGAGGGCGCGGTTCTCCACATCGCCGCCCACGCGGTCGGCAAGATCACGCTCTTCTTCTGTGCCGGTGCCATCTTTGTCGCGACCGGGAAGAAATACATCAGCCAGATGGCGGGCCTCGGAAAGCAGATGCCCTTCACCATGGCCGCTTTCTTCCTCGGCTCGCTCGGAGTCATCGGGCTCCCTCCCTCGATCGGTCTGATCTCGAAATTCCACCTGGTGCTCGGAGCGGCCGAAGCCGGACAGATCGCGCTGATGGTGGTCTTCCTCATTTCGACCATCCTCAACGCCGCCTACTTTCTCCCGATCTCCTACCAGGCCTTTTTCCCTTCCAAGGATGCCGAGGGCGATCTCGTCGACACGAAATTTTCGTGGGATGCCGTTCGCGAAGCACCTCCCGCCTGTGTCATCCCCCTCGTTTTCACGGCCTGTCTTACCGTAGGTCTCTTCTTTGCCCCGAACCTCTTCCTCGAACTTTCCAACCTCTTCTTTGAGCAGGTCAAATAGGTATGAATCCCTCTCCCAAGGAAGCCTTACAGAAGGTCCGGTCATCAACCGGCCGAGTGACGCGGACTCTTTTCGGAGCCGCTGTCGTACTGCTCATCGCCGAAATCTTTCTTCTCGTTTCCCACGACCGACACATCTACTTTCCGATCCCTGACTGGGGTTGGGGATTCTACGCCGCCCTCGGATTTTTCGGGGCCTTGATGCTCGTGTTCCTGAGCGGTGGACTGGGAAATCTTCTTCGCCAGGAAGAAGCCCCGTCCGATGAACCTTTGCCGGAGGACCTCGATGAACGAATTCGCTAACTTCCCTCCCGCAATCCTCCTGATGCTGGGCGCGCTTCTCGTGCCCTTCCTCAAGCCAGCTTGGCGATCGATCTACGTGATCGCTCTTCCTCTCGCAGCCCTGCTCCTGATTCTTCAACTGGAGGAAGGACAAAGCTGGCAGTTCTCGTTTCTCGGATTCACCTCGGATCCCGTGGAGTTTCTCCGCGTCGACAAACTCTCGCGTGCCTTCGGGATCATCTTTTCGCTGAATGCCTTTGCCGCCTTCCTCTACGCGTTCTACTACAAGAAACGCACGCATCACGTCGCCGCGCTCTTTTATATCGGAGGCGCTCTCGGAACGGTCTTCGCCGGGGATCTTCTCTCGCTCTACGTTTTCTGGGAATCGATGGCGGTCAGCTCGACCTTCCTGATTCTCTCGCGAAACACGGAAGCCGCGAAAGGTGCGGCCTACCGCTACATCATGATTCACCTCGTGGGGGGACTTCTCCTGCTTGCCGGAATCATCCTGACCATCGTCCAGCAGGACGGAAGCATCGCCTTCAACGGATTCGATTTTGCCTCGCAAAACCACGCCGGAACCTGGCTCATCCTCCTCGGGATTCTCGTGAACTGCGGAGCACCTCCCCTCTCGGCCTGGCTCCCCGACTCCTACCCCTCGGCCAGCGTCACGGGAGGACTCATTCTCAGTGCCTACACGACAAAGACGGCCGTCTACACCCTTCTCCGCGGCTATCCCGGATGGGACCCTCTCATCTACATCGGCTGCGCCATGGCGATCTACGGAGTGGTCTATGCGATCATGGAAAGCGACATGCGTCGCATCCTCGCCTACGCCATCATCAATCAGGTCGGTTTCATGGTCGTCGCGGCCGGAATCGGGAATGAGGAAGCGATCAACGGCGCCACTGCCGCGGCTTTCTGCCACATCCTCTACAAGTCCCTGCTCTGGATGGTGACGGGAGCGGTGCTCTATCGCGTTGGGAAAAGCAATCTCTCGGAGCTGGGAGGGATGCGACACTCGATGCCGCTGACAACGATCTTCTGCTGTATCGGGGCGCTCTCGATGGCCGCTCCCGGAACCTGCGGCTTCACCAGCAAGACGATGATCATCCATGCAGCGGAGTACAAAGAAGAACTCGCTGCCTGGCTCATTCTCGAGCTTTGCTCCGTGGGCATCTTTCTCGCGGCAGCGCTCCGGATGCCCTACTACCTTTTCTTTGGCAAGGATCGCGGAATCCGGGTCAAGGAGGCTCCGAAAACGATGATTGCTGCGATGTCCCTGCTCGCCTTCCTCTGCATCCTCTTCGGCGTCTATCCGCAGCCCCTCTACGACCTCCTTCCACACGGGGTGGACTTCCATCCATACAAGCCGGCTCACCTTACGATTGTCCTCCAGTGGCTTGTTTTCACCGGCATCGCCTTTGCCATCTTCCGGGCTCGGTTGGCTCCGAAAGCAGGAAAGCTGGTCGACTTCGACTGGTTCTATCGCAAGGGCAGCCAGTCCTTTTACCAGGCGGCAGACCGCTCTCTCAATGCGATCAACGCAGCCTCGGCGAAATTCTTCATCGGCACGGTCGCGAAAGGCGTCAGCAATTTCCTCGAGTCAGGAGGCGCACGTACTGCCTGTCTCATCATGACACCGGTCTGGATGATGCAGGGACTCGACGAGAAAGAGGTGGAAGATCGGCGCCAGGCCTTTTTCCGGCAGAGCAAACGAGGTGCCTTCCCGATTGGAGTCACCACTTTCTTCGCCGTGATCCTCCTCGGGATGCTCTCGGTGATCTTCCTCGTCGAACGCTAGCGCCAGGGCTCGTTATTCTGCGACTGGTTACGTATCCTCCAAGATCGAGAACTGGATGATGACCGGGAGGTGGTCGGAACCCCCATCGCTCCCGACACGACGATCGTCGATCTGGATCTCGGGCGAATGCAGGACATGATCCAACGGGATCCTCAAGAACCAGTTTCCCGTGGGCCAAGTGGTTTGCACACCAAACCCGTTCATGCTGTTCCGGAGACCTGATTCGCGAAGCAGAGCGCGAAAGGAGTGCCCCCAGGGAGTGGTGTTGAGATCGCCGAGGAGAAGCACGGGGACCGTGTCCGAGAGAGTTTCTGGGAGCAAGGCGAGCTGCTCATCCCGCATTTTCGAGTTGCGGGAACCGATCGGCGGAAGCGGGTGAGTCCCGACGACTTGGATCTCGCCCTGGTTGGTTGCGACCGTGGCGAGAATGGTAGGCACCTCTGCGCTACCCAGGAAGACCACTTCCGAATCCGTCACCGGAAATTTGCTCCAGAGCCCAATCCCGAAGTTGTCAGCTCGGGGCTCCAGGATCTGATGCGGATACCGTCGCGTAGTCTCGGAAATCTCCTCGATCCAGCGCGAATCGACTTCTTCGAGAACCAGCAGGTCGGGATCGATCTCTTCGATCAGCTCTGCCACCGCAGCCGGGGATCCGGTCTGCGTGTTGACGTTGTAGAGCATCGCGGTTCCTGTCGGACTCGATGACGAAGCACCGGTTCCGCCCCAAAACAAGGGAAGGAGAAGCAACAGGTTGGCCACAGCGACGATCATCGCTGTGGTGCCAAACAGTAAACTCTTTCGCGCGAAGAGAACGGCGCCTAGCGCCAGGGCCGCGAGAAAATACTGCACCCGAAAGTGAGAAAAGAGATCGAAAAACCAGGAAATACCGCCGGCAAAGCCAAGAAGGGTCGCGAGCGCCAAGACCAGCATCGCCGCCTGGACCAATCCTTCGAGCCGCACCTTCATTCTTTCTCAGGCATCCTGCGTCTCTCCAGTTTCCGTGCCCAGGTCGGGCCGGTGAAGATGAGGATGAGCGCGATGATCATCGTCAGGACGGGATAGTAGAGATCGTAGACCTCCCCGGTTTTCACCGCCTCGCGAAACCCCGCCTCCGCTCCCTGGGTCGCGAAATAGTGAAGCCAGTTCAGGACGAAACCGATCTCCGAGAGGAAGAAATAGACCCCCACGATGACAAACCCACCCGCATAGACATCTTCTCGCGAGAGCCCCTCCACGGAGACCTCGCCCTGATGTCCTTTCAAGAGGAGACGCGAAATCAAACCTGCCAGAAGCCACAGGACAATGCCGAAGACAAGATAGGTGAGAGCGATCCCGGCATTCCAGAGGGCACTCGGCTCAGCATATCGCATCACGGTCAGCGCGAGAGCCGCGAGCTCTGCCACTCCTTTGACCAACCAGCAAAGAGCGAAAATTCGAACTATGAGGAAAGCGATCGTCTGACTCGCCATCATGGCAGGGACACGTGGTTGGAAAAAGATCGACTAGCGAACCAGTTTCGCGCGAAGCACCTCGGCCTCTTCCTCGGGATAGGAGTCCAGAAGAGGATCGATCGTGTATCCTCCATGAATTTTCTCCCCCCGCGTAAACATCCAGTCGGAAATCTCCCCCTTCTCGATCGTCCAGGGTTGCCCGTATTGCACATTCTGAACGATGCCCGGATCATTCCCGACCGATCCCGTGAACTGCCCATCGGCAAAGGTGACGTCCGTAAACCAGAAATGCTCGGTCCCGTTCTCATCCTTGATCGGTGCCTTGACCGAGAAACTGTCGGCATCGCCCTTCTCCAGAACGACGAGGAACTGGTCCACCTCGGCCCGCGCTCTCGCGATCGCCGCATCCATCCCACTTTCGTCATAATTCCGCACCAGGGTTTCCGGCTCGGCTCCCTGCTCGCAGGAAAAGAGAAAAAGGGAGGTGAAAAGAAGAAGCGGCAGGATTTTCATATGCGGTGGATCGAGGAGTATCGTGATTTGCCTCCCGGGTAAAGCGGATTCCGACGAGCTCAGCCAGCGCCCCTTCTCGAGCCGTGTCCCGCCTCGCTGCCGACCCGATTCCAGAGCGCGGCGAAAAACCGCTCCGGGTCCAGCCCCATGGGAAGGCCGGAAACTCCTCCATCACCGACTTCCACGACCTTCCAGGTGCCATCCGTAAGAAAGGCCACATCGATCGTCAGGAACAGGGAACGAAACCGCCTCGCGATTTCCTCCCACCGCCACTGCTCGTCGAGAGGTGACGGCGAACGTTCGCTGGGTGGCACGAGGATCTGATTCTGCCAGAAAAACAATCGCGTTTCCTCGATCACCGGAAGTCCATGAATCTCGCTTCCCCGCTCGACGATGGGGAGAAACTCACGAAGCACCACCCCTCGATTGAAGCGAGCCCCTCGCTCAGTTCGGAAAACAGAAAAGATCTCCCGGAACCGCGCCTTGGTCGTTCCTGCCGGAATGAAGCAACCCTCCCTCCATCGCCGTTTCGCCGACTTGACCCAATCCTTGATGATTGCGTCGCCGCCTTGGAAAGACTGGTAGAGCTCCCAGGCCTCTTCCACGTCTTCCCCCTCGATCCATTGACTGCGAGGAGCGTCCCCCACGAGGTGACGATAGGCCAGCGGCAGGTAGTGAGCTTCGTCATATCCTTCCGGAGTCACCTCGGGTACGTAGCCACGAGAGATCAGCTCTTCGTAGGCGAGTTCGTAAATCTCACCAGGCACCATCCATGAACGAAAAATCGTGCGGGATGGAGCGCCGGCAGATTGGAGATCCTGAAACGCCTCACTCGCCTCCCCCGCGGTGAGAGCGAGATGGTCATAGAGAAAGGTCGAAAACCCGATGACCCGTGCCGCTTCATACTCCTCTGCGAGCGCTGGGTCGACCTTGGAAGGCGATCCCGGCTGACAGGGAAAAAGAATCAGAAACGCAGACATCTTCTCAGGTGATCGCTTCCACGATGCCGACGAACTCGTCGACTGCCTCTGCTCCTGAAATGGAACCTTCCGGGGCGGCCCCCGAGAAAGCCATCGCGACCGTCGAGAACGGAGCTTCCCCCTCGCAAAAAGGTCCCACCACCCCGATGCGCCAATCCGTTCCCGCCCAGTGCCCTTCGGCCATGCGGTAACGCAGGACCTCGAAGACCCCGGACTCGCCTTTCACGGCGCGCTCCATGTTCTCGATCGTCTCGACTTCCACAGGGGCGGCCTGGAGTTCGTTCGGGTGCAGCAACCAGTAACTGAGCATCGCTCTCGCCTGTTCCTCACGAGACTGCCACTCCCGGGGAAAGAGATCGTGTCTTTCAAAATAGCCGAGCATCTCGAAGAGGAGCGGACGATTCTCGAGAGCGCTCCCCACTTCGCGAACTTCGTCGGGAAGCACACTCTCTTTTGCATTCAATTTCTCCGCGAGGGGATCGAGGCGATCGAGGATGACCTCATCCCTCTGAGCGATCCCTCGCCGCACCGATCCTCTTCTCCACATCACGTAGAAGGCAAGCAAGAGCAAGGGGATCGCGAGGAGATACCAGATCATCGATTCAAGAATGAAAGCCATTTCTCCGAGACAAGGTCTCTTGAGAATTCCTGACTCGAAAAGATTACTCGCCTTCCTCGATTTGAGAAAGCAAATGTCGCATCCGGGCTCTCGTGAACCGCTGCAGGAGAATGCAAGGCAGGTTCGAAAGAAAGGCATAGACGATCATGACGATGGCCGCGACCGGCCAGGGATTCCAGATCAGGGTGAGGAGGATCCCCGGGATCTGCGCGTAGTGGGCCGCCTCCCCGCGACAAGTCTCCCGGATGAAATTTCGCAGGTATTCCGGATCCTTTTTCCCCAGGCTCCCCTTGGCAAAGCCATCGAACCACGGCGCCGCATCGGGGATGAATCCCTTCCAGTTTCGAATGCGAAAGACGCGATGGTATACCGTCCCGTTCTTCTCCCAGGCGCGATGGCGAAAGAGAGGGCTCTGCGGAGAAAATCGCTCCGAGGAAAGCCGGGTAAAGATCCAGGAGATGCCGAGATGAATCCCCGGAATCCCGATCACGTTCAGGATCACAATCCAGAGGTTGGAAAGATCAAGCCACATCGCGCCCCTTCCATTGCACCTGCCCACCCTGCTTCTTTCTTCTCAGGGCACGAAAGAAAAGCCCCTGGTAAAAAAAGAGCCCGATTGGAAAGAGCAGGGCGCTCCAGGTCGAGAAGGATCCCGCGTGCTTTATCAGGTAAAGCGTCTGGATCGCGCAAAGTCCGTAGAGGACAAGGATCCCGATGAGAACGGTCGATCCTGCCAGGGGCAGAAAGGTCAGGGAGATCGTGCTCATGATGAGCCCGGAAAGCCAGAGTGAGATCCCGATGAGTGCGTTCCGGGGAGTGTTGTCCATTCCCGAAACGAATCCCTTGCTCCATCCACGAACCAGATCGTCAAACCCTTCCGGGAACATCCGCATCCAGATCGTCCCTTTCCCCAGGTAACAGCGGCACTCATACCCGGCTTCCGCGAGGGGGCGGGAAAGATGAAAATTCTCCAGCACTTCCTGCTTCACGACCTCGTGCCCTCCGACCTTCTCGTATTGTTCCCGCGAGATCAGGAGAGCCTGCCCGAAGAGTCCGATTCCCTCCGCCTCGTCCCCTTTCATCGAAAAGGCATTCATCCCCAGCAGCATGATCACATTGAAAAATGCGGACAGTTCCTCGTAGGGGCTTTCGACACGGTGAAAGGGGCAGATCGAATGCACGGCACCGGCGTCCTCCGTCAGGGCAGCGATACGAGAGAGAGCCCCTTCTTCCAAGGCGGTGTCGGCATCGAGAAAGAGAAACCATTCCCCCTTTGCCGCCTCGGCGCCCTGCTGACAGGCCCATGGTTTTCCATACCACCCCTCTGGCAAAGGCTTGCCCGACAAAACCTGGGCACCGTTCTCGGTCGCCAGGGTGGCCGTAGCATCTTGCGACTGGTCATCGATCACGATGATCTCGAAATCAGGATAGTCCTGGGAAACGAGAGAGGGAATCAGCCGCGAGAGATTATCCTCCTCGTCCCGCGCCGGGATGAGGATGGAGATCTTTGGCGTAGCCGCGGGACTCTCCACCATGGGCACTCTCCGGAAGCGAGCAGAGACGACCCAGCCAAAAACCCAGAAGCATCCGGTCAGACCGAGAAAGAGCCAGAAGAAGAGGTCCATGGTTCGAGAGTCACTGAGCAAGGTTTGGCGCCGCCCGCCGGGGCGAACCAACAGTATGTCTACGCCTCAGGTTTCCCGAGAAGTTGTCCCGAAATCCAAGGGCTCGCGAACGGATTCCGACGGTCAGGCCATTTTCGCTTCCTGCTTCACGACACGGTCGGAAACTTTCTGCCCACAGAGAATCGCCATCGGCATTCCCCCTCCGGGGTTTACACTTCCCCCGGTGAAGAAAAGGTTTTTGTATTTGGACGACTGCTTTGGTGCCTTGAAGGCCTGGTTGAGTTTCCAGTCGCTGACGACGCCATAGATCGAGCCCTGGTTCGAGTTGTACATCTGCTCGATGTCGACGGGAGTGAGGACGTCCTCGACAACAGTGTGCTTTCGCAGGTCGGTCAGCCCCATGCGTTCCAACTTGTCGATCACCCGCTCCTTGAGAGCCATGTATTCCTCGTGGGTATGCGGATTCTCCGGATCGATCGGGGGAATGTGGGGGAGGATCTTGATGTTGTCGTGACCCTCGGGAGCCTTTGAAGGATCGGTCCGGGTCGGAGCGACCAGGTAGATTGTCGGATCTTCGGGAAGCTTGCCCTGCTGGAAGACCGAATCGAAATGCTTGTTCTGGTTCTTCGAGTAGAAGAAGTTGTGGTGCGCGAGCTGGTCGTAGATCTTGTCCGTTCCCAGGTGGATGACGAGTCCCGAACAGGCTGGCTTGTATTTCTCCAGCTTCTTCATGAACTTGGGAGGCTCGCTGAGCAACTTCTTGTAGGCCGGAATGACCTCCATGTTGCAGACCACGTAATCCGCGGGAAGGGTTTCTCCGGACTTCAGGGTCACCCCGGTGACGGTCTTGCCGGACTGGTTGATTTTTTCCACTTCGCTGTCGAGACGGACCTTGACCCCGAGATCGGCGAGGAGCTTATCGAGACCTCGCGCGAGGTTGTACATTCCGCCTTTCACATACCAGAGACCGTAGTCGAACTGGATCAGGGACATCAGGTTCATGTATCCCGGCGCATCCTTGGCGGAGGATCCGACATACTTGATGAAATATTCGAAGATCATCCGGAGATACGGATCGTCGAAGTGTTTTTCGATCGCGCCGGACATCGAATTTGAATGATCCATCTTCGTAATGAGCCGGAGCTTATAGTAGCGAAGCATCTCCCAGAGGGTGTCCAACCCCTCGGCAAAGTAGCCTTCATCGACAAGCTCATACTGATCGCGCCCATAGGCGAGGAACTGCTGAAACTGCTTCCAGTGTTTCTCCGGATCTCCCTGGAGCTTTTCCAGCTCCTTCTGCATTTGATCCATCTCCTCATAGAGATCGAGGACCAGCCCGTCTTCGAAGAAATTTCTCCAGTGCGGAGTCACCGGCTCCAACTGCACATAATCCTCCATCTTCTTCCCGGCACGTTCCCAGAGGCTTTCGAAGAACTGGGGGAGCGTGAATATGGAAGGACCCAAATCGAATCCGAAGCCATCGATCTCCTTGAAATTCAACTTCCCTCCGATGCGCTCGTTCTTCTCGACCAATTCCACGTCGAAGCCTTCGGCATGCAGGGAAACGGCGGCCGAAAGGCCTCCGAGGCCGGCGCCTACGACGATCACTTTCTTTCCCCGGGGGGAGGAGGAGGAGCTCATACGGTAACTTTTGTTTTGCTGTATTGAAGACCGAAGGAATCGGAAATCAGGTTGGAGGAAATACGCGCCGACTCGAAAATCGTAGGCAGTCCACTTCCCGGGTGGGTTCCCCCGCCGACCAGATAACAGTTTCTGAATTCTTCAAATCGATTCCGCGGTCTCATGAAAGCGAGCTGAGAAAGACAATGCGAGAGGTTGAAGGTGGCTCCTTTGAAAATATCCAGTTCGGTCTCCCAGGTCTTGGGCGTGTAGATCTTTTCCACCTCGATGTGCTCTTCGAGATCATCCATTCCCAGACGATCGGCGAGAGCCTTCATCGTGAGACCTCGATAACGCGCCTGAGCCTCCTCCCAATCGATGTCGCCATCGAGATTCGGGGTCGGAACGAGGATGTAGAGACTCGACTTTCCTTCAGGAGCAAGCGTCGGATCCGTCACACTCGCGTTCCGAATGTAGAAGGAAATGTCGTCTGACTCCTGCCCGGAAGTGAAGATTTCGTCGACGTTCTTCTTGTAGTCCTTGGCAAAGACGATGGTGTGATGTGGCAGGTCGTAGAGCTTGTCGACCCCGAGATGCATCATGAAGGTCGAGCAGCTGTACTTCATCGAGTTCAGCTTTTCCTTGGTGTATTTCTTCAGCGCTCCATCCGGAACCAACTGGCTCATCGCCTGGGCAAAGTCGGCGTTGATGACAACACTGTCGGCATACACTTTTTCGCCGTTCTCCAGCTCCACGCCCGCGACTTTTCGTCCGTCGAGGATGAGCTCTTTCACTGCTGTGCCCGTGTGAATCTTGGCCCCGCAATCTGCCGCCGCCCTTCCGAGGCCGGCAGGAATCTCGCTGAGACCGCCCTTGGTGTGGAAAATCCCGTGCTCATGCTCCATGTAGGAGAGCATCGCAAAGGCCCCCGGACACTCCCAGGCAGACATCCCAAGATACTTGCTCTGAAAGGAAAAGAGGAGCGCCAGCTTCTCGTTCGAGAAATACTTTTTCAGATTGTCGAAGACCGTCGTCCCCAGGGAAAGATGCGGCAGCGCCGGGAGCAAAGTCGGATCGAGCGATCTCGCCGGGCTCGAGAAGTCTCGTTCGAATGCGGGAAGGAGACGATTGAGCCGGGCTCTTTCCCGCTCCAGGAATTGATCCATTCCCGCGGATTGACCGGGAAAAAGTCGCTCGATCTCAGCCTTGGTGTCTTCGACATTGTCACCCGCACGGAAGACTTCATCATCGAACCGCAGCTCGTACATCGGATCGAGCCGCTCGAAGTCGAGGTAGTCTTCGGATTTCTTTCCAGATTCCTCGAAAATCCGATCCAGAAGCGACTTCATCATCAGGAAAGTCGGCCCGATATCGAACCGATAGCCATCGATCTCGTGGGCGGCCGTTCGACCTCCCAGTCGCTCGTGTTTCTCGAAAAGATCGACTTCGACGCCCCGGCTCGCGAGAAGCAACGCGCTGGCTACCCCACCGGGACCACCCCCCACAATGATGACTCTCTTCTCTTTTCCTCCGGATCCATCCGAATCTGGTCCTCTCATCGTATCAATGACATTCCGTTGTTTTGTCTTTCCCATACTCGTTGGAGATCAGGCAAAGCCTCTTTATTCTTCGTTTGAGGGAGCGCGTTCGTCGACTACTTTTTTCCGGGCAACTCGGAGCCGAATAACCGAGATCATGCTCGCTTCGACTCATTCTCCATCGGGTTCCGCCCCTTTGCATGAGAATGACCGGCGGATTCCTGCGTATTTTTTGACCCCATCATGCTTCCATCGCCATCCAACCAGGATACCGCCATGCCAGATTCATACGATCTCAACGCCCTCGCAGAAGCGCAGGCTGCCTATTTTCGAGAAGGAAATACCGAATCGCTCTCGTTTCGGATCGACCGACTCCGTGGATTGGAGTCGATTCTGACCCGACGCTCCGACGATCTCCTCGATGCCCTCGCCAGCGATCTCGGAAAGCCCGCGGTCGAGGGATACATGTCGGAGGTGTACTTCTCGCTTCTCGAAATCCAGCTTTTTCTGAAGAAACTCCCCAAGTGGATTCGCCCTCGTCGAGCAGGACATCCTTTTTTCGCCCTCCCCGCCCGCAGTTGGGTCCAGCGTGAACCCCTCGGGAGAGCCCTGATCGTTTCTCCCTGGAATTATCCGCTTCAGCTTGCCCTGAGCCCCCTCATTGCTGCGGTTGCGGCAGGGAACACCGTCATTCTCAAACCTTCCGAATTCGCTTCCACCTCCGCCAAACTGCTCGGCGAAATCATCGCCGAGGCCTTCAACCCCCAGCATGTCGCAGTCCTCCAGGGGGGACCCGAGCTGGGGGAAGCCCTTCTCGAACTTCCTTTCGAAACCTGCTTTTTCACCGGCAGTGAACGGGTGGGACGAAAATACGCCGAAGCGGCAGCCCGCAATCTGGCTCCCATCACCCTCGAACTCGGAGGAAAATGCCCCTGTCTCGTTTTGGATGACGCCCCCCTCGAGACCGCGGTGGAGCGAATCATCGCCACCAAGTTCTTCAACGCCGGCCAAACTTGTATCGCTCCCGATTTCGTTCTCGTTCCGGAAGCCCGACGGGGTGAATTTGTGAAACTTGCGCAAGAGACCCTGGAGAAATACTACTCCGAAGATATCGAAGCCGATCTCGCGACGATGATCCACCAGGATCACTACGAACGAGTCGAGAAACTCTGCGATGGGTCCGCCATCCAGGTCGGAGAGGACGATAAAGGCTCGCTGCGCCTCGCCCCGAGACTCCTGCCGGAGGCAACCTGGAACTCAGCGGCAATGGAGGAGGAGATCTTCGGACCTGTCCTTCCCATCCTTGGATATACCAGCCTGGTTGAAACCTTGGCAGAATTGAGGAGTCGCCCCGATCCGCTCGCTCTCTATGCCTTCACCAAATCCAGGGAAAAGATCGATCTTCTTCTCCGCGAAACCCGATCGGGCAGCGTTTGCTTCAACGACACCATGAAACAGGCGATCAACCTGGAGCTCCCCTTCGGCGGTGTCGGGGCCAGTGGCATGGGCCGCTATCGTGGGAAATACGGATTCGAAGCGTTTACCTACGAGCGCGCCATCACGAAACGGACCTTCTGGAAGGACCCTTTCTTTTCACCTCCGCCCTACGGGAACCTCATCGAAAAATTGCGAAAATATGTGAAGTAAAGGAACCTTCTGCCTCCATCCTGATTTTCTTCCCGCTCTTCTTGTCGACCCTTCCACCATGTCTCGCCTCCTGCCTTTTCGTCGATTTGCCATTCCCGCATCGCTCGCCATCCTCGCCGCTGGCGCAACGCTCTCCAGCCACGCCCAGCCCTCCTCGCTCCAGCTCACCGCAAAGAGTGCCATGGCCGTCCGCGTAGACCAGAGATTGGTCGTGTTTTCGAAGAACATCGACGAGAAGCGACCTGTTGCGAGCACCCAGAAACTCCTGACCGCACTGATCATCGCCGAGGCAGGCAACCTCGAGAAGAAGATCCCCGTTCGAAAAACCGACGGCCAGGTTCAGCCCCGAAACCTCTGGATCACCGAGGGAAGCTACTACGAACGAGGAAAGCTTCTCGAGATGATGTTGGTCAAGAGCTTCAATGACGTCACCAAGTGCCTCGCCCGGGACCATGCGGGGAGCCAGGCTGAGTTCGCCCGGATCATGCGGGAGCGAGCGGAAGCACTTGGGATGCGGGACTCATTTTTTGTCACCGCTCATGGCCTGCCTGCCGAGGGCCAGCACTCCACGGCACGCGACATGATGAAGCTCGCCTACGCCGCCTGGGAGAATCGCGAGATTCGCCGCCTCGTGCGCATCAAGAACACGACATTCACTTACCATGGGGCCAAGACGATCCCCATCAAGAACAGCAACGAATTGCTCCACACCTTCCCCGCCTGTGTCGGAATGAAGACGGGTTTCACCAATGCGGCAGGTCGCTGCCTCGTCGCCGCAGCGGAGGAAAACGGCAAGGTGGTTCTCGCCGTCATTCTCGGGAGCACGATGGAAGATGTCTGGAACGATGCGGAAAAGCTCCTTCGCTATTCCCTTTCTCGATAGCCAGCAAGATGACGCGCGACGGCTTCAATACCACCAGCTCCACCCCTTCGGTTTTTCCGATCCGGTGAGTTCCCAGGGATTGAAGTCCCAATCGACATCGGGAAACCATCGCATGATGTCAGCCTGGCTTCCCAAGGCGGTATTGCGATTTCGATTCACCAACTGCTTGTAGAAAAAGTCGGCGGTCCTCGGTGTTCTGGTATGGGTCCACGATCCGGCAATCGCGAGGATCCGGGCGGCTTCGTCGTCGTCCTGTGGCATCAGTCGCACCACCTCCCAGGCAAGATCCTGGGCCACGGATCGGTAGTGAAACCGGGAGACATAGGGCAGCTTCCCATAGTGCTCGAGCCGCCACCGTTCCGCTCGGGTGGCGGGGAGATTCCCCTCGACCGGTTCGCTCTGCGACCATCTCAGATTGCGACACTCGTCACGGTTTTCTTCTGCGAGGGGGTTTCGAAAGTGATCCGAGAAGTCGGGATCAAAACGTTCCACCGCACTTTCTCCCGATCTCACCTCGGCATAACTGCGTGAGGAGAAATTTCCTTTCCCGAGGCAAAACCAGTCCGGTCCCAGCTCCGTGCCAAAATATTCCATTCCCAGCTTCCGATGGATCTGGGCGGCTTCCCACCCTTTCTCGATCCGCTCGCCATCTTCCCGGGACGAATCGAGCAAGACGCGATACCCCTCGACATAGCGGTCGAAGATGGGGACAAGCTCATCGGGCATGAGGTCACGAGCATTCTTGAAGTAATGATCCCGGGCCAGTCGACGCGCCGTGAGATAGCGAAGCCGGGCGTGTATCGTTCGCTCCCGGTGCGGCACGAAGTAGGGGTCATCGGGGCAGTGATCGAGAACCCAGCGAAGCAGCTCGTCGCGCGAGAGCAACTGCTCCGCGACATAAGCGACCTCATACCAGTAGCCGCTTTTCACGAAGGCATCGAGCGCCCCGACGACATCATCCTCGGCCAATCGAACCATACCCAGATCCCCCCAATATTGACTGTTCCGGAAGTCCAGCGCTCCTTCCTGTCGCACATAACTCCACTGCTCGGTTCGAGGTTGGGACAGAGGGTGATCGAGTTTCGCTTCAAAGGAGGGTCGAACCTCCTCCAGGGCACGTCTCGCCTGGCTCGTTCTCCCCTGCTGCAGGTCCAGCTTCGCTTGCACCCAGTGCCCGACCTCATCGTATTCCCGGGCCCGGTTCAGCCAGCGTTCTGCTCTTTCGAATTCGCCGACCTGGTAGGAGAGCCAGGCCAGGCGACAAGCGTCGAAGTCGTAGACCTCGGCCTCCTCCATCGCAGAGAGCCAGGTTTCCTGCTTCTCATCCATAGACAACTGGTCCGGGCTCCAGTAGGAAACATGCTGAGGTCCTTCGAAAAGGCAGGCTGTCCGAATTCGGCGGAGGAAGGGGTCTTTCGCCGCAATCTTGACATCCATTTTCTTCACCAGCTCCGAGAGAGAGTTGCGACTGAACTCGTCTCCCGTTCGGGCATGGGCAAAGTAATAGCGAACCGCAAGACCGGGATTTCCTTCGAATTTCGACGTGTAGTCCGCAACGCATTTCAAGGCGTCCCACCCGACCCGAAAATTGTCGAAGCACCCTTCTTCCCGCAGGGTCAGCACTCGCCGAAAATGAGAGATGCTTTTTCCCATGTCAGGATCGCCCTGGGCGAGTCGACAACGTCCGATCATATAGGAGGCGAGTGTGGAGCGATAGAGCCGCACTTCCTGCGGACGAGCGAGAAGCTTCTCGAAGTGGCCGATCGCCTTCTCGTAATCCTTTTCGCGGAAGGCGGCCGCCCCATCCAGGTAGTCGATGAATTCGTCGGGGAGTCCCTGGGGCCATCCCCGGGCGTCGATCTGGGCCTGGATTTCCGGATTCTTCTCCAGTCCGTACATGACCCGCCGGATTTTCTCATAATCATCGAGGAGAGTGCGGTCCGCGATCGCCTCGAACGCATTCGCAGCCATGGGCCGTCTCGCGAGGATCTCGGCCAGCTCTCCCATTTCGCGAGCCAACTCGGAGGGACTGGACAGCAGAAGGTCCCGGCAACCTTCCTTGTTCTCGAGCAAGTCTTCTGAACTCAGGCGATCGAGATACTCGTGCTCTTTGTAGGGGGATTTCGGTCCCTCATTGACTTGTCTCGCTCTCTGGATCCTGGAAGAAGGCATCTTTGCTGGAACGACCAGCCTCCCGGGGAGCGACACATCGAGTTCGATGCTCTCGAGCTCCACTTCGAAGATCGGGACCGGTGTCTTGATCGCCGAGTAGGCGGCTTGAAAAAGACTATCGGGAAACCAGGGGCCACAAGCCTCGGAGTTCCGGACGGATCCCGCGACAGGGAGGAAGCTCGCCAAACAGAGGAGCCAGGTTCTGGAGAATGAGAGGGATTGCATAGTTCGAAGGCGGCGATTTCTCGGGTGCCACTCTTTCCCTACCGGGATTCTTCGAAAGGTTACGAAAAAAGTTCGATCGATCTTTCGCTTCACCTGGAAAACTCGACCACCAACTCTCCCGGCCCCGTCTTCCGAACCCAACCGATCGGAAGCTCGCGACCGATGGGGAGCGGCACGAAATCATGTTTTTGGGAAACGAGAGTGAAGGAAACCTCGTCTCCTGCCGCGCCTTCGGTGGCATACCATCGCCCTCCATCCGCCCCCACCAGGGAGCCGGTGCCCTCGAGACGAACCGTGATCGCTTTCGGGAAGTGAGCATCGGGTAGCTCACCAGCATTGCGAAGCGTCAATCGGTGAAATGCCTCGTCCTCGGTCTGAATATCGACTCGCAACTCTCGCTGAGGTACTTCTCCGGCCCTTACCTTGGCCCAGGCCGAAGCCGGCCAGTTGAGAACGTCTCCTTTCACAGGCAGTCGATACCAGAAGACCCCCTGGAAGTGCGGATCGGGAGCTTGTCTCGACCAGGCGGAGATCATTCCCGCGATCTCCTCGGCGGGGGCCTCTCCGAGAATCAAACGCTGATCTTCGGAAACTGTCGAGAAATCGAGATCTTCCGAGATCACGTTGACGACCTTCTCGGTAGATTTGTCGAAGACGACAAAACTCGAATAGGTCGGAAGGGCGACGAAGTAGGGGGTCTCGAGTTGGGCAGCCTTCTTCACCGCGGATCGCGCGAGGGAGGGATTCATCACCACCACGGGATCCCGCGCGCCCTTCGGAAGTTCGAGGGCATGCACCTGCAGGACGAAATAATCGGAGATTTCCGCGAGCGCACGAAACCCATCCTTGTCCGAATCCAACCAGGAAGGGAGCGAGGTGAAACTCAGCTCGAGCGACGCCAGCTCCTCATCCTCCTGCAAGGATCTCAACAACTTCCCGTAGTCTCCCAATCGAGAAGCCGGACAATCGTAGTCGATCTGCAGTCCCACGACCTCCACCTCCCCGGCGGTCGCCTCCTTCAGCAACTCGCTCGCGAGGGAACGGGTTTCGGCACAGGCCCAGGAGTCCCAGTTCGTCTTTGCTCCGGAATCCCCGACCCGGATCACCAGGGTCAACGGAGGCCCTTGCTGCGAAAACGATCCGGGCTTCCACCGAATCCGCGTGACCTTGGCCTTCCTGCTCCCCGGCTCGAACGCGACCTCGGCAACGAGAGGAAGCACCCCCTGAATATCACCCGGCAAACCCTGCAGAGCTTCGGCAACTTCCGCAGTCCAAACGCGCTGCCAGACATACACTCCCTCCGAAAGAGGACTTCGCGGCCCCTCGAGGGTACTCCGCAGGAAAAGAAGAAGACCGGCGGCGACAGCAATCCCTGCGATCCAGAGAAATCTACCAAGCAGGGCCTTTCCCATTTCCGACTTCAGTAGGCTTCGACCATCGCCCCATCAATGAGGATGTTCTGCCCGGTGAGATAGGCATTGGACTCGGAGCAGAGAAACGCGACAATTCTTCCGAAGTCGGCCGGTTCGCCATATTTTCGGAGTGGAATGGCCTGCTGCGACTGCTCTCGCTGTTGCTCGAAAGAGATTCCGGCTTTCTCCGCCCAGATGGTATCGAGCTGCTCGATTCTCTCCGTATCGACTCGTCCTGGCCCCACCGTATTCACGAGGATCCCTTCGGGACCGAGGTCACGGGCGAGCGACTTGCCGAGACCGACCAGACCCGATCGAAAGACATTCGAGAGAAGCAGTCCATCGATGGCCTGTTTCGTGGAAACGGAGGTGTTGCTGACGATGCGCCCACCGCCTCCATTTCGCATGTGAGGCAGGGATGCCCGGATCGCCCTGACATAGCTCAAAAGCGTCAGCTCGAAGGCGGACTGCCAGGCGGCATCATCGAACTGTTCAAAGCCTCCCGGAGGAGGGCCACCGGTGTTGTTGAAAAGGGCCCAGAGATTCCCGAATTCGCTCGCGGCCTGGTCCACCGCCGCTTCGACCGCGCCCGCCTCGCAGAGGTCGCCAACGACGAACGAAGGTCGATTCCCGGTCTCGGTCGCGATCGCTTCCGCCGTCTCCGCAAGCTTATCTTCGGAACGAGCAAACAACATCACGCGAGCTCCTTCCCGAGCCAACTCCATCGCGACTCCCTTTCCGATGCCGCCACTCGAGGCCAGCACGACGACTCCCTTGTCTTTCAATCCAAGATCCATGGAGCCAGCATAGACCTCAAAGACAGCGCGACAAGTTTCCTCTTACCGGCGCAAATCGAAAACCACAAGATGCTCGCGGATCTGCATCTGATATCCTGACGCGAGTGCCGCGGCTTCCAGAGCAGAGAACAAGCTGACGTCTTCCAGGTTCAGGGTAATACGGACCGGCTGAGGTTGTTTCAGCACCAGGTTGACTCCTTCTCGAAGATCATCATTCCGGTCCAGCTCCTTCGACCTCTCCCGGAGAAAATCCAGGACATCGCGGAGCATGGCATCCTGCAGTTCGAGCTTCGAAAGCCGGATCGATTTGAGTTCTTCCTCCAGCGCTTCGTGCCCGGGCAGCCTTTCCACCACATTGGGAATCCCTCCCCGGGAGATCAGGATCAGTTCCGGTCTGCGCGTGATATGCGCTCCGACCATTTCAGCGGTCGTAGTGAGGGCGGTGCGGAGAGGGACTTGGGAAAGCTGCAGAAAAACCGTATCTTCCTGAAGGCGCTCCTCGGCGAGGACGACCAGGTTGAGTGGTTGTGGATCCTGGCCTGCTTTCGATTGGATCTCCCTGGCTCTCCCTTCCAGGAAATCCAGGGCACTGGTGAACTCGGTATCGACGAAGTGAATCTCGGGAATCACGATGGTATCGAGAATATCCTTTCCCTCGGGCTCCAGAGCGAGATCATCCTGACCCGAACCGATATTCGGCAGGAAAGCCAATCCAACGAAGAACACCCAGAGAACGACAACCTATTTCATACACAGGGTTCTACCAAGCCAGTTCGCCTGCGTCGAGAGTGGAAACAGTCGGTGGATACGGCCCGCTTCTCGGGAAATTGGGCGAAGCTGTTGGGAAACTCTCCTGAATCCTTGGAATCCATGTTCCATCCGTTTCAATCCGTGCCAGAAAATCGGTTAGGCATGGATTTCACGATCCATGGATCGCTCTCGCAAAAGCGCCTGTGGCATTTTTCACTACAGATTTCCCCGACACCCGGACGTTCCCAAGTCCCGGACTTGATCGATGCCCCTCCCAAAATCCCAAGGGCCAGAGTGCTCGGATCAATCCCCGAGACTCTCGATCATTTTCTCGAGCTCCTCGACCCGCTCCTGCCAATGCTTCTGGCGCTCCTTAGCTTCGGCGACCACTTCCTCAGGAGCACGTGAGACGAAGTTCTCGTTGGCGAGTTTGCCGTTGATCTTCTTCTGCTCATCCTCGGCCTTGGCCAGCTCCCGACCCAATCGCTCACGCTCCGCATCGAGATCGATGAGCCCTTCGAGAGGGAGGTAGATCTTTCCAATCGCGGTCAACGCCGTTGGGACTCCTTTCTCGGCTTCGAACCCGGGCTCGATAAGAATTTCCGCAGCTCCAACGAGTTGGCGGAACACATCCGACTCGGTGAAATCGCTTTCGGGGTCGATGATGAACTTCACTTCCTTGTTGGCGGAGAGCCCATACTCGGCCTTGAGATTCCGCGCCCGACTGACGGCTTCGTAGACAGCTTTCACCTTCGTCTTGGCAGCCTCAACGACCGATTCCTCCAACTCCGAAAGAGTCGCCTCGGTCGAAATCGGAGTCTGCATGAGAAATTCCGGGTCGCCTTCGTTTCGATAGCCGAGATTCACCCAGAGCTCTTCCGTGATGTGCGGCATGAAGGGATGCAACTGGAGAAGCACCCGCTTCAGGACGAGGTCCATCGTAGCCACCGTCGAAGCGCGGAGAGCCGGATCGGCATCCTCGGCAAAGGCTCCCTTGGAAGACTCGAGGAACCACGAGCAGTAGTTGCTCCAGAAGAAATCGTAGAGCAGCTGCGAGAGTTCGTTGAAACGATAGTCCTCGTAGGCCGCGGCCATATCTTTTTCCAACTGATCCAGCTTCGCGAGAATATCGATGGAGTAGATCGAGAGAGCGGAAGGCTCGAACTCGGCGCTGCCTTCCTGCATGTTGCGATAGCGAGCCGCATTCCAGAGCTTGTTCGCAAAATTCCGTCCTTCGACGACCTGGGGGTAAATCTCTTTCCCTCCCTCGTTGGCAATCTCGAACCGGATATCCGCTCCGAGAGGTGCCGTCCGCATGATCGCGAATCGGAGGGCATCGGCGCCATACTCGTCGATGATGTGAAGAGGATCCGGTGAATTCCCCAGGCTCTTCGACATCTTTCGGCCTCGTCCATCACGAACGATCCCCGTGAAGTAGACGTTCTTGAAAGGCAGCTCGTCACGCCAGCGATAGCCAGCCATGATCATCCGCGCGACCCAGAAAAAGAGGATCTCCGGAGCGGTCACGAGGTCCGTCGTGGGGTAGAATTTCTTCTCGGTCGCGGAGGGCTCCGCATCCGAGTTCGTCATCGTCGCAAAAGGCCAGAGCCAACTGGAGAACCAGGTGTCGAGAACGTCTTCGTCCCGAACCCAGTTTTCCTCATCGGCAGGAGGATCGATGCCGACATGGATGTCGCTTCCTGCATCCTCGGAGCTTAGATTCTCGCGGGCCTGGAGTTCCTCGGATTTCTCCTTCCGATACCAGACCGGAATCTGGTGCCCCCACCACAACTGGCGACTGATGCACCAGTCCTGGATGCCCTCCATCCAGTGGGCATAGGTCTTCTTCCACCGGTCGGGGCGAAAACGAATCTCGTCGTTGGCCACCGCGGCCGAGGCCTCTTCGACACAGGGATACTTGAGAAACCACTGCATGGAGATGCGCGGCTCGATCGGCACATCGGCCCGCTCGCTGAAGCCCACGTTGTTGTCGTAGTCCTCGACCTTCACGAGCTGTCCCATTTCGTCGAGTTTCTCGGCCGCTTTCTTTCGGGCCTCGAAGCGATCCATCCCCTCGAAATCGGGACCGCCGTGTTCATTGATCGTCGCATCCGGGTTGAAGACGTCGATGATTTCGAGATTGTTTTTCACCCCGATTTCAAAGTCGGCCTTGTCGTGAGCCGGGGTCACCTTGAGAACACCGGTTCCGAACTCCGGATCGATGTGTTCGTCGGCCACCACCGGGATCTCAGCTTCCGGAAAGGGTCGCAGCACTTTTTTCCCGACGAGATCGCCGTAGCGCTCGTCCTTGGGGTTCACCGCGACACCCGTGTCCCCCATGAGAGTCTCGGGACGGGTCGTCGCGATCTCGACCCAGCGGTCGGGGCGGCCGTCCGCGTCCTCGCCTACCACCTTGTAGCGCATGTAGTAGAGCTTGGACTTCTGGGGTTTCATGATGACTTCCTCATCACTCAGGGCGGTGAGTGATTTCGGACACCAGTTCACCATCCGCTTTCCACGGTAGATCAGCCCTTCTTCAAAGAGATCGACAAAGATCTTCGAAATCCACTTCGAGTATTCCTCGTCCATCGTGAACCGCTCGCGATCCCAATCGCAGGAGCATCCGAGTCGCTTGAGCTGCTGAATGATGATGCCGCCGTGCTTTTCTTTCCAATCCCAGACTCGCTCGAGGAAAGCCTCGCGACCGAGATCTCGTCTCGTCTTGCGTTCGTCTTTCCGAATCTTCTGCTCGACCTTGGACTGGGTTGCGATACCGGCATGGTCGGTTCCCGGAAGCCAGAGGACTTCCTTCCCCTCCATGCGAGCACGGCGAGCGAGGATGTCCTGGATCGTGTTGTTGAGAACGTGCCCCAGGTGAAGAATCCCGGTCACGTTGGGGGGAGGGATGACGATGGAGTAGGCCTCACGGTCGCTGGATTCGTCGCCGCGAAAACAACCCGCGTCGACCCAGCGGTCGTACCACTGTGTCTCCACCTCACCGGGTTGATAGCCTTTGGATAGTTCTGTCGTCATGATTCCGCCCCGTTTCGCCGGGGGTCGAAACTATTTCTTGGTTGAACCCCTTTGTAAAACTGAAATCCCCATTTCGCGCATTGCGTTCCCGACAGGAATCGACTACTTTTTCGCTTCCAGATCGTTTCGTTACCCCACGACACTTCTCTGATGCGTCCCCTCGCACCTCTATCCCAGCATCCTCACACGCCGAAAGCGACCTTTCCGGTCGGATTTTTTCTCGTGCTTGGATTGATTCTCCTCCTTTTTCTTCCCACCATCGGGCAGTCGAAAGACTGGGAAGTCTATCGTCTTGGAGGGCGGGACTACGTCTCGGATGAGAATGTCGCCCGGTTCTACCAGTTCCAGCGATTTGCAAAAGAGGACTCGAATCGCATCTTCAAGCACCCCAGCCTCGTCATGACCTGGCGAATTGGCTCCCAGTCGATTTACGTGAACAACATCAAGTTCAACCTCAGCTTCCCCGTGGTTTCCAATGGAGACAAGGCGATGATCTCGACGGTCGATCTTGCCAAGCTCGTCGATCCCGTCGTCCGCCCGAGCTACATCAAGAAACCGATCAAGTTCGATACCGTCGTGATCGATGCAGGACACGGAGCCCACGATTCCGGGGCCAAGGGAGTCTACGGCTACGAGAAAAACTACGCACTCGATATGGCATTGCGGCTGGAGAAAGCCCTGCAGCAACGGGGGCTCAAGACCCTCCTGACGCGCCGCACCGACACCTTCCTCACCCTGAGCCAGCGGGTCGCGATCGCGAACAAGCAGAAAGACGCCATCTTCATCAGTCTTCACTTCAACAGCTCCGGATCCCGCGATGCCAACGGGATCGAGACCTACGCTCTCGCGCCCCAGGGGACGCGCTCGACCAACGGGGGAAGCCCCTGGAACTCCATGCTCAGCGGGAACGTTCGGGATGCGGAGAACATCGCCCTTGCCACCGCCGTCCATGCCCACGTGGTCCACGAGCTCCGTCCTGTCGATCGTGGCATCAAGCGGGCTCGGTTCAATGTTCTCCGAGGCATCAACAAGCCGGCGATTCTTTTCGAGGGCGGCTTCGTCACGAACAAGAACGAAGGGCGCCTTATCCATGACCCCGATCATCGCCAGAAAATGGCGGAATCGATTGCGGCGGCGATCGTGAAGTTCCGCACCGCCGTCGCGAAACGCTGAGGGATCATTCGCGCATCTGCTTCACGAAATCCGTGAAGGGAAGATCGTGGACTTCCTCGAGACTGCGAGCTCTCTCCAGGAGTCCCTCACGAGACAACCCCTTCTTCCGCCGGCTAGCGATCACCGCGAGATTGCCCGTCCGAGGAACATCGATCACCCGCACGACCGGAAAGACTTCGCGCAGGGATTCGAGATCCCCAGGCGTCGTCTTGCGATAGGAAATCAAATTGCAGGCGAGGACCCCATCTTCCGACAGTTGATCTCTCATCGTCTCCAGGAAAGCGACCGTCTTCAGGCGGGCCGTTTTCCCATCGGCTTCCGCATCGACCGAAGGGCGCAGAAAGGCATCGAGATAAATCGCATCGAACGCGTTGTGTTTCCGCTGAAGAAAGGCAAAGGCATCTTCCGCATGGAGGATGACTCCCGGCTTTTCCGTCGTCTGGAAATACTCTCCAGCAATTCGCACCACCGCCGGATCGATCTCGACCGCTTCGATCGTCGCCTCCGGAAACCGCTCCTCGACAAAGCGAACCATCCCCCCACCACCGAGGCCAATCAGGAGCATGCGTTCCTGCGGATTCTTGAATAGGAGGGAAGCAAACAGCGCCCTTGTATAGGCCACCTGCAACTCACCAGGATTTTCCAGATCGATGGTCGACTGCAACTGCTCGACTCCGGAGTCGGTGACGAAGAGAAGATGGCGCTTGGAATCCGATCCGCGAACCCGGATGCGCGAAAAATCCGACTCTTCCTCGTGAAGAATCGGACCATAGGCGGTGCGAGGAAGAAAGGCGCTCTTTGGAAGGACGAGGACACCAAGTGCGATGGCTCCGAGGAGACAGAGCAGGCTGATGAGTTGGAGGGTGGAAACACGCTTCATGAAAAATCCGTCTCATCATCGAGTCTCCTCGCCCAATCGCCAATGAGAGAATTCCCCTATTCGGACGGTGAATTTTCGACAGGGTCGGATTGCGATTGATGGAGTCGCTCCACCTTTGCTTTCTCGTCCTCGGTCAGTTCCGACAATTCCCGCTGAAAATAAACCAGGGCGAGCAATTTCCGGGGTCCCAGTTCGGGTTTCGAAGTCAATTCGACGGAGATGGGAGGCCAGATCCGATCCTTTTCCGGACGAACTTTCGATTCAATCTCGTAGTCGCCAACCTTGGCACGTCCAATGATCGCTTCTTCGGGGGCATCGGCATCGACTTCCTGTGCTGCCGTTTCGAAGCGGGTCGTTCCGAGCGTGAACTCTCCCGGTTCGAGCATCACCGCGGAATCCTGCTCTCGCGCCATCAGGGTGAAATTCTGTGGCATCACGAGATCCTCACAATCAAGATAGTCGGCCACGCTCAGATTCTTGAACTGAACACGCGAAACTCCATCGGCAAGCATCGCCTGCTCGATCGCCCCATCAAAGAAGAGAATACGATGACTGGTTTTTCCCCCTACCGTGGCAAACTCAACGCTGAATTTGATCTCTGCTATCACTGCCTCGTGAATTCCCGGAAGGAATGCCCCGGAGACCTTCTTGTTGAAAGGCATCTCCCGTCCATCAATGATGACAGGGCTCGCGTCCGAAAGTTCGACCTTGATGTAGTCACTGACGACTTCGACTTCTTCGAGTTCGAAGCTTTCCCCATCGATCTTCAAACCGGCGAGACGAACCAGGGGAATCTCGATATCGAGTTCTCCATCCGGAGAGCGAAAATGACTGTTCGCGAAACGGAGTTCCTGCAGTTCAAAAAGGAAATCTTCTCCATCCTTACTTGTATCTGTTTCAGAGCCTGAGTCTGAGACCTCCTCTTCCTCCTCCTCGTCGGTCATATCCTCGAAGAAACTCGAAGCGACCACGAACTCGGCGCGCTCGGTCGAGAGTTCTTCAATGATCAGCCTCTTGTTCCAGATCGAGTCGACCAGCCCATTGAAATGGAACTTGAATCCCTCAACCGTGGAATCGCCTTCCGCGCCATACACGACGATCTCCTTTACCGTCACTCCCTTGGAAATCGATCCGCCAACTCCACTGAGATCAATGGACGAGCCATCCAGGTTGGAATTTTCCGCAACCTCGCCGGCCAACCACTTCACGGGTAGGGGCGAATGAAAGATGAGGAGATAAGGGACCAGGAAGAGAATCGCGAGAACCAGTACGGTGATCCCAAGGCATCCGAGACACCCCTTCTTTTTCGTCGAAGGATCAACAGGGCTGGGAGCGGGATGAAGGGGATGAGGTTGTTCGAGCGGTGGCGGTCGATCCATAGCAAGTTTCTGAGCTTTCAATCGCTCAAAAGAGTAGACGACTCAGCGGAAGGCGACACTACAATTCGATCCCCAGATTCTAACGGCCCCCTGGTATGGCTATTCCGCAAGACTGACTCGGATCCGCTCCTTGTCGTTGCGGGGAAAGGCGGACTGCATCGCAAAGGCTTGAGCAGCCCAGACGACAGGACGTCCAAAAGCCTCGTTGGTCGGCTTGAGGAGATGGTCTCGCGAGATCTCCCGGCGTCGTCTCCGCAATGAGAAGGTGACCGGTTTCGGAAAAAAGGCAGAACTTTCAAGCGATCCACGAAGCAACGCCTTCGGCCGTCGCAAACTCGTCGGAAACCCCATAGGCCGTTCCCGCTTCCAGGGTAACCCGTTTCCCGGTCGCCGTTCGCACTTCCAGATGCAAAGGCCGATCGCCGGGAAATTGCTGCGCCGCATCACGAATCATGCTGATCGCAGAAACCGTATCTCGCACCGAGTCGAGTCGGAGCAACACTGGCATCGCAAATGGTGGCGTGCTGTGGTGTCCATTGCTACCCGCAGAACTGGATCCACCGTTCGGCTGCCCAACGGGGTGCTGCCCAACAGGGTTAGGTAACCCATCGGACCCTGTCGGACGGCGCCCTGTTGGATCCGCCCCCACCGGAATCGTGGCGCGTGCCCCCATGGCATGACGCACCGGATCGACCGACATCTGCACCGCATTGGGATCGGGTTGGATCTCTTTGACCTCGTCCGCCGTGAGCCGGTTTTCATCGGATCGATTGTCCTGCTCGATCTTGGCCTTCAGTTCGATGACATTTCCCTTCACAAGTGATTGATTGCACTTCTGAAAGGTTTCATTCCAGACCATGACTTCCGTGGTTCCGGTGAAATCCTCGAGGAGGAGAATCGCAAAGGGCTTCCCTTCGCGTTTCGTGTATTTGACCGTCGCCTCGGCGATGAGCCCCGCATAGCGTTGCCCCTTTTTGCCCGGCTTCATCTGGGCAAGATTTCCGATCTCGTTGTATCCCCCCTTTTCAAGGATGGGTCGATACTCGTCGAGCGGATGCCCCGTCACGTAAAACCCTAGCAGATCCTTTTCGTGCGTGAGATACTCGCGCTGATTCCAGACGACCCTGTCTTCTTCGATGGTATCGGGCACGGGAGCGGCCGCCATGAGTTCGTTCATGTCGAACAGCGAAGTCTGTCCAGTAGCTCGATCCTTTTGCGCGGCGCTCGAACCGGCGATGACTTGGCCGACGCGGGAAAACATGTCGTCGCGCCGCTCCATGGTGAAGTCGAAGGCTCCTGCCTTGATCAAATTCTCGAGGATCTTCCGGTTCACCGACTTGCTGTCGAGACGACTCGCGAAATCCTCGAGCGATTTGAATTCTCCATTCTCTTCCCGCTCCTTGATCGCCACCTCCATCGCCGCGCCCCCCACGTTCTTGATCGCGGCGAGACCAAAACGGATTGCCTTGCCTCCATCAGGCAAGGTTTCCGGAGCAAACTTGAGCCGGCTCCGATTCACATTCGGCGCCAGGATCTCGATCCCCATTCGCTGACACTCGGCCACGAACACGGAAATCTTGTCCATGTTGTTGATCTCGTTCGAAAGGACGCCGGCCATGAATTCGACCGGGTAGTTCGCCTTGAGGAAGGCAGTGTGATAACTGATCAACCCATAGGCTGCCGAGTGCGACTTGTTGAATCCGTATCCGGCAAATTTCTCGAGCAAGTCAAAGATCTCATTCGCCTGCTTCTCAGGAATGTTGTTCACTTCGCGGCAGCCCTTCACGAACTTTTCCCGCTGCTTGATCATCTCCGAGACCTTCTTCTTACCCATGGCACGACGGAGAAGGTCAGCCTCACCGAGTGAGTATCCCCCGAGCAAGTTGGCGGCTCGCTGGACCTGCTCCTGGTAGATGAGAATTCCGTAGGTCTCCTCGCTCGCCTCCTCGAGAAGCGGGTGGAGGTACTTCACTTTCTTCTTCCCTTTCTTCCGGTCAATGAAGTCGGGGATCAGGTCCATCGGACCCGGGCGGTAGAGCGCGATCAGGGCGATGATGTCCTCAATGCGGTTCACATCGAACTGGCGACAGAGGTTCATCATGCCACCGGACTCCAACTGGAACACCGCCGTCGTCTCGCCCCGGTTGAGAAGATCAAAGGTCGCCTTGTCATCATACCCCTCGTTGTCGAGCTCGAAGTCGGGCGTGTGGACATGGATGAGATCCATCGCGTCCTGGATCACCGTGAGCGTCTTGAGCCCAAGGAAGTCCATCTTGAGCATCCCGACATCGGTGAGAGGACTCATCGCATACTGGGTCACGACCTCCCCTTCCTTTCCTCGGATCAACGGGATGTGATCGGTGAGTTCCCGATCCCCGATCACGACACCGGCGGCGTGGATTCCCGTTCCGCGGGTCAAACCCTCGAGGAACATCGAGGTTTTCCACAGCTCGGCAGCGGTCGGATTGTTTTCGAGTTCGGCCTTGAGATCCGGGTTCTTTTTCTTGGCATCCGCGAGCGTGATGTTCAGCTCGTTGGGAATCATCTTCGCCATCCGATCCCCCTCGCTGAAGCTCAGCCCCATGACACGGGAAACGTCCCGGACCACACTCTTGGCTCCCAGCGTTCCAAAGGTCACGATGTGAGAAACGGCACGCTCCCCATACTTGCGTCGAACATACTCGATCACCTGAGGGCGTCGGGTCTGGCAGAAGTCGATATCAATATCCGGGGGAGAGACACGTTCCGGGTTGAGGAATCGCTCGAAAATGAGACCGAATCGGAGCGGACAAATATCGGTGATGCCGAGAACATAGGCCACAATCGAACCCGCCGCCGATCCTCGACCCGGGCCGACAGGAACACCGTTGTCTTTCGCCCACTTCACAAAGTCCCAGGTGATGAGGAAGTAGGACACGAAGCCCATCTTCTCCATGACCCCGATCTCGTAATCGAGACGCTTGCGCAGTTCTTCATCGGTGTTGGCCCGTTCGCCATAGCGCCACTCGAGCCCTTCGAAACAGACCTTGCGGAAATAAGCTTCCCGAGGGCTTCCATCTGGTGAGTCGAACTGCGGATACTTCTCCGAACTGGTCGAGTCGAGGTGAATCTCGACATCGATCATCTGCGAAATGTGGTAGGTATTGGCCACTGCCTCGGGAAGATCCTTGAAGAGTTTCCTCATCTCGTTCGAAGTCTTGAAATAGACCTCGGGAGAATACTTCATCCGATTCTCGTCCATGAGGAGTGAACCGGTGCCGATGCAGATCATGACATCGTGGGCATCGTGATCGGCGGCGTTGAGAAAGTGGACATCGTTCGCGGCGACCAACCCGAGGTCGAATTCCTTCCCAAACTCGACCATCTGCTTCGTGCAGAGCGCCTGCTCGGTGAAGCCATGATCGTGAACCTCGAGGAAGAAATTCTCCGGTCCGAAAATATCGCGAAACTCTCCGATACTTTTGCGGGCATTGTCGAGATCCTCGTTCTGGATGAACTGGTTGACCTCTCCGTTGATACACCCACTGAGGCAGATGATCCCCTCCGAATGGGCTGCGAGGGTCTCCTTGTCGATCCGGGGTTTGTAATACATCCCCTCTAGGTGACCGATACTGGTCAGCTTCATGAGGTTCGCGTAGCCGGTATTGTTCGCGGCAAGAAGCGTGATGTGGGAATTGCGCTTCTTCTTCTTGGCCCCCACCGCAACAGGCTCGGCCTTCTTGTCCGTCAGCTTGACCCCGGGAGGCGTCAGGTAGGCTTCGCATCCGATGATGGGCTTGATCCCGGCCCCGGTACAGGCCTGGTAGAAGTCGATCGCGCCGAAGATGTTCCCGTGGTCCGTCATCGCGACCGCCGGCATCTTGCATCGCTCCGCCTTCTTCATCAGGTCCTTGATCCGGACCGCTCCGTCGAGAAGAGAATATTCGGTGTGGAGATGAAGATGAATAAACGGATCGGCAGGCATCGCAAAGAAAAGGAGGGGAACCTCCTGATCTTAGAGAGCCTTGGAAAAGAGGCAAGGACACACCTCCGAAAATCGGATTTCACACCGATTTTTCGTCCCTCACCAGCGCTCCGGAAAGCCCGCTGGCCGGTCAACTTCCGGCGGCAAACCACTGGAACTCGGCCGAATAGACACGGGTCGACCGCCAGGTCGAAAGGATCGCCGAAAACCCGTAGGGCGTGATATCCGAAGCATTCAACCGAAGTCGCGCACTCGTTTCCTGGGCAAGATCGAATCCAGTCAGCCCGAGATGAACCACCGGCGCCGAAGAAAATGGAGTCGAGAACTCGATCGGCACGACGAAGGAACGCCCCTCGGAATGTTCCGCCACGAACTCATCGAGCGTCCAGCCTTCCGTCTCGGTTCCGACAAAGACAGAGGAGGAAAGAAAATGGAGAGGGAGGATGTCACCGGTCATATCAGAATCTAACAAGCTCACACCAATACACAAATCGGAAGATTTATTTCTCCGTCCGACCCCCTCCTCCGCACCCCAGGGCTCTTTGACGGAATAGACATATAAATATACTTCGCATCTGGCCCGATGCGTGCTTTTGTCTCTCTATCTCCTGATTCTATTGAACGAATCCGACTACCTATTCCGATCTATTGGCTAGTAGATCGAATCACTCAACCGTTTGTGTTCATGAAGTCTACCTGGAGATACTTCCGCCTCTTTGTTGCGTTCTTTTCATTACCCCTGATTCTTTCCGAAGCAGGGGGAGAAGAGATTCGAACCTGGACCGATTCGCAGGGTCGAACGGTAGAGGCCAGCTACGAGGGCATTGTCGGGAAACAGGTCAATCTCAAGCTCGGAAACGGGAACCTCATCCCTTTTCCGATCGGAAAGCTCTCGCCCGCAGATCAGGACTGGCTCAGGGAAAAATGGAACTCCTCTCCAGTTGCGATTGCCTCACGAATCGATCAGTTCGTGATGCAAGGGCTGCAAAGCTCCGGGCGCCAACCCAACCCCAAAACTCGTGATTCCCAGTTCGTTCGTCGCGCCTACCTCGATATCACCGGCGCAATCCCCACCTATGACCAAGCCACAAGCTTCCTCGAATCCACCGATCCTGACAAGCGCCGAAAACTGATCGACGAACTCCTCGCCTCTGAAGAGTATGTCAGCCACACTTTCAACTGGTATGCCGATCAGCTTCGTGTGATCTCCAAGCTGAGAGACTTTGCGATCTACGAAAACTACATCGCCTGGATCAAGGAATCGATCGCAGAAGACTTGCCCTGGGACGAGTTCATTCAACGCCTCATCGTTGCCGAAGGAACTGTCATGGATGATCCCGCCGCAGGATGGTATCTCCGTGACTATGGCATGCCACTGAACAATTTCTCTTCCATGATCTCGACTTTCCTGGGCACCGAGATCACTTGTGCTCAATGTCATGATCACCCCTTCGAAGACTGGACCCAAATGGATTACTACCAGTTGGCTGCCTTTCTCGGTCAGAAAAGAGATCACTATGCCAATCCGGAGTTCAACAAGGAGTTCACGGAAACCCGGGATCGCATCGAGGAAGAGATCCGCACCCTGCAGAATGAGTCGGAGGGTTTCTACAGCAACGCCGTACGACTGATCATGTCTTTCAACCGCTGGAAGATCAACGACGACACTTCTCGCGCGCTGGCGCTACCCGACGATTACAAATACGAAGACGCAGAACCCGGCGAAGAGGTCAGTGCCCTCACCATCTTCGGCGAAGACATCTCACCTGGAGATGCAGAAAGCCCGCGCAAGGCTTTCGCCCAATGGCTGACCTCTTCCGAGAATCCCCGATTCTCCGTCAATATCGCAAACCGGGTCTGGGACTGGACGTTCGGGCTTCCGCTGCACAATCCGGTCGACAATCTCTCGAATCTCAAGAAGGCGCAAAACCCGGAGTTGCTCGAATATCTCGGTGAAGCGCTCGAGGATCTTGATTTCAGTCTCAAGGAACTCCGCCGCGCCATCTACTACTCGGAGGCATGGCAAAGAGAAGCGTCGCTCGAAGGTGCTACGGAGTCCGAAATCGGCAGAAACGAATATCCCTTCCCAGGACCCCTGCTGCGCCGAATGACCGCCGAGCAACTCTGGGATTCCTACATGACACTCTTGATCAGCGATCCCTATGATATCCGTCGCGACGTGGCGGATGACTTGAACGACTCCCTGACCATGAACCTCTCGGACCTCGACGGGAAAACGGCCTGGGACAAGATGGAGGCAGCTTCCAACCTCATCAGGAAAACGGTCGGAGGCCATGCCCCGTCGCTCGATATCATCACCGATGACCAGAAGGGCCTCGGCTACCGCGAGAACGGTGACCTTCTTCGCAGCTACAGCACCTATTTCGTCCGCGCTTCTGAAATCCGCCAACCGGCGGGAGATCGCCACTTTCTCCGCTCTTGGGGACAGGCAGATCGCGAGGCCTCCGACAACGGATCGACCGAGGGATCCGTTCCCCAGATCCTGCACATGCTGAATGGCTCCCTGACCCACTTCCTCGCAAAAGAAGACTCGATGATTTTCAAGAAAGCAGGAAGTCAACGAGCCACCGGAGATAAGCTCGACCAGATTTACCTCTCGATTCTCTCCCGCCCGCCCGAGGGGAATGAAAAGGCGATCTGCTAGACCCATTCTCAGAAAGAAGTTCGGGAAAACGCGAAATTCGACTTGTACGA
>JARGNI010000058.1 GCA_029213195.1 Verrucomicrobiales bacterium
ATCATTATACACCTCATACAGAGTACAAGTGGTATTTATGAGATGGCTTCTAGGGCTCTTCTTCCGGACTCTCCCTGGTTGATTCGCTCCCTTCGGGAGATTCAGCGGTGGGAGAATCGTCGTTGGGGAGAGCGTCTGCGTCGTCTCCTGCCTCTTCGCTCTTCTCGATCGGTGGTGGGATTTCGATCAGGAGCCTGACCTCACCTCGGTCGACGGGAGACGAGGAGGAACTCAGCTTGGTTTCGATCCTGGAATCTGGAATCCCGATTCCATTGAGGAGTTTCTTTGCCTCGTTGGCCCGCTTCTCAGCGAGGTATTCGATGTAGGCAGCCGACGATCCCTGCCACTTGCGCGATTCGACAATGAGTTTCTTTCCCGCATAGGTCGGATTGGCGAGAATTTCTTCATTGCGGGCGAGTGTCTCACGGCTCTGGGCCTGGAGGAGAAACGAATCCCTTGAGAAGAGGAGTGGCTCCAATTCCACGTAGGTGGTGATCGGGCCCGCGGGGATCGCCCGCAGTTGCGGGGGGCCGACTTCTTCGCCGGTTGGGGGCGAGAGAGCCGTTTCCGACATCGTCAAGGGTGTGGCTCGGACGGTCGCCGATTGCCTCAGTTTGGCGGGATCCACGAATTTCTCGAAGGAACTCATGAGCACGAGCGTCGGATAGATCTTTTCGAGGGGAAGGCCGGGGGCGACAAATGCACCTTCCGCCGAGGGGTAAAAGTCAAAATCGAGCAGCCCTTCTGAAGTTTGTCCGGAAGAAAGACGGATATCGAGATTGGGAAGATCGGCGGAGCTGACGATGCAGATCCGGTTGACCAGGTTCCGCCCCTCGAGGATGGGTTCGAGCCGGAGCTGGATGGCGGTTACGGTCACGACGCTATCGGTCATTCCCGTCAGGACAACCCGATCCGGGAAAAAGGAGATCCCGCCTTCATGAGAAGACAGGCCAATTTCGGCCAAGAGGCTTCTGAGATCCGCGATCGGCGGTATATTTGCCGAGGGATTTACGCGCAAACCACGATTCTGAATGGGCAGGTCAGGGCGGACCTTTCGAGCAGCCTTGGCAAGTTCTTGCCCGGTTTCCTCGGAATCGACCTGGCCCGAAAAAGTGATCGCTCGAAAGGTAAACTTGATCGCCAGCGTCGGCTTCTCCTCGGCAAGGGACATCTCGACGCCCATTCCGAAAGGCAGCAGGGAAGCGAGAAGCCAGCGTTGGATCTGGAGGTTCATCAAGGATGGGAGGAGGGAATTCGGCCCTGTTTCTTTCTCATCATAGCGAATTCGCTCGAAAAGGGAACTGAATCGCTTCGATTCGATGATTTTTGAAGGCCTGCGTAGAACGCAGCAGGAAGAAAACTCCGAGTGCTCCATCAATATCGGACTCGCATTCTTGCTCTGGCCACGATACCCTTTCTCTGGACGAAACATGAAACGAGCTTGTTATGTGGTCTTGGGTATCCTGGTCGGAAACCTCCAGTGGGTTTCCGCCGAGGAACCGTTTGCCTGGAATACGCTGGCGAAGGAGACGAGCGAGGTCCTTTCTTCGGGAGAGGCCGTCGTTCTCCCCTGCCGACCGGACGAAGTGGGAAAGGAAGATATCGATTCTCGTTTTGTCAGCGTGGCAAAGTTGATCAGCGGTTCCCGGGAACGGATCTGGGAAGTGATCCATGACAAAGAAGATGCGGAGCACTTTCTCGACGGAGTCCTCGAGAGTCGAGTCCTGGAGGAGTCAGAGAAGGAGATCATCGTCGAGCAACGGACCCATGTGGGGGGTCCCAAGGGAGACTACCTCTATCAACTGCGACATCGGTTGACGCCCCACACCCGGTCCGACTTTACCTACATCAAGGGGGAGATTCGAAATGTCATCGGGACCTGGTGGATTTTCGACGGGCCATCGGCAGATCGCCATCTCGTCGTCTATTCGCTACACATCGATCCCGGGGTTTTTGCTCCGCAGTTCGTGGTGAAGCGTGGAATGAAAAAATCCATGCCGGGGACGATTCTTTCGATCCAGCGAGAAGTGCAGAGCAGGGCGGAGAAAGATGACGAGGCTGCCGAGCAGCCAGAAGATCAGGACTAAGGCACGCGATGCGATTTTTCTCCATTATTCTAGTCCTGGCAGTTTTGGCTCCTCCGTTGGAGGGGCTCGACTACGAGGACGACATCATGCCGATCCTGGTCAAGAAGTGCGCCGATTGTCACAGCGATGCTTCAGGAAAGGCAAAGGGGGGATTCAAGGTCGATAATCCCAAGCACCTTCTCGGACGGCTCCAGAAAAACAATCTTGTCGTTCCTGGAGATTGGGATGCGAGTTATCTCTTCATCACTCTCTATCGACCCGAGGGGCATGAGGATGCGATGCCTCCCAAGGGAAAGGGCGAGAGACTGACTTCGGAAGAGGTCACGCTGGTGCAGCGGTGGATCACGGAAGGGGCTCCGATACTCGGAGAACGGGGCGAGCGTGGATCCATGCCGGACGTGATGGAGGACAAGCCGGAGGCTCCGCTTCCACCACAAAAACCGCAGGAATGGAGCAATCGCGAAGGAAAGACCATGACCGCCACCCTGGTCCGAGTCGATGGAGATGTCGTTTTGCTGAGGGGAACCAACGGAGTGGTCTATCGATATCCGATCGAAAACCTTTCCGACGAGAGCCAGGCTCTCCTGCCCGGGAAGTAGGAGCGGGCCAGTCGCTCAACTCTTCGGCCACATCGCCGGATCAAGACCGTAGTAGTTCCTCAGCTGCTCGTAGAGGTCGGGATGTTCTTTGCGTAGATCCTCGGATTCCTCGAAGAATGTTTCCGAAGCGACCGCAAAGAACTCGGCCGGATTTGTCGCACCGTAGGGATCGATAAGAGGTTCGGGACCTTTGCCGTCTTCGACATCCTCGACAAGCTCCTCGTAATTGCGCTCGAAGACCTCAGCCCACTGGCGATACGCGGCGCGATCCTTGAGGACTGGAACCCCATCGGTCCCGTTCTCCTGATCAAGTTGATGCGCAAACTCGTGAATCGTCACATTCATGCCATCGTCGGCGTTTCGAGCTCCTGCGACGACGCTGTCCCATGAGAGAATAACCGATCCAGTCTCCCAGGATTCACCTAACAAAGTGCCACGATCCGATTCCTCATGGATTCCGAAACGGCGACGCCCCTTGTCTCGAAAGGCGCCCGGATAAACGAGAATGGATTGCAGCTTCGGGTAGTATCGGTGATGAGCCAGACCTGTCAGAAGCAAGGCCGCCTGGGCGCAGATCAGCGCTTTCATTTCATCGGTGACTTCCTTGAGCCCGCCACAGGGCTCGAAATTCTTGGTCTCCATGAGATAGAGGGTCAATCCCTCCAATTTCTCCTGGTGGCGAGAGGGCAAAGCCAGGATACGGGGGAACTCTTTCTGCACGTAGTCCCGCAGGGGCGCCGGCAAGGGTTGTTTGAGAAGTCGACGACTCTTCTGAAGGAGGAACAAACGCCACGCAATTCCAGCCGTAAGGAGGACCGTGATGACGATGACAGGAACAGTCATGAGTGTCGATCCCGATGCGGGCACTGTCAGGATTTCGCCTTCAGATCAAAAGGGCTGTCGAGGAAGGTGAAGCCCTCGTTCCGATCGTGAAGAATGCCCACGAGGTAGTCCGCGGGAAGGAGAACCACCCACTGGCCCTCCTGATCGCGGGCGAGCGAGCATCCTGATGGGAGAGTCATGGGGGGAGGATCATGCTCGCTGCGGTCCGGGTCGGGCTCCTTTTCCAGGGCCCATTGCGCAACCGACCAGGGCGATCCCTCGAGTCGGCAGTCCACGTTGTACTCGTTCTCGAGTCTCGCCTTCATGACCTCGAACTGCAGCGGTCCGACTGCACCGAGAAGTGGCACCCGCTGGGCGCTGCCATGCACGTCGTAGGCCTGAGCAACACCCTCCTTGAGGAGTTGCTCGATTCCCGCCCGATACCGTTTGATGTTGGCGGTGTCGTTGTTGAAAAGGTAGGAAAAGCACTCGGGACGAAAGCGAGGCATCTCGTCATATTCGATCTTGTTGTCGCTTGTCAGGGTATCTCCGATAAGAAAGTCGTAGTTGCCGACGAGGGCGAGGATGTCGCCAGCATAGGCTTCATCGAGAGTCTCGCGGTCTTTCCCGAAGAGCTTCTGTGCGTTACCGAGCCGAACCTTTTTGCCGGTCTTGGTATCGAGAACCTGCATGTCTCTCTCGAAGACTCCGGAAACGATGCGAATGAATACTGCGCGATCCCGGTGGCGGGGGTTCATGTTCGCCTGGATCTTGAAAACGAATCCCGAGAACGCATCGTGGTGCGGGTCGACGGGGCTGTCACCCGATTCGCGGGCCGCCGGGCCGGGAGCCAGTTCGAGAAACCGCTCCAGCATCAACTGCACTCCGAAATTGTTCATTGCACTACCGAAGAAGATCGGCATCTGTTTTCCTGCGAGAACCCGATCGACGTCGAGTTCTTCCGTCACTCCATCAAGCAGGTCGATCTCCTGTTTTGCCGTTTCGTAGATCTCCTCATCGAGAGCCTCCCGGACGAGATCGTCATCGATTCCTCCTACGGAGAGGGGAGCCTTGAAAGAGCCATGCGGGGTCCTTTCGAAGAGATTCACTTCGTTGGTCTCGCGATTGAAGATCCCGCGGAACCGGGGGCCGTCGCCGAGGGGCCAGTTCAAGGGGACGGGAGGGAGTCCGAGAACTCGCTCCAACTCGTCGATCAGTTCGAGGGGAGGGCGGGAAGGCCGATCGAGCTTGTTGACGAAAACGAAGATGGGAACTCCCCGTTTGCGACAGACTTCGAAGAGTTTCAAGGTCTGGGCCTCGATTCCTTTACCCGCGTCGATCACCATGACTGCCGAGTCGACGGCTGCGAGAACCCGGTAGGTATCTTCGGAGAAATCGTGGTGTCCCGGGGTGTCGAGGAGATTGACCCGAGCCCCTTCGTAGTCGAATTGCAGGACGGTCGAGGAAACGGAAATTCCGCGTTCCTTTTCCATCTCCATCCAGTCACTCGCCGTCGAGTTCTGGTTCTTTCGGGCCGTTACGCTTCCCGCGAGGTGAATCGCTCCTCCGTAGAGAAGAAGCTTTTCCGTGAGAGTCGTCTTGCCCGCATCGGGGTGGGAAATGATCGCAAAGGTGCGTCGACGATCGATTTCCTTGGCGGCTGCGTCAGGAACGGTGGAGGGAGAGGATTTCAAAAGACTGGGAGAAACGGGGTGAAGGCCGGAACGTCCGGTGGCATGAGATAGACCCGGAGCTGCTGGGTCGCAAATGGGGATTTTATTCGACCTGACCCGCGTCGCTCCTGGCCTTCAATTGGAGAAGATAGGCGACGAGGTCGGGGAGATCTTTCTCCCCAAGTAGTTGATGCAACCCGGGGGGCATCAGCGATCGGTCGAGGGGAAGAATGGAGTCGATCCGGGATCGGGGAATCTTCGTCTTGCGGGCCGCTGCGTCGACCAGGGTCACGGAATCGAGATCTTCTCGCTCGAGGAGTCCGATTCGAGAAATCTGGTCGGGTCCTTTTTCAATGACTTCGAACGTCTCGAAGTCACGGGCGATCGAGACGTCGGGATACAGAATCGACTCGAGTAGGTCGCGAGCTCCGCGGATCTCGCCAATGCGGGAAAGGTCAGGACCAACCTGGCCTCCGTGCTCCTCGATACGATGGCAAACCATGCAGGTGCCAGCGCCGGCGAGGAACAGCTCCTTTCCTCGGGCGGGGTCGGCCTCCGGAATCGCCTTCAGATAGTTATCCAGCTCTTCGGCTCTTGAAGCCGCCTCGGTCTCGGCCCGGGAGATTCGCTCTTCGATTCTCTCCAGCGCCGCTCCGCCTGCGGGACGGAACCTCTGCCGCAAACGATCGGGATCGAACCTCTCGAAGCCGGTCGACTGGGAGATCGCGAGGGAAAGCGGCACGGCTTGTTCGACGGTTTCTACCTTCCGAAAAACGACGAGGAGCGAGCGCAACTCGGGATAGGACAGGGCCGGTGCCAGTTGGGCCAATCGAGTTTTTCTCCCCGCGGAAAGTTGGCTCCTGGTTAGAAGCTCGAGGCTCTCCATGCGAGTCGACGGATCGGTTTCCGATTCGAGCAGGCCGAGGAGCATCTCGAAGGTTTCCTCGGAAAGACTTCGCGAGTCGCGGTTTCGTGTGTTCAGCATCTTCGCGCGAAGAAGTGGCGAAACGGATTCCTCCGCGATCCAACGGTCGAGAGTTTCGATGAGAAGGTCGCCGCTCTGGCGGGTCAGGACGGAGAGCGCGGATTCGAAGAGAGGGGAAAGGGGGGCAGTTTCGAGGATTCGGCGGATCGGTTCCTCCCATTCTGGAACGATGGCTCCAAAGTCCGCCTGGCTGAGCCACTGCAGGGCGGTGGCTTGTTGTTCCTGCTCCCCTTCGAGGTAGAGGGTGATGATGGAATGCATGGGTGGGGCATTTGCAAAGCGAGGAATCATCCGAGACATCACCGATTGTCGAATCTCGGTGGGTTCGTCCACCCAGCCAAAAAATTGATTCGCCAGGGCAGCATCCCAGGTCGGGTTCCGTGCAGCAATCTCGAGAATGGTTTCCCGTAGAGTCTCCGAAGGACTGTCGAGGTGGGGGAGGATATCGAGCACTTCGAGGGAGGCGGAGGGCATCTGGTCGAGCGCCTGCAATACTCCGCTGAGGACTTGGGGATTCTCCGACTCGAGTGCCTGGCGAGTGAACTCGGCATCATCCATTTCGATGAGGGCAAAGACGAGGGAGTGGCGGAGAAAGGAGTCGTCTTCGACTCGACCGAGACGTCCGAGGATGGCTCCCATCGCTCGCGTTTCCGCCATCCTGCCAAGGGCTGCCGCGGCTTCCCGTGCGACGGGCGGCTCATCGCTGCGGACGATGCGGGCGAGCGCTCCCGAGATCGTTCGATTTCGTTCCAGCTCGATCTCGCGTTCTGCGGGCTGGTTGGCGGCGATGGATTGCCAGGCGCGAGTGACACTGATGGCATTGGCAGCGGCCTGTCGGATGGAAGGGGCGGGATCGACGAGAGCGTCATAGATGAGATCGCTGGACTCGGAAAAGCGCATCTTCGAGAGAGTCCAGATGGCGTTGCGTCTTTCCCTTACCGAGGATCCTGGGTCTTGGAGGAGTCGTCGCAGTTCCGGGATGGACGGATCGCCGCGAGCGGCAAGTTCGAGGATGGCCCTTTCCTGGAGAGCTGGTACATCGGAATCGAGAAAGCCCGAGACCTGCTCGGCGGTGAGCCGATTCCAGGCCGGTCGGTCGATGGACTGATAGGGGCGCCCCTTCGCCGAGATTCGGTAGATCGTGCCCTTTTTTTCGGGCTTGGCGATATGAGAAGTTGGACACCCGTTGCGAAACCATCCTCCGGTGTTGAGGACCAGCAGGTCGCCGTTTTCGTCTTCGAGCACGTCGGTGAGGTGGGCATCGGGATCGTGAATTTCGAAGAGCGTTTCCGTTTCGGCGGCTCGAAAGGTAGCACCTTCCCGAAGGGTCCGGGTGCGGGTGATTCGTGCCATATTGAAGTGAGCCACGAGCCACTGATCAATCCAAGAGCGATTCAGGGCACCCGAGCGATATCGGGTCATTCCGGAGATCGCGACATGTCCGAAATTATGAATTTCCTCCAGCAGGCGGCCGGTTCGCGGAAGCCCCTGCATTGCGACCGGTTGATCGTGTCGTGGATAAACCCCTCCGTAGACCCAGTGCGTCAGCGTATCTCCCCGAGGACGGCCGTAGAAGAGATTCACGGTGCCGACGATCTCTCCGCGATTCGTAAAATCAATTTCGACGGGATTGTCCATCCCGCCGCCCGCGAAGGGTTCGACCTCACCACCGCTCAAGGTCGAGGACCAGATGCGGGCTCCCTTGCCCTGGTGAAAGATCTGTCCGGTATCGGGGTCGGGAATCGCGAAGTTTTTCCGGCCGTGGCACCAGTAGAGCCGTCCATTGGGATGCAGAAAGGGACCATGAACATCAGCCGCATTTCCCGTGAAATCGAATCCCGTGGCGAGCTCTTCTCGTTTCTCCGCCCGCCCGTCCCCATCGGCATCGATCAGGCGCCAGAGACTGGGTGGGGACATTACGTAGAGGGAGTCGTAGATCCAGAGGGCACCCTGGGGAAAGGTCAACCCATCGGCAAAGACCTTTGCTCGATCGAATACCCCGTCTCCATCGGTGTCTTCCAGCATCCGGATGAAGCCCGGCTTCTGCTCGAGATACTCTTCTCTGGAAAAATTCGTGCCTCGACTTTCGGCAACAAACAGTCGGCCTCGGTCATCAAATGTGGCCATCATCGGGAACTCGACGAGCCCCTCGGAGACGGCCTCCGAAACTGCGAGACCTTCCGCCACGGTGAACCGCTCCTCATTCCCGTAGATCGAGGCCGAGCAGACGAGAAGTAGACAGAGGAGCCGATAGATCATCAGGTGAGAACGTTCGCCCGTGCGTATCGGTTTCGCAAGACCCGCGCTTCGGGCATCTCAGCTCAGAAGGGGAGTTGAATTCCGAGGGCTTTCAGCGCACACCAGCCTTTGAGTGCTTCGAAGATTCCGAAGGCACCGAGGGTGCAAAGCCCGGTGGCCCAGAAGTCCTTGTCCCCCCAGATGAACAGGGCAATACCGCCGATGAGCGCCAAGAGTCCCACGCTTCCCCGCAGGATTCGTCCGCCTTTGCCGATGTTGCAGGACCAGGTGTCCATGTTCGTCTCGAAATTCGAACGGGGGGGGGCTACCAGCCGGCGCCCTTGGTTTTCGTCTGGATCCGACAGAGATACATGTCTGCAGTCAGGTAGAGGACACTGCCATCATTGCCCCAGCCGCAGTTGGCGGTTCGTTCCCCTGTCGAGATCCGACCGAGCAACTTCGCCTCGGGCGAAAATACGTAAACTCCTCCCGGACCCGTGGCCCAGATGTTTCCCGAGGCGTCAACTTTCAATCCATCGGGAAGACCCGGGAGCCCGTCCTTGAATGCCTGGGTGGCGTCGTAAAAGAGTTCTCCGGGACCGAGGGTTCCGTCCTCTTTGAGCGGAAAGGATTTCCAGATCGCTGCCTTCGGATCGGATTGGGCGACATAGAGGGTTTTGAAATCCGGCGAAAAGGCCAGCCCGTTGGGACGGGTCATCTCCTTGGTGAGGAGGGTCAGTTCACCACTCGGATCGAGACGATACACACCGCAGAAATCGAGTTCCCGGCGGGGATCTTCGTAGCGCTTGGGCAATCCGTAGGGTGGATCCGTGAAATAGATCGTTTTTCCGTCGGGGCCAAGACAGGCATCGTTGGGGCTGTTGAGTCGCTTGCCCTCGTAGTTGTCGACGAGTGTCCGCTTTCCTCCTCCCGCCGTCAGCAGCGAAAGCCGTCGGTCGCCATGCTCGCAGGAGATCAGTTGTCCCTTGGCGTCGAGAAGAAGACCGTTGCAGCCCGGTTCGTTGCCATAGGGTTCGACACCGGTGTAGCCGGAAGGCTTCATCCAGGTTTCCGCGCCTTTGCCCTCGTCCCACCGAACCACCCGATTGTTGGGGATGTCCGAGAACAGAACGTAGCCGCCTTTCGGGTGAGAATCCTCGGGGACCCAGACCGGTCCTTCTGCCCAGAGAAAGCCCGAGGAAAGGACTTCGATCTTTGCGTCTGGACCGAGGAGTTCATCCAGTGCAGGATCGAGGCGAATGACCTCACCGATTTCCGGGAAATTCAGCGTGTCTTGAGAGAAAGCCACTTGGGAGGAAAAACAGACGAGACCAAGGGGAAGAATGAGATAGCTGAGGATCAGTTTGCGAATCATGATGAAGGGTTGACTATACTGCGAACCGAATTGTTATCAGACGAATGAGTGAGAAGGCAAGCGGGAACGAAAATCCCTCCTCAGAATCCACCGAAGTCGAAAAGGACCCGAGCAAGGTCGAGCCGATTGGTGAGGAAGTCTCTGTCGATCCTGAGGCCGGGGATTTGTTGGATCCGGTGGATCGGTGGTGGAGCGACTCCAAGGAGGAGAAAACAGAGGAAGACGGGCCGAGGAATCGGAAACTCGATCCCGAGGAAGCCGAGCGGCTTGCTGAAAAAGCGAGGAAACGCGAGGAGGAACTCGCGAAAAAGAGTTTGAAAGAGAAATCGGACTCGGATGGGGATCCGCCGGTAGCAGGAGATGTTGCTTCGGAAGAGGATGAGGAAAAGGAAACGATCGGGGAATCAGATTCCTGGCTCGATGACCTCGAGTCGACCTCTGCCGAAGACGACGAACCAAAAGAACAGGAAAAGACTCCTGTCGAGACAGGCCTGAAGAAAGAAGACCGGGCCAAGGCCGTTCTCGAGGGAGACCTTCCACCCATTCCTGTCGTTTCTGAGGAGGCAAGGGATGACGACGCCTCGATCTCGGATAGTCGGCCTGGGGGGGGCACCGAAGCCGTGACGGAAGAGGGACCGGAGAAATCTCCAGTGGAGGAAAACTCCGAGGAGACAAGGGACGAAAACGTCGAGGAGATAGCGATTGATCCTGCCGACTCTCCGGAACCAAGTTTGAAAGTGGACGCCAATTCGGAAGAGGAGGAGTCATCGGATGACGAATCCGAGTCTGATGAAAAAGTCGACTCCAAGGAGGAAGACGCGTCCGAGAGTGCGCCTTCTGAAGACGAAGAAGAAACCACAGTCGAAAAGAGTGCCAAGCCAGAAGGGGACGACGATTCGGACTCTGATGTGGAAACGAGGAAAGAATCGGAAAAGGACGATTCCCCGGAAGATGAGACCGAATCCAGTCCGGCTTCGGAGGAGGATGCGGTTTTTGCGGTCGGAAGCGGCAAAGCTTCGAACAAGGCGAAACGAAAGGGAGGATGTTGGTCCGTATTCACGAATCTCTTTTTCTTCGGTTCGCTTCTCCTTCTCCTCGCCATCGCGGCTGCGAGTTTCTATGCGTATTCACAATGGGGCAAGCTCGAGGAAACAATCAGCGGGACCGTTGAATCGGAATTGGCAAAACGCGGATATTTCGTCGACTACGGAGGATGGCGATACCAGTTTCCAAGGGGGATTGTGGTCGAGGATATCTCGCTCTACGAAACCAGTGTGAAGGAGCGCGCCGTCCTGACCGCTTCGGATGTGGGAGTGAACATCGATTTCCTGAAGGCTCTCAAGGATTGGAAATCACTGGGTGCCGCACAAGTCACCTTCGACGATTCAGAACTCGTATTTTTTCATGCGGGAGAGCAGGTCGGATCTATGATCGATCTTGATGCCGAGATTCTTGCCAGCAAGGAATCCGTGAAAGTGCAGCGATTTGCGGCCCTGGTCGGAGGCGTCCAGGTTCGTCTGACCGGGGATCTCGATCTCGCCGGGGCTGGCGAGGGTGAGGAAGCCGAAGTAGCGGAGTCGAACGCTGAAGAATCCGTGACTGAACCACCCAGTTTTGCCTGGATGAGGGACGTGGCGCCTTACCTCGATGTCACCAGCGAGGGCTCTCCACCGGTCCTGGAAGTGGAGTTTTTCCATGCTCTCGATCGAGAGGGAGAGCTGAAGGCAGAGGGCGAACTGAAAGGAGAAAACTTCGCTTGGCGGGACATTTCCGTGAGCTCCGTGCTGGCGAATTTCCGGTATACCGTTGCGGACAAGGTTGTCGAAGTCCCCGGCTTCCAAATGAAGTATGGGGAAGGAATGGTCTCCGGGGATCTCTCTTTCGATACCGAGTCGAAGATGATCACGGTGCGGGAGTGCCAGTCTTCGGTCGATTTGGTGCGCCTCCTCTCCGATTTCTCAGAGGACTTGAAGACCAAGCTCGCAATGGTCGAGTTCATCGATGCCCCTTTGGTGAGGCTCAAGGGCACCGTACCGATCGAGACTCCGGCCGAGTCTCAGGTCACTTTCTCCTATGATCACCGGGGCGGTATGAATCTCCTGCTCGATGAGAAAGTGCTCAAGGTGGAGAGTCTGGGCGGTGATTTTACCTATGAACGTGGTGGATTGCAGACCGATAACTTCACGGCTTCGCTGTTTGAGGGGATTCTCCAGATGAATGGAATCGTCCGCGTCACCAACGATCCGATTCCGTTTCGAGGGTTGATCAACTTGACCGAGATGTCTCTCGCCGAGATCGGAACGTATTTCGCCGGAGAAGATCTTGGTCTTTCGGGAGATGTCTTCCTGACATTCAACGGAGCCGGCTATGCCGAGATCACGCGAATCTCGGGAGGTGGCACCTTGCGGATCGATGATGCCAAGCTGCGGAGCTTTCCCGTCATCGGGCCGGTGCAGGGATTCCTGGGAAAGGTCATTCCTGCCTTCGGGATTGATGAGAACGGGTCGGTTCGCGGTGCTTATGTCTTCGAGAGCGGTGTCCTCGTCACCAATGATCTCACCGTGATCCAAAGCGGCGCCAAGTTGAGAACCAACGCCATGGTTCGCATGGAAAGTCAGTATGTCGACTTCACCTCGACCGCGACGCTCGAGGAGACGCTGGCCAAGGCTACAGGCTTGGAGGGCAAGGAGATCGTAGTGGAAGGCGAGGGGAATCTCGACGATGTCAGTATGTCTTTGTCAGGTTTTCCGGTCGAGTTTGCGACGGAGAAACTCAGCGGCGTTCTCGGCACTTCTCCAGAAACGCTTTCCAACCTCAAGGATGCGATTGGCGATCCCGCTTCTGCCGCCAAGATTCTCGGACAGCAATTGACCGGCGAAAACGCCGAGGAGGGAGGCGTCGATCTCGGGGAAGAAATCGGGGGGCTGCTTCGTGGGCTCCTCGAGTCGGGAGAAGATGCGGAAGAGAGTGAGGAAGCGGAGCCCGTGAGGGGTCGCGCGGTCCCCATCGAGCCCGAGGAGTAGCCCTGCTCAGACCACTCGATTCCGATTCTCTCCAGCGCGAAAGGCGACGAGATTGGCGACTATCTCGTCGAGTAAGCGTTGTCGAGCCTCTCGAGCGCTCCAGGCCGTGTGGGGAGTGATGAAGAGATTGGGCAGGTCGGCGGCGAGAAAGGGATGGTCTGCCGGAGGGGGTTCGGGAGTCAGGACGTCGATCGCTGCCGCCCGGATGGTTCCATTCTCGAGGGCCTCCACGAGGTCGGGTTCGCAGACGAGATCTCCCCGACCGGTGTTGATCAGAATCGCGGTGCTCTTCATCCGCGAGAGCGTTTTTTCTGAAATCAGGTGGCGGGTATCCTCCGTGAGCGGACAGTGCAGCGAAATCACGTCGGAGCTGGCAAAGAATTCGTCCGGTGCGATCCGGGGAATTTCTCCGGATGAAGTGGCGCCCTCTCGTCCGTAGGCGATCACTTTCATCCCAAAGGCTGCACCGATGCGAGCGACCGCTTTCCCGATCGAACCCAGGCCAATGATTCCCAGGGTTTGCCCCTGCAACTCTTCGATGGGGTAGTCGAGTCGGGTGAAGAGGGGGCTTTCGGCCCACTTGTGAGGCTCGGCGGCGAAACGGTCGACATTGGTGACGAGATTGAGCAGCGAGGCGAAAACGTGTTGCGCCACCGACTCGGTGCTGTAGCCACTGACATTGCAGATGGCGAGCCCACGTTCTTTCGCGGCCTCCAGATCGATGTTGTTGACCCCGGTGGCAACGACTTGAACGAGCTCGAGAGACTGGGCGGCATCCAGCTCTTCCGGACCGAGTACCACTTTGTTCGTGAGCACGATGCCTGCTGACTGAATTCGGTCAGCGACCTCCGAGGGATGAGTCTGGCCGTAGTAGGTGACTTCTCCGAGCTCCTCAAGGGGACCAAATTCGAGGTCTCCACGGTCCGTCGTGTCGCGATCGAGAAAAACGATGTTTTCAGGCATGAGAAAAGACGGGGTTCAATCTGAAATTTCTTCCATGACCGAGATCATCGCGACGGCTGCCTCCGCCGCTTCGCGGCCTCGGTTGAGTTCGTCCCCCAGGGCCCGCACTTCGGCCTGTTCGGTCGTATCGACGAGCAGAACTTCGTGGATCACCGGGATGAGATGGCTCACACTGGTGGACTGCAGCGTCTTCGTGATGGATTCGGCGATGAGGTCGGCGTGAGCCGTCGAGCCTCGGATGATCACTCCCAGTGCGATGATTGCGAGCGGCGCATTGGTAGAGCAGGCGACGGCTTCGACGATGACAGGGATTTCGAAAGCTCCCGGAACCCGGATGACATCGACCTCCAGGTCGGGGGCCAGCTTTGCCAGGGTCTCGGAAGACGATTGAACCAGCGCATCGGTGTAGGTGCTGTTGTAGCGACTCGCTACGATTGCGACTCGACCCGAGGAGGAGCTGGGCTGCGGAGTTTCCGGTGCAGATTTCGACATGAAAAAAGAGCAAAGGGTGAGAAAAACAGGAGGGAAGATCTACAGGATGTGTCCGAGTTTGTCCCGCTTCGTCGAAAGATATTTTTCGTTGTGAGGATTCGGGGTCACCTTGATGGGAACCTTCTCGACGATTTCGAGCTGATGTCCATCGAGACCTACGACTTTGCGAGGGTTGTTGGTGAGAAGCCGAAGTTTTCGTACCCCGAGATCGTAGAGGATCTGGGCTCCCATTCCATAGTCGCGAAGATCCGAACCAAAGCCGAGTCGTTCGTTTGCCTCGACCGTATCGAGACCTTCTTCCTGGAGCTTGTAGGCGCGGACCTTATTGGCCAAGCCGATCCCACGACCTTCCTGTCTCATGTAGACGAGAACCCCACTGCCGGCTTCCTCGATCTGGGCGAGCGCACTGTGAAGTTGGCTGCCACAGTCGCAGCGACGCGAGCCGAAGACGTCTCCGGTCAGGCATTCGCTGTGGACTCGGACGAGGACAGGCTGGGTGGAGTCGATCTCTCCCTTGACCAGGGCCAGGTGCTGCTCGGCGGGGTTGAGACGACTCGCATACATCACGAGATTGAAGACTCCGAAGTCGGTGGGCATCTCGATCTGCTCGATGCGCTCGACCAGCTTCTCTTCTTTCCGGCGGTACTCGATCAGATCTTCGATCGTCGCGATCTTGAGATCGTGCTTCTCCGCGAACTCCTTCAACTCAGGAAGGCGGGCCATGGTTCCGTCTTCGTTGAGAATTTCACAGATGACCCCGGCCGGCTCGAGTCCTGACATGCGCGCCAGGTCGATGGCGGCTTCGGTATGGCCGGCCCGTCGCAGGACACCGCCCTCCATGGCTTGGAGGGGAAGAATATGTCCTGGGCGGACAAGGTCCTGGGGTTCGGCAAGGGGATTGGCGAGAACCTTTACGGTGGCGGCGCGATCGGCAGCGCTGATCCCGGTGGTGACGCCGTCGGCGGCATCAACTGCCACCGTGAAATTCGTGCCTTGCGACTCCGTGTTGCGGCGCACCATCAGCGGAAGCCCTAGTCTTTGCGCCGCTGCAGGCAGGATCGGAGCGCAAATCAAGCCGCGGCCGTGAGTGGCCATGAAATTGATCATCTCGGGGGTGATTTTCTCTGCAGCGCAGATCAGGTCTCCCTCATTCTCTCGATCTTCGTCATCAACGATGATGACCATTTTTCCTGCCCGAACGTCGGCGAGGATTTCTTCGATTGGGGAAAAATTCATGATACGGGGTGAATCACTGGGGACGACGTTACGCGTGGTATTCGTCGTCGGGATTGAACTTCGGAACGGGGATATTGAGAATCTTCAGGTCGGTGCCGACCGCGCGATGGCGACAGCCCGGTTGGATCAAAACGGCAACCCCGGGAGAGAGGGCATGGGTTTCGTCATCCAGCTCGATGTGACCTTCGCCTTCGAGCACATAGTAGATCTCCGTCATCCCCTTGTGGTAGTGCGTTTCACTGTCCTTCTTGATCTCGACGAGATGCAGGGAGGCGACCTCATTCTGGTCGTTCATGAAGGCACGTTTCGCCTGGCCGCAAGGGCAGGGAGTCGGCTCGATTTCAGCGAGTCGAGCAATCTGGAAATTCTTACCGATGATTTCGGACGGCATCCCATAGTCTACGCTTCCGGGGGCGATTTTGAAAGCAATTGCTGCCTCGGGCCTTGATTCCGAAACGAAAGGCGCGAATCCCTTCGCGACACGAAAACGCCGGAGAGGGATCCTGCTCCGGCGTTCGAAATGGGTTGGGATCTGCGGAACCTAGCGAGGTGCCAGATCGCCCACCTTGTCCGTCGTTGGCAGGTAGCGATAGTAGACCTCCAGCATCAGGATTGCCCAGGCGGTGTTGAGGAGCTGGTTGTCCTTTCGGCTACCGCCATCCTTCAGCCACGAGCCGTCTTCGTTCTGGGCATCGAGGAGACGAGGCTGGAACTTCTTGTTGTATTCTTCCCACTCTTTTCCTTCCGCCATGAAAAACACCTGGGTGTTGTAGTAGGGCGCGTAGTAGTTCGCCCCAGGGCTTGGGTTCGCGTAGGTCTTGGTGAGATACTGGAAACCTTTCTTATACTCTGGAGTATCGATTCCCTTCCAGATCTGCATGGAAAGGAGGGCTGCACCCGTCAGGGTCGGTTTGCCTTTGGCGTGGTCGGGATTGTATTTGAAAGCTCCTTGAGCGTCCTGGATCTTGGGAAGGTAATCCTCGACTGCGTTGTCGAGCGCGCGCTCGACCCCGGGAAAGCTTCTTCCGGTATTGTGAGCGGCCTTCAGGGCCTGGATCTGCCAGCCCGAGACCGACATGTCTTCCTTGCCGCGAGCGGCAAAACCGTAGGGCCAGCCTCCCATCTTGGTCTGGGCGTCGACGATAACTCCCACCGCTTTGCGGAGAACCGACTCGAGACGTGGAATCTCTTTCCCGCTCTCCTTGGTCATCGTGTAGAGCTCGCTGAGCGCATAGGTCCCGATGGCATGTTCGTAGGCTTCGTGGTGGCCGCTTTTTCCGTTGGTGATCTTACCGTCGTTCTTGAGGCAACGATCCATGAGGTAGAGCGCGGCATTCACGACGGAGTCGCCAAACTTCGGAGACTCGGGAGTTTCGCAGTGCCCGAGGTAGGCGAGGAGCACCAAACCGGTGATGCCGGCATGGTATTCCTCTCCAAAGGAACCATCCTTGTTTTGTTTCTTGGTCAGGAATTCCAACCCATCGCGGACGGCGCGCTCGGCGCGATCTTCGCCGCCACTTTCGCGAAGACGTTTCATTCGCTGGGACATCGAACAGCGGGAACGCATTCCTGCCGGGATCGCTCCCATGTTCGACACATCGCCGAATCCACTCATGGACATTCCGAAACCGGCATCACTGCTCGACATCGACACCATGGTCAGATTGGTCGCCGTGTCGAAGTTGTCCGGAACGGAAAAACTGGAGAATGCCGTGCTCGAGATGACTGGCTGAGAAGTCGCAACTGCAGCTGCGGTCTTCTGCTTCATCTTCGTCATCGTCTTGTTGTCGAGGCTCGCATCGTCGGGACCCGCGAGCGAGGAAACCGAGATCTGCGGTGGGGAAGGAGGAGGCGTCGCGAGGTTCCAGAAGACCAGGATCACGATGAGGACGGCGTGGACGATGGCGGCCACGAGAATAGCGCCGATCTTATCATTCGTATCGGGGGCACGCTCGGCGGCGTGGACCATCATACCGTCATCTCCGATGTGAAAGTGCCCTTCTTCGGCGCCGGTCATGAGATGACCTTCTCCTCCGGGAATGGTCGCGAGTTTGGGGGCTTCCGAGATAAGAGGTGGTGGCGGAGGAGGCGGAGGGGTGTCGCCGGCTTCGTGTTCCTCTCCGGGAGGACGAAGCTTGGTGGGTGTGACGGCCGTGCTGTCTGCCTCCGGGGCGGTCTCTTCGGGAGTTTCGAGAGAGCTTTTCTGAAACTCAACGAGTTGGTCTCTCAGGGTCGAAGCCGCATCGCTGGCGTGTCCCGAGGCAATGTGCTGTTCGAGAATGGTGATTCCCGAGGCGGGGTCGTCGGCGCCAAGGACGGTGGAAACGAAAAGAATGCTGTCTTCGTCGGCCGGGATGCTGTCCGCTTCTCGAATCACTCCGGCGGCTGCCGCAAAGTCCGAGGCTTCGTAAAATTGCTGCGCGACGGAGCAACGGAGCCCCCAGTCATCAGGATTTTCTGCCAGTTGTTGAAGAGATTCGTCCATGGAATGTAGGGGGAGGAAAATTCAGGGAATTCAGAGAGCGAATACCAAAACCGTGCTCGCCGCAAGGGTCGGAGGCTATCACTTTTCCTCTATTGGCGACAAGTCGATTTTTTTGTGACAGAAAAGTGAAAGAAACCCTGATTTCTCGAGATATCCCGATCCCAGGGGGGGATTTTTCTCGCGACTTCGACCGACTCAGGACAGATCTCCGAAAGCGGCTTCGATGACGAGGGCGGCCAGGGTTTCGGTTTGCTGATCGAGCATGCGATTGGCCTCTTTCAAAGCCTGGGCGTCTTTCTCGGGTGACTCGAGGAGTTTTCGCACGGCTTCGGCCGCGGCTTCGATCGCTTCGCGGTCTTCTTCCGGGAGGGTATCTCCCACCTGCTGAAGCGCATCGGAGACCGCGGGGAGCAATTCCTCACTCTTGAACCTCGCTTCTGTCCAGACCCGCTCATTCATGTCCTCGAAAGCGTAGTCGATCGATTCGCCGATCATTTTTTCCACCTCTTCGTCGTCGACATCGACGGCGGAGTTCTCGATCGCGAGCAGATGGTCCTCACCTGTTTCCGTGTCGCGGGCGAGAACTTCGAGGATGCCGTTTTCGTTGATCGCGAACTGGACACCGACGCGGGCACTCCCCTTGGGCCCCGGGGTGAAAGGAACCGAAATCTCGCCGAGCAGCCAGTTGTCTTTGGCCATCTCCCGCTCGCCCTGGAGGACCCGGATCGCCATGGCATCCTGTTGAGCGACGGCATTGGTGAAAAGCTCCCCGGCTTTCGCCGGAATCGTGCTGTTGCGTGGGATGATGACATTCATGAGCCCGCCGAATGTCTCGATCCCGAGAGAGAGAGGGGTCACGTCGACAAGGATGACGGATCGAACCCGGCCGCAGAGCATACCGGCCTGAATCGCGGCCCCCAGTCCGACCGCCTCGTCGGGATGTTGGCTCAGGTTCGGCTCCAGTCCGAACCATTCTTTCAGTTTCTCGCGGACCAGTGGAATGCGCGTGCTTCCTCCGACGAGGATGAGGTGTTGGACTGTTGGAACGCCCTTGTTCTCGGCTTCGGCGAAAGCTCTCTGGCAGATGAGGCGAGTTCGCTCGATGAGCGGAAGGAGCAAACGATGAAAGCTGTCTCTCGTGATCTCGATCTCATAGCTTTCGCCATCCCGGAAAAAGGGCAGACGGAGATCGGTGGCTTCCGCTTCACTCAGGGCCTCCTTGGCTTTCCGGGCTTCGCTGAGCAGTCGGGAAGATTCTTCCGGATTGAGTTCCCCGAGATTCCATTGATCGGCAGCCCACTGCGCGATGGCTGAGTCGATGTCATCTCCACCGAGCCGGGTATCGCCCGCGGTAGCGACTACTTCAAAAATTCCCTCCTTCAACTGGAGAACGGAAAGGTCGAAGGTGCCTCCGCCAAAATCGTAGACCGCAATCACCTGGTTCTCGTCGAGCTTGTCGAGTCCGTAGGCGAGGGCGGCAGCGGTGGGTTCGTTGAGGATTCGCTCCACGACCAGTCCCGCCATCTCGGCCGCTCGCTTGGTTGCTTCCCTCTGGCTGTTGTTGAAGTAGGCAGGAACGGTGACCACGGCCCGGTTCACTTCCTGCTCCAATGCATTCTCCGCAATCTGCTTGAGGTGCTTGAGAATCTCCGAGGAAACCAGCTCGGGAGAAACGGTTGCCTGGGTCGTGGGATCGATCTGGATTCCGATTTGGTCCGATTCGGTTGCCTGGAGAGAGAAGGATCCGTCTTCGTGATCTTCTGCGGTGAGCTGAGAAAACGAGCGTCCCATGAATCGTTTCACCGAAGTGATCGTGGATTCGGGGGCGAGTTCCCGCGCCCGGAGCGCGGGTTTCCCGACGACAGGATCTTCGCCGGGGCGAAAAGCGACCGCTGAAGGTTGGATACGGTCCCCGTTTTCGTCAGCCAGGATGATGGGGAAACCAGACTCGACCACACCGACCAGCGAGTTGGTGGTTCCGAGGTCGATACCGATGATGATTTCTTCTTTGGAAGTGCTCATGGGAGGGGCAGCCATTTTGGGTTACGTCGAACCGGGGGATGGCTTGCGCAAAGATTTTTCGCAGAGAGAGGTGCAGTCCGCCTAGCAGGCGAGCAGGGAAAGAAGCCTCTCCTGGCACTGAGCTTCCCACTTGGTCAGGAACTGCAACTGCTGGAGGGTCGACGTCGCCGCCTCGAACTCGTTTCGAGAGGCCAGCGACTCCAGTTCGGGGAAACGTCCCAAAGCGGTCTGTTTCTGTGCCTGCACCTGCTGCATTTGCTCCTGGAGTTCGAGTTGCACGGCGATCGCTTCTTTCGTGAGCAGCGCTTTCGCCAGTGCCGAGGATGCGGCCGCATGTCGGGTCAGGAACTCATCGGTCTTGGCGAGAATTTCTCCGAGTGAACCAAAGAGATTCATCATTTCGGAATCCATCGTGGTCGCTCGGGACGGCGAGATTCCTCGAAGGGCGAGCCAGTGAGAGAGGCGCTTTACGGGGTCACTGAGCACCGCACGCGCCTCGTGGATATCGGCGAGAGGATCATCCGAAGAGGGGGACTTGGGCTCTTCACCCGAATCTCCGGCATGTTCCCGCGTCGCTTCTCTCCAGGCCTCTTCGACCGTTTCGAGATCGAGAACCAGGCAAGGCGAAAAACCCAGGGCCGAGAAATGATCCTTCATCGGCGAAAGGAAGGAGCAAGCCGTGAGACGACTTTACTTCTTCTTGCGACCACCACCGCCACCACTTCCACGGCGAGGGGTAAGGTTCGGCTTCGCTCTTTTCTTCGGTTGGCCCGGTCGAGCCATGCTCCGTGGGGAGCGGCGTTTTCCGGGGTGCCCCTGGCGGTTTCCAGCACGGGAATCGACACGATAGACGATCCGAGCTTTCTCGGTGTCATACGGAGACATCTCGATCTTCACCTTGTCGCCAGCAACAAGACGGATGAAGCGCTTTCTCATCTTTCCTGAGATGTGCGCCAGGACCAGGTGACCGTTTTCCAGCTCCACGCGGAACATGGTTCCAGGGAGAACGGTGTGAATAGTTCCTTCGAGTTCTACAGTATCGTCGTCTTGAGCCATAATTTGTCCGAGGCCGGGGCCTGAGGCGCGGAATGTCGCTCAATTCTGAGAATTTTGAAGCAGTTTTTGGAGTTTTTGTGGGAATCAGACCTGTTCAGGCCAAGATTTGCGGAAGATCTCGGTGATTTGGAGGGGGGCTCGGAGGCACTTCGGGGAATCCAGGCCTTTGATCTCGACCCGGCGATTCACGATGGGGTGCGGATTTCCCCGCGACAATGCACTGCCAGCCAGACAGTTTCCGTATCGGCGATCGTTTCTTCGACCCGGTGACGTCGACCTGCCGGGATCAGGACCCAGTCTCCTCGTTTCAGGAAGATCTCTTCCTTCGGATTCTCGAATCGCAGGGTCGCTTCGCCCTGGAGGAGGACGACCCATTCGTCGGTTTCCTGCTCATACCAGAAACCGGGAGGCGAGCGATGCCCACGGGAGACGATGCGCTCGATTTTGAGGGTGTCCGAGACTTCGCCGACGATTTCCACCGATTCGTTGGTCAGGTCCTTGGGAGGAGGCGCGTAGAGGTTTCCTTGATTCATGAGGGTGCTGAAGTCGTTTCGAATTCCCATTGTCGAGAGACGAATCGGTCTTTCAACAGGGTTGCGTCTCCCGCCAAACAGGGTTCGGTCCCGGAAAGCACGGATTCCCGATCGAATCAGCCCATGCTTGTGACTCAACGTGCCCGCCAGATCGGTAGAATGACTCTACGATGAAGTCTCCGAAGTCGGGCTCGGCTGAATGCAAAGCAGCGTTGTGATTGCGCCCAGGATCGGGACGAGAAAAACGAGTAGAATCCAGATGGGAGTGGCAGATCCACGGGTGTGTTTCGCCGCTTTCCGGATGGCGAGAATCGTGAGCACCGCCCAGACGAAAAGGATCACGACCTGGATCAGGAAAAACGACATCGTGACTCCGACCTTTTGGTTCATGATCTGTTGCATTTCCATAGTCTGGGAGTTCATCGGGATGGCGGTTATTTTTGCGACTAAAGTTCCGGTCAGGTTAGAGAAGTCGATTCCGGAAGTCAATCCTGTGCCACAGCTTCCCTGGGATCCGGATTCATCGAATCGAACAGCTTCGAGAGATAGGCCAATCGGTGGGGGATCCTCTCGCGGACAAGTTTTTCCAGATCGGGAGAAAGACGGCCCGGATATTTCCAGAGTGTGTAGACGAAAAGAGCTGATTCCGGGAGGTCTTCTTTCTCCGGAAGCCGTTGCGCATACTCGGTGAGAAGCCGCGAATCTTCCTCCTGCGCTTGGATCCAGTCTTCGTGCTTGGCGTGTTTCGCTTCCAGCGTGGCGTGAACGGACTCGTGGAATACCGTCTCCTCGAGGTCACGAGTCGCTCGGCGCCTGTCCATGTTGTTCGAGTAGAGAACAAAGAAGCGTCCCTGCTCCTCAGCAAAGGCGACCTCGTCTCCCTTGTGGATCACGACGTGATGGAGCAGTTTCCGCATCGCGGCGGGCTGCTTGGCGAGCGCGTTGCCCAGCAGTCGGGTGTAGTGGAGTGCCTTCTCCGCGTTCGCGAAGTCCGGGGCGGCCCAGACTTCGACACTGGCATCGTCTGCATACTTCAACACGAAAAGATAGACGTCCCCCTGGAACAATTCATCGCTGCGCCTGTCGGGCATTTCGCGACGTCCCCGGCCCTTCGAGATGACTTCGAATTCGGGAGCGGGGTCGTCCGAATGAATGAAGTCGATGTCATTGGAGACCACTGAATTCAGAAACGGCGGCGTTTCTGCGATCAGGGGCCCGGTTGCGAGGAGGAGAGCGAGAAGGCAGGGAGGGAAACGCATCCGGAGAAAAGAAGAAGGCAGGTCAAGTCGGCTGCTCGTAGCTGCTATTCCGGCGGAGCGGTGAGAGGCATCTCACACAATTCCACGGTTCCACCATGGGTGACGACCGGGTGGTTTTCGAGCAAGGCAAGAAGGGCATCCTGATTCTCCGCATCGAATCTCATGAAGCCTGCGATGGAGTCGGTTGAGGGGATATCGTTCTGATCGCCCACGTAGATTCGCTCTCCCAGTTCGCTCCCTCCACGAAAGAATCCGCTCTCCTGCGCCAGGGAGAAGAACTTCTCCCATTCTTCGGCGCTGGCTTCACTCTTCGCATTGCCGTGAACAAGAAGGAGATATTGAGGCATGGCCTGGGGAGACGACTAGGGAAAGGTAAATGGGGCTTCCAGCGTAAGGTCGAGAGGAAACTTTTTTCGGATCTGAAAATAGGATCCAGGTGGCGATGGGGCGTCTGCCGGGACGAGGATGGAGGGATCTCGTCCGTAGAGTGCGAAGAAATCCGTCCGAATCCGGATTTTGATTTTCCCATCGCCGTAGCTCAAAATTTCGAAACCCTCTTCGAACGAGGATGTGGGAGTCTGGGGGCGAACTTCCCATCCCGGGAGATCGAGACCGGGGGTGGGAAGCTGGTTCAACGAGACATGCCAGAACTTCTTCTCGAGGGTCTTGATCGGAGTGTCGGGGGAAAGCTCCCCACGAAAGGAAAAGCTGAGCCACCAACCAGGCTGCTGAAATTGGAACTTCGTGATTCGCCCGACGGCGCTGTTGGCATGGGTCACGGTGAATCCGTGGTCTTCGAGGGCTTTGTCCAGCACGAGGCCTTTCTCCCCGAGTCGCTCCAGCCATTCGCTGGCGAGTTTCTGGGCGTCCGTTCCGGAATCTTTCGGATCGGCGGCGGAGGCCAGGGAAACCATTCCGGCGGCAAGGAGCAGGAGAAGGCCGAGTGGCAGGATGGGGCTTTTCATGATCGCGGGCGAGGGTTCTGGCTAGTTCGCTTTCACATGAACCTTGGCGGTATCGGAGAATTCCGCCATCTTGAATTTTCCATCGGCTTCCAGTGATGAGATCTCAAACTTCACTTCGAAATCTTTGAACTTCCCGCCTGCGCGTCCCGTGTTGTCGCTGGTCCCGGTTTGTTTGCTCGAGATGATCTTTCCCGATTTCTCCGGGATTTCCTTACTGAAGGCAGGCGTGGGAATATCCACGAAGAGGCCGTCGGAGTGCTGATTGTTGACCCACTTGGCGAGGTCTTCATCCGTCGTGGACTCGGGAAAGAGATGGAGTTTTCCGGTGAGCGGAAACGTCTCATCCTGATTTCCGATCGAGATCGCGAGGATCGCGGCCTGCCCCTTGAAGGTATAGAAGAGCAGGGTGTTGCGATACCCTATCATGGAGTGTCTGACTTCGCGTTTCTCCATCTTTTCGATGTCGAGGTTCCGTTCTTCGCAAAACGAGGTGGAAACAGCAGAGAGAACGAGGGCGGCGAGTTTGGCTTGGGAGTGGCTCATGTTCTGATTGACCCGGGTCGGTCTCGTTTCTTAGAAATTTCTTCGTTGTAGGGGGGCGGTGAAAAAAGAAGTGCTGAGGCCATCCTATCTTCACCCTGCACCAAATTCGGTATAAACTCTCGTCATACCGCACCTAAAGATCCTCGTAAGCAGCCGTGTAGAGCTTCTCTCCGACTCGCAGATCACCTGTCGAAAAACCCAGCTTGAACCACTTGGCCCGTTGCTCGGAGGTTCCGTGGGTGAAGGATTCGGGTTTGATGCGGCCGGATCCGAACTGGGACTGGATGCGGTCATCGCCGATGGCGGCGGCACAGCGCATGGCCTCTTCGATATCGCCTGACTCGAGGAAACTTCCGAAAGTGGAGTCCGCTGTTTTCGCGAACATTCCGGCGAGAAAGTCGGCGTGGAGTTCGACTCTTACCGAGCGCTTGTTGTATTCCGCTGTCGGGAGACGCCCCCTGAGCTTGTGGAGTTCATCGAGACGCCCCATCAGGTTTTGGATGTGGTGTGCATATTCGTGGGCGACGACATAGGCTTCGGCAAAATCGCCCGTCGCTCCGAAACGCTGCTTGAGCTCATCGAAAAAGGTCGGATCGATGTAGATGGTTTCATCTCCCGGCGAGTAGAAGGGGCCCGAGCGGGCATCTGCGATGCCACCCGGAGTCTGGGTGCGGCCGGTATAGATCACCATCTGGCAAGGGCGGTAGGGGATGTCGAAGCGTTGCAGAAGAGGCGGCCAGATTCGTTCGTTGTCGCCCATCATGGTGCTGAGATAGGCTTCCATCTCGTCGTTGGGAGCCGCACCGGTCTGGGTTTGCTGAACCGGCACCGATCCGCCGCTGGAAAAGCCGAGAATTTCCAGTAGGGGGCCGCGGAAGAAGAGAAAGGCGATCGCTGCAACCACGACCATGATGATTCGTGTCTTGGGGCTGGCCCGCAGGAAACCCATTAGTAGAATATTCAGCATCCCGCTCCCGGCCCGTCGTCCTCGACCGCTTGTCATGGCCTGACCCCGACGGTCTTCGACATGACGGCTCTGTTGTCTCCCTTTCCAGCGCATGGCTGATTGTATAGCGAGGTCTGTTCCAGATGCGAACCTCTTTTCTCGAGACCAGCGATGCTTCCTTCCGAATCAGGGAAGGGAAACCGAATTCTCGTTTTCCCATCGTTGGAGATCCTGGAAGGCGCGGGAGTGCCTTCGAGAGGGTTGGGCTCGATGCATCTTGGACTTCGCGGTCGGCTCGAGTCCATTGAGTCGGGTCCGCGCTTCCATGGAGAACTGAGGATAGGGGCGATCTCTCCCCGTCGTTTCGCGAAACTGGAGGCGAACTCTCTCCGATGCCTGGAAGGGAAGGTCGGCGAGGTGTTTTTCGAGGAGGAGGGGGGTGTCCAGTGGCTGAATTCGGTGGAGGAAAAGGAGTGCGAGGGAGGCGCAATTCCCCCGTAGGGGGCGATATTGCCCCGCCTCGTGAACCCCCCTTAGTTCGAGAAAATCTCGGATGAGCTGAACTTGTTCCTTTGCGATGGGGAGCAGCCAGAGCCGGGCGTGGTTGTTGCGTAGTTCAGTCTGGGTGTAGAGCCAGTCATAGAAATTCTCGGGATACACCCGTGTTGGGAGATTGTCGTTCAGGTTCAATCCTTCGGCTATGGTTGGGATGCGATCGAGATACCAAGGGGCCCGAAATTCGATAATGGTGTCCTCGTCGGGATTTCCCCCTTTCTCCCGAAGTCCGAGACAGATGTGCCCGGTCTTGCTCTGAAAGCCAGGGTCGGCCATCTGGAGATTGATAAGGACGAGGTGATGATCGTGGGATCGTGTGAGTGGAAGTCCCATGCGAATCTTCCACCAATTGTCGAACCAGGCGACACCCGAAGATCCCTGACATAATACTTGGGACCCGAGAGCGAGAAACCGTGCCTTCGAGATGGGGAGTAACTCCCTCATGAGCAACTCCCGTGCGTATTGGGAGCGGACTTCTTCGGAGAGGACTTCCTCGTAGAACGTTCGCAGAAGCGAAACGGCAATGAGAGACGCGATATCCTCGGGCGGAAGCTCATTTGCTCCGACGATCAGGATACGGGACCGGGTCAGGCGCGGTCCGAATCCATGGAGTGGCTCGTAGTTGCCAAAACCAAGCAGGAATGACTTGGCGGGCGCCTTCTCGGGAGCGAGATAATGAATGGCAGGGTTTCCCACCAGCTTCTCCATTGCGGGAGGAAGAAGGAAGTGATCCGAAACCTTTTCAGCTGCCAGCGAAGGCGTGAAAAAAAGGACGAGCACCAGAAGGAGCGACCATGAATGGATTCGGAGCATTCATCGGTCTTATCGCAAAACTTGTCCCTGCTGGCAAGTCGCATTGCGAAAAGCTCGGATGCCATAGACCGTTTCTCAGAAGTATTTTCGTTTATTCGCTGTGAGTATTGCAGACAG
>JARGNI010000059.1 GCA_029213195.1 Verrucomicrobiales bacterium
TTCGGCTTCGGCTTCGGCTTCGGCTTCGGCTTCGGCTTCGGCTTCGGCTTCGGCAGAACCTGTCTCTTCAGCCGTCAAGGAAGCCTCCGAATCTCCACTCGTTTTCTCGGATGGGGCAGCACTTTCCGGTGAATCCTGTGGCCCAGGCTCTGGGACTGGATCGGAAAGATCCACGGCCCCGGAATAAAGTGTGGCCCTCATCGCTTCCTCGAGTCCATCGTTCCTCGGGATCGATTCCCCCTCGGCGCGAGCCGACTCGCTCTGCTCTGCTTCTCGAGCCTGCTTCAATCGCTCCATCAGGCTCCCTTCCATCGATTCGGGAGCTTCGAGGGTTTCACGCCGCATGGTTTCGAGAGAGAAGTGCAATTCCCTACTGAAACTCCCGTCCTCGGATATCTCGCTCCGCCAGCGGAATCTCTGACCTGTCAGCAACAAGGTCAGCACCGGAAGAAGCACTCCGGCCCGACGAGCCGCTTTCCATTTCTTTTCCCTCCTCTTCGAAAGCTCGCGAAGTTTGCCCGGCAGCATCACGCCCTCGCGCAAGGAGGTGGTCGTCTGGTGCAGGCGGAACTTGATCGGCATCTCCGCCCAGACCGATTCACCCTTCCGCTCAACGAATCGAGCCGAGCCTTCCGGACTGAGGGTTCCGGTCTGAAAAAGAATATTCTCTGCCGAAAGCCACCAGACCGCAGAGGAGCCCACATCCTGCTCAAGCGCATCCAAAGCCTGCTCGACCCGCTCGGCGATCTTCAGGACCTCCTCCTCCTCGAAGCGCTCACGATGAATCGCCAACGCCGCCAGCGAGCAACCCTGGATCTGCTCTTCTCCGAGGAGGGTAACCGATTCGCGATCCTCGATATAGTTTACCTGGAGCTGATGCATCATGGGCCGCCCTGGGCGACGAGAAGCTTCATGATGCTGCGGAAGCCAATCCTCCCGGGCGATTGCATCCGGCCCCGGCAGCAGGTGGAGGTGTGTCTTCGTTCCCCGGATTGTCGTCGCCGATGCATAACGGTTTTCGTCCAGTTCGTAGGCAGACGGCAAGTCGTAATCCGGGGCATGAGGAAAGGAGCCCTCATACTCCGTCCGCAGCCAGTCTCGGAGGCGGAGTTCCGGCTTCGGAACGGCCGCCCGCTCGGCATCGGCAGATTCTGCGAGCCGCAACATCGTCGCCAGAAAGTCGGGATGCGTTTCCTCGTGGCTTCCCTCCTCGAGGACTCTGAGGACCACGCCTCTTGCCTCCTCATCGAGATCCTCGAAGTTCCTCGGTAGCGACTCGCGATAGAAAGTTCTCACCGGAACGCCCGCCATGAGGGAACAGAAGACCTGCGCCAGATACCACCCTCGAGAGTGCTCCTGCACCTGGACCCCTGGCTTGGTCCAACCGACAAACTCACAAAAGATCGGCGAGATCTGCTGCTTCCGATCGATAATCACCTGAAAATTCAGCGTCGTAAAACGTTCAAACGACAACAACGAGTCCGGAGTCGAGTCGAGGAAGTCAGCGATCCTGACAATCCACTCCGCCGCCACCCCCAAGGGGACTTTCCCTCCCCTCCCCAGGTAGTCGGGCAAAGGTTCTCCATCGACCATGGCATCGGCGTAAAAGAGTTCGTCCGAGTCGCGCCCCCAGCTCAAGAGCCGACTGATTCCATCACCTCGAAGGCGGGAGATTCCTTTCATTTCCTCCTGAAAGGCCTCCAGTTTTTCTTCCCGCCGAGCAGCATCTTCGAAGATGTGCAGGCGAGCCAGCCCCCACCTTTCACAGTCGATCGCGAGGAGAATCCGCTCATCCATAAACTGCGCATCCAGGGAAACGACATTCCCCTCTCGATCTCTCAAAAAACGAAATTGGGCAAAATCTGTCGAAGGAGCCTTGCTCATGATACCACGGTGATTGCACGCCCCCCATCGCCTTGAACGAAGTTCGTGTTGAGGACTACCTCAAATAGGTAGACACTTACCGATCTCCTGTCACTTGCAAACCGCACCTCATGGAAGAATCTCAATCTCGAAGCAGCCAAATCATCCGAAAAACCGGTGAGACCGATATCTCCCTGAGGCTTCATCTCGATGGCACGGGAGAATCCACGATTTCTACCGGGGTGCCCTTTTTCGATCACATGCTCAACCTCTTTGCGAAGCATGGACGTTTCGACCTGGAAGTCGAAGCGAAAGGAGACATCGAGATCGATTTCCATCACACGGTAGAGGACACGGGGATTGTTCTTGGTTGTGCCTTTGCCGAGGCCCTGGGTGAAAAGAAGGGAATCTACCGCTATGGCTCCGGCCTCTTCCCCATGGATGAGACCCTCGTCCAGATCGCGCTCGATTTGAGCGGGCGTCCCTTTGTCGACTACCGCGGTCCGGAGGGAGTTCCACACATCGGTGACAAATTCAATTTCACTCTCGTCGAGGAATTCCTGCGCGCCTTTGCTTTCAACGCGCTTTGCAATCTTCATGTCTCGATCCAATATGGAAGGGACCCTCACCACATGGCGGAGGCGATCTTCAAAGGTTTGAGCCGGGCCCTCGACGACGCCTCTCGCGTCGATGAGCGCATTGCCGATCGGATTCCGAGCACAAAAGACGTGCTTTAAATCCCGCTATCCTGCGCTACAGATCCGCTATGGCAATGCGCGTCGGAGTGATCGATTACGGAGGAGGAAACCTCCAGAATGTCCTCAACGTCCTCCACTTTCTGGGGACAGAGGGCCAACTCGTAGCTTCTCCCAGCGATCTTGATTCCATCGACCGGCTCATCTTCCCGGGAGTGGGTTCTTTCGGAGACTGCGTCGAAGATCTCGATCAGAAAAGCCTGCGGGCCCCCATACTCGAATGGCTCCAGGAAGATCGTCCTTTTTTCGGAATCTGCCTCGGATACCAGGTTCTCTTCGAATCTTCCGTAGAATCGCCGGGCAAGAGAGGTCTCGGTTTTTTCGAGGGAACCGTAGAGCGGTTCGACAGTGGGCACGGTCTGAAAATTCCTCACATGGGTTGGAACGAGGTGAATCCTATCCACCCGGAACTCCCGGTTTGGGAAGGCGCCCCCTCTCCGCTTCACCTCTATTTCGTGCACTCCTTCTATCCGAAGCCGAAAGACGATGCCCTGGTCCAATCGACAACCGACTATGGTGACTCCTTTGCCTCAAGCGCAGGAGCGGGCAATGTTTTTGCCTGTCAATTCCACCCGGAACGAAGCCAGGAAAGCGGTCTCCGTTTGATTCAAAACTTCCTGAGCTAGGGGAAGCCGGACTCGACCGATTCGGCTCTTCGAGCGGAAAGGGACAGACGAAGAAAGTTTGCACCGTCGAAATCGATCAGCCTGCGACTCGCATCGGCATGATCACATAGAGGAAAGGCTCATCGATCTTGATGACACCCGGACTGCTCTCGTCGATCAGGTCGATGAAGACTTCGTCCTGGTCCAGGTTGCGGAGCGGCGCCATCACGAATTCCGGATTGAAAGCGACCACGATCCGGGGGCCATCGTAGCGAACATCCATCGTTTCCTCCGCCTCTCCAATCTCGGGAGAATTCGCAGAGATCGCGAGCTGATTGTTCTCGAAAGCAAACTTGATCGAATTGGTCTTCTCGTTGGCAAGCAGACTGACACGCTTGACCGCATTGAGGAAAGCCTCGCGCTCCACCGTGACCCGATGATTGGCCGCACCGGGAATGACCTGGCGGAAGTTAGGATAGTTTCCTTCGATCAGTTTCGTGATCAGGTGGCTTTCATTGAGTTCGAAGCTGGCCTGGCTCGAAGTCAGCGCCACTTTCAATTCTCCGGAATCGTCGAGTAAACGCTGCAACTCATTGACCGCTTTCGTCGGGATGATGACTGCCGTTTCGTTGCCGGCTGGGAACTCCAGGTCCTGCTCGACCATGGCGAGACGGCGTCCGTCAGTCGCGACCAGTGTGAGCATGCCCTCTCCAATCAAGCAGTTCACGCCATTGAGGACATAGCGGGTTTCATCCGTGGAGATGGCATACGAAGTCTTGCGAAGGGCATCCTTCAGCAGCTTCTGGTCGATCGTGAACTCCTTGGCCTCGCCAAATTCCCCGATCGCAGGGAACTCGGTACTCGGTAGGCCGAGAATCTTGAAGAAACTGGGACCGCTCTTGACCGTCGCGGCGTCGTCTTCGTTTACTTCGAAATTGATCTCACTCGTCGGAAGCTCGCGAACGATGCTGGCAAGCCGGCGGGCGGGAAGAGTCGTTGCCCCTGTGCGCTCCACCTTGGCCGCCACTCGTTTCGTGATCGTGACATCGAGATCTGTCGTCGAAAGCTGCAGCCCAAGCTCATCAGCCTCGATCAGGACGTTGGAGAGAATCGGCAGAGTCGTGCGGGTGCTGACTACATGCTGGACCTGGTTGAGGGCCTCCTGGAAAACGTCTTTTTCGATCTGAAATTTCATCGTGGCAAAGAAGGAAGTGTGAACTCGAATCCCTCTTCTGTCCAAGAAAACTTCAAGACGCAGACCGCTTCGTTCCGTCTTTCTTCAGACTCTGACCGCTTTCACGATTCCCTTTCTCCATCGGGCCTTTACCGGACTGCGAAACGGTCCGTGAGCGATCGGCAGACCGATTTGAATCTCCTCGCAGGAGACGCCTCCGGATCAGCTCGACCGTGCTCTTCAGGGAAGAGGAAGTTTCGCACTTCGACTTCACCTTCTTCACGGCGTAAATCACTGTTCCGTGATCTTTTCCAAAACTTGAGGCAATCTCGACGAGGGAGAAATCCGTCATCGTGCGGATCAGATACATGGCCACTTGGCGCGCTTCCGCGACACGGGCGGTGCGCCGCTTGCCATTGAGAACCGCCACTTCCAGATCGTAGTGCTCCGCGACCGCCTTCTTGATTTCTTCGATGCCGACATTCGACTCTTCCGAATCGCCGCAGATATCCGACAGGATCTCCGGGACTGCCGAAACCTCGAGGGGCTCCTCATTCATCGTCGCCACCATGGCAACGCGGATAAGAGCTCCCTCAAGCACGCGAACATTGCCTCGGACTCGCTCGACAATAGCGTTGATCACCTCGTCGCTGACATTCATCCCCCACTCATCTCGCTTGCTCCGCAGGATAGCGGCCCGAGTCATGAGCCCTGGTCGATGGATCTCGGTGCTCAGTCCCCACTGGAATCGGGAAACGAGGCGATCCTCGAGTTCGTTGATTTCAGAAGGAGGGCAGTCGCTCGCGAGGACGATCTGCTTCTGCTGATCCGCCAATTGATTGAAGGTGTGGAAGAACTCACGCTGCAGTCCCTCTTTTCGTCCGAGGAACTGGACATCGTCGATCAGGAGAAGGTCAGCCTCCCGATACTTCTTACGAAACGGAACCAGGGAGTTCTTCTGGATCGCATCGATGTAGTCGTTCGCGAAATGCTCCGCGGTCACAAAGATGATTTTCGACTTGGGGCGGAGACGAAGAGATTCCCAACCGATTCCGTGAAGAAGATGGGTTTTTCCCAGTCCACAGGAGGAGTGAAAAAACAGAGGCTGGTAGGTCTTGCCCGGCTCGGCAGCCACAGCCTGGGCAGCAGCCCAGGCGAGCTCGCTGTTCTCTCCCGGCACGAAATTGTCGAATCGGAAAATCTCGACGAGCCCGGCTTTCCGACCTCGTTCCAACAGCTTTTTCTCGCTAACCTTTTCCGAGAGAACTTTCTTCTTCACCACCACCGGCTCTTCCGGCTTCTCCAGGGATTTCGGCAGAGCCGTTGTATCCTCCGCTGTCCCTACCTCGAAGGCGATTCGCTTGCACTTCGGAAAATAGTTTGGCAATATTGACAATAAACAAATTTTAAAGTTTTCTTCCACCCAGATTGCATACATAGAGCCCGGAGCCCCTAGGGTGACAAGTTCTCCTTCGTAGGAAACGATCGAAAAGTCGCCGAACCAAAGATCGAACGTACCGACTCCGAGTTCTACGCGAAGATCCCTCGCAATATGATTCCAAGTTTTCTCAAGGTCTTGTCTGTCAGCGGGTTGGTCTTCATGGAACGTTTCGTGGGATTGCATTCGTGGCCTGTGGTGTCTGTTTCGGAACGGGTTTCGTACGGGTTCGCCCAGGGCGATAACCACCCTTTTGAATTCGTAAGTCCCTTTATATAAGGTAGTTACAAATTCATCTTGGCGATATTTCTCCGCAACTAGGTCGGAGCGGATCACGCGATTTCACAGGGACGGAGTCAAGGACACCTTGTGCTCGATGTGGTAGATCGAGCAGTAACGGAACGGGTCGGATTCTCCGCGCTGTGCGAAGCGCGTTTCTGAGAATTGCATTGCCCGGAAAAAAGGACAATAGGAAAGTAACAGAAATGACAGAAAAGTGACGGTCGATCTTTCTGCCTACAAAAAGAATCGAGAGAGAAATCGAAAAACTGAAATTTTTAGAAAACAAATTCGTTTTTCTAAAATATCAAAATGTTTAAACCGCTTTCCGTTTCGGTAGCAAACCGAGTCCTACCGTTAAGAGAGTGGTGATCGGCCACATCCAGGCGGAGGCGATCGTCGTTTTCAAGGTCTCTCCTTCCAGGCGATAGGTAGGCAGTCGCGCGAGCCATTCCTTGAGCCCCTCGACCTGATCGATGAGCAGGATCCACACGTCGATACGAACAAAGACTACGAGGACAAAGGACAAGAGCGCACCAGCAATCAGCCCATGGAGATTGCCTCTCCCTTTTCCGAGAAGAGCGACGAGGAACATGCCAAGAAGGGGGCCCACGGTGTAGGTAGTCATCCCAAAGGCGAGAGGAAGGACATTCACTTTCCCTGCCTCCTTGACTTCAAAAAGCACGAAGGTGAACCCCGTCAGCAGCAAGCCCCAGACGAGGACAAGCACTCTGGACGCACGCACCAGCTTGCCATGCTCACTCTCCGTCATCTCATGGTCGGTCCGATGGAAGAGAGAGAGAGTCGTCTGAGATAGCGCCGCGAGAATCGAATCCAGGCTCGAAATCGCCGCGGCAAAAATCCCGGCGAGAATGAGCCCCCTCAATGCGGTGGGCAACTCCGTGACAATCCAGATTGGAAAGATATTGTCTGATTTCGAAGGCTGCCCCCCTTCCCAACCCATTTCCTTCATGATCGCAGGGTCCGCAGGCGGATTGAGCTGGTAAAAGACAAACAATGCCGCCCCGACAAAGAGCATCAGCACGGTGACGAGCTGCCCGACCGAACTCCAGATGATGGCCCGTCTTGCGTGGGTCGGATTCTGACAGCAGAACATTCGCTGGGCATTCAGCTGATCGACTCCGAAGGCATTCAGATTCAGGAACGGCACCGCGATCAACGCGACCCAGAAGGTAAACTCGATCGAGGGATCGAGGTCAAAATTGAAGACGCGCAGCTTATCGACCGTGGAACCGTCGAACTGCTCCGCATTTCCCGCGATCGAGAACAGCGTCTGCCATCCTCCGTCAAAGCTCGAAACCATCCAGAACAAGGCCACGAGTCCCCCTGTCACAAAGAGAATGAACTGCATGACGTCCGTCCAGATCACCGTGCGCATCCCTCCCATCAGGGTCCACCCGATCGCAAACACCCCGATCACAAGAATACACCATCCGAAAGGCAGGGGCGTCACGATCTGCAGAGGAAGTGCCGCCACGAGAACACGAACACTCTGTGCAAGGATACTGCCCACCGTGAAGAGAACGGTCGCTAGACGCTTCACCCCGGGGCCAAGTCGATTCCCCATATAATCGTAGGGGCTGTAGATATCCTTCTCGTAGAAGACTTTCACGAAAAACAGGCCCACGATGATCCGCGCAATGATCGATCCGATCGCCCACTGCAAGTAGGTGAAGTCGCCCTGGAGGGCCATCACCGTTCCCGGCACCCCGATGAAGGTGACGCCGCTGATTTCCGTCGCAATGATGGAACCCGTCACCGCAGTCCAGGGAAGAGAACGCCCCCCCAGGAAGAAATCCTTGATGCTCGCCTGTTTCCCCCGCAGCCGATGACCGACCATGGTGGTCAAAAGCAGATAGCCAAAAACAACGGCCCAGTCGACAGGGGTAAAGTACTCGTGCAATCCACTCATAGTCACAGCTTTCTCAAACGGTCCCGCTACCATGGGACGAGAGGACTCTCCAAGAAAGAAAATTCTCCGAATTCACACACGGACGGGCGAATTCCTTTGTTCAGGAAAAACCATTCGAAATACGTCGTGGTTTTTCTTCTCGCGTCTCTGGAAACGGGAGGGAGGAAATCCCGTTGGGAACGGGACAATCAGGCTCAATCAGAACGGAGGTCCGAATTATAAACGCCGACGTCTCCGCTTGATATGGAGCTGGGCAAGTTGCTTCTGGATCAGGATGTTGGCTGCCTGGATATCTTCCGGAAGAACTTTTTCACTCATCGCGGCCTGGGCACTTTCGAGCGCCTTCTCGACAGCATCCTCATCGATCTCGTGCTCTCCCATCGCCATGTCCGTGAGAACGGAAACGCGGTCATTGGAGATTTCCACAATCCCCGTACCAATCGCCAGCGAGTGCTCCTCCCCTTCCTTGAGGTAACGGAGCTCACCCGGGGCAAGAGTCGTAACCAAGGGTGCGTGAGCCTTGAGGATGCCCAATTCCCCCTGGACACCCGGAACCACCACGCTCTCGATTTCGTCGGAGAACGCTTTCTTCTCAGGGGTAACAATGTCCAATTGCATGGGGAACCAGTCTATTCAATTCAATGGGAGAATTACTTCTCGACGGAATCAATTCCGCCCTTCATGTAGAAGTTGTTCTCAGGCACTTCGTCGTGAGTTCCATCGAGGATCTCTTTGAAACCCTTCACGGTGTCGGCGACGGGGACATATACCCCATCAATACCGGTGAAGACTTTTCCAACGAAGAAAGGCTGACTGAGGAATTTCTGAATCTTACGAGCACGGAAGACCGTCATCTTGTCTTCGGGGCTCAATTCGTCCATTCCCAAGATCGCGATAATGTCTTGAAGATCCTTGTAACGCTGGAGCACGTTCTGCACTCCACGAGCGACCTCGTAGTGCTCTTCGCCAACCACGTCCGGAGCGAGAGCATTGGAGTTGGAAGCAAGGGGATCCACCGCCGGGTAGATACCCAACTCAGCAAGCGAACGCTCCAGAACGACTGTCGAGTCGAGGTGGGCGAAGGTGTTCGCGGGAGCCGGGTCGGTCAAGTCATCCGCAGGAACGTAAACCGCCTGGAAAGACGTAATCGATCCCTTGTTCGTCGAAGTGATTCGCTCCTGGAGCTGGGCCATCTCGGAAGCAAGCGTGGGCTGGTATCCCACCGCCGAAGGAGTTCGACCCAATAGGGCGGACACCTCGGAACCCGCCTGAGAGAAACGGAAAACGTTGTCGACGAAAAGAAGCACGTCCTGGTTTTTCTCATCACGGAAATACTCCGCCATGGCGAGCGCGGAAAGCGCAACCCGAAGACGCGCACCGGGAGGCTCGTTCATTTGGCCGTAAACGAGAGCCACTTTGGACTTCGAAAGATCTTCCTGATCGATAACGCCAGCCTCGGACATCTCCCAGTAGAGGTCGTTACCCTCACGAGTTCGCTCACCAACCCCTGCGAAGAGCGAGTAACCACCGTGCTCTTTCGCGATGTTGTTGATCAGCTCCATGATGACCACGGTCTTACCAACACCGGCACCACCGAAAGCTCCCACCTTACCACCCTTGGTGAAGGGACAAATGAGGTCGATGACCTTGATACCGGTTTCGAGAATCTCGGTCGATCCAGCCTGATCCGTGAGGGATGGCGCGGGCCGGTGAATGGGATAGGTCTTCGTCGCGTTGACGGGGCCACGCTCGTCCACTGCATCTCCGGTCACGTTGAAGATCCGGCCGAGAACGCCCTCACCCACCGGAACGGAAATTGGTGCTCCGGTATCCGTAATCGGAAGCCCTCGCTTCAACCCCTCGGACGAGGACATCGCCACCGCTCGAACCCAGCCGTCGCCAAGATGCGATTGAACTTCCAGAACCAGGTTGGTGGTTTCACCACTCACATCAAACTCCACCTCGAGGGCGTTGTAGATGGCTGGCAGCTTTTCCGCATCGGAAAAGTCGGCGTCGATCACCGGGCCGATTACTTGAACGATATTACCTACGTTACTCATCAGATTGTTGCTCCTACACGTTGCGTGTCTTTGCGTTTTCTATTCGATTAAATTGGGTTTGGGGCGAAGTCCTGCTACTCGAGTGCTCGCATCGCGGTAGTGATCTCCAGCAACTCAGCGGTAATCGCTGCCTGGCGCTGCTTGTTGTATTCCAGCGTGAGATCTTTGATCATTTCCTTGGCGTTGTCGGTGGCCGCCTTCATCGCTACCATCCGGGCACTGTGCTCCGAAGCACGAGACTCCAGGATCATCTGGTAGAGCTGGTAATTGACATACTGAGGAACCGTCGAATCCAACACGGCGGAAGGAGAGGGTTCGAAAATATACCCACCATATTCAGGATGAGGATCAGCCGGCAAATCAGCGGGTTCGGGCTGGTGCCCGTAGCCCATTCCACCGAAATCCTTGTCCTGACCGAGGTCGATCGGACTGATTGGCAGAAGAGTTTCGATCATGGGGTCCTGCCTCATCGTGTTGATGAAGTTGGTGAAGGCCACCTTGACTTGAGAGAACTCTCCGCTGAGAAATTTCTCCATCGCAAACTCAGAAATCTGCTTCGACTCGAGGAAAGGAACCGGGTCGTCGATCTTGAAATCAGCGAGCAGCTCTTTCTTGGATCGGGTCAGGAACTGGGCTCCTTTTCGACCGACCGTTACAAAAATTGCGTTGTCCGAAAAATCTTCCGCGACGATTCGGAACAGGTTGGTGTTCAAGCCACCGCAAAGCCCCTTATCGGTGGAAACGAGGATCACGAGTTCCTTATCCCCTTCTTTCTCCTGGAGGAGCGGATGATCTTCCTCCGAAGTTTGCTCCTTCAGATTCACGAGAACGTCATTCAGCAAATCGGCATAAGGACGACCAGCCATGGCCTGGTCCTGCGCCTTTTTCATCTTCGACGCCGCGACCAGCTGCATGGCCTTGGTAATCTGGGCCGTGTTTTTGACCGACTTGATGCGTCGGCGGATGTCGCGAAGATTTGCCATGACTTAGTGGGAACCGCTGATCAAGAGGAAATCGAAATTATGCTTTGTAGGAGGACTTGAAGTCTTCCATCGCCTGCTTCAACTCGTCGTTGATCTCATCGCTGAGAGCCTTCTCGTTCCGAATTTTTCCGAGAAGGGAATCTTTCCGTGTCTCGAGGAACTCCGAAAGCTTGGTCTGGCAATCCTTGATCTTATCAACGGGAACATCATCAAAGTGACCGTTCTGCATGCCCCACAGGATACAGACCTGAAGCTCGACCGGAATCGGAGAATACTGCCCCTGCTTGAAGAGCTCGACAATCCGCTGTCCACGCTCAATCTGCGCCTTAGTCTTGTCATCGAGATCGGAACCGAACTGGGCGAACGCCTGAAGCTCACGGAACTGGGCCAAGTCGAGCTTGATCGTTCCCGCCACCTTCTTGACCGCCTTGGTCTGCGCTGCCGACCCCACCCGGGAAACGGAGAGACCCACCGAAATCGCAGGACGAATCCCCTGGTAGAACAAATCGGTCTCAAGGAAGATCTGTCCGTCCGTAATCGAAATCACGTTCGTTGGAATGTAAGCCGAAACGTCACCTGCCTGGGTCTCAATGATAGGAAGAGCCGTCAGGGAACCGCCACCGTTCTCTTCGCTGAGACGAGCAGAACGCTCAAGAAGGCGGGAGTGGAGGTAGAAAACGTCACCAGGATAAGCTTCCCGTCCGGAAGGACGACGAAGAATGAGAGAAACCTCACGATAGGCAACCGCCTGCTTGGAAAGGTCATCGAATACGACGAGAGCATCCATGCCATTGTCCATGAACCACTCACCAATCGCTGCCCCTGTGTAGGCGGATAGATATTGGTTGGTGGCGGAATCGGATGCAGAAGCGGAAACGATGGTGGTGTATTCCATGGCCCCTTCCGCTTCCAAAGTGGTGATAATCCGAGCGATGTTCGCCTGCTTCTGACCGATTGCCACGTAGATACAGTAAACGGGCTTGTGATCCTTGAGCTTTCCTTCTTCGGCAGCCTTGTTCTGGCGGGCCTGGGAAATGATCGTATCAATTGCGACGGTCGTCTTTCCAGTCGAGCGGTCACCAATGATGAGTTCTCGCTGTCCTCGACCAATTGGAATCATCGCATCGATGGGGGCAATACCAGTCTGGAGAGGAACGCTGACCGACTGACGGGGGATGATGCCGGGGGCGATTTTCTCGACCGGATAGCTCTCGTCGGACTGGATTTCACCTTTCCCATCGAGCGGCGCTCCAAACGCATTCACAACCCGACCGAGAAGACCCTTCCCGACGGGAACGCTGAGGAGGCGTCCGGTCGACTTCACTTCGTCACCTTCTTTGATTTGACGACTTTCTCCCAACAAGACACAACCAACCTCGGTTTCCTCAAGGTTGAGCGCAAGACCGTAGGTTCCACCGGGGAATTCGATCATCTCGTTGAGCATCACATCGCTCAAGCCTTCCACCTTAGCCACCCCGTCCCCGATTTCTCGGACGATACCCACGTTGGACTTCGACACAGAAGTCTTAAGGGCGGCAATTTCTGATTCCAGTTCCTGGAGGATGTTACTCATGACGTTTTGTCAGGTTGATCGCTACGATTTAATTGGCGCGATAAATCTTGTGGTACGTTTCGTTTAAAATTTCTCGGAAAGACGTTCAATGCGGTGCTTCACACTTCCGTCCCACACGTCGCTTCCGACGCGAATTTTCATTCCGCCGATCAAATCTGCATCGAGCGCAAACTCAGGCGTGATCTGATCACCATATTTCTTTTGCAAATCAGCAACCACGTCTTCTTGAGTGGCGGCATCCAACACGACCGCACTTTCGATGACGGCTCGGTTGTTTTCCTGCTCCAGGCGCACCAGGCGCCAGTAGGCATTGATCACCTGGAGATAGCCACGAGGCTTACTCTCGATCAACTTCCGGACCACCTTCTGGACCGTTTCAGGGTCGAGCTTGTCGGCGACGAAGGAGGCTGCGAACAGCTTCTTTGCCACACGTGTTGCTTCTTTCCCTGATTTCATAATGGAGCGTTCGGTAAAATCGTAATCCCTGGCTTACAGTGCGACCTGCCCGGCCGTCTCTTCGTTGATTCGCTTCTGATCCGAATCGTCGAGCACTTTCCCGGTGACTTTCGAGGTGGCGTCAATCAGGAGGCGACCAAAGTCACCCTTCAATTCAGCCATGGTCTTCTCATGCTCGAGCTTCGAAGCTTCGCGAGCTTTTTCGATGATGCCCTGGGCCTCCTTGATGGCCTCCTGGGTCTTCTGGCCGCGAACTGCCTCGGCGCTTTCCCGAGCCTCGGCAATCAGGCGCTCGGCATCGCGATTTGCCTCATCGAGCATGGCCTGAACCTTCTCTTCGGCCTTGGCCATTTCTTCCTGAATAGTCTTCAGGTTGGTTTCTCCCTCTTCAATCCGCTTGCGACGAGCTTCGAGCATCGCCAGAACAGGACCGAAAGCGTACTTGGAAAGGATAAAGTAAACAATCAGGACGATAATGACCTGAGAGATAAACTTCGGCCAGTCCAATCCAAATGTTTCCAGGATGCCTTCCATGCTGAGTGACGGTTAGAGAATAAAAGGGGAGTTTTAGAATCGGAAAAAGAAAGAAAAGGGGAGCCCGCACCGAGATACGGGCTCCCAAATCACTTTAGCTCTGAAGAGCCATAATGAACGCGTAAATCGCGATAGCCTCTGCAAGCGCCATTCCGATAATTCCGATAGTCAGAATGTTACCGAAAGCACTTGGGTTACGACCAACAGCCTGAGCTGCAGCCATTCCGATGAGACCAAGGCCGATACCGGCACCCGCTCCAGCAACTCCGAGTGCGAAGTTACCATTGAAAGCGCCGCTGGAAGCTGCTGCAGGAGCAGCTGCTGCGATAGTGTTAAGGATATCAATCATGATAGTTATTTTCTTACTGTTTCTTCGTCACCGCCCACACTTTTCTACGCATGGTCCCGATGACAAAATTGCTTTCTTAGTGCTCTTCGTGCGTAGTAGATAGCTTGATGTAGACAGCACAGAGGAGAGTGAAGACGGTCGCCTGAAGGGCTCCGACCAGAATCTCCAGAAAGTAGAAGGGAAGAGGAAAGATGACCGAGGTGAGAAAGGCAACAAAACCGGAAGCTCCGATCTTCTCACCCAGGGTTCCCATCGTAACGAGCAAGGTTTCGCCCGCGAAGATATTACCAAGGAGTCGCAGGGAGAGCGACATCGGCCGGAAGGCGATCGAAACGATTTCGATGAATCCAACAAAGATGAAGATCGGCATCAAGGCATACTTGAGAGCGCCTTGGAGACCTCCCTTGGGCCCGAAAATGTGAACAAGCGTCCCCCAGACTCCCAGCTCACTGATCGAGAGCCACAGCCAGACGATCATGAAAACGGCCGCCAGGGCGAGGGTCATGTTCAGGTCTGCCGTTGCCGGGCGGAAAAAAGGAGTCGTCACTTCGCTGACACTCAGCGGTCCAGACTTGATCCCCATACCGATGGTTCCCACGCCAGGGATGAGACCGGCCCAGTTTGCCGTAATGATAAAAATGAAAACAGTCGCGAGGAGAGGAAAGGCCCGTGGAGCCACATGCTTTCCGACAATCCCTTCGACCTGACCGTAGAGAAACTCGATCACGAACTCGACCAGGTTTTGTTTCCCATCCGGAATGAGAGCCATGCGACGAGTCGCCATGCTCGTAAAGAGCAGAACGGCGCCAGTGACAAAGATGGCAACGAGGATGGAGTTGGTGAACCAACCCGCAATCTCGGGAGCCGCAATACCACCCGCCGCGAGAAGCGGACTCAACGTATCGAGCGAAATTGGGGGCAGGTAGGAATCCATCGGATTGAAAGGAGCCCGCCGGGGGTTGTAGTGAGATCAGCGTGGCCTTCCAGTGGCGAACCCTAAGCAATGCCAATCGACTCGCAACACGATTTTGTGAAAAATTTCACAAAGTCTGTGTCCTTTCCGTTGCGAGAGTGAAATCGGGGCGATTTCCTATCTCAAAAATGGAGTGAGTAGATCGAGCAGAGGCTTGCCTTGTTCGAGGATCGAATTCGGAGAGTCAGTGCCCGGCGCCCCTGTATCCTCTCCCGGGTTGAGGAACTTCTGCGCTTCATCGAGAAGCCCCTCAGGCAATTCCTCCAGGATCGCGACCCCGGCGGCAGCGATGAGACGCCCACTCAGGTCTTCGTTTGGCTCGTCCAGTGTTCCGGTCAGCTTCATCGGAGTCCAGAGAAAGCCATCCCGATCCTCGACAAAGACCTTCCGTTCTGCCCCCGGAATCCAACGCAGGGTGCCCGCGGTCACGCCCACCTGAAAAATGCCGGCGATCTGCTCCCCCTGGATCACGAGGTCTCCCTCGACTCGGACCAACCCGTCGGACTGCAGAACGATGTTGGTGAGTTCAGTTCGCTCTCCTTCCTTTCTAAAATCCGACCGAGCCTCGCTCATGACGAGATACTTGAAGCGTTCGTTCTTCGTGTATTTGGAAATCACCGTCAGCACGGGAATCTTTTCGATGACAGCCTCCGCGACCGAGACTTCGCCATCGTAGACAAACGCCCCCGGCTTCCCTGACAAATTCATCGGCCCCGAAATGATACCGGAGAGTCTCTCGCCCCAGGTCTCGTCGACAACCTCATCCACCTGGATCCCGGAAAACTCCAGATCGAGATCAAACCCTCCGTCTTCAGCAAAATTGATTTCTCCCGCACCTTCGACGTGCCCGTCCGCGAAAAGACCGAGGGCACAGCGATCGATGAAAAGCTGGCTTCCACGCCAACGCATCGCCAGCTGGTTCATTGCGATCTCGGGCTGATCCGGAATTCTCATCTTGCCCCCCTTCCCTTCGATTTCCCACAGCGAGGTTTCAAAATCAGGACGAATCAGGGTCTCTGTTCCGCTAAGCCGAAAGGGCGTCGAGCCGTCGGCATCTTTCGCTTCCACCGTTGTCGAGGAAATCACGATCTCATCCACCTCGACTCGGTTCGGCACATATTTCTGCAACCATCCCGGGACAGCGGGTCCTGCGGAAGACTCGCCCACCTCCATCGCGGTGGCGGAGACCTCGCGCCCGTCCTCCTCCGGACCCGGGATGCGATCATCGGAAAAAACGAGTTCGAAACGGTTGATCCCCACCTCGGGAACACGAAACACACGATTCTTGATCTTGCCGATCTTGGCGCGCACTCCTTCAAACTTCATCTGGGAGAAGGCTGCCTCCTCATACCCGTTGGCGACGAAGCTCTCGCTGTAGACATCGCCTCCCTGCCACTTCAGCGGTGCCAGCTCGACTTGGGACTGCAGGGCTTCGGAAGACTGCTTCACCAGGAATTCTCGAAACTCATCTCCGCGCAACCAGGATTGAATCATCGATTTTCCGATGACAAGTCCCGCCACGAGGGTCACGAGAAGCACCCCACAGATGACGAGGACCACGATGAGAGGGTTTATCGATTTCCGATTTGCTCCTTTTCTCGATCTTCTCGCGGCCATAACTTATACAAACGTGTGAATCCTTCATCGGGTAAAGCACAATTTCGCCCACCTCGGGTATTCCACCCGAACCCACCCATTTGAGGAGTGATTTCGGCGCGATCGAGGATTGCGCAACCCTTCTATTCAATCTACAAAAAGAACGTGCTCGAACTCAAAGATATTCATTTCACGATTCAGAAGAGGAACGAAGACATTCACCTTCTGCAGAAAATCGATCTCCAGGTCCCGACGGGACACTTCATGGCTATTGTCGGACCTTCCGGTTGCGGAAAGTCAACGCTCCTGAAATTGATCGCCGGGATCAACCAGGAAAGCGATGGCAGCATCCACTGGAACGGTCGCAACCTCTCCGAAGAGGGCGATCTTGAATGTTCCGAGATCGGCTATGTCCCGCAGTTCAGTATCGCCTACGACGATCTGACCGTGGAAGAAAACATCGAGAGTGCGATCCGACTCCGCGCCAAGACGAAAGGACACGATGCCTTTTACGATCTCGTCGACGAGACCCTGCGCGCCACCGGGATGGAAGCGATCCGGGATCGCCCCGTGAAAGTACTTTCGGGAGGTCAGAAACGCCGCCTCTCTCTCGCCCTCGAGCTCGTCACCGATCCCGTTCTTCTTCTCTGCGACGAGGTCACCAGTGGACTCGATCCGAAGAGCGAGGAAGAAATCGTCGGCCTCATGCACGAGCTGAGTCGCAACGAGCACCGCATCGTCGTCAATGTGACGCACAGTCTTGCCAACCTCGAACTCTATGACTCCGTTCTCGTTCTCGACGCCGGGCGAGTCGTCTACCACGGACCTCCGCGCGCTATCGAGCACTACTTCTCCGTGGAGCAGGCCGAGGATGTCTATCCTCAACTCGCGAAACGAGACAAGGATGCCTGGGCCAACAGTTGGTCCAAGCACCGCGACGCCTACTACGAGAATTTTCCCAAGGGTCCCGTGGGGGATCCCGACGTCTCGGTCTCGGCGATCACCCCGGGGATCTTTTCCCAGTTCTTCGCCCTCTTTGCTCGGAGGTGGAAACTCTTCTTCCGCGACTGGGGAGGACTCTTTCTCCAGTTTGCCATCCTCATCGGATTCCCCCTGCTCGTCATCGTCTTCGAACTTGATGGCGTGGAACAGACGCGACGACTCTCGGATTCGATCCCGACCAATCCGGCCGAGTACGAACGAGAACAGGAAGCGGTGAAATTCAATCTCAACCTCGGAGGAATCGTCTCCGGACTCGTCATGTTCCAGGTCATTCTCCTGACCCTGATGGGCTCGAACAATTCTGCCCGGGAAATCGCGGCCGAGCGTCAGATCTTCGAGAAAGAAAAACTGGGAGGTGTTCGACCGTCGGTCTATGTCGCGAGCAAGATCGCGTTTCTCATTGTTCTCGTCTTCATCCAGTCGTTCTGGATGTCGATCTTTGTCGATGCCATCTGCGAACTCCCCAACACTTCCCCCGGCTCGCACTTTCTGCTCCTCCTCCTCGTGAACGGAGCGATGACCGCGATCTGTCTCGGGATCTCCTCCCTCGCCAAGACTGCGGACCAGGCCTCATTGCTGAGTATCTACCTCGTCGGATTCCAACTCCCTCTTTCCGGAGCCGTCCTCGCGCTGCCGGAATGGGCCGGATGGATGACCCGTCCCTTCATCTCCGCCTACTGGAGCTGGGCCGGAGCTGTCGATGGAATGGAGCGAGACTACCTGCGCTACATTCAGGAGGTCACCGACACCTGGCTCGCCCCCATGTGGATCTGTTTTGCGGTGCTGTCTCTTCACGTACTCATCGGGTTGATCCTCGCCTACATCGGCGTGAAGCGACCTCGCTGGGATCACTGATCCTTCTCCCCGGTCCCCATGAATGCCGACGCAGAACTGATCGCTTTTCTCGGTGATTACGTCACCGAGAACAAGCAGCAGAAGATTGCGGAGGTTCTTCGACAGAGAACGCGACACTTCACCGTTCTTCTCGAGGACATTTACCAGCCCCACAACGCCTCCGCCTGCCTCCGGAGTTGTGATTGCCTGGGGATACAGGATGTCCACATCGTCGAAGATCGGAATCGGTATCGCCCCAACAACGGGGTGACGATGGGGAGCACGAAATGGCTTTCGCTCCAGCGTTACCACGACACGGCTCCCGCGATCGAGACCCTGCGTTCACGCGGATACCGACTCGTCGCGACGACCCCGAACGTGGATGGCTTCGAACCCGCCACTCTCCCCCTCGATCAACCGATCGCCCTGCTTTTTGGAACCGAGGAAGAAGGACTTTCCGAGGAGGCTCTCGATGCGGCCGACACCACCCTGCGCCTGCCCATGTATGGCTTCACCCAGAGTTACAACATCTCGGTGACCGTGGCCCTGACCCTCTCTCGCCTGACGGAACGACTTCGAGAATCCGAGATCGACTGGCACCTCACGGAGGAGGAGCAGAGCAAACTCACCCTTGAGTTCTATCGTCGCATCGTGAAACGCCACGATCTTCTCGAGCGACAGTTCTGGGACCAGCAGGAGACCGAGCCCAGCAAGCGGAACTAGCCGAGAAATCTCCGGAAGCTCCCCCGGATTGCCACGGCCCTTTCCCTCTCCACCCCCGCCTCGGCAGCGAAATCCAGCCAGCGTGCGACCGCCGTCTCGACTTCATCGATCAACTCCTTCGCCTGCCTTGTTCGGATCGAGGCATACTCGGCAAAGGCGAGAATATCCTCGAGATCGAACCCGTCCCGTTTTCCGTGGACACTCATCTGGTGCACCCCGGTCCAATCGCCGGTCGGATTGAAGGCGAAGGTCACGTCGTAGGCGGGCGACAACCGCCAGGCCCCACGCCGCCCCATGAGAAAGGCGATGTTCTTGGTGTGATCATCCTGGTTCCGCGCCACGAGGTTGAAGACCGTCCGGCGAAATTGCTGCTCGAGATCGACTCGTGGTAGCTCGAGGCGACGCATCGTCTGGATGCATTGCTCGTAGCTCGTCGCTCCAGCGAGATTGAAATCGAAATGCCCCATCGCACAGAGACTTTGCAGGTGAAGCTTTTTCCCCTCCGCAGTCCGGTCAAAACGGCGAGTCATGAAATGGGCGCGACCGTTTTCCTCGAGCAATCGACAATCGCTCATCGCGATCCCGGCTTCCCGCGCCATCAGGAAATAGGCGTATTCGATGCGCCCATACCCGAGCGGATCCGCCAGCTCCTTGTCCCGGTTCTCGGCGACTCCATCGAACTTGATCAGCCAGGGCTCATACCCTTCCAGGTTCCGCGCCTGCCCCGATCGAATTTCCCCGGTTTCGGGATGCCACGCGACGACCGCCTTGGCGCGGGCGCCACCCGCCGAAGTTCCTACCTGGATGATGTCTCGCATCGCCTCGGCCTTCTCCGCACCGTCCGCCGAATCGGCGATCGTGGTTTTCAGCTGTGCTTTCTGCGAGAGGGCCTTGTTCGCGAGCCGGACCAATCGCTCCACCTCCAGCGGTTGGGATCCGCGAGGCTTGCTCTTGATGAGTGGATGAAATTCCAGGGCACCCATTCCCCGCTCCCCGATATAGCAGAGTCGCTCGACTGGACTGAAGTCACTCTCCGCCCTTCCCTGGCCCGCGAGCCACTGGTTGATGAGCAAATTTCCGAACTTGTCCGGGAGCGAATCGCTCAACATACCCGGGAGACCATGGAAGGTCTTTCTCTCCAGCTCGGGGAAGGAATATACGCTGCGCCCGAGCGGCATGGTCAGCGGAGCTGGCTCGACTCCACTTTCGAGAAAGCTCTCGTGATGCTCGTAGCTTCCCAGTTGGCGCTCCGGGTCCCAGGCCACCGCTCCGATCTGGCGATCCCAGAGACGGATCTCGGCGATGTCGACACGCTTCATCGGCTCAGTGCTTTCTCTCTCGAACCAAAGCTCGCCCCGAGATCCGGAAGATTCTCCTATTCCTCATCGCCCCACTTCCAGCCTTCCTTCGCTTCTTCCTTCACGATCGCCTCGCGAGGGCCACTCGCTCGCTGACGCTCTTTGCCCTGGAGCTTCGCCAACTGGATCGGACTGGGTCCCGGATCCGGCAGAAAGGCATCGAGGTTCTCCAACCGGCCAAGAGCCCGCAGGACTCCCAACAAAGTGCCCATCGAACATCCTTCCCCGGTTTCCAGGTTCGTCAGCGTTTTCCGGGCGATTCCTGCCTCGCGAGACAGGTCGGCCTGGCTAATGTTCTGGTTGAGCCGTTCTCGCTTGAGCCGAAGTCCGATTTCAATCAAGATTGCCCTGTCGCTAAGTTGTGATTCAATCTTTATGAGTAAAATTTAACCCAAAATCAATTAATTTCCAGTTTTTGAGCATTTTCTTACCAATAAATTAAAGCCTTTCTGAAGGGTGTCGCATTCTCTTCAAGCATCTCAACGAGTTGAATTTTACTCCTTCAGTTATTTTTTTGCCTTTATAAGTAAATTTTTACACATTGTGAATTTTTTTCTTACTACCTTATCCTTTCCTGTTTCTCTTCCGATTTCCCCCTGACCCGAATGGCACTGCTTTAAAGAAACAGATCGATACCCGGCCGACGATCGGAAGATTTGGATCTTCCGCTACAAGTCCAAGGTGTAGCGGGATTCGCAAGAATTCCGATCAATTCGCGTAGTTGCCAAATTCCGCTAAAAACAGTGCCATTCCCCCCTGACTCCATGCCTTCCCGTCGAACACCATCTTCCGACGACCAGCCCGAATTGCCGCTGTTCGACGATCCCCCAGAGGAATCTCCTCCCGGAGAGTCTTCCCCTTCTCCACCGGCAATGCCGGAGGTGCCAACACCGGAGGCCACATCAACGAAGGCAACTCTGCCGGAAACCCACTCCAAGCCGACCGGGATCTCCCGGCTTTTCTCGGGTTGGAACCGCCCCGTCCTCGCGGCGGTGACCGATCACATCCTCACGACGGCAAAGGGATCGGGCCAGGCCGTTGCCGATCTTTCTTCACTCCTCATCGTCGTCCCGACCCGTCACGCCGGACGACGTCTCCGGGAAACCCTTGCCCTCGAAGCGGCCAAGGAGGACTCGGCCGTGTTTCCTCCCCTCGTCGTCACCCAGGATTTCTTCTCCGCACCGGAGCGAGTCGCCGGCGAAGCCCCCATCGCGGATTCGCAGGCGACCCGCTTGATCTGGGCGGCCCTCCTCCTCGAGATCGACTTCCATCGCTTTCGATGTGTCTTCCCGGTCGACCCCATCGATCGCGATCTGACCTGGGCAATGAAGACCGCCGGAGAGCTGCTCGAAGTCCGCAACCTCCTCACCGAATCCGGGCTCACTTTTGCCACCGCCTCCGAGCCTCTCGGCGACCAAGATATGGAGCCGCTCCGCTGGAAGGAACTCGCCGATCTCGAATCACTTGCGATCCGCCGGACGAAGGAACTCGGGTTGCGCGATGAGGCACTCTCGCGACTCGATGCTGTCCAATCCGGAGCCCTTCCCGACGAGGTAAAATCCATTCTCGTCGCTGCTACTCCCGACCTCAATCCTCTCACCATCCAGGCCCTCCAGCGAGCTGCCCACCACATCCCAGTCGAGATCATGATCCATGCCCCCGAGAGCGAAGCCCATCGTTTTGGCGAATGGGGAACGCCTCTCCCGGAGCATTGGCTCGAGGCCGAAATTCAGATCCCCGATGCCGAGGAAGTCATCCGCGACGCGGCGACCCCCGCCGACCAGGCCGAACTGGCCTGCGAACTTCTCGAGCAACGACTCGGGGATCTCGAGGATCCTGCCGTCATTGCCGCAATTGGAGTCCCCGATCCTGAAGCGATCGCTCCCCTCGAGCAATCCGCGGCGAAGCGGAGCTGGTCGACCTACGACCCCGCCGGACAACCGGTCTCGAACCACGGGATCTACTACCTCCTCGACCAGACCGCAGCACTCCTCGCGACCCGCTCGTTCGAGGCCGTTCCCCGACTCCTGCGTTGTCCCGACTTCACCCAGGCCCTCGTCCGCGCCTTGCCGGAAGATGAAAAGGAAACCGAGCCGGACTCGGATCGCCAGAACGCGGCCAGCGACACCCCAAGCTTCCGCCCCGGTGCGACCGCTTTCCTCGCGCTTGTCGATGAGCTCCGCGAGCGTTGCCTCCCCGATCAGCTCGAGGACGCCCTCGCCGGGGCAAAACGGAATTTCTCGCAATCCCCTCAGCTCGAGCAGGGACTGCAGTGGATCGCGGACTGGATGCAGCGATTCCGAAAGGAACCCTTCGGCACCGTCCTCATCGACTACCTGTCCGAAGTGTTCGCGAGTCGAACCTTCCCCCCCCAGGAAACCGCTCACGGTGCCTTCTCCGAAGTCGCCGCCGCAATCCAGGAGGCCGAAGCGGCCTGGGAAAACACTCGCCAGATTTTCCCCAAAAAGCTCCAGCCCTCGGAGCGGTTTCATCTTCTTCTCGAGCTGATCCGACAACGCCATCTCTACGACGAGCGGGAACCGAGAAACATCGATCTCGAAGGCTGGCTCGAATTGCTCTGGGAAGACGCCCCGCATCTCGTCGTCACCGGGATGAATGACCACGTCGTCCCCGAGGCCATCATCGGGCATTCCTTTCTCCCCGACTCCGCCCGCCGCGCCCTCGGGATTCCCGACAACGATGATCGGTTCGCCCGAGATGCCTACCTCCTCACCTCGCTCATCGAGACCCGACGCGACACCGATCAAACCAACGCTGGTCGCATCGACCTGCTTTTCGGACGCCAGAGCGAGAGCGGGGATCCGCTGCGCCCCTCGCGACTCCTCTTCCAATGCTCCGATGAAGAACTCCCCGAGCGGACCCTCCAGTTTTTCGGAGGCGAAGCTCCTTCGACCCGGCCCCTCCCCTGGAGCTTGCCCTGGCAGCTCAAGCCCCAGCCCCTACCGGACGATGCCAGGGTATTCCAACGTCTCAGCGTGACTCAGTTTCGCAGCTACCTCACCTGCCCCTTTCGATTCTACCTCCAGCACGGGCTCCGCATGGACGAAGTCGATGCCGAGAAATCCGAGATGGACGCCCGCGATTTCGGCAACCTCATCCACGATGCCCTCGAGCGCTTTGCCAACGATCGCGAGGCCAGCGTCTCGAACGACGCCGCCGAGATCCGCACCTCCCTCGAGAACGAAATCGACGCCCTTCTCTACCAACGCTACGGATCCCAGCTCTCGACCCCGGTTCTCATCCAACGCGAAGCCGCGAGACGCCGCCTTGGCTGGTGGTCCGAGATCGAAGCCGAAGAACGCGCAGCCGGATGGAAGATCCTCGAACCGGAAACCAGCATCTCGACCGACGATCATCCCTTCACCCTCGCCGGTCTCCCCATCAGCGGAAGAATCGATCGCATCGAGGAACATGCCGATGGACGATTGCGCGTCTTCGATTTCAAGACCCACGCCATCTACGATGCCGGGAAGTTTCGAAACAAGACCGTCAGCGAATACCACATTGCCCCAATCAAGCGAACCGAGGACGCGGAGAGTTTTCCCGAATGGGCGCGCGTCGAGGGGCCTGATGGCAAGTCGTCGCGATGGGTCGATCTCCAGATCCCACTCTATCTCCTCGCCCTCGCCGAGCGTTTTCCCGGTCGGGAGATTGTGGCCGGGCACATTGCCCTGGGACCGACCGAGGCGGAGGTGGTGCTGGATTTGTGGGATCAGCTGGACAGCGAGTTACTCGAATCGGCGAAGGCGTGTGCCGAGGGCGTGATCGAAGCCGTGCAGGAGCGGACCTTCTGGCCACCGGCGGCACGACTGCCATGGAGCGACCCCTTCGAAGAATTGTTGTTTGGTGAGGCAGAGGAGAGCGTGGATGCGGCGGAGTTGGGGTAAGAGGGTTCGGTGGATGAGTAAACCCTGTTGCACCTCAACTAGAAATACCGATTCAAAAGCGAAGCTTCGACTATTCAAAATTTACGTATTGAACTGAATGGGACTGCGCTGCGGCGATCCCTCCATGATTGCGGTCTCTTCGGTGTTGCCCCCAAGTGCCGCTGAAGACGCGACCGCTCAATGTTCCGCTTCACGCAGCGCCATCCTCTATCGAACGCCTTTCTCCAATATTCCCCTTTTCGACATCCCCCACCCCCAACCATTCGAACATCGCCCCCATTTTGTAATCGTCACTTCTCCCGCGCCTCTTTAGAACAGAGGACATGAACAATTCCAACTCTTCCAATCGCGGGTGCCTGGTAGCTGCGCTCATTATCGCTGCCATCCTCGTTATCGGAGGAGTGGGCATGGCGACCTTCCTGTTTCGATTCAAGGCAAGAGACTCGGCGATGCTACGTTCCGAGCAGATACAACTGGCTCACGAAACGGCTACGAGGATGAACTCCGCGGAAGGAAGCAACGGACCATTGGTGGTGATCGATCGAGCCACCCTCGGGAACTACTCGGCGACCGAGTTCGGAGAAACCTTGGACGCGAAGCAGTATGTCGCCATCGCCTGCGCCCCGAATCTGACCAGCCTGGCGGAACAGAAATTTATCGAAGCGGCAAACGGTATGCCCGTCGACTGGCCGGTGCGGATCGAGGACATCAAGGCAGACTCCAACAAAGAGGGACAGATCACCGGAGAGTTCTCGATGCCGTATGAAATTCGCAAAGGTCTTTCGGGTCATGGCTCCTCCATCACCATTTCCGCCACGTTTCCCGTGGAGATGAGCGACGATCTGATCTCGCTGCGAACCGGCGAAACCGTTCACATTCGGGGAAAACTGCAGACCAGGAACCGCAGCACGAATTCAGTCAGGATCCTCGACCCGGAGATCGTAACCGGAGACCCGTAGACGGGGCGGGTAGTTCGAGAAATCGAACCTGCAGAGCCCCTCATGTCCTGGCTTCTTCGAACTGCTGCATGAACTTGCGGTCGATCCGATCTTTCCATGCCCACATCGATGAAGAACGGAAAGAAAGCGGTCCCCACGAAGCCACCGCTTTCTCATCGGCGGTCCCGATCAGGCTGAGAATCCGTTCCTGCGGATCGTATTCCTTCAGCGATTCTCCCGCAAGCGACGTCCTCAGGTTGGCCTCGAGGGGCTTCGCCATTCGAACCGCGTAGACACCCGATCTCGGCAAGGACTTTCCTTCGATCGCGGCCACGTCTCCCGCCGCGAAAATCCAGGGATGGTCGATGGTCTGCAAGGTGGGGCGGACGCGAAGGAACCCTTTCTCGGAAAGAGCGAGTCCGGTTTCCGACAACCAGTCGGGTGGAGATGGCTGGGACACCCAGAAGACGGTATCCGCGGAGACCTCGGCTCCATCTTCCATGACGATCCGACCGGGAGTGACTTCCACGCATCGACGACCGAGCAACAGTTCGACTCCGCGCTCCGCAAGCAACCGGGTCAGAATCTTCGCGACCCGATCGTTGTGGCCGTTCATGATCGTCTCGTTGGCGTGGACGATAATAAATTCGCTTCCTTTCGGAAGCTGAGATTGCATCGCGAGGGTCAGTTCGACGCCACCCGCACCGCCACCGATGACTGCGATTTTTCCCGGCGATTCGCGGGCGAGGAGAGATCTCCAGCCTTCCAGCAAATCAGGAACCGGCTTGGAAGGGATCGCGTGTTCGTCGGCACCGGGCACTCCTTTCCGTTTCGGAACGCTGCCGACATTGAACGAGAGAAAGTCCGGCGACAGATCGTGAGAGGTCCCACCGGCATTTCGCAAAACACGGCTCTCCGGATCGAATCCGGTGACCTCGCTGCGAATAAACTCCGCCCCGGCAGCGTTGCACAGGGCAGGCAGATCGATGTGCATCTCATCATAGGAGTAGAGCCCGGCGACATGCCCCGGCAGCATCCCGGAATACGGGGCCGCCTCCACATTGCTCAACAAAGTCACGCAGGTATCCGGTAGAGGATTCTCCGCAAACGCATGAAGCAATAGAGCGTGGGTGTGCCCCCCACCGACGAGAACGAGACGACGCGTCATGAGAGACGGTCGCCGTGAATCCAGGAGTCCGCAATCACCGCTGGGATTCCTTGCCTGAAAACGCTGAATGCAACTCCATTCGACAAAGACCTGAAACGCCGGTGGATCTCCCCCGTTCGAACATCGATCCCATTTTGTAATCGTCACTTCTCCTGCGTCCCTTTAAAAAAG
>JARGNI010000104.1 GCA_029213195.1 Verrucomicrobiales bacterium
AAAAATATAGGTCTCAGGCATTGCCTTTTTCAGTTGATCGACCCCGTCCCAGGTTACGTTTGTGCCGCGCACACTTAGTTTCTCCAGAAAAGTCAGTGTGCTTAGGGCTTCCACCGTAGCATCGGTGACTTCTTTCAGATCGCGAAGCCGCAGCTCACGGAGTTGCTCCATTTCTTGGAGAGAGCCGGAACCTATACCTTCTCCAGTGATCTCCCGGCAATGGGACAGATAGAGTCTTTCCACGTTGGCGAAGGCCTTCAAAGCAGGTAGCGACTGGTTGTTCAGGTCGTTAAATTCGAGGCCTAGTGTGGACACGTTTTGCGCGTGATTTGCAAGCTGTTCCAGACCGGGGCCGCTGATGTTGTTTTGCTGAAGGCCAAGCGTGGTTAGCGTGTCGGGTAGACGGAGATGAGAAAGCTGATCATCGGAAAGTTCGCTGGCGATAATCTCAAGACTCTTCAAAGCAGGTAGTTCACCGATCGCTGCAAGCGCCTCGTCCGTGAGGGTAGCATGCGTTATCGTGAGGTATTTAAGATTTTTCCAATTAGCCAACTGCTTGATTTCGGCTCCTGTAATTTCGCGGTAGCCAAAGGTCAAACGATGCAGTCGACGGCAGGCTGCTAAATGTGTCATCGCTGCTTCATCGATTTCGCAGGGTAGTGCCAGAGTGCTGAGCCGGGGCAGTTTAGCGAGATGCACGAGATCGGCGGTATCAATAACCGCATCCAACAAGTAAAGTGCCTCGAGTGTCTGTTTACCTTCAAAGTAACTCAACGATTTTCCGGTCACCCGCGGGCGGTCCGGGCTCGATGTGAATTCAGGGAAACAATACATTGGCCCGGGATGACCCTTTTTCTTCCAGCGCTCGGTCGGATTCACGTGGAGATACCTCAGCCCAGGCAAGGCCGCGATCGACTTCATGCCATCATCGTCGATGTGGGGTTCGTGAAGAACGACCGTAGTCAGGTCCGGCGTGCTTTTGGTAAGCGCGATCATATCATTATCTATATTTGGCCCCCAGAGACCGATGTACCATAGCTTCGGCGGATCCTCGCTTGTCCATCGCATCCGGGTAAATGGCTTTGGTTTGCTGGGGAGCACGCTGGCCTCGAACATCGCCTCCACCGCATTCTTCAGCTCCGGAGAGGTCAGGCCGGCAGGTGCGATACCGAAGGGCACGAGCGTTTTCGCCGGCTTGGGTTTGGCTGCGTTTATCGTATCCGTTTTGTTCTGAGCGAAAGCTGTCGTCGCAAACGATAAGGTGACCAGGAAACCAGGCAGGAGGTATTTCATCGTGAAGGAATGCATCGTATTTTGCGAATCGGTTCTATGGGTTAACGCATCCGGCCCAGGGTGACCTTGACGTCATCTGCGAAGTGACCTTCAAACTCTACTGCCGGCGGGGCAATGCCTTGATTTCGCGCGGCGTGTTGATCAGAAACATGGAGACCGATAAGCAGATATCGAGTCTTGGCGGGCAATCGCATCTCGATATCAATCTGCTGCCAGGTTTCAACCGGCGACAGCGCCTCGCGGCGTCGGGCTGAAGCCAGCGAAGCCTCTTCCATTCGACGGGGTGTGCCGATCAGAGTTCGCCATTCTTCAGCACTGGCTGGCACCTCTTCCAATGCATTCAGTGAAATGTTCCCAATAAAGCGGTCGGGATCTCCGATAGATGTGCTGCCAAGTGCCGCCTGAACACGGGCCGTCGCATCGCCATTCGCTAACAAAGACACGTCGTCCTGGAGATCGATCACGCGATAGATGTCGGCGACGTATCCGACAGGATTCTCCTTGCCGGCATAATCGGCACGCAGGAAACGCAATACGCGCTTGCCATCAAAAGGCTCGACGCTGGCATTCTCAGTAATCTCTACATAATCTCCTCCCCATGTCCCCGGATCTACCGGACCTCCGATCGATAGTGGCGCAGGTCCGGATTCAAAGCTGTCGTGAAAAATGGTCAGAAGTTTTTGTCTGCCAGTTTCGGTAGCCGCCCAAACGGCGGAAGTGCAAAAGATACCGATCATCAATCCCGCTGCCGCCGAAATCCAAGGTCGGGAGAATAGGGGTTCCCGGTAATCGGCCTTACCCTGTGAACTCCTCGAGCGTGTAGGGTGCACTCCGCCACTGAACTCTGCGCTATCGATAACGACAGAAGGGGCAGCCGCGAGATCCTGCAAACCTTCATCCATCGTCGCCAGTTCGAGGTAACGTTCCCGGGCCGCTTCATTGTTTTTGAGCAGCTCATCCAAAGCCCCCCGGTCCTCGGGCGAAATCGTTCCGCTCAGGTAATCCTCCATCAGTTTCAGGTCACTTTCGTTCATATCGTTTCTTTTTTCAGGGCCTCGTCGATGCATTGTTCCAGAGCGCGGCGGATGCGCCAGAGTTGTTGGTAAATCGTATTTGCGCTTTTTCCCAATTCGGTTGCCAACTGATCGATTGTCGATCCGGGCTGATAAGCCGCCATTACCAACTCCCTGCTCGCGGGCGGCAACTTCTCCACGCATTGCTGCAGATGGTTGAGACGCTTTTCCTTCATGCCGGATTCCACCTGTTCCAGGGATTGGTCCGCCAGCAGTTCATACACTTTTTCACTGAACACCAATCGGTCCCGGGCATGTCGCCGACGAAACATCAGGATTTCATAGCGGGCGATCACACAGGCCCAGACCGGGAATTCTTCGGTATTCTCCAGCTGATCAAATTTCCTCCACGCCACAAGCGAAACTTCCTGCATGACTTCATCCACATCCTCCGGTCGCACAATTCCAGCGCCGCGAATGTAGGCGCGGATCACCCGCTCGTGCCGTGTCAGGGCACGGACAAAAGGTTCATGGAAATCGGGTGATGGCAGTTCGCTCGGCATTTCGGCACCCAGAGACTACCGTCGGCCCTGGAATCTTATGAAGAAAGGCAAAATTAGGTTGTCTGGTCACGGGGCAGTCCAAATCTTTTCGTCGGGCTTGAACCGATGGCGGCGGAGCCTCAGGTCAGCAGCTCAGCTTAGAATGCGGGTTATGAGATATTCAAGATTTGTCACCTGCCCCGAGTGGCACTGCATCAAAGAAACTGATCAATGCCCTACCGACGTACGGAAGAATGGCATCGTCCGCTACAAGTCCCTGAAGTAGCGTGATTCGCAAGAGCCGGAGTCCCGCAGGCGCGTGACGGAGACAGGCGGAGCCAATTCCGGTCAATTCGCTTAGAAGCCATCTCATAAATGCCTGAGCAGGATCAGTGCGCATCCGAGATAGAG
>JARGNI010000013.1 GCA_029213195.1 Verrucomicrobiales bacterium
CCACAATGGGGTTGTGGGGGTCGCTGGTTCGAATCCAGTCGTCCCGACCATCTTTTACAACAAGAGCGAACCCTCGACTGGGTTCGAACCAGCGAAGCTGGTTTGCCTGCCACAGCGCGGCAGCGCAAGTTCGATCCGAAGCTCAGCGGAGGCTTGTCGCAGGAAGGTCGCTCAAGCGACCATCAATCCAGTCGCCGGTGACGCCCAGTCCCGGGTTTCCATCGAAGCCTGGAAACCATTCCCTTTCCACGCCCCTCCGTCCCCCACTAACAGTCAACCGGAGAGGAAAAGCGACGAGCAGCCTTGGCAGCATAGTCCAAAAACTCTACGCTTCTGAGTCTATTCTTCCCCCTGAAAAAAGTGGCGGAACGGAAATCCCAATCATGAAATACCGCCTTCTTCTCATTGGCCTCGGATTCGCGTTCTATTCTGCCACGAACGGCGTGGCCGAAGATCTCTCAAATGATCGGATCAACGAAAACTCGATCGCATTGATCCAGGCCTTCTTGAATCTTCCCGAATCGTATATCGGAGGAGTCTCGTTGGACGATCGCGGAGATTTCCTGAGCCTTGTCTCCCACTACGGCGACATCGACTTCGCGAATGGATACTTTCGATTGAGAGGAGATGGAGCAAGAGCCCACGACGAACCGGCTTCGGACTGGTTTCAGATGAAGATCATGCACCGAAAGAAAGGCCGTCCGATCTGCGTGATCGTTCAATCCCCTGGCGCCGAGAAACCCATATCCATTATTTCCTTCGGGACCTACTGGCGCTGGAAGGACGTGACCGAGGACTATCTCCCGGAGGAATGGGTAGGGAAGCAAAGCAGAAACTTCCGGGTCGCGCCGGAGAACGAGGAGATCACCATTTACGGAAACAAAACCATCGTCTCCGGAGATCAAGAGTACCTTCGGGCCGGCCCTTTTCAGGCGAAACTCATTTGGCAGGATGACAAGTTTGCCCTGGAACATTTCGACGACGCGGAATTCTTTCGCGATGCAGTCCGGCACCTGCCTCCTCAATACCTGGCCGATGTTCCACTCGAACAGAGAGACCCATTGTGGAAAGAGATCGAGTCCGATCCGGAACGACTCGACCTGGAAAATGGATGGCTACACTTTTTCAGCGATGGCTCAAGTATCAAGGCCACCTCGATGTTCTGGGTCAAGACGCTGCCACGATCCCAGGGGCCTCCCCTCGTGTTCGTGCATATGGCAAAGCCCTTTGCCGGCATTCAACGCCCCGCAAACAATCAAACCTACATTCTCGAAAAGAAGGGAAATCTCCGGGTGGAAAGAAACGACCTACTCTCGCCGGAAACCTACTCCCTCGACGGTCATTTTCGCCCCCGTCGCGATGGGGTGATCGAGACCGGGGCATGGAAGAAAATCGAAAGAAACGATGGTCAAGGCACGGCCTGGGTCCCTGGGAGTCGGCAATTCGATCTTCATTGGAATACGAGATATTTCTACGGATCACGTTTTCGGAAGTCCGACGCGGAACACGAAAAGTTTACGAACAACTGAGTCGGCAGCCTTTCATAGAGGATCTCTCGTCATGCTATGCCGGCCCCTGCCCGGACCGACCGCGTCTTACCCTACAGCTGGAGCGTCATCGCTCTGCTCCGCGATCAGCAGTATTTCGGCTTGGAATAGAGACGGGGACAGTCCCGAATGGCACTGCTTTAAGGAAACTGATCGATGCCCAGCCGACGGTCGGAAGATTTGCATCTTCCGCTACAAGTCCCTGATGTAGCGGGATTCGCAAGAGCCGGAGTCCCGCAGGCGCGTGACGGAGACAGGCGGAGCCAATTCCGATCTATTCGCGTAGTTGCCTGATTCCGCATAAAGCAATGCCATTCGGGACAGCCCCCTACTTTCAGCGCGCGATTCTACGAGATCACTCCATTGGGAACTCCTACCATCCGGGTCAGGGCAGTCCTTACAAAATCCTGACAGATTTTTTCTAATCATTCGCAGCCGTCTGTGTCATCCTCGTGAACAGTCACCATCCCCCTTTGCCTCACTTGATCATGATATCCAGGATTCTCCCCATTCTTCCCCTTTTTGCCCTCTTCTTTCTGGCACTCGGTGCGGCAGCTGAATCTCGCGAAGAACAATGGAAAGAAGTAGCGGAGGCCGTCGAAAAAGGACGCCCGAAAACCGCCGTCGAAATCCTCGAGCCCATCATCGAGTCGGCGCGAGCCGAAGGAGCCTACGCAGAAGCCATCAAGGCCCTCGCCAAGAAGATTGCCTACGAAGGACAGATCGAGGGAGGCAAGGCGGAAGAGAACATTCAGCGGCTCGAAGAGGAAATTCCGCAATGGCCCGAAGCCTCTCATCCCATTCTCGAAACCGTTCTCGCCCACTGGTATTGGAATTTCTTCCAACAGAATCGATGGCGATTCCTTCAGCGAACCCAGACCTCGGAAGCTCCCGGTGACGACATCCTGACCTGGGCACTTCCAAGGATTCTTGCCGAGATCGACAGCCACTTTACGAAAGCTCTTTCCGCACCCGAGGCACTCCAGGCAATCCCGATCTCGGAATACAGTGATCTACTCAATCCGGGAACCGCGCCGAAAAGCTTTCGTCCCACCCTCTACGATTTCATCGCGCACGAAGCACTCCGCTTCTACACGACCGGCGAGCAAGCCGGGTCGGCCGGTCGAGACGACTTCCAGTTCACCGCTCGCGGACCGGCACTCGGCAGTGTCGATGACTTTCTCGCCTGGGAAGTGAAAACCACCGACACCGATGCTCCGGAGTTCAAGGCCATCCAACTCTTTCAAAGCCTGCTCTCCTTCCACCAGGCCGATGAGAATCGCGATGCCTTTATCGATGCAGACCTCGCGCGAATCGTCTTTGCCTACAACAAGGCCTACGGAGAAGACAAAAAGGATCGCTACGAGGCCGCTCTCGAGAGTTTCATCGAGAACTGGTCCGACCACCGCATCTCCGCACGAGCACGTGCCCATCTCGCCACTCTCGTCAAGGAAGCGGGAGATCTCGTTCGTGCCCGAAAAATCGCGGCCCAGGGATTCGAACTCTTCCCGGACACCCCGGGAGGAAAGCTCTGTGGCAACATCGTTGAAGAGATCGAACTGGAACACGTCCAGGTCCAGGTCGAGCGAGTTTGGAATGCCCCCTGGCCGGAGATCAAGCTCCACTACCGCAATATCGACCATGTCTATTTCCGGATGGTGCGCTATGACTGGGAAGAATTCATAAAAGGCAATCGTCGCTGGGGATTCGAGAACCTGGAAACCAAGCAGGTCGTCGCCCTCATGAAAAAGAAGCCCGCGGCCGAATGGGATTCTGGTCTGCCCGCCACTGCTGATTTCCAGATCCGGACGGAAAAAATCCCCGTCCCGCAAGACCTCAAGCCCGGTTTCTACCTCGTCTTTGCCAGCCACGATAAGAATTTTTCCAAGCCGGTCGACAATGTCACCAGCTACGCCAGGTGCTGGGTGAGCAACCTCTCTCTCGTCACCCGTGTCAGCTCAGGCGATGGCAAGGTGGGAGGCTTTGTGCTTGATGCTCAATCCGGCGAACCCATCGAGGGAGCCCAGGTTCGTTCCTGGAGACTCGACCGAGAGGGAAAATTTTCCAAAGTCAAGCCAGTCAAAACCAACGCAGATGGGCTTTTCAGCATCGCGACCGGCAATCAGCACAACCGTGGTCTGGCACTGCTCGCGGAACATGACGGACAGCGTGTCTCCTCGGTCCAAAACGTCGCCAACTATCTCGACAAGGGAAAGGTGGATCCTTTCCAAAGAACATTTTTCTTCACCGACCGCGCTCTTTATCGCCCCGGTCAGACGATTTCCTACAAGGGCATCACGGTTCGCGTGGATCAGAAAAACGATGACTACTCTGTTCAGCCTCAGAAGAACGTAGTGATCGTTTTTCGGGATCCCAACGGCAAGGAGATCGCTCGCCAGACGCACCAATCCAACGACTACGGATCCTTTCATGGCAGCTTCACGGCTCCTCGAGACCGGGTCATGGGTCGGATGCAGATCTACAGTGAAGGAGACTCCAGCGGGAGCACCAACTTCAACGTCGAGGAATACAAGCGTCCGAAGTTCAAGGTCACTCTGGAAGCTCCCGAGGAAGCCGCCCAACTGGATGGTGAGGTCGAACTGACCGGAAAAGCGACCAGCTACACCGGAGCTGCCATCGACGGAGCTTCCGTCACCTATCGAGTCGTTCGAGAAGTGCGGTATCCGTTCTGGTGGAGATGGTGCTACTGGTGGTTGCCACCCAATCCTGGTGGCAGCCAGGAAATCGCTTCGGGAAAAGTGGAAACGGCAGTCGATGGATCCTTCCGGATCACCTTTACGGCAACGCCTGATCGATCCGTTTTGAAAGAAGACGAGCCGACGTTTCGCTACACCATCTACGCCGATGTCACCGACACGACCGGAGAAACACGATCCGATCAGAAGGTCATCAATATCGGATACACCGCCCTCAAGGCGGCTCTCTCCGCCTCGGACTGGCAGGAAAAGGGAACACCTGTCGAAGTGAGCGTTTCGACCACCACTCTCGACGGCGAAGCGCAGGCCGCCGAGGGAACGGTCAAGGTCTACCGACTCAAGGAGCCCGAGGAAGTTCAGCGCGCAGCCCTCGGAGGGGGGCATCACCCCCAGCCCCGTTTTGCTTTCGTGAACGGGCAACGCCAAACCATCGAACCCGAGCCGGACCTCTCGAATCCCGATTCCTGGGAACTGGGAGAACTCGCCTCCGAGAAAAAATTCGATACCGATGCGACGGGGTCGACCCAGTTGAAATTCGATCTCGATTCCGGACTCTACCGAGCCATGCTCACGACCAGGGACAAGTTCGGAAACGAGGTGACCGCGCGTCTTCCACTCCAAGTGTTGAACCCCGAGGGGAAAAATTTCCGGATCAAGCTCCCCAACGTCGTTGCGGCACCAAAATGGACGATGGAGCCGGGCGAAACTTTCCAAGCCTTGTGGGGCACCGGCTATGATTCCGGGCGCGCCTACATCGAGATCGAACATCGCAAGAAATTGCTCGTTGCCCAATGGACGGATCCGGATCGGACCCAGTCCCTGCTCAAACAGACCGTCGATGAAGGGATGAGAGGAGGATTCACCCTGCGGGTCACCCAGGTGAAGGAAAACCGGGCCTACTTCACCCAGCGCAAAGTGAATGTCCCCTGGACCAACAAGGAGTTGGAGGTCAAGTGGTCTCATCACACCTCGAAACTGGAACCCGGCCAGAAGGAGACCTGGACGGCGACCGTGTCCGGACCCGATGCGAAGAATGCCGTCGCCGAAGTCGCCGCCGCCCTTTACGACGAGTCACTCGATGCCTACCTCCCCCATCGCTGGATGTCGGCATTCTCAGTCTTCCGCCAGGATTCTTCCCGACTGAATTCGAATTTCCAGAACCAGGTCACGGGATTCCAACGATTCCTCGGAAACTGGCCCCGCAACTACTATGCGACGGGAGTCGAATACCCCTCTTTTCCCCAGGATATCCTCGCGATCCATTCTCATCTCGCGAGGCCGGGGATGCTCTCGATGCGAAGTATGCGCAGGGAAGGTGGCGTCGCCATGGATGCCCTCGATAGCAGCGGGCCAATGGCGGCCACGGCCGCGTTCGCCGACCCGATCATGCCGGAAGGGGCCGCCAAAGCCGCCGCCAACGGTGACAAGGCGGGCGCAGGCGGAGCGCCAACTGCCCCCAAGCCCGATCTCGACCAGGTCTCGGCTCGAACGAATCTGCAGGAGACGGCCTTCTTCTTCCCCACCCTGGTCTCGAACAAGGATGGAAGCGTCGACCTCGAGTTTACAATGCCGGAGGCGCTCACGACCTGGAAGTTTTTCGCCTTTGCCCATGACAAGGATCTCCGTTCCGGATTTCTGACAGATTCCGTCCTCACCCAGAAGGACATCATGGTGCAGCCCAATCCACCACGTTTTCTCCGGGAAGGAGACGAGTTGGAATTCAGCGTCAAAGTGACCAACCTTTCCCCGACCCGCCAGGAAGGAACAGTGCGACTGACTCTCTCGGATGCTCGAACCACCGACAATGTCGATGCCGCCCTCGGCAACGTCGAAACGGATTTGAACTTTGAAATCCCACCCAAGGAATCCCGTTCCTATTCCTGGAAGCTGAAAGTTCCCGACGGACAGGGTTTCCTCATCTACAAGGCGGTGGCTTCGACCGGAAAACTCTCGGATGGAGAAGAAGGCTACCTTCCTGTTCTTCCCCGCCGGATTCATGTCACCGAGTCCATGCCCCTTCCCATTCGAGGAGCCGGAGAAAAGCAGTTCGACTTCACCAAGCTGATCCAATCCGCGAAGTCGGATTCGCTCGACCACGAGAGTGTGACCGTCCAGATGGTTTCCAATCCTTCCTGGTATGCGGTGATGGCGCTCCCCTATCTCATGGAGTATCCACACCAGTGCTCGGAGCAGATCTTCAATCGACTCTACGCCAACGCCCTGGCCCGTCACATTGCCGAATCGGATCCTAAGATCCGCCGGGTCTTCGATCAATGGCGAGGAACCGATGCCCTCGACAGCCCGCTCGAGAAGAATGAAGATCTCAAGGCGGTCGCACTTGAGGAAACGCCCTGGCTGCGTCAGGGGGAGAAGGAAAGCCAGGCTCGCAAAAACGTCGGCATCCTTTTCGAACAGAATCGAATCAACAGCGAGCTCGCGAAAGCCGCGCAGCAACTCGCCCAGCAGCAATTGGGCGACGGTGCCTGGCCCTGGTTTCCCGGAGGTCGTGGCAACGACTACATCACTCTCTACATCACGACCGGATACGGACGGCTTCGCCATCTTGGTGTCGACGAAGTCGATGTCGCCCCCGCCGTGAAATCGCTCACCCGGCTCGATGGATGGATTCACAAGATCTATCGCGAGATCGTGAAGCACGGACACAAGGACAAGAACAACCTCTCCCCGACGATTGCCCTCTATCTCTACGGTCGCAGCTTCTTCCTCGAGGATCGCGCGATCGACAAGAAGCATCGCGAAGCGGTCGACTACTTCCTCGCCCAGGCGGCCGAGCACTGGCTTTCGCTGGGGGCCCGCCAATCGCAGGCCCATCTCGCGATCGCGCTGCAGCGGTTCGGAGTGCATCCGGAAGCTCCCAAGGATATCCTGATCTCGCTCGAAGAGCGCTCCGTCAGCAATGAAGAAATGGGCAAATTCTGGCGAGACACCGAGCTCAGCTACTGGTGGTATCGAGCTCCGATCGAGACGCAGGCGATGATGATCGAGGCCTTCGACGAAGTCGCCAAGGATGCGGAAGCGGTAGAGGATCTGAAGGTCTGGTTGCTCAAGCAAAAACAGACTCGGGATTGGAAGACAACCAAGGCGACCGCCGACGCCGTCTATGCCTTACTGCTCCGTGGTTCCGATCTTCTTGCCAGCGATGCACTCGTCGAGGTCTCCCTGGCAGGCCAGGTGATCGAACCCAAGAACGTCGAAGCCGGAACAGGATTCTACGAACAGAAATTCTTCCGCGGAGAGGTCACCCCGGAGATGGGCAAAGTATCCGTCACCAAGACGGATGAAGGAGTCTCCTGGGGCAGTGTCCACTGGCAGTATTTCGAATCGATGGAGAAAATCACTCCTCATGAAGGGACTCCGCTGAAGTTGGAAAAAACGCTCTACACCAAGGTGAATTCGAACGACGGCCCCGTCCTCGAACCCGTCAAAGAGGGAGACAAGATCGAGGTGGGAGACGAGCTCGTCGTCCGCCTGGTTCTCCGCACCGATCGCGACATGGAGTATCTTCATCTCAAGGATCAACGCGGCAGCGGAACCGAACCCGTCAACGTCCTCTCGCGCTATCGCTACCAGGACGGTTTGGGCTACTACGAGTCGACCCGAGACACCGCGAGTCACTTCTTCATCGACTACCTTCCCAAGGGAACCTATGTCTTCGAATACTCGGTTCGGGTTCAGCATCGTGGCGAATACCAGTCCGGATTGGCGACAATTCAGTGTCTCTATGCTCCTGAATTCAACAGCCACTCTCAGAGTTTCATTCTCAAGGCAGAATAGAATTCTCCCCATCGGCAATTGCCTGGCAGAAGCCTTGAAGTGCCTTCTCGATCCCGATACCCTGTCGGTATGAGAACTGCGCTGCCGATGGCCCTCTGTATCCTCGTCCTCCTGCAAGTCGCGACCGGGGAAGACCTCCCTGTCTTGAAGGGCGAACCCCAGGAGGACGCAAAATTCTTTTTTGACGAATTCAATCCCCACGAATTTCTACCTGGCTGCAGTTGGTATTGTGGAGGAGATGTCCACCTTGTCGATGCCTCCTCCGAACTCGCCGATTCGGGCTCCCTTACCTACAAGGCAGGCAACGCCCACGACTTCAATTCCCAAACGGCCTGGGTCGAAGGGAAGCCAGACGACGGCATCGGAGAGTGGATCGAGTACACCTTCAATTTCGATCGTATTCCCGACTACAAAGGAAATCTCGGCATCACCCGATTGCTCATCGCCAATGGCTACAAGAAAAGCCCTCGACTCTGGAAAGCGAACAATCGCATTTGTACCCTCAAAATGTCAGTCGACGGCAAACCAGTGGCGATGATTCAGCTGGAAGACTGCTTTGAGATTCAAACCGTGGAGATTCCAAAGATCATGTTTCCTCCCCGCTCGACGCGGAAGGTCCGCTTCGAAATCAGGGAGGTATACCGGGGAGAAAAGTATCGAGACACCGCACTCGGTCTTCTCATGTTCGACGGGGTCGGGGTGCATTAACCGCCTTGCTCCAGCCATCTCGTCCGATTCGAAAAGAACTTGCTTCGCCTCGAGCAAGGCGACTTTCGCTGATTTCAAGAAGTACCCGATGGCATCGAGTGCATGAGGCAATGACCAAGAAGGGGCAGAACGTCGTGGTCCAATTGGTGCACCGCGATACTGAACGCGGGTTCGTGAGGATCTTGAGGAGCAAGACCAGTCAACATCACAGAGGCCTACCAGCTAGCTTTTCCTCCCACCTTTCTCTCGATGGAGAATTTCTCAATATCACCAGAAGCAACCTGGAAAAATTACTGCTCGCGTATCGATACGATCTTCAGTCCCTCTGAGGTGTAGGCCATCCGCACGATGGAAGTCGCCACTCCGTTGAGATACTTGCTCTGATTCCGAACCTCGTATCCCACCTTGGAGACGGCTTCCCAGGTTCCATCCGAAAGACGTCGGACCTGCGGCCGCTCGGTGAGCCAGTATCGTCGCTCCGGCCATCGCTGGATGTAGCGACTGCGATCATTGAGCAAGTCGCGGCGACTGAGATTGCGAAGGGAATAATAGACATCCATTTGCGGGTGCATGAAGGCGATCCCGGCGGTCGGGTCGTTGACCTCCCCACTCGCGGTGAACGCTTCGAGAAAACGCTCCAGTTGCTCATGCTGAAACCGATCGTAAACCCCTTGTTCTTCCTGTGGAACCTGGAGCTGAGTCTGCCGGCGTTGGTCATCCTGCTGGACGACTTCCTGAGGAGGCCGCTTTGCCTTGGATTCCTGGATACCGATGATTCGGTATTGTCCGGCTTGCTCCTGGACCTGGATCGAATGCGTCACAGAGCCGCTGAGGTTTTTCCCACTCCCCGACACCGCGTAGTCGACCCGAAGCATGAGATCGTAGACATCCCCCGAGCGGGAGAGCAGAATGGGCTGGCTCGCGATCAGGTAACTTCTCTGGGGGAATCTACGGATATAGGCAGCGCGATCCTTGTAGATTTCCGCATGCCCTACTCTCGCCTTTCCGAAATAGTTCCCAACCGGGTCCGCATAGAAGGACAGCAACGCAGCAGGATCATTGTCGCTCGAGAGGTGATTGAAATCGAAGAGAAAGAGCAACAGATTTTCCGGCACCACCTGCCGTTCCGGAGTCCAGGATGGTTTCACCGATTCCGGCAACTGCGTTCCCAGGTCAGGATACTGATGAGGAGGAACCTCCCCCCCAAAATTGGAAGGTTGAATCGCCGGACGATCCTGAGCGCTTGGCTCGGGACGAGACACCGCGGGAGTGTCCTGGACCGAGGCTCCTGACGACCCGGATTGAGGATTTCCGAGATAGTCCTCGTACGTCTGCTGAACCGGCGAGGAATAAGGAATCCGAAAGATCTTATCGGCAACGGGATCCATCGCCAGACTTCCCGGTTCCATCCCCGCTACGTCCAGTTCCCGGTCCGCCGCAAACGGACTCAACACCACCCCGGGCTGGTCCGTGGGCATCGCGACAGGATAGTCTTGAGCAGCTAGCCGAGTGGAAAGGCTACCGCCAAGAACGGCGCAAAGAACAAGTAACGAGATGCGGGTCAAACGGGGAGGCTCCATGATCTGAGAAAGACGAATCAATCTCGTCATTCAGTCAGGAAGCCGGGAAAAAGGCAACGCCATTCCGCCGCTCCAACGCATTCAAGTCAGCAAGTCTTTCACGACATGACCGTGGATATCCGTGAGTCGGAATCGGCGTCCCTGGAACTTATAGGTCAATCGCTCGTGATCGATGCCCATGAGATGCATGATCGTCGCCTGCATGTCATGAACATGGACCGGATCACGGGCAACATTGTAGGAGAACTCGTCGGTTTCTCCGTGAGTCACTCCCCCTTTGACTCCGCCACCGGCCATCCACATCGTGAAGGAACGGGGATGGTGATCTCGACCGTAGTTGGTCTCTGTCAGTTTGCCCTGGCTGTAAATCGTCCGCCCGAATTCTCCGCCCCAGATCACGAGGGTATCTTCAAACATTCCCCTGTCCTTCAGATCCTGAATCAACGCGGCGCACGGTTGATCTGTTTCTCCACAGAGTGTTCTCATGCCTGCCGGCAACCCTCCATGGTGATCCCACCCCGTGTGGTAGAGTTGGATGAATCGGACGTCGCGCTCGGCCAGTCGACGAGCGAGAAGACAGTTGGCCGCAAAAGAACCCGGCTTGCGAGAATCGGGCCCGTAGCGCTCGAAGGTCGACTCAGGCTCTTCGCTCAGATCAGTCAATTCCGGCACCGAAGTCTGCATCCGGTAGGCCATTTCATATTGAGAAATCCGGGTCTGGATCTCGCTGTCACCAGACTTCTCGTATTGAAGCGCATTCAACGAAGAGACAGTGTCGAGAAGCTTCCGCTTCCTCGCTGGGTCCCCAAAGGCCGGGTCCCGAAGATAGAGAACCGGGTCACCTGCGGCCCTCATCTGCACGCCCTGGTGAGAAGTCGGCAGGAAGCCACTCCCCCACAATCGGGAATAGACAGGCTGCGCCGCGCCATAGTTTCCAGCAGACAGGAGGACCACGAAAGCCGGAAGATCCTCATTCATGCTCCCCAGGCCATAGTGCATCCACGCACCCATGCTGGGCCGACCCGGCAGTTCGTGCCCGGTCTGGAGGAAGGTGATCCCGGGATCGTGGTTGATCGCATTCGTGGTCACGGTTTTCACCAGGCAGAGATCATCCACCATTTTGGCGGTGTGAGGCAGAAGCTCACTCACCCAGGTTCCCGATTCCCCATGCTGGGAAAAATTGAAGATGGAGGGAGCAATCGGAAGCGAATTCTGGCGAGCCGTCATCCCCGTCAATCGTTGCCCCATGCGAATCGAATCCGGAAGATCGACTCCACGCCTCGCAACCAGGTCGGGCTTGTAGTCCCACAGATCCATCTGAGAAGGACCACCCGATTGAAAAAGGTAAATGACACGTTTTGCCTTGGCGATGTGGTGCAGGCCACTCTCTTCGTCTCCTGCCGTTGCCGTCGCGCCCCCTCCATGAAGAAGCGAACTCAACGCTGCCCCGCCGATTCCCACTCCTGTTCGCTGGAGCAGTTGACGTCGTGATTGCAGAGACAGGTTCTCTTGAATAGGGTCAAAGAAATTCATCGTGCTCCTAGTGCTTGGTAATGGTTTCACTGAGATTCAGGATCGCCCGAACGACCATCGTCGTGGCTGCGACATCTGGTCGGTCCAGTCCGTCGGGCGGTGGATAGGCTCCCACGGAGAGGAGGGCATCTGCCTCCTCCGGGTTTTGTTGAAAACGACGCCTCTCCGTTGCATAAAGATCGTCGAGAACTTTCATCTCCCGGTCCGAAGGTTCACGGGCAAGGATGGAAACAGCGGCCCGTCGAATCCGAAGATCGGGTGCCTCGATCGATCCGACCAACTCGGAAGCCAGCACCCGCGCAGCCTCGACAAACTGTGGATCGTGGAGCAACACGAGCGCCTGCAGCGGTGTGTTCGTAGTCGAACGTGAAAAACTGCAAACCTCCCGGTTCGGTGCATCAAAAGTCGACATCATCGGATGATGGGCCGCACGCTTCCAGAAGGTGTAGAGACCTCGCCGATAGAGACCCGCTCCACGGTCCGCTTCGTAGACCTGCTGAAATCCTTTTCGATTGGTCAACTCCTTCCACAATCCCGGCGGCTGATACGGTTTCGCACTGGGTCCACCGATCGTCGGATCGATGAGGCCGGAAACCTGCAAGGCGAGATCTCGAATCATCTCCGCCGACATTCGCTTGCGAGGCCCCCGCGCGAGGAGACGATTTTCGGGATCCTGGTTCAGCATCTCCTCCGTCGTATCCGAGGACTGCCGGTAGGTCGAAGACATCACCATGAGCTTGACCATGTGCTTCAGGTCCCATCCCGACTCCATGAATTCCGAAGCCAGCCAATCGAGAAGCATGCGGTGAGAAGGCCACTCCGCCTGCGATCCGAAATCGTTGACCGTCTTCACGATCCCTACCCCGAAGACCTGGTGCCAGAGGCGGTTCATCGTGACCCGAGCGGTGAGCGGATGATTCCGCTCCGTCATCCACTGGGCCAACCCCAAACGATTCGCGGGAGATCCTTCGGGAAGAGGAGGAAGTCGCTCGGGGACCGCTGCAGAGACCTGCTCCATCGGTTGATCGTAGGCTCCCCTCTCGAGGATGAATGTGTCCCGAGGAGCCGCGTCGCTCATGATCATCGTCATGGGAATCTCAGACTCGAGAGCTTTCTTTTCGGCCTCGAAACGATTCATCGCCTGGGCGAGATCCCGGAATTCTGGAAGATGGGATCGAAAGGCGAGAAGCGCCTGCTCCTTCTCGGCCTTGTTTCGAGCTTCGGGCGCCTTGCTCAGGATCTTCGTCAGCTCGCCTCCCTTGACGGACCCAGCGGGATCCGGTGTCGACGAACGGGACAGCCTGACACGACCAAACGAGTGCCCTCCAAACTGGCTCTCGAAACGAAGTTTCAATCGAACCTCGCGGCTCGCCGATCCCGTGACCGGTTCGGCAAGCGAGACCGCAATCCAGTGATCTGCATGATTGGTGTTCCCGTCGAAGGCCCACCCCGTGGACAGTTTCCCGTCGATGGCAGAGGCAGCAGAATACCCCTTCTGCTCGTAGTCTGCGGAAACCTTGGAAAGGGAAACCGGAGTCGCCTTGCCGTCCGAGTCCACCACCTGCGCTTCGATCTCGGAGAGCACGGCATTCCCATTCGAGGAACGTCCCGGGCCACCCTGCACCATGGACTCGTGGGTGAGCGCCTCGATACGGAGACCGGTGATGAAATCACTCTTCTGCAAAGGGATCACAAATTCATAGACCTCTTTTGCCGGAACGGCTCCCGACGCGAGGTAGCTCCCGTCCTCCAGTCTTTTCATTTCACTTCCCGACGTGGCGGAAACGGAAGCGGGTGTCACCGGCTCCCAGGGGTTGCCGCGCTGCTTCTCCCATTCATTTTGCTTCCGGGTCAGCTCCGGGTCCTCTCGCAACAACTTTTCCCGCGTCTTCTCCAGGTCGACCTCCAATGAAGCCAATCGAGCCGATTGCTCCCTGGTCGGGGCCGGAATCGCAGGTGGACCAAAAAGGGGTTTACCCCCGACCTGGCCTTTCTCTGGGAGATGATTGAAGAAGGCAAAGAGCTGGTAAAAGTCCTTCTGGGAAATTGGGTCGAACTTGTGATCATGACAGCGGGCGCAATCCAGGGTGAGCCCCATGAAGACCGTCCCCATCGTCGTGACTCGATCCGCGACGTAACTCACTCGGTATTCCTCCTGGATCACTCCCCCCTCGATCGTGAACGGGTGGTTTCGGTTGAAGCCAGTCGCAATCTTCTGCTCCAGGGTGGCCTCAGGAAGAAGATCGCCCGCAAGCTGCCAGGTGATGAATTCGTCGTAGGGCTGGTTGGCATTGAAACTGTCGATGACCCAGTCTCTCCATCGCCACATCGTGCGAAACCAGTCATACTGATATCCTGAGGTGTCGGCATACCTGGCCGCGTCCATCCATTCCACCGCCATTCGTTCCCCATAACGAGGCGATTCGAGCAAACGATCCACCACTTTTTCATAGGCTTCGGGCGACTCATCGCGGACAAAGGCGTCCACCTCTTCCGGTGTCGGAGGCAGGCCCGTGAGATCGAAACTGACTCTGCGGATCAGGGTCCGGCGATTTGTCTCCGGTGATGCTGAGAGGTCCTTCTCATTATGCTTCCTGGCCACAAAGCGATCGATGGGATTGGTCGCCCAGTCACTTCCCTGCTCCGGAACCGCTGGGCGCTCGACTGGAACAAAAGTCCACAATTCGCTGTAATCGGCCCCCTGCTCGATCCAGCGACGGATCAGATCGATTTCTTCATCAGTGAACGCGGGCAGCTTCGACTCCGACGGAGGCATCGCATCGATTTCATCATCGGTTGTGATTCGATAAAAAAGCTCACTCTTCTCGGGATCTCCGGCGACGAGAGAGAACATTTTCCCTTCCTCATCGAGAGCCGCAAAAGCGCCCTCCGGAGTGTCGAGTCGCAGATCCGCCTCCCGAGTGTTGGCATCCGGCCCATGGCAGTGAAAGCAACGATCGGAGAGCAAGGGACGAATATCGCGACTGAAATCGATCAAATCTTCTGTATGGCCGAGGGAAACCGCGAAAAAGCCAAATACGGTCGTTATCCAGAAGTCTTTCTTCATCATCTCCCGAAATCTACCGATGAAACACCGCATTCACCAACCCTCGATGAATGCGTGTTTACGGCAAAAAGAAGGAACTTTTGTGCGTAAGAGGCTTTTCCGAACGGGGATGTGACACTCCTTCATTTGACCCATTGCAAATTGAATGTTATATTTTCCGTAATTTCCATATTCCAAGATGCTCTGTCCCGCTTTATCGCCCATCAGCAAGCTCTGCCTCGTGGCCCTTGCCATCGCAGGGGCAGTTGGTGGGCTACTCGTACACTATCGGGCAAAACAGCTTCGTGGGGACGATCACGATCTCCATGGTCGACAAGATCAAGTCCAAGGTCGGAGATAAAATTCCATCTCTTCCCAAGAGCAAGAAACGCGATGTCAGCTCCAAATCTGAGTCGGAGTTCGATTACGCCCGGGTTCGGGACCAATGCTTCAACTCCATGTTTCTGAAGAAATCAGGCTATCATTTTTCCCAGTCACGATGGGGAGCAGAACCCGTTCCCTATCAATTTCGAGGGCTTGAGCTGGTGGGACCGAAGCCCGTCCCGGTGAACGACGCGGACGCCAAGAACGGGATTGATCGCCGGATTCGCTTCGAATTTGTTCTCGATTCCTATCGACGCTTCAACAAGGGAAAAGGCTGGGAGGCCTGGCAATTTCAGAATCCTCCGAGTCTTTCCGAGATCTCTCTCCTGCGGCAAAACGGAGAGTGGAAAGTCGCTTCCGCACCGACGAGCTCCTATTCGCTGCGCTAGCGCAAAGCACCACAACAAAGCAGGAAACCTTCGTCGTCGACACACTCCTGCTCTGTTCCCGATCAATCAAATCCCTCAGCCTTGGCCGAAACGGCATAATTTTCGGCCATTGGATTCAAGAAGAGGATAGGATAGCAGTCTACGATCTGCTAACATCCACCATTCTTTGAGCCCATGAGCAATACGATCGAAAAACCCCGCGTCGCCATCATCGGACTTGGCTTTGGAGCTGAGTTCATTCCTATCTACCAGCGCCACCCCAACGCCGAAATTACGGCCGTTTGTCAGCGAAATCCCGAGATGCTGAAGGAGATTGCCGACAAGTTTGGAGTGGAGAAGCGTTTCACCGACTACGACGAGTTGCTGAAAGATCCCGAGATCGATGCTGTCCATATCAACACACCGATCCCTGATCACGCCGAGCACACCCTGAAAGCGCTCCGTGCCGGCAAGCATGTCGCCTGCACCGTCCCCATGGCGACTTCGGAAGAGGACTGCAAGGCCATCGTCGATCTTTGCGCGGAAACCGGACTTCGCTACATGATGATGGAGACCGTCGTCTACGCTCGAGAATTTCTCTACATGAAGGAACTCTACGACACCGGCGAACTCGGAAAACTGCAGTTCCTGAAAGCAAGTCACCAGCAGGACATGGACGGATGGCCCGGATATTGGCCCGGTCTTCCTCCCATGCACTACGCGACTCACTGTGTCGGTCCCGTCCTCGGTCTCGCCCGAAACGAGGCCGAGTACGTCAGTTGCTTTCCCAGCGGCACAATCCGCGAGGAAATGCATGACTGCTACGGATCCCCCTTTGCTGTCGAAACCACCCACATCAAGTTCGCCAACAGCGATCTCAGTGCCCAGGTCTATCGCTCACTCTTCGATGTCGCCCGACAGTATCGCGAGAGTTTTGAAGTCTATGGCTCCAAAAAGGGCGTCGAGTGGCCACTGATCGAAGGCGAGCCGCTTGTCGTTCACACTGCAAAGAAACCCGAACCGGAAATTCCCGAGAAGAAGGAGTGCCCCGACTACGCGATGCTGCTGCCCGATGAAATCGCCCCCTTTACAACCGGCGGAGTCTACGGCGGCGAAGAAGGCGAGGACCACCTCAGCTTCACTCAGGGTGCCGGTCATGGAGGATCGCATCCTCATCTCGTCCACCAGTTCGTCGAACTGCTCCGCGGGACAGGCGAAGGCTACCCCAACGAAATCCAGTCCGCTAACATCACCCTGACAGGAATCCTTTCTCACGAAAGCGCTCTCGAAGGCGGCGCGATCAAGAGACTTCCCGAGTGGAGCCTGTCTTCTTAGCCCCTTCCACGACCGATCCAACAGGGTTGGCTCACCGACTCGACCCTGTTGCATTGCCATCTTCCACGAGAACGCACCCCGGAAACTCTCGAATCCGATGAAGAAGATCCCCCAGAACCTTGCTTTCCTTTTCGTCGCGATTCAGTTGTGCTCCTGCGCTATCCTGTTCGGCGAAGACAAACCCAACATTCTATTCATCGCGATCGATGATCTGAACGACTACATCTCGCCGCTCGACAATCATCCGGGGATTCAGACCCCGAACTTCGAGCGTCTTGCGAAGCGGTCCGTGACCCTGGCAAACGCCCACTGTGCCGCTCCCGCCTGCCATCCCTCTCGGGTCGCGGTGATGACGGGAGTGCATCCCACAACGTCCGGCATCTACCGCAACGCCTTTCGTGCGCACGGCCCGCGGTGGCGGGATGAGTCCCCGGTTCTCAAGGACGCCGTTGTCCTGTCTCAACATTTTCGCGATCACGGCTACCGTGCCGTCGGAGGCGGAAAGATCTTCCACACGCTGCAGTGGACTCCAGAAGACTCGCAAAACGACCCGGACGCGTGGGACGACTATCGCGGCGACCCACTCGATCCGATTTCAGCCGACTGGCCACGCCCAGAACTTCCGGCAACTCAGGAACCCGGGCGCCCCCTCAGCAAGCACCATTTCGGTGCCGCTCCGCTCGACCCCGGGCATCGATACGGCGACGAACTCGTGACCGACTGGGCCATCGAGCAGATGAAAGGTGCCGGAGACGAACCTCTCTTTCTCGCCGTCGGACTTTTCCGCCCCCACATTCCCTTCGAGGTGCCGCAAAAATGGTTCGATCTCTACCCCGAGGATTCAGTCCAACTGCCGCCCTATCGAGCCGACGACCTCGACGACGCTCACGAACACGAGCGTGTCTCCTGGCACCAATGGGTCACCGAGAACGACGAATGGAAGTCTCTCATGCGCGGCTATCTCGCCAGCATCAGCTACGTCGACAACGAACTGGGACGTCTCCTCGATGCACTTGATGCCTCGCCAATGGCAGGAAACACCATCGTCGTTCTCTGGACCGATCACGGCTTTCATATCGGGGAAAAAGACAACTGGGAGAAGTTTGCGCTGTGGGACCAGACCACTCGCGTCCCCTGTTTCATTCATGCACCCAGTGTGAGCGCAGACGGAAAGAAAACGCGCACCCCCGTCAGCCTGGTTGATCTCTACCCGACTCTCTGTGAACTCGCGGGATTGCCGGTGCCGGGACAGTGCGATGGATCTTCCCTCGTTCCCATCCTCAAGAATCCCGAAGCCACTCCCGAACGCTACGCGATTTCCTCCTACCAGTTCCGAGGCGAGAATACCGCCTCCCATGCAGTCATCGATGAGCGATATCGTCTCATCCGAAACGGCGATGGCTTCGAAGAACTCTACGATCTCGTCGAAGACCCGAACGAATTCACCAACCGGATCGATGACCCCGAGCTCGATGAGGTAAGAAAACGACTCACCTCGCATCTTCCTGATTCCCCTGCCGATCAGGTCGGTCCGGCCCGGGACTCTCCCTATAACCTAAAAGCCGCTTCAATCGGCAAAAGCCAGCCTATCGCAGACACCCCGTTTCGAGTGAGTTTTCAGGCCTCCGGATACCGGAACCATCCCGAGGGCGTCCTCGTCGCTAATGGAGGCGGCGTCAATGGATACGCGGTTTACATCAAAGACCAGCGACTTCACTTCGCGGTGCGCAGGGGCGGGAAACTTCATCTCGCCAGCTCCGAATCCTCTCCTCCGAAACGTCCGTTCTCCGTGTCTGCCGAACTGGCAAAGGATGGAACCATGAGCCTTTCGATCGACAACGAGGAAGTCGCCAGTGCGAGCGCGAAAGGATTGATCAAGGCGAACCCCAACGAAGGATTTGTCATCGGTTCCGATCCGGAATCACAGGTCGGCGACTACGGGAATGCCTTTCCTTTTGGCGGGAAGGTCGAGAATTTCAACCTTGATCGTGGCGAAAAGATCGGACAAGAACCAACGGCTGCCGCTGACAACGACATGGGACCAATCCGCGTCCTCTTTCTCGGCCACGAGGGCGGTGGCCCGGGACAGGCCTCGCATCAGCCGGGCAAGATGTATCCCCACCTTGCCGAGGCGCTCGGAGGAGACGCGATCTACTTCGACTATGTCGAGACGCCGGAAGAGGCCTTCGGAGATCGCGAGAAATTGTTCCGATACGATGCCGTCCTCATCTACGCAAACCACCGGACGCTCGATCGCAAGCTCTGGAACAACCTGAAAGACTTCGTGGAGCAGGGTGGCGGCTTCGTCCCGATCCACTGCGCGAGCTGGTGCTTTCAAAACATTCTCGAATACGACCGACTCGTCGGAGGCCGATTCAAGAGTCATGGAACGGGTGTCTTCTCGCCGAAGACCATTGCTCCCGAGCATCCCGCCATTGCAGAGGTTCCTCAGCTCGAAGCCTGGGACGAAACCTACTATCACAACAACCACAATGAAACCGATCGCGTCGTCCTCCAGGTACGTGAAGGACCGGACGGAGATCCGAATCCCGGCCCCGAGCCTTGGACCTGGGTGCGCTCGCAGGGTAAAGGTCGCGTTTTCTACACCGCGAGTGGCCATGACGAACGAGTCTGGTCGAAGCCTGAGTTTCATGCCCTGCTGAAATCCGGCATCCTCTGGAGCATCGGTAAGGAACGCCGCGCCGCACACGATCAATTTCTCAGCCAACGCACCCCGCTTCGCTACGAACCAAGGGACAACATTGCCAACTATGAAAAACGGCCGAAGCCGCTCGAGTATCAGTTCCCCCTCTCCCCCGAAGACAGCCTCGACTACCTCCGCGCTCCGGTGGGATGGTCGGTCGAGCTCTTCGCTGCCGAGCCCCTGATCGTGAATCCGATTTTCCTCGCCTGGGACGAACGGGGCCGTCTCTGGGTCGCCGAGACCGTGGACTACCCGAACGAAGTGCGTCCCGAGGGCGGCAACGACACCATCAAGATCCTCGAGGACACCGATAACGACGGGCGGGCCGACAAGGTCACGGTGTTCGCCGACGGCTTGAACATCCCCACTTCCCTCACCTTCTGGGACGGAGGCATCATCGTCGCGCAGGCGCCGGACTTCCTTTTCCTCAAGGACACCAACGGAGATGACCGGGCCGACGTTCGCGAGACGGTCATGACAGGCTGGGGCACGAAAGACACCCACGCAGGCCCTTCCAACCTGCGCTACGGCATCGACAACTGGGTCTACGGAACGGTTGGCTACTCGGGTTTCAATGGCGAGATTGGAGGAAAGAAACTCCAGTTCGGCTCCGGGGTCTTCCGCTTTCGCCCCGGCGGATCGGAAATGGAGTTTCTCCACCAGTTCAACAACAACACCTGGGGACTCGGGCTCAACGCAGCCGGAGACGTCTTCGGATCGACCGCGAATCGAAATCCTGCCTTCTTCGGTGGCTTTCCCCAAACTGGATATCCCGAAGGGGAAAGCGGAACCAGTGCGCGGATGATCGCGGACGAGATCGCCTTTCATCCCATCACCCCGAACATCCGGCAAGTCGACGCCTTCGGGCAGTATACCGCCGGGGCAGGTTACGCCCTCGCCACCTCGAAACAGTTTCCGCCAGCTTGGCGAGATCGGATCGCCTTCATCGGGGGACCGACAGGGCATCTCCTCGGGATGTTCGAGAACGTCCGCGACGGAGCCGGCTACCGCGCCATCAACCGATTCCACTTCCTCGCCAGCGCCGACGAGTGGTTCTCTCCGGTCGCAGCCGAGGTGGGACCTGACGGCCATCTTTGGATCGCGGACTGGTACAATTTCATCATCCAGCACAACCCCACTCCCACTCCGGAACGCGGTGGCTATGCAGCTGTGCGGGGGCCTGGCAATGCCCACGAGAACCCTCTCCGCGATACCCAGCATGGACGAATCTATCGGGCGATGTGGGAGGAAGCCGAAGTGACCTCGATTTCTTCTCTCGAGAATGCTCCGGACCAGAAACTGCTCGCGGCACTCTCTCATGACAACCAATTCTGGCGGCTCACCGCCCAGCGCATTCTCGTGGCTGGAAAACGTACCGGTGTCGTGCCCGAGCTGAAAACCCGCATTGCCGAAACAAACGGCGCCGTTGCCGCTCACGCCTTCTGGACCCTCCACGGGCTCGGTGCTCTCGATCGCGACACTCACCAACTTGCGCTGCTCAAACCAGGCGACCCGATCCTGAAACGAAACGCGATCCGTGCGATCCCCGCCACCGATGAAGGGATGCAGCTGTTTTTCGACACCGCCGTGATCCAGGATGAGGACTCCCTCGTTCGCCTCACCGCTTTCTCGAAACTGGCCCACTTCCCCGATCGTAGCCGGGTCGAGCAGGTCGCGAAGCAGCTGATCCGTGAAGAGGAGAACCACTCCGACGAGTGGCTATCCATCGCGCTTCGCGCGAGCGGTGCCGGAAAAGTGACGCGGGGTCCCGCGAAGATCACTGGGCCCAATCTGCTTCCCAATCCCTCCTTCGAAGAAGTGATCGACGGGCTTCCCGCACACTGGACCGTCCGCACCTACAGCGGCGAGGCCGAGCATACCTCTGCCACCGCCCAGCCCCGCACCGGGGAACGCAGCCTGCGAATTTCCTCAACCAAAGGCGCCGATAGCTCGCTCTTCGCGAAGGTCCCGGTAAAGCCAAACACCGACTACCGCATCACAGGTTGGGTCAAGACGGCCGGTCTGCTCGGCGCTCGGGGCGCGCAGATGAATGCGCACGAGGTGCAGCAACAGCCGCGAGGCTCACGCACCAATGCCTTTCAGCGAGCCACCCGGGATTGGAGCAAGGTGGAGGTCATTTTCAATTCCCTCGATCGCACCGAGCTCACCATCAACTGCCTCTTTGGAGGCTGGGGAAAGTCGACCGGCACCGCCTGGTGGGACGATGTCGCCCTCCACGAGGTCGAGTATGAAACCGTGGTCGAGGACGAACCGGAACTGACCAAGGGAGACGCGGGACGCGGGAAAAAACTTTTCGAGACACACCCCATCGCCGCGTGCAACCGCTGTCATGTCGTCGGTGGCGAAGGTGGGCCGATCGGCCCCGCCCTCGATGGCATCGCGAGTCGCAAGAGCGAAGAGTATCTTCTCGAGAGCCTGACCGATCCCCAGGCATCCATGGCCGAAGGCTTTCCCGCCGAAGTCTCTCCGATGCCACCTATGGGCGTGCTCCTGACCGAGCAGGAGATGCGCGATGTCATGGCCTACTTACTGACGCTGCGTGAATGACGAAATACCCAGGGACCCAGATACCCAACTTTTAAATCTTCAACCTCCCGAACCATCATGAAACCAAGAAACAGCCCCCGCCTTTTCGGATTCCGTATTTCGATCTTCCTTGGGTATTTGAGTATTTCGTCCTTCGTCATTCCCGCCTTGGCGGAAACCGCCTGGAACACCCAACTCATTCTTCCTGACTTCTACGCTGAGGGCGCCGGAGTCGGAGACATCAATGGAGACGGCAACCCCGACATCGCCTACGGCCCCTTCTGGTTTGCCGGTCCCGATTTCCAAACGAAAACCCGCTTCGCCGACGGAGAAGCCTTCGACGGCGGCACCGGATACTCGGACAGTTTTTTCAGCTTTGTCAGGGACTTCAATGGGGATGGAAAGAGTGATATTCTCGTCTTTGGTTTTCCCGGCAAATCGGCCCGCCTCTACCTGAACTCCAATGCGGAGCGCTGGGAAATGATCGAAGTCGCCGAACAGGTCGCCAACGAATCGCCTCACCTCATCGATCTCATCCCCGGAGGACATCCCGAGATCGTCTGCGCTCGAGAGAAAGCCTACGGCTACTACGAAGCGAGTGAGGACGCGACGAAGCCATGGACATGGCACTCGATCTCCCCCACCGGGGAAGCCGCCACTCCGTTCGGACACAGTCTTGGTGTCGGTGACATCAATGGGGACGGGCGGGCCGATGTCATCGAGAAGATGCATTGGTATGAGCAGCCTGAAAAAGCAGGCACTGGAGAATGGAAGAAGCACAAGTGGGCAATGATTCCCTACGGCGGAGGCGGTGCCCAGATCCTCATCGACGATGTCGATGGAGATGGCGACAACGACATCATCACTTCGCTCAATGCACATGCCTACGGCATCGCCTGGTTCGAGCAACACGCCCCCGGAAAGTTCGGGCGCCAAGACATCGTCGGTCAGAGCTCAACTGAGAATCCCTACGGAGTCGCGTTCTCTCAACCCCATGCCCTCGCTCTCGCTGACATGGACGGAGACGGCCGCAAGGACTTCGTCACTGGGAAACGTTACTTTGCCCACAAAGGCCGCGATCCCGGCGGCTTACAGGAGCCAGTGCTCTACTGGTTTCGCAACACCGAGACGGAAAACGGAATCGACTGGGTCCCCCATCTCGTCGACGACGATTCCGGGGTCGGCGTAGAAGTAAAGGTGACGGATCTCAATGGAGACGAGAAACCTGATGTAATTACCAGCAGCAAGAAAGGGCTTATCATCCACACCCAGGTCGCGAGTGGTTCTCACTCGGCCGTCCCAAAGTGGAAACACGGTGAACATCTTCCGCAGGATCAGTATGGGGTCGACCTTACCGCCGAGGAGGCGAGGGATGAGACCATGGTACCGGAAGGCTTCTCGGTAGACCTTATCACGGCGGAGCCCGACCTGGTCCAGCCCATCGCGATGACCTTCGACGCTCGCGGTCGCATCTGGGTGATCGAGGGCAACACTTATCCAGTCCGCAAGGAAGGCGGCTTCCACGACGGCAAGGATCGCATTCTCATCTTCGAAGACAGTGATGCGGACGGATCCTTCGAAACTCGAAAAGTCTTCGCTGAGAATATCAATCTCGCCAGCGGCATCGAAATTGGATTCGGAGGCGTCTATGTCGGCGCCGCCCCTTACCTTCTCTTCTATCCTGACAAAGACCAAAATGACCAACCCGACGGTGAGCCTGAGATCCTACTCGACGGGTGGGGCTACCAGGACACTCACGAGACTCTGAACGCCTTCACCTGGGGACCGGACGGGTGGCTCTATGGTTGCCACGGCGTTTTCACCCACTCAAAAGTGGGCAAGCCGGGCACACCTGACGAGGTGCGTCAGCCGATCAATGCGGGTCTGTGGCGTTTTCACCCGGTCTCAAAGGAGTTCCAAGTCTACGCCCATGGTTCGAGCAATCCATGGGGTGTCGACTTCAATGAACACGGGGACTTTTTCGTCAGTGCGTGCGTCATCCCGCACTTCTATCACCTCAGTCACGGAGGCCGTTATCAACGACAGGCTGGCCAGCACTTCGACCCGTTCACGTTCGACGACATCAAGACGATCGCCGACCACGCCCACTACACCGGAGCCTGGCAGGAAGTTCGAAAAAACGGTTATCGGGCTCCCGAGGACACTTCCGCTCTTGGCGGCGGACACGCCCACTGCGGCCTGGTCTACTACGACGCCCCGGAGTTTCCGAAAGAGTTTCGTCGGCAGATGTATTTTCACAACCTGCACGGACATCGCATCGTCCGGGAGGATCTCGGTCATGATGGCTCTGGCTACCTCGCGCGACATCGGCCCGACTTCCTCCTCAGCAATCACCACGATACCGTGGGTGTGGGAGTGATGCAGGGGCCGGACGGAGCCCTCTATTATTCCGACTGGGTCGACAGCCAGACCTGCCACCATCGCGATGTTGAGATCTGGGATCGCAGCAATGGCCGAATTTTTCGGGTCCGCTACGGCGATGCCAAGAGCACGGCTCTCGATCTACCCGACCTTGGCGACACCAAACTTGTCGCATTGCTTGGTCACGAAAACACTTTCCAGGCACGCCAGGCTCAACGGCTTCTCCAGGAGCGTGCTGCGACGGGATCCCTCGACAGAGATGCCGTCAGCGCGGCCCTGACTCAATTTGAATCGGATCACTCTGAAGTCGCCCCTCTCCGTCTCCGGGCCCTCTGGACCCGCCATGTCACCGGGATATTGAATGGCAAGCAGGTCATGGCCGCTCTCTCCGACCCGAATGAACACATCCGTGGCTGGGCTATTCAGATTGCAATCGCGAACGAAGGCACGATGCCAAGATTCATCGAGATGGCGAGGTCCGAAGAGTCGCTCGTGGTCCGACGCTACCTCGCATCAAAGCTTCAGACCCTGCCACTCCCACAACGATTGGAGATTGCCCGTGGCCTCATCGGGCACAATCGCAGTCAGTGGGATCGCAATATCCCTTACCTCGTTTGGTATGGAATAGCCCCTCTCGTGGAATCGAACCCGAAAGAGGCTCTGACCCTCATCAACCAGACGGCATGGCCGATGCTCAAGGATTTCATCAATCGGCGGGCCGCGGTTTTCCCAGAAGGCCGAACTGCCGTCACCTTCTCACTATCCAATGCTGGCAATCCGAAACAGTTTGTCGACCAAGCGAACCAACTACTGACCGCACTGGCCAGCCTGCCTCCGGTAGAGACACCCGAAACCTGGGAAAATGCGAAAGCCAAAGGAATCTCGTTTGGTAAAAACCCGCAAGTGGCGGATGTCCTCAGCCGTCTCGGAACTCGCTTCCGCGATGCGGAATACTTTCCGAAATGGCGCAAGATCGCTCGGAATGGAAACGCAAAGGCGTCCGACCGGGTCAATGCAATGGAGTTGCTTACGATCGGACGCGATCCTGAACTTGGAGTGATCGCCCGCGAGCTGCTCTCCGTTCCTTCCCTCCAAACCGCCGCAATCACCGCGCTACGCCGGGATCCGGGAACAGAAACGGCGAAAGCACTGGTAGCGGTCCTCCCGGAGCTTTCCCTCAAACAGCGAAATGAAGCGATCAACCTCCTCGGGACGAGGCCGGAAATGGCTCTGGTTCTGCTGGAAGCAGTAGATACCAAGAACGTGGCTTCGTCTCTCGTCTCCCCCGTCATGCTCGATCAGTTCGAGCGATTCGAAGACGAAAAAATCTCTGCGCTGATCGAGAAAAACTGGATGCGCGGCGGTGCAGGCATCGACCTCGAACAGCTTCATGCCGCCATCCAAGGCTGGAAGAAGAAGCTCACTCCGAAGGTGCTTTCGCAGGCTGATGTGTCGAGAGGACGGCAGGCCTACATGATGACCTGCGGCACCTGCCACCAGCTCTTCGGCGAAGGCATCGCCATGGGCCCCGACCTCACAGGATCGAACCGTGCCGACCTCGGCTACCTTCTCGAGAATGTCCTCGCCCCCAACGCCGTCGTTTCGAAGGAATACCTGCTCAACATCTTCACGATGAAAGACGGATCGACCTTGAGTGGCATGATCAGCAACGAGACGCCCGAATTCGTTTCTCTTTCCATGCCCGGAGGCACCACCACGGATGTAAAGAAAACCGAGATAAAAAGCCGGCAGGAATTGACCCAGAGCCTTATGCCCGCCGGTCTCTTTGACGCGCTTCCGATCGAGCAGGTTGCTGATCTCGTGAAATACCTCGCCAGCCCGAGGCAGGTCCCGATGCCCGGTGAAAAAAAACCGGTTCAGAAGGTGAGGGCAGTAGCTCCTTCCGAGAGCGTCATCCGCATCGAGGCCGAGTCGCTCGTAGAAAAATTTTCACCGCCCAGGGGAGAACTCCGACCGCAGAAGATGTCCGGCTTCGGCAGCGGCTGGTCCGGTGACTCCCATCTCTGGTGGACCGGAGGAAAACCCGGAGACATTCTCACGCTGAAACTGGAAGGGATTGATCCAGGAAACTATGATCTCACTCTGTTCCCGACGACGGCAAAGGACTACGCCACGGTGAAATTCGCGATCAATGGCCAACTGCGGGAGGCGGATTTCTACACGGCCGATGTTCTGCCTGGTGATCCAATTCCATTCGAAAGCGTCAATGTCAGTCCCAGCGAACCGCTCCAAATCGATATCCATATCACCGGAGCAAATCCGAAAGCGCAGAAACGCTACATGATCGGGATCGATCGGATCGAGCTAAAGAAAATTGAAAAAGCACCCAAGTCCGCTGGAAAGTAAATTTCACCTCCCCCGGCTCACCAAGCCCATGCCGAACCGACTCCGCAATTTCCTCCTCCTTCTTTGCCTCGTCGTTTTCCCGGTCGAGTCCAACTCTGCTGAGCAGGCGCGACCCAACATCATCTTCTTCCTCGTCGATGACCTCGGGCAGCGTGACATCGGATGCTACGGCAGCACGTTTCACGAAACCCCGTCCATCGATCAGCTGGCAAAGGAGGGCATGCGTTTCACCAATGCCTATTCGACCTGCCATGTCTGCTCGCCGAGCCGCGCCAGTATTCTCACGGGCAAATACCCGGCTCGGACCAACTTGACGGAGTGGCTTGCTGGACGTCCGGAGCGGGATTACGAGCCGCTGCATCACGCGGAAAAACTGACCGCCTTGCCGGACGAAGAGATCACCCTGGCCGAAATCCTGAAGAGCCATGGCTACGCAACCGCAAACTACGGCAAGGCTCATGTCAGGAGGGACCCGACGACCTATGGCTTCGATGAGGAGATCACGGGTTGGGTACGGTCCTATCACTATCCTTTCGGTGGTGATTACAACAAGAAGCTTCCGGCCAAAAAGGGCGACTACTACACCGACAAGCTGACCGACGCGGCCCTGGATTTCATCGAGCGGAACCAGGACCAGCCCTTCTTTGTCCATCTCGAACACTTCGCGGTGCACGACCCGATCCAGGGACGTCCAGACCTCGTGGAGAAATATCGCAAGAAGCTCGCGGCGATGCCGGAGCAGAAGGGGCCGGACTTCATTCTCGAACCCAACCCGGATGGACCGCCACTCACGGAGGAGGAACTCAAGGCGCTGGCGGAGAACGACGATCCGCAGGCGCATCAGGACGCCAGGGTCTGGTGGGTGAAGCAGAAACAGGACAATGCGGAGTTTGCCGGCATGCTGGAGGCGACCGATGAAAGCCTGGCGCGCATCCGCGCGAAGCTGAAGGAACTTGGACTGGAAGAGAACACGCTCATCATCTTCACGGCGGACAACGGCGGCATGTCGGCGTCGAACCAGTATCGCGGAATCCATCACTCACGCGAGATGCTCGATGCCCGTTTTGCTTCCTCCAATCTTCCGCTGCGTGGAGCGAAAGGCTGGAACTACGAAGGCGGCATTCGTGTTCCGCTAATTGTCCACTGGCCTGGCCAAACTGAACCGAACTCGATCTCCGAGGCAATCGTCACAGGAACCGATTTTTACCCGACGCTTCTCGAGATGGCGAATCTACCGGCGGTGCCGGAACAACACGTCGACGGCAAGAGCTTTGTCCCCGCGCTGAAGGGCGAAGACTACGAACGCGGGCCGGTCTACTGGCACTTTCCTCACTACAGCAATCACGGCTACCAGAGCCCCGGCGGAGCGATTCGCTCGGGCGACTTCAAGCTGTTGGAATACTACGAGAATGGCACGGTGCAACTCTTCGACCTGGCCAACGATATTGGGGAGCACAATAACCTCGCCGAAGAGCGCCCCGAGATCGTTGCCAGGCTGAAGAAGCAATTCGAGGACTGGCGCGACGAAGTCGATGCCAAGATGCCGTATCCCAAGACAGCGACCTCGAAGCCAGCTCCCGGCGCGCGCGTTGTCACGCCACGTGTTAAAAGCAGATAAAGGCTGCGAGAGAATCGGAATCGATTCATCTACATGCGGGAGGACGAGTGAGCATAAGCCCGTCCATGCCCATTAGGAAGAGTCGAGACTCGAGTCGCGGGCTGAGCCCCCCTTGAACGCCTGCCAAGCAGTCTACTTCTCCGACTTGGGCCAGCCGTGATACAAGTAGAGTGCTCCATAGGTCCAGTTGGGCTTCGGCATCCCAGGGAAGTTAACGCGATCCATCATCAGCGCGAGATACGGAGCAGGATAGCCCTCTGGAAGCGAAATTACATTCGGCCAGATGCGAGTTCCATTCCCCTCGTTCCATGGCGGCAGGTAGATCTCGAGTTCTCCTGCAGGTTCGAGATCCGGATAAGTCGCGATGTAGACCGTTCGGTCAGCACTGCCAAAGAGTGCGTAACGAGTATCTCCAAACTTTTGGATCATGGTGCCCGTGCTATCCATTGCTACCGGGCCCGCAATTCGTTGAAAGCCTTTGTCCCAGTGTTCGCTTTCCCACATTGCTGCACGGAACTTTTCTTGTTTCTCGCACAAGAGCATCCGCCATTTCTTCGCCTCGCGGTCGTAGATGCAGTGTGCATCTTCGTGGGCACCGTCGATACCAACGGGCTTCGCTTTCATGATGGAAAACCCTCGACGAGGATCTCGTTTTGATGAGACCGCAAGAATCGTTTTCGCGCTCTCCCCTCCATCGCCGCCATAGGCACTGAATCCCGTCGTCCATCCTCGCCACTCATCACTTTTTGAATCGTAGAAAATATGAGAAGCATGCTCATTCCGAAGCAGCCCGTCTCCGAGATCAAACGCGATAATTCCCTCAAACCGAATATCAAAGACGGAGGGATTCAGTGAGAAAACGGCCTGCATGGGATTTGGCAAAGCGCGCCCCCTCACCGTCATCGTAAACCAGAGACGCTCTTCGTCGAACAATGGGCTTCCTTCCGGATCCGTTATCGCACGAATGTCAGCCTGCCCTGTTCCGGGAGTCAGCCCTGCGCTCGCTCCATGCAGCACAATGCTGGAGTTTGGCTCGAGCTCCGACGCTACTCCGAAATCGAAATAGCGCATATGCCGCTTCTCTCGAAGATCGATTTCTTTGGAAAAATCAGCAAAACCAACCAGGCGAGACTCTCCATTAGATTCAACAAGCACATTCACGCCGACCACCGCCATCTGGACTCGAAGAATCAGGTCCTCAACACCCAAGTCGCCTCGAAGATCCCATTTCTTCTCCACGACTCTTTCGCCATCCAGATTCACCTCCCAGGTAATCTGATAGGGCCTCCCCTCACGAAAATGAAGTCGGGTGGCCATCAGGTCTCCATTCGACGAATCTCGGAACGCAATTCCGGTGTTACCCTTACCTTCCAAGCGGTGCACAGAAAGATCGTAAGTCGCATAGGCATTGAATCCACCTACCCACCGCATCGAATGGGCGGCTACGTTGGAGGATTCCCTTGTCAACTTTCCCTTCTTGATTGACCACTTCGCCCCCACTCCTTCGTCCACCTCGAAGAGTTCTGGATGCATCAAATCAAAATCCCGAACCTCAGGCGGTCGGAGGGCCGAGAGAGGAATCGTCTGATCAGGATCGAAAATCATTCGCTTCACCGCCTGCCTCTTGAATGCAAGATCCCAGGGATGAGCAGAAGCTTCCGCACCGTTGGATCCAGAAACCAATGCGAGAGTGATCAATCCGATGAGGGGTGAATAGAGTTCCATGATAACGATGCGTTAGGTTTTCTTCAGGATACGCGCAAAAGGCATTTGTCTTCAAGAATAGGGGCTGGAGATACCGGTGAACATTTTGTAGAAAAGAAGTTATCTCTCTGTTCCCTCAACCCTTGTTCTCACCACTGGCTATTCATTCATGAAATCAATTCCCGTTTTGTTCCTGAGCACTTTCCTTGCTCTCGTCTCAGCCGCCTTTCCGCTTCTCTCATCGTCCGCCGAGAAGCCCAACATCATCCTCATCTTCGTCGACGACCTCGGCTACGGTGACCTCGGTTGTTACGGTAATGAAGTGATCAGTACTCCTAACATCGACCGACTCGCCGCCGAGGGGCAACGCTGGACAAGTTTCTACGCTTCCGGTTCGACCTGCGTCCCAAGTCGGACCGGCCTGATGAGTGGTCGACATCCGGGACTACTGAACAAGCAGCCACTCAAAAACGATCGCGAAGCCTTGATGCCTGCGATGCTGAAGCGGCAGGGATACCAGACTGCGATGCTCGGAAAGTGGCACTTGGCCGGCTATCCGAAAGACTTCACTACTTCACCGATGCATCCGCTCAATTGTGGGTTTGATTCTCACTTCGGGACTCCGGGCAGCAACGATGCCCCCGGCCCGCCGAAACAGACCCTCGAGGCGTTCGACAACGCGACGTCGGAGACCTGGAAAATTCCGTTGATCCGCGGACGCGAAGTCATCGAGCATCCGGCCGATCAATCGCTCTTCACCAAGCGCTATACCGAGGAGGCCGTCGAGATCATCGAAGCCGCCGCAAAGAAGGAAGAGCCCTTCTTTCTCTATCTCGCCCACAACATGCCCCACATCCCGATCTTCCCCTCAGAGGCCTTTGCTGGCGTCAGCAAGGGAGGAGTTTACGGCGATGTCGTTGAGGAAATCGACTGGTCCGTTGGTGAGGTGATGAAGGCGGTCAAGGATGCTGACATCGACGAGGATACCCTCATCATTTTCACGAGCGACAATGGACCGTGGACCGTCTTTGGACCGCGCCACGCCGGAACGGCCAAGCCCCTGCGTGGTGAAAAGTCGACCTCGTGGGAAGGTGGCTTCCGAGTTCCTGGAATTTTTCGATGGCCGGGAACGATCAAACCCGGAGTCGTCGACGACATCGCGGCGAATCTCGACCTCTATGCCACCTTTGCCTCACTCACCGGTGGGACGGAACTTCCCTCGAGCAAGCCGGGATGGCTCTCCCAAGATCTGACTCCCACCCTGCTGGAGGGCAAGCCGAGCCCTCGGAGCCAATGGCTCTATGGTGGCAGCGCTTTTCGATCCGGGAAATACAAGATCCACCTTTCGACCGAACATCCCACGGATCCCGAAACGAGAAAAGGACGGCCGCGGATCAAACATGAGACTCCCCTGCTCTTCGACCTGGAATCCGACATCGGAGAATCCAACAACATTGCCAGCGATAATCCGGAAGTCATTGAAAGGCTTCTCAAGGAAATGAACCAACTGAAGAATAACTCTCGAAGCTGACGATGCTTCCCTGCTCCAGCGGAAGACTACGGGTTTGAATCGCTGTCGAAACCCCAGGCCCGGAGCTCCTCGATGGCATAGCGTGCGCGATAGTTCTTCGGTTTTCGATCCAGCTCAGCTTTGAGTTCAGGTAACGCGTTCTGAAGGTGGCAACAAGCCAGAAACTCCGTAGCGCGCCCCCCATCGAAGTATGGCCGAGATTGCAGGGCGACCAAGTCCTCCTTCCATTCTCGGGAATTGGCAGCCAGGATAATTTCGCACGCGAAGACTGCGTGTTGCTCCCATTTCCCTGGCTCTTCCGAATCAAGCAATCGCCGAACAAGCTCACGATCCACCTCTCCTGAAATCGCAGCAATAATGACGGCGTAGTTTGCGATCAAGACCAGGTCCTTTTCTCTCTCCATCCACTTCCTGTAGACCGAGAGAGCAGCCTCCCCCTGCCGGATGAGTGGTTCCAGTTTTTTCCATGTCGGGATCGTCCCATAATAGGATCTTCCTGCGAAAACATAGTCCTCAAAAAGAGGAACCCAATATTCCTTTTTGGCCGCCTCCAAACGCACTTCGAAGTCCGAATCACGATATTTTCGATGCCAGGCCAAGACTTTCGCACGCCCTTCTTTTGCTCGTTTCATTTCAGACAGTTCGAATCTCTCAACCTCCTCCGCGGAGGAATTGCCGCAGATCCCTCCAACTGGATAGAGATCGGGTAGAGCATAGGTCGTTTCGAAAACCGAAGCTATGGAGTCGATCAGGTAACGGTCTTCTGTCGACTCGAGAAGAGAGGAAAGCCGATCAAGATCTTCGGAACTAGCAAGCTCACCAAGGAGCGCTACGATTTTTGGGACCACTTCCCAGCGAAAGATGTGGGCAGCTTTAGAAGAATCAGCTCGGTAGGATGCCGCAGACGGAGACCTCTCCAGCGACTCAATGAGAAGCGAAACCAATTCATTACGTTGAGGAATTGAAAACTCACGACCCGTTGGTCGAGCGATATTCCCAAGTCTTATACTCCCCTTATGATTACGAACCCGGGCGAGCCCCCTTTGCCACGGAGAGGCCAAGACCAACAAAGCGTCAATATTCGCTTCCGAAATTTCACCCCTGCGCAATTTTTCAACGGCCTCCTTCAGGATGAGTTCCCGATTGGATTCCAGGGTTTCCAGGCCCTTTCTCTGCTCACTCGGCAAAATACTCCTGAGCTGATCAACGAGAACTTCGATCTCTGAGGCCATGCAAGCTGACCCCGATAACGGGATGGCCAGAGCGGCAAACAGGTAATAGATCAAAAGGCGCCTCTTCATCGAAAAACTTTCCTAAGTGTATCGGAGAGTGTTCATGGCGATCAAGCCCAGACAAGACAGGATCAAGACAAGAGCCCCCGCGAACAGACTTCTCAAAAACCACCTGCAGGCTCAGGCCAGCCTCATGAATCTTGTCTGAAACGTCATAAAATCCGTCCATCGGAATCTAGACCAAAGAAGGATGCCGAACCTACCCTTTCCTGCTCTTTGAATCCCCCTAAAGCCAACTCCCTCCAAACGCGGAGGCCCCCTTGTAATACAATTCGGATATTCAGAAAAATGTGCACCTTGATTCGCCACCAGCAACCTTCGAGAGTCTCTCCGTATCGCCTTCTACGAAGTAGCATGACCATCGCCTTCTTGACGGTCTTTGCTACTGCACTAGCAAACGCAAATCCGAATATCGTCATCATTTTCTGCGACGATCTCGGATATGGGGATCTCGGGTGCTACGGCTCGCCGACAATCCGAACTCCTCATCTCGATCAAATGGCTGACGAAGGCCTGCGCTTCACCGATTTTTACGTCGGGGCTTCCGTCTGCACGCCAAGTCGTGCGGCACTCTTGACCGGACGCTACCCGATTCGAAACGGAATGTGCAGCAATGGACGCCGCGTCCTCTTCCCCGAGTCGAAGGGTGGGTTGCCCGACGCGGAGATCACCATCGCCGAAGGGCTGCGGGACGTCGGCTATGCGACGATGCATGTCGGCAAGTGGCATCTCGGCATACACGAAGGATCCCGCCCCACCGACCAGGGATTCGATCATAGCTTCGGGATCCCCTACTCCAATGACATGGATCCGCGGGAAGGCATCAAGCATCGCGAGCATGCCGGAAGTCAGGCCCCTCCGGGCGACGGTTGGAACATCCCCTTGATTCGCGATAACAGAATCGTAGAACGCCCCGCCGATCAGGCAACCCTGACAAAGCGCTACACTGAGGAATCGGTAAAGTTCATCCGCTCACAAGCGAAGGCGGAGAACCCCTTCTTTCTCTACCTCGCTCACACCATGCCTCACGTGCCGCTCTTCGCTTCGCCGGAGTTTCACGGAAAGAGTCGGGCAGGTCGCTACGGAGACACAGTAGAGGAAATCGACTGGAGCACGGGACAGATTCTCAACACGCTGAGCGAACTTGGTATCGCCGAGAAAACACTCGTCTTCTTTACCAGTGACAACGGCCCATGGCTGGTCATGAATGATGAAGGTGGAAGCGCGGGTCCACTGCGGGAGGGCAAAGCCTCCACTTGGGAGGGAGGGATGCGCGTCCCAGCCATCGCCTGGTGGCCCGGCACGATCCAGCCAGCCCGCACCCCCATCGTCGCCAATGCGATGGACTTGTTCACTACTTCCTTGAAACTGGGAGGAGCGGAACCGCCAAGCGACCGCGTCATCGATGGGCGGGACCTCACCGGACTGCTAGAAGGCGAGTCGCTTCCTCCACGAACTCCCTTTTTCTATTATCACGGACGCGAACTCTTTGCCTGCCGTCTCGGTCCATGGAAAGTGCATTTTCAGACCCGCCCTTCTTTCGGAGGCAAACCAGGAACAACAAAGCATGATCCTCCGCTTCTCTTTCATCTCCCCCGCGATCCCTCGGAGAAGCGGCTTCGCCCCCTCGAAGGCGTCGGTGAAAAAGCGCTCGCTGAAATCGAGGAAGCCGTCGCGAAACATCGGCAAACTCTCAGGCCAGGCGAACCACAGCTCGAGTAAGGAAATCCCAATCCACCCTCGCTATTTTTTCTCTGCCGCTTCCTGCAGGTTCTCGCAATGGGCAAGAGGGAGAGAGCCGATCGGCTTTCTCACCGCTCCGAATCAAATTGAGCCCTGTTCCTCAACGTGATACAACCGGGTTGTGAAGCTTGCCTACAAACTGCCGCTCACGATCGCACTGCCTTCCCTGGTCATCCTCTCAGTGGGGTGGTATGCGACCCGAGTCGCAGACGAAACCCTGAGATCCTCGATGGAGTCCGGAGCGGCTGACGAGGTCGTTTCGATCCTGAGGGAAATCGATCGCCTGCTCACCAGTCGTCATACGTCCTGGCAGGCTTACACTCGCAGTGAGCTTGTGCAGAGCACCCTCGAGGCTTCGAATGAAGAGTTTTCCCTCCAGCCGGATGTGGAAGGGTTCATAGACGAACGAAATAACGAATGGCTTGCCGCTGGAGTCGAGGGAAAGAACGACCTTCTGTCCGAACTGGCATCAACCAAGCTCTCCCGGGACCTTCGCGTCCGACTTCGAAAATTGCGTGAGGTCTACGGCTACCCCGTATTTGGTGAGATCTTCATCACAAACGCCTACGGTGCGAACGTAGCCCAGACGGGAAGGACCTCGGACTACCGCCAGAACGATGAAGTATGGTGGACGCGCGCCCAGGAAGAGGGCGTCTACCTTGGAGATATTCTCTTCGACGAAAGTGCCGGGATCGAAGCAATGGAGATCGGCTTGCGAGTCGACGGCGCAGAGGGGGAGTTTCTCGGAGTCCTCAAGGTGGTGCTGAATACTCGGGAAGTGTTTTCCATTATTGATGCACACGCAAAGGAGATGGAGAAGGGCACCTCCCTGAGCCTTCTCACGACAAATGGAGAAGTCCTGCGATCCGTCCAAACCCTCGACCAAAGAACTATCCGAGAAGAGAGTCCCGATTTCTTTTTCTCTTCCTCCGAGGTGGAATCCGAATTCAAATCCACCCTTGAAGGAAACATCACGACGTTTGTTCAGCAGGACGCCGAAACCGGGCTGGAAATGATTTTCACCTTCGCGGCCAGTGAAGGGGGAACCCCCAGCGGAAAGCTGGGATGGAGGCTCGTAAAGCAACAGGATGCGGAGAGCTTCCTTTCTCCGATCACACAGCTGAAACGCGACATCCTCTTGATCACTGTTGGAGCCGGCATGCTTTGTGCCTTTCTCATTGCCGTCGTCGTGACTCCCCTCTCACGAAGGATCTCTCACCTCATCTATGCAACTCGTGCGGTGGCGGTGGGCCATCTTCAAACAAGAGTAGAAGATTCCCACCGCGATGAGATCGGAATCCTCTCCCGAAATTTCAACGAGATGACCCATCATCTCGATCGGGCTTCCGAAGAACTCATCGATGCTCGCGACGCCGCAGAAGATGCGAATCGAGCGAAGAGTGAATTTCTCGCCAATATGAGCCACGAGATCCGGACTCCGATGAACGGAATCATCGGAATGACTGAGCACCTCCTCAACACGGATCTCACGGAGAAACAGCGCGAATACCAGGAGATCGTGCAAAGCTCCGCTCGAGCCTTGCTCTCTTTGCTCAATGAGATTCTCGATTTCTCGAAGATTGAAGCTGGTCGAATGGAACTCGAGTCCGTTCCTTTTTCCTTGAGAGACTGTCTCGAGGACTCTCTTCGCTTCTTTCGTATCGAGGCCCGGGAGAAGGGCGTCCAGCTAGGTCAAACCGTCGATCCTGATGCTCCCGACTGCCTCATTGGAGACCCGGGAAGACTGCGGCAGGTCATCCTCAATCTTGTAGGAAATGCCGTCAAATTTACCGATGAGGGCAGAATCGACCTTGTCGTGCAGAGCGTGGAGAAAGGAGATTCCGAAGTCACACTGGAGTTCAGCGTCACGGACACGGGAATCGGAATTCCCGAGGAGAAAGTGGAGGATATTTTCAACTCTTTCACTCAAGCCGAAAGCTCGACCACAAGACGCTTTGGGGGAACCGGCCTGGGCCTCGCGATCTGCCGGAAAATCGTGGGATTGATGGGCGGTAGTATCGAGGTGAAAAGTGAACTGGGGGAAGGAAGCGTCTTCCGGTTTTCTGCCACATTCGACCTCCAATCCGAGGACGAGGAACGCCTCCATTCTAACCATCCCCTCCCCAAGGATCAGGATGAGGATCCCCCCGAGTCTCGCCTTCCCTCCCCTTCGGAACGTCCCTCTCCGCTTCGAGTCCTCTTTGCGGAAGATGGTAAGGTCAATCAGATGGTGATTTCGGAGACGCTACGGAAGCGAGGCCACGATTTCATCGTCGTCACCGACGGAGAAGAAGCCCTTGCGTATTTCCAGCGAGAGAAATTCGACGTGGTTTTGATGGATATCCAGATGCCCCGGATGAACGGCATCGAAGCCACGAAGCGGATTCGTGAGTACGAAAGGCAGGAAGGAAGAAATCCTGTTCCCATCATTGCCATGACCGCCAACGCTTTGCCCGAAGACCGGCAACGCTGCCTCGAAGCCGGGATGACGGACTTTCTCGCCAAACCCATTCAAACGAGTGAACTCCTCATTTCGCTGGAAGGTGATTCAACTTCTCCGCTCAGCTTGGTGGATTCAAACTCCTCCGCACCCACCTGGGACCGCGATGCCTTCGAGATGGTTGCGAGCAATCCATCCCTCGCTGAATCGATGATTTTGCTTTTTTCCTCCGAGGCAGAAGGAATGCTGACCAAAGCAAAGACGGCCTTCGAAGAGAATGACGCAGACCAGTTGGCCCATTCTGCCCATGCCCTCAAAGGTCATGTATCCGCCTTCGGGGCTCCCCACGCCACCGAGCTCGCGGGAAAGCTGGATGAGGCCGCGGAAGAGAACAATTTTACCAAACCCGTTTCGGCTCTCATCGAAGAGCTCTCCCAGGAGATCGAGCGGGTCTCTGAGCGGTTGGAAGAATATCGCAGCAATCTTCCTCAGACCTCCTAGCCACAGGGCTTTGCACCTTGGAATCCAAGGAATCAAAATGGTATGGACACCCAAAATCTCAGGGAAAAAGCAATTTACCCTTTCATTATAGAAATTATGGATTATAATTACCATAACAGACAGTGGGAGACTTGAAACACCTCCCTGTTCGACTCAGACCGAAGGGTCGAACGACATTTCGAACGAAAGCCCCGGTTTTCGCTCGGAACCCCGAGAAAGAAGAACATGAAGCGATCTGCTGCCATTTTTGCGGCGGGGGTGCTGTTGACCAGCGCCCTCTCCGTGTGCCGACTCCCTGCGAGTCAGTTTGGGACAGGATTCGCCATCAGCCCGAAAGGCTACATGGTGACGTGCCATCATGTCATCCGCGATGCAGATCGCATTCTCGTCCACTCGCCGCACGGAACCCTGCTCGCAAAGACCATCGCGATCGATCCTCGGAACGATCTCGCGATTCTCAAAGTGGAGGAATGGAAAGGAGCTCATCTCAGTCTCGCCGCCTCCTCCAAGATTCGACACGCCACTACCGTGACGGCCCTGGGTTTTCCCGACCCCACGATTCTTGGCCGTAACCCCAAGATCTCCAAAGGCATCATCAGTGCGCTCTCCGGAATTCGCGATGACCCGCGCTTTCTACAAACTTCGACACCGGTTCAGCCCGGCAACTCGGGGGGGCCCCTGCTCTCTCCCTCCGGACAGGTGATCGGTGTCATCGCCGCCGGACTCAATGGGATCGACCGCATGTCCCACGGAGGCTATCTCCCCCAGGCCGTGAACTACGCAGTGAAGGCCGAGTTCATTTATCCTCTTCTCGAAAATGCGTCCGTGAAGCTCCCCTGGTTCAACACAAAGACGACTCATCCCGTGAAACAAATCGACCGAGGACTTTCGTCGATCGTTCTGATCGAAGCTTCGGGCCGATCGGCTCCCCGCCGCCAAGCCTTGCGAGCACCAGCTCCTCGCACACCGTTTCCGCAGCGACCCGCCACCCAGCCCAATCAGTTTGCGACCCTCCCCCCGCCTCGACCCGTCGCATTCGATCCCGTTGCGATTCGACGTCCCTAGAGCCCGGTAACGCTTGACGTTCCTGGCGCATCGGCGACATGATTCGGTCATGCACCGCGCCATTTCAGCTTTCAACGCTCTCCAAGAAGGGAATCTCCGCTTCGCCAACGGCACTCCCCTCGCGACCAATCTCTCCGCAGAAGAACGAAGAGCTCAATCGGTCGAAGAACAGACTCCCTCAGCCGTCATCCTGGGATGTTCCGATTCGCGGGTGCCTGCCGAAATTATCTTCGACCAGGGGCTCGGCGACCTTTTCGTGATTCGGGTGGCCGGCAATGTCGTTGCGCCCTCCGGTGTCGGAAGCATCGAGTATGCGGTCGAACAGTGTGGCACCCGGCTCATCGTCGTCCTGGGGCATTCCGGCTGCGGGGCGGTAAAAGCCACGATCGACGAACTGCAGCGCCCCCACGAGAGTCGCTCCCCCAACCTCGAGTCCATCGTCAACCGGATCAGCCCCTCGGTGCAGCCCTTGATCGATGCCGACCTCACCGAGGATCAGAGTGAACTGGTCAACCATGCCGTGAGAGCGAACATCCGCTCCTCGGTTCGCGATTTGAAGAAAGGATCTCCCATCGTCGAGAAATGGATCGAAGAAGACTTTCTCTTCGTGATCGGGGCAGAGTATTCCCTCGAAACCGGCCTGGTCACCTTTCTCGATCGAGTTCCGGGGACCTGATTGGTCCGGAGTTTACTGCCGGGCACTCCGGGCAAAAATAGAGAGCACCCCGTCGTTCCGTGCCTACTGGGAGGAAAATTTCGTCAGCAGTCCCTTCTCTCGTGCCACGTTCATGACGCGGACGAAAAGCACCCCGGCGGCAGCAAGGTAGATCAGGTTCATTCCGGTCGCGATACCCAGCGATTGCCAGTCGACCACTCCCGACTTCAGCGTCTCTCTCATGCCTTCGAAGACATAGGAACACGGTAGGGATTTCGCGACCCATTGCAGGGCGATGGGGAGAGCCGAGACCGGGTAGTAGACTGCCGCGAAGGGCTGAATGAAAAACGGAACGGCCCACGCCAGGGTTTCCGCGGCAGGCCCCCAGCGCACGATCAAGGCCGTCGAGATCATCCCCAAGGCCCATCCGAAGATGAGGAGATTGAACACATACGGGAGCAACGCCCAGCTCAACGCAAAAATGTTGAACGAGTAGAGCAGCAGGGAAAGCACCGCAAGCATGGTCGAAGTCAACGCGGCCCGAAGAAATCCCACCACGTAGGTAGAACCGAGATAATCGGCATTCGAAACCGGGGCGGCGAAAATGTTGAGGAGGTTCCGGGACCAGACATCTTCGAGGAAGAAAATGGCGACCCCCTGCTGCGCACGAAAAAGGATATCCCAGAGAATGACAGCTCCGATGAGGAAAGTAATCTCGTAGGGGAACCCGTCACCCGTGTGCTTCTGCAGGAAGACCGTGAGATATCCCCACACGAGAAGATGCACGAGCGGCCAGAAGACCAACTCGATCGCCCGAATCGGAGTCCGGGTATAGAGGTAGAGATAGCGTAGAACAAGCGCCTGGATCGTTCCCAAACTCATGACCGTGGCTCCTTTCCATCGTCCTCAACTCCACTGGATGCGGACTCGAGATCTCCACTCCGAGCGACCCGGATGAAGACATCCTCCAGGGACTCCTCCTTGAAATGTTGAAGAGTCTCGTCGGAGGTGCCCGTGAAAAGAACCTTCCCCTTGTGCATGAAGACGACTCGGTCACAGACCTCCTCCACATCCCTCATATTGTGAGAGGTATAGAGGATCGTAGTGCCCTCTTCATCACGAATCCGGCTGACCACTTTCCTCACCTTGTCCGCAATATCGGGATCGAGACTCGCCGTAGGTTCGTCGAGAAGGAGCAATTCGGGGCGGTTGAGAAGTGCCTTGCAAAGATTCAACCGAGTTCCCTCACCCGCAGAAAGCTCTCCACTGACTCTCGTCTTGAGATGATCGATCTCGAGCAGGGCCAGCACCTCGTCGATGCGAGTTTCCAGGTTGGGCACGCGGTAGAGCTTCCCGAAAACTTTCAGGTTCTGATAAACCCTGAGATTGCCAGGCAACTGCGTGTAAGTGCTGCAGAAATTCATGCGACGCAGCAACTCGATCCGGGATTGGTGCAGATCCTCTCCAAAAACCTTCACCGAACCTCCCGTCGGCGTGATGATCCCAAGGATCATGTTGATCGCGGTCGTTTTCCCCGCACCATTGGCCCCGAGCAAACCCAGGATTTCCCCTTTCGATATATCGAACGAAACCCGGTCGACGGAAACGACGTCGCCAAACGATTTGGTCAAATCGGAGACCTGCAGGACCGGGGTTTGCATGCGGAGAGATCCTGTAACGCCAGAGACGACTCTGCGCAACCGCGTATGGCAGGCCGCTTGGACCTATGGCGTCGATCCGATACAAGAATGCATGCCCCGGATCCCCCTACTACTCGGCCTGGTTTCCCATCTGGCCCTCCTCTCCCTTGCTTCTGGCGAAGGGAAATACAATGTCCTCTTCATCATCTCGGACGACCTGACCTACACGGCGCTCTCGTGTTACGGAAACGAGGTCTGCCAGACCCCCAATATCGATCGCCTCGCCGAGCGCGGGACACGATTCACCCGGGCCTATTGCCAGGGAACCTATTGTGGTCCTTCTCGAGCCTCTTTCATGTCCGGCTACTACCCTCACGCTACCGGATCCCTGGGCTACGCGAACCCACGCCCCAAGATCGGTGATCGCGAGATGTGGTCCGAATATTTCAAGAACCGCGGCTACTATGCCGCCAGGGTCAGCAAGATCTTCCACATGGGAGTTCCCGGAGGAGTCGAATATGGACACAATGAGGCTCACTACCACCAGGCGGACGACGAAAGGTCCTGGACGGAGCGCTTCAACAGTCCCGGGCCGGAATGGAAGGCCAAGGGCACCGGGGAGACCCTCGAAGGGAACCCGGATGGAAAACGCCCCGTCGTCGGAGGGAACACTTTCGTCGTCGTCGAGGCGGACGGAGATGACCTCGTCCATTCCGATGGAAAGACGGCAAAGAAGGCCGCCGAACTGATTCACGAGCACAAGGACGAGCGATTCTGGCTCGGCGTCGGTTTTGTTCGCCCCCATGTCCCCTTTGTCGCTCCCCGCAAATACTACGAACCCTTTCTGCCCTACGACAAAATGGTTCTTCCACCGAAGATCGAGGGCGACTGGGATGACATCCCCAAGCCGGGAATCAACTACAAGACGAGCGTGAACATGAAGATGGATATCCGTCGTCAGAAGAAAGCGGTCGGTGGATACTATGCCTCCGTTGCCTACATGGACGCCCAGGTCGGAGTGGTCATGGATGCCCTGGAAGAAGCCGGGATCGCCGATGAGACCATCGTCATCTTCACGAGCGATCACGGCTACCACCTCGGGGAACACGACTTCTGGGCCAAGGTCAGCCTGCGCGATGAATCCTCCGGCGTCCCCCTCATCATCTGCGTTCCCGGGAAAAAGCCTGCGGTTTGCGACTCGCTCGTGGAGCTTCTCGATCTCTACCCCACAACGGCCGCGCTATGTGGCCTCCCCATTCCCGAGCGCCTCCAGGGTCAGGACCTCTCGCCTCTTCTCGATGACCCTTCCCTCAAGGTCCGTGACGCTGCCTTCAGTGTCGCTCCGATGCGAAAAGGATTTCTCCTTCGCACCGAAACCGAGACCTTTATTCAGTATGGAGAGAAAGCGGAGAACGGGATGGAACTCTTCGACCTCGTAGAGGATCCCAACGGATACACCAACCTCGTCGACGATCCGCAACACTCGGATCTCGTGGCACACTTCCAGGAAGAAATGCGAAAGAAGCTGGAGGCGGTAAGGGACAACGATCTCTAACCCCCGAAGGCACCCGCTTAGCTCATCCACGGCGCTTTTGGTCTTGTCAGGAAAAAAGGTTTCGCGCTCTAATGGCGTAGCTCTTGCTTTCGATCCTGCCTATGAATGGTTTTTGTTCTCTCTGTCTCAGCCGATTCACTTCCTTCGACTTTCACTTTATCGAAACCACCCTGAGAACCGCTTTGAGCGAAGAAGAGAGATCCTGGGATCATGCTTCTCTTGTCGAGAAACTTCGTGAACCAGGGCTCAGGATTGCAGCCACGGGGCACGCCTATCCCCTCTCGATCTCGCCGGAATTCTATTTCTTTCTTCTTGTCGATCACTCGTTCCAGGAGGCCGGGATCACCGATCTCGCCATCATCGACTACGTCGCTGCGACCCTCGCTCGTCACGGCGCCCCCTCGGAAGTCACGCGAGCTCAGATCGATCGACCGGACCGGGATTTCACCTATCATCTCGACTTTGTCGAAGCGATGGAGGGACTCCACGGATACGATCGTTACTTCCTCCAGGTGCGATGCGGGAATCAGTTTCTGGTCATGACAGGATTGTTCCCGGGCTTTCTCGAAGAACGCGCGAGAAGACGGGGAGCCCCTGGATTGAGCTACTACGAAAGCGTGGCCCGCCAGGCCTTTCTCGCGGCGGGGGAACACCCTCTCGCCGAAGAGTTTCGACTTCAACGAATGTATCCGCGGCTCGCGGACTGCTTCCCCGACGCCCGTCTCGCGCTCAACCGGATGTCGGAGAAGTATCTCTTTCTCGACTCGTAGTGCGACTCCCGCCTCACTCTCCGAGCAACTTCGACAATGACTCGGCCGTCAGGTTGAGTCGACTCGTTGCCCCGGCGAGAAGGTCCCCTGCCAGGCCGTCCTTCTTTTCCTGCATCTCCTGGATGCGCTCTTCGACCGTGCTCTGGCAAATCAACTTGTGCACGAATACCGGCTTGTCCTGCCCGATGCGATAGGCACGATCCGTGGCCTGATTCTCGGCTGCGGGATTCCACCAGGGATCGTAGTGGATCACCGTATCGGCACCGGTCAGGGTCAACCCGGTTCCGCCGGCCTTGAGCGAAATGAGAAAGACCTCACCTTCCCCTCCTTGAAACCGCTCGACCAATTCCTGCCGATTCTTGGTTTCCCCGGTCAGCTTGAGGTAGGAAATCCCGGCTCCCGAAAGATGCGCCTCGATCAGGGAAAGCATGGAGGTGAACTGGGAGAAAACGAGAACCCGGTGCCCTTCCTCGTGAAAGGTGGTAAGGAGATCGATCAGGAACTCGAACTTGGCCGAAGCCGCCACAGAGCGATTCTCCTTGAGGAGAGCAGGATGACAGCAGATCTGCCGCAGCTTGAGCAGCGCATCGAGAAAGACGACCTGGGCCTCCTGTCCACGAATCGCCAGCGCCTGGCGGACCTGCTTGTCCATGGTTGCGCGCACCGTCTCGTAGAGATCTTTCTGCTCCTCGTTCATTTCAATGGGATGAACGATTTCCGTCTTGGGGGGAAGCTCCTTGGCGACGTCGTGCTTGGTCCGGCGAAGGATGAGCGGTCCGATCCGATCGGCGAGGGATTTCCGACGGGCCTCGCTGCCATCTTTCTCGATGGGGGTTTGATAGGTTGCCCGGAACATCTCCTTGCTCCCGAGAAGCCCTGGCATCAGGAAATGCATCAAGCTCCAGAGTTCTCCGAGGTGATTCTCGATCGGCGTTCCCGACAAGCAGATCCGATGGTCGGAGCGGAGTCTTGCCGCCGCCCGGCTGACCTGGGCCTCCGGATTCTTGATGTGCTGGGCTTCATCGACAAAGATGAGATGAAAGGAATGCCGCTCCAACTCCTCGATATCTCGATGGAGAAGCGCAAAGGAGGTCAGGACCAGATCGGAATTTCGGATCTCGCGAAAACGCGATTTGCGACTCGCTCCCTGGAGGATCAGGACCGAAAGGTCGGGAGCAAACTTCCGCGCCTCGCGCTCCCAATTGACGACGACGCTGGTCGGGGCAATGACGAGGCATGGTTTCCCCTCGTTTCGTCCCGACTCGACTTCGGCGAGGATGTGAGTCAGAGACTGCAGAGTTTTCCCTAGACCCATGTCATCCGCGAGGATTCCATTGAGTCCGCTTTCGAGAAGGAACTGAAGCCAGTAGTAGCCGTCGAGTTGATACTCCCTCAAGTCGGCTTTCAGGCCGGGAGGAACATCGACGCGTTCGATTTTCTCGAAGTGAAGCAACCGTTCTCCCGTCTCTACCAAGTCGAGTGGTGCCGCGATAGGAGGAAGCGTCTCGGAGCCCTCCTCGTCCGAAACAAGAAGCGCGGCATCGAGCCGTCCCAACCGGATAGGCCCCTCGCTGAATGAGAATTCGAGAAGCTCCCCCAAGGTCTCGAGAAGCTTGCGAAAGCGCCCCACGGGAAGAACCAGGCCACGTCCATCAGGCAGAAAGACAAGGAACTCCTGTCCCGACGGCATCCCTTCAGTGGCCTCGAGAAACCCGTTGCGGACGAGGGTCGCAAGAATGGGCTGCAGCTCAAACTCCTCCCCCTCGATCTCGAATCCCGCCGAGAGATGAAACCAGCCACGGCCTTCCTCGACAATCTCTGCATTCCAAGTCTCCGAGCGAAACACGAGAGGCTTGTGCCCCACTCCCGGAGCGAATCGAACCTCCCAGCCACGCCTCTCCAAGGCAGGAACGGCATCGTGCCGGAACCGCTGCCAGTAGAACTCGGGATGAGGCCACTTCTTCTGCTCCGGAGCCCAGAGCGTGCCCTCCGCATCCGGCGCATCCAGCTTTCGCAAGGTCGGCGGAGCCTCCTCCGCCCCGGGCACGAGGTCGAGGGCATAGAGACATTGGAGCGCTTCCATCTCCCCAACCCGATCCCGATGGATCTTCTTTTCCGGAGTCACGATAGGACGAAGCTGTCCAGACGGATCGAGGGGCACTCGCTGATCTTCATACACGGCAAAAGCCTCGCCAAAACATTCGGGAAGCCAGGCGGCCCGCTCACCCTCGGGACGTTTCTCGATCCGAAAAAGAAAGGTCGGGCGAGTCGTATCCTCGGACACCGGAGGCTGGGAAGCAGCCTCTGTCGCAGGAAAATCGGACTCCGCGGCCTCCTCTTCGGCCCCAACGGCCAGGGATCCCGAAGTCATTTTCTCGGCATGAGGAACTCCTCCGAAAGCTCTCTCGAGGCGCTCGCCTTTTCCCTTGGCAAGGTATTGGAAAACCGCAGCAGCATGGGCACAGCAGTCGCCTTGAGAACAAGAGCACTCGGTTTCGAAAACGAGCCCTCCATTTTCCTTCCAGAAAATGAGAGTGGTCTGGAAGGTGTCGCCCTGTTTGCTGAAGAGCGAAGCAGAAACCTCTGCATCTCCCGTGTCGAGAATCTCGCCGACCACCTCCCTGACGAGACGGGCACCGACGAGGGCTTTTCCCTCGGACAACATGGCCGCCGCGAAGGACGTTTCCCAGGGGCCTGACTCGACGAACCGGGAAAGATCTTCAGAGGTGAGTGCCGACATTCTCTCGACTCTGCCATCATCAGGGAGCGGATCAATCCCCATTCTCCCGTTGCATTCTATTCTGGCCTTGGTTTCTTGGTTTTCTCTAGAATCGTTCTCTCTGACTTGCTTGTCCTCATGGAAACCCCGTCCCCTCCATCACCTGCTGCGCTCCCGGCGCGCCCCCTCGGGAAATCCGGAATCGACGTTCCCATCCTCGGGTTTGGCGGAGCCCCGCTCGGTGACCTCTACGCAAAACTCGACGAGTCAGTAGCCATCGAAACAATCCTGACCGCAATCCGGCACGGAGTCTCCTTTCTCGACACCTCTCCCCTCTATGGCTTTGGACTCTCCGAGCACCGCATCGGTGCCGCTCTCCGCCACCTCCCGGAGCAAGAAGTCATTCTCTCGACCAAGGTCGGACGAGTGGCCGATCCGTTACACGCACCCGAATCGCGTGGGATTTTTGCCGGGGGACTTCCCCACTCGATGTCTGTCGACTACAGCTACGACGGCGCGATGAGATCCATCGAGCAGTCCCTGTTGCGACTGGGGAGAGACCACATCGATATCGTCCTGGTCCATGATCTCGACCGCTGGACGCACGGGGACGAGCTCGAACAGCACTACCAGGCTGCCGGGTCGGGCTGTGTCCCGGCTCTCCGCGATCTCAAGGAGCAGAAGGTGATTCGAGCCTTCGGAGTTGGCGTCAATGAATCCGACTCCGCTCTGCGGTTCTGTAAGGATTTCGAACCTGACGTAGTACTCCTCGCAGGACGCTACTCGCTTCTCGAGCAACCCGCGCTCCTCGATCTCCTCCCCCATGCGGCTCGACACGAGATTGGTGTCATTCTCGGTGGCGTCTTCAACTCGGGCATTCTCGCCACGGGGAATATTCCGGAGGCTCGCTACAACTATGGCGAACCCAGTGAGGAGATTCGCAACCGGGTCTCATCCATCGAAGCAGTCTGCCGGGAATTCTCCATTCCGCTGAGGCGAGCAGCCCTCCAGTTCGTATTTGGTCACCCCTCCGTCTCCTCGGTCGTCCTCGGCGCAGTCCACGCCAGGGAAATCGTCGAGAATTGCGCCGAGTTCCGAACCGCCATCCCGACAGCGTTCTGGACTCGGTTGTGCGATGAGAACTTGATTTCGGAGGACGCTCCCATCCCACAAGATTCTTCCCATGATTCGCATTGATTCGCACCAGCATTTCTGGAAACCGGAGCGCGGCGACTACGGTTGGCTCACGCCCGAACTCCCCACACTCTACCGTGACTTTCTTCCTGGTGACCTTCGCCCTTCTCTCGATAAACTCGGAGTCGAGAAAACGATCCTTGTCCAAGCCGCCCCTACCGTCGAAGAGACCCGATTCCTGCTTGAGCTGGCAAAAGAAAACGAATGGATTGCAGGGGTCGTGGGGTGGGTCGATTTCGAAGATCCGGACACCACCACCTTGCTATCGGAACTCGCGAAGGATCCCCACCTTGTGGGTATCCGTCCCATGGTCCAGGACCTGCCGGACGACGAATGGATTTCTCGCCCCGAGCACGCTCCGGTTTTCGAGGCCCTGATCGAGCAGCAGCTCGTGTTCGATGCCTTGATCAAACCGCATCAACTCGAGCCAGCCCTGACCATGATTCGGAGACACCCGGATCTACGCGTCGTGATCGATCATGCCGCCAAGCCCACACTGCGTGATGGAGTCGATTCGAGCTACTTCAATGGGATTGCGGCTCTCGCGCAGGAGCCTCAGGTCACCTGCAAACTTTCGGGACTGGTCACGGAGGCGCGGGAGGACTGGACTCTTGAAGATCTCCAACCCATCTTCGATCATCTCCTCCGCGAATTCGGACCAGATCGGCTTCTCTGGGGATCCGACTGGCCTGTCCTGACCCTCGCCGGTGACTACCATGGCTGGTGGCAGGCAACACAGGAACTGATCGCCGCCCTCAACGAGGAACAGCAGAATGCCATTCTCGGAGGCACCGCGGAAAAGGTGTATCTATCCTAACCAACTCACCCCAATTCAATCCAATCCCATGCTCAAGGGAATCAACCCTCTCCTCTCCGCAGACGTGCTTCATCTTCTCGCCTCGATGGGGCATGGAGATGATGTCGCTGTCGTCGATGCCAATCACCCTGCCGAAGCGATCGCCCGCTCCACCACGAGTGGAAAACTGATCCGACTCCCGGGAGTGGGCATGGGAGAGTTCATCACAGCCCTGCTCACGGTTTTCCCGCTCGATGGCTACGTTCCGGATCCTGTCCGCTGCATGGAGCCTGTCCCGGGCGACGATCCCCATCCCGATGTGCAGACCGAGATCGCAAGCGTGCTCGAGCAGAGCAGCGAAACGGCTCCCCTCACCCCAGTGGAGCGATTTGCGTTTTACGAAGCCGGAAAGAATGCCTTTGGCGTCATCCAATTGGGTGACGCCAGGCCCTACGGCTGCTTTCTCTTTCGAAAGGGTGTCCTCTCTCCCGATTGAAGGAGCCTCGGGCTCAGTCTTTCGAATCCACTTCGGAAGATCCGAAGTCGAGTTCATCCGAAGACTCTCCCGGATCACTTTCGCCTTCCGCAACGGTCTCCGTCGAGTCGTCCCGATAACTCGCCACGACAAGATTACTGAGATACTGGTCCGGTTTATCGATCGCCTCGCCGTTCAAGAGAAAGGAATCACGCCCGGTGTTCTTCTGGATCAGCTTCAGACCGAACTGAAAATCCCGAAATTTCTCCTCGCAAACTGAGAGAACGCTCTGGTTGCGCTCTTCCGCGAGGGCACCCAGCCGCTGGATCGCTTCCGTTTCGAAATTCAACCGAACTCCGTGCTCCTGCTCAAATTTTCGACGAAACGTAGCCAACTCGCCGACGAGTCGGAAATCTCCGACCGGAGCCGCTTCGAGCAGCAGGTTGCCGAGACGCCCGGCCGGATTGGTCACCAGTTCCCCATCGATCTCCAATTCTGAGATCGTCGTCCCCGGAAGCTCGAACTTGAAGTGCCGCAGCAGCTTCTCACAAACGGTCATCAATCCTCGTGCTCCAGTTTTCTCCTCGGCCGCTTTCTCAGAGATCTCGCGGAGCGCTTCGTCGGAAAATTCGGCGTGAATGCCAAAGGCTTCGAACTCCCGCTCGTACTGTCGGATCAGGCTGCCCTCCGAATTTTTCATGATGTCGAAGAGGTCGTTCGCTTCGAGATGGTCGCAAACCACACGGACAGGGAGACGCCCGATGAACTCGGCTTCGAAACCGAACTCGATGAAGTCCTGCGTCCCCAGCGACTCCTGGAGATCCGATTCATCCATCGCGGTCACGCTGTCCGCTCCGAATCCGATCGCCCCCTGCCGCAGCCTCTTCTCGACGATTTTCTCCAAACCCGAAAAGGCTCCCGAAACGATAAAGAGGATATGGCGGGTATTGATTGTATCCTTGGACGGCTTTCCACCCCGGCTCATCTCGAACATGGCCTGCATCTGAGACTGGATGTCCTGGGGATTTCGGACCGCGACCTCGGTTTCTTCCATGAGTTTCAGGAGGGTCGTCTGGACACCGCGACCACTGACATCCCGTCCGGAAACGTTGGTAGCCCCGGCGATCTTGTCGATTTCATCGATGTAGACGATTCCATACTCGGCCAGTTCGACATCGCCATCGGCCTTTCTGACCAGTTCTCGGACGAGATCATCGACGTCGGCTCCGACATACCCGGTCTCCGAGAACTTCGTAGCGTCGGCTTTGACAAAAGGAACCCCAATGAGATCGGCGATGTGCTTGACGAGGTAGGTCTTTCCTACACCCGTAGGTCCGACCACGATGACATTCTGCTTCGCAAACTCGATCTCCTCGGCCTTGGCCGGATCGTCCTTTTCGAGACGACGGAGATACTTGGCGTGATTGTAGTGATCGCAGACGGCAATGGAGAGGGCCTTTTTCGCCTCGTCCTGGCGGATCACGAAGCGGTCAAGGTGGTCCTTGATCTGTCGGGGAAGGAGGTCGAATTCAAAAATGTCTCCATCGCGATCCCGCAGATCGTGGTCTTCTCCGGAAGTCTTTTCTTCCGTCGCAAAAGGGTTCGCCCCCTCACCCATGGTCGAGAAGGAAACCTGGTCTCCGAAATTGGATTTCAGGAAATCGGAGAGCTTCCGTGAAATTTCCTGGGGATCCGGAATGGAAGGATGATCGTCGTCTTTGTCGGGCATGATACTATTTGGGTCTCCTTATTCTACTACGTCGTTGAAAGCGACACTCGATTACAAGCTCGTCCCTATTTTGTAGAGCGCAGCGAGGCTTCCTGCTTCCGTCAAAGCGTGATTGGTGCCCGAATCGGGAGCTTAGCCGGCCAACTTGGGAAGACGATTTCTCCGAAAGCCCTAGAGGTTTTCCGGTTTCAGCTCCATCAGGCCCTCCCAGACGAGAGCAAACTCGTCATCGACTGCGGAGATTTCATCGGCCAGGCGTTCCGCCTTTTTCAGCAAGCCGTTGACGAGAGAAAAATAAACGAGTCGCTTCCGCTCTTCGGCCGTTTCTTCGCTCACGGGAGGCATCAGTCCCTCGGCTGCTTCCGTCATCCAATCCGGGTCGAACAGTTCAATCTCCACTTCGTTGGGTCCAAAACCCAGATCAAGAGTAAGTGTGGAAAGAGTCGCCGCGGTGATACGGGCCTCCAGCGGGACGCCTTCCCGGCGGCGGATTACTCCTTCATATTCACCTTCCGAAAGGAGTTTGGAAAAGAAGGGAAGAAACTGATCGGCATAGGTATATCCCTCGAGAAGTCCTGCTTTCCATTTCTCCCCCGCCTTGGTCTCGGGCTCGTAGGCATTCACCTTGGCAATCGCCGCTGAAAAAAGAAACGTCGCCTGATATTGGTTTAAATCCGAAATGAGCCCCTGCATCACCACTTTCTCCTTTTCCTCCTCCGGGCTTAGTGTTGTGGGAGCGGGGACCGGATCCTTGACTGGATCGGTGGGAGGATTCGTCGTCATGCTCCTTTCCTCCTGCTCCGCTCGCATTCGCTCCTCCGCCTCTTTCTTTTCCAACTCACGAATCGTATCGATGCGCTCGATCCGCTCCTGGATTGTCTTCCGAAGCGCCCCTCGCGTCTTCACCTCGGAAAGCGCCGCCTGCAGGGTTGCTTTCTGGGTGCCAAGGGCACGGCTCGACTCCCGGTTCGGATTGGGCAAGGAAGAGAAAATCTGCCAGTCTCTCTGATACTCGGAGACCTGCGCCTGCAACGGCTCCATCCACTCGTAGCCACTGGGGATGGAGCTCTCTTCAAATCGCTTCAACAACTCCAATCCGTTTTCAAACTGTCCCAGTTGCCAGTTCTTCAAACCGGCAACGAGAAACCCGACCACTTCGAGGGATTCACTCTCGAAGGCTTCCTCCGGCTCCAAGACCGGGAGGGGATCCGAGAGGACTCGGGAAGTCTCCTTCATGAAACTGACGACCTCTCCGATACCAGATTCACCTTCGGGATTGATCGCTTCGATCAGGGCGAAACTCTGTCGAGCATCCTCTTCATTGCCGAGGAACAATCTCGTCGTTCCCTGGAAGAAGAGACTCCACATTCGGATCGAAGGAGAGAGTGTCGTTTCCACGACAAGGGAATCGAAAATCGGCTCAGCATTCCTGAAGTTGCCCTCCGAAATCAGCTGACGTCCCTCGAGGAACTGCGCCACTTTCTTGTTGTCTCCGGCACTGATGACACGGTCATCGATGACGATTCCCACCCCACCTGGATCTTCCTCCTGCTGCCGATCACGGAAAACATTCAAGGCGACAACGACAGCAAGAAGCGCGGAACATACACCGAGGGCGATAACAGCCTTGCGATTGACCGGCTTCTTTCGACGAGAACTCTTCGTCACCCCGAACTGGCGCTTCTGAATCGTCTCGATGTGGTCCAGGATATCGGCGTAAGACTGCGGACGACTGACCGCATCATACGACATCATTTTCTCTACCAATCGCAGGGTAGACTTGGAAAGACCCGGAACGAGACTTTTCAGATCCAGATCCTGCTTCTTGATGACCTTCAGCTCTTCCAGGGAAGAAGTATTCGCATCAAAAGGAGGCGAGCCTGCAAGGGCATGGAACAACGTCGCGCCGAGACTGTAGATATCGCCGAGATAGGTATCCTTTTCTCCCTCGAGTTTCTCGGGTGGAACATAGAAAGGCGTTGCCCAGAGATCTTCCGACTCGTCTTCGCCGCCCTGCTGAACTGCAAGACCGAAGTCCACAAGCTTCGCCGTACCATCTTCCGTCACGAGCATGTTCCCCGGCTTGATATCACGGTGGATCAAGCCTTCTTCCTGGGCCGCGGCGAGACCACTCGTCACATCGTGGGCAATATTGAGGACATCCGACTCGGAAAGGCTTCCCTTGTTGGCGATCATCTCCTCCAGGCTGGTCGCTCGGACCAATTCCATCGCGATGAAGAAGTACCCCTGCTCCTGTCCCACCGTGTAGACCTTGACCACATTGGGGTGCAGGATGGAAGCGGTGAGCTTGGCCTCCCTTTCGAACATGGAAGTCAGCGCACTGTCCCGGCTCAATTCCGGATGTAGAACCTTGAGAGCCACCTCTCGACCCAAGTGGGTGTCCACCGCGCGGAATACCTGGCTCATTCCGCCCTCTCCGAGAATTCCCGTGAGGTGATACTGCCCCATCAGGGTCTTCATTCGGACCGAAGTGCCACAACCAGGACACTCGATCTTGGCGAACGGAGGCAGCGCAGTGACATCGACCGACTGCGAACACTCGGGACACTGGTTGATGACAGAAGTCTGTTCGGAGGATCCTTCCATAGAAGAGAGTTGCGCTTCCCAACGGAAACGGCCCGCCAGTGTATCGCCACGAAATCTCAGGTCCAGACAAATTGCCCCATCGCGAGAGAAAAACAGCATCCGGAAGCCGCCAGTATAGTCTGGCCCGATCGGATCAGTTTTCCGTATTTCTTCAGAATCCCTGATATTCACGAATCGAGGGCAACGAAGTTGCCACGGAGGCTTGGTGGCGCTAGGCTGCGGGTAGAATCTATGGCGACATCTTTTGATCCAGTAGCTCTTGGCCCCTACTCCCTCGGTGGAGAACGTCCCGTCTTCATTCTCGGCCCGTGTGTCATCGAATCCGAAGAGTTCCTTCTCGATATCGCTCCGCGAATCCAGGAGATCGCGCAGTCGGTGGATATCGATTTCGTCTTCAAGGCGAGCTACGACAAGGCCAATCGGAGTTCCATCGACTCCTTTCGAGGAATGGATTGCCTCGAGGGTTGCCAATTGTTGCACCGAGTCGGACAGGAACTGGGAGTCCCGGTGACGACCGACATCCACAATGAAGAGCAGGCCGCGATCGCTGGTGAGTGGATCGACATCCTCCAGATCCCCGCATTTCTCTGCCGCCAAACCGATCTGCTGGAAGCGGCCGCGAAGACCGGCCGGGTCGTGAATGTGAAAAAAGGCCAATTTCTTGCGCCATGGGACGTTAAGAATATTGCGGAGAAGCTCGAGGCGTTCGGATGTGAGCAGTATTTCATCACGGAACGCGGGAACAGTTTTGGCTACAACGCCTTGGTCGCGGATATGAGATCGATACCCTGGATTCAAGAAGACGGCCTTCGGATCGTCTTCGACGCGACCCACTCGGTGCAGCGCCCCGGCGGCTTGGGGAGCTCCAGTGGAGGAGATGGGCGTCTTGCCCCCATTCTCGCGCGGTCAGCCATGGCAGCCGGATGCGACGGAATTTTCATGGAAACCCATCCCGATCCCTCCAAGGCACTCAGCGATGGGCCGAATCAGGTTCCGCTTGATCAACTCGCCGAGACCCTATCGATGCTGAAAAAAATCTATCACCTCGTGCGAGAATCTTCGGCCTCATGACGCGACTCCGATCCATCGCTCTTGCCGTCCTCCTGTCCGGCGCAGTTTTCTCTCTCTATTCCGATGAGAGCGAGGAAGAATCGGCTACGGAGGAACAGAAAGAAGCGATGGCAAACTCCATCCTCCAGAACGCGTTGCCCGATGAACTGACAACCATCTTCCCCGTCGGCCGAACCTTTTCCGGAGTGGCAATTCCTTCGTACGAAGAAGAAAAACTCCAATCCGTAATGCGGGCCGCGACGATCACCCGGATCGACGAACGCTATCTCGATCTCACCGAGCTCGTCATCACCATCTATTCGGGGGGAGAAGAGAGCCAAACCACGATCTTCATGGAGGAGGCCGCCTACGACCTTGCACTCGGCACCCTTCGCAGCAAGACCCCTGCCCGTATCGAACAGGAACAATTCACCATGACAGGCGAGACGATGACTTTTGACACCCGTGCTCAAGTCAGCCGGCTCGTCGGGAACGTCAAAGTCATCATCCCCGACGCCAGTGCCCTAGCGCCGACGATGGGATTTCCCATTCCCACCACCCAGTAACCCCGAATTCCTATGAGAAAATTCCTTAGCCTTTCTCTTATCACCATCACCCTTGTCACTGTCCCCGTTTCCCGGGCACAGGATGCCGTCGAGGAAGTTGAGTCCGGAGCCCGCAAGATCCTCTCGGATCCTCGTCTCGATGGATTGATCCGCTCCGCACAAGACGACCCGGAAGCGATGGTCGAAGATCTCCGGAACGATCCCGAAGCTGCCGTGCGCAAGGCAACCCAGATTTTCCAGGAGAACAAGAAGAACATCGATCCCAGTGTGATCGACACTCCGGAAAACCGTGAAAAGGCCAAGGCGCTCTCCGCAACAGCCCTGACGCGAGCCAGTGAACTCGCCAAGGAGAAGGCAGCAGAGGCAGTCCCCCCACCCTCGGAGAAGGAGAAGGAAAAGGTCCCCGCCACTCGCTCCATCGCAACGACCTCCGAAGTGGCCACTCCGGTTGCCATGCCTGTCGAAGGCGGTGACGCTCCGATTGCGACGAATACGGATACTGCCCCCGTGATCCAGAGCACCGAAGTGACGCCACTCACCAATTCAGCCCCCACCGAGACTCAGATTCCGGACTCGCCCCACCTCACCAATGCCGAGGTTCCAGCCCCGCGTCCTCTGGCCCCGAAATACGATCTCACCAAAGAGAACTCGATCAAACCGTCCAGTTCGGGAAGTCCCGGAGACGACTACATGGAGATCAACGCTCGCGAGTCGATCATGGACAGCAAACGAGGCGTCCTCACCTTCCTGGGAAATGTGGTGGTCGATCATCCCGACTACGACCTGAAATGCGAAAAGCTCGAGATCCAGCTCACGGGGTCGGTCGGAGCCCCTTCGGGTGGCGGCAGTGAAGATGCGGCGATCAAGCGCGCCATTGCGACCGGGGGAATGGTTGAGATCAAGCGAGTCGGCGAGGGTGGCAAGGTCCAGGTCGCCCTGGCGAGAAAGGCAGACTACGACGCTCTCAAACAGGAATTCATCCTTTCTGGCGGCCCCCCCTACATCCAGGACGGAAACAACTATGTGAAAACCAATTCCCAGGATTCCCGAATCGTCATGCGCGGAAACGGGACCTACGAAATCCTCGGATCCGATGCCGGTTCCACGGGTAGAAGTACGATCCGTGTCCGCGTTCCCAAGAGCAATACGGGAGATGTCGGAATCGGTGGCGGGCTGGGAAGCGGCGTCGACCAGCTTCGCTAGAAAGTCTTTCCAGACCTCTTGTTTCTCGCACTATGAGCTATTCTGATGACGCAGACGATCTGCGTGAGATCTTCGACAAGGACCTCGAAACCACTGTGTCCGGATACTCCGAAGAGATTCTCGAGTCCCCTCGCAAGCCAGCCACACCTTCGGCTCTTCCCGCCAAGGGCGAAGCACGTCGAATTCCAGAGAAGAAACCACAACCGGCATCGCCAGCGAAGCAGCAAGCGGCTCCTCCCACCTCTCGAAAGCCAGCGGCACCACAAGCTCCCCCTTCCAAGCAGGCTTCTCCTGCGAGGCCCCAAGAACCTTCCAAAAAGGCCGCGCCTCCAGCCGAACCAACGAAGAAGAAAGCTGCTTCGCCGCGGCAGTCCTCTACCAAATCGGCACCTAACGCAAAACCTGCTCCTGCCCAGGAGCTTCCCAAGCCACAGGAATCCCAGCCATCCGCGGCGTCGAAGCCACCATCCGACCCGCTTCCGGTGATCAAGAAGCCAGTCAAACTGCGCCCCCCCAGCCACGTCGAACCGCATCCTCATTCGACTCCTGATCCGAAACCTGAGCCAGCCCCCACTTCGAAACCAGTGCAGACGGCTCCAACGACCGATCTTCCCGAGCCGACCCCCGCTGAAGATCTTCTTTCACTCGACGAAGACGAACTCTTCCCTTTCGACGAGGCGACGACTCCCGATTTTTCCGAGGACGCAGTGCTTTCCTTCGACAGCGAACTGGACCCGCCGGAGTCTTTCTCGCTTCCTCCTATCGGAGATCCTTCTCCCCAGTCACAGGAAGCGAAAGAGTCCCTTCCCTCACCAAAGAGAAATCCCGTCACGCCCCAACCGGAACCGACTGCGAAGCCGAGCCCGGAACCGAAGCAGAAGGAAGAGAGCCAGAAAGATCATCTACCCGCACCGGTAGAAGAGCCACAAAAGCGTCCCGCTTCTCCCGCAGTCTACGAATCGAGCTCGGATCGCGAAGAAATCGCTCCCCCCGCCTCGCTCGAGAAACGCGCCGCCATCGCCGCGGCAGCGGTCACCACGAGTGAATCCGGCGCGGAAAAACCGGAGCCCAGTTCTGGGGAAATGCTTCTCCGGACGGAGGGTCTCGTGAAAGTCTATGATGGTCGGACCGTCGTCAACGGAGTCGAAATCACGGTTCGCAAAGGCGAAATCGTCGGATTATTGGGGCCGAACGGAGCAGGAAAGACGACCAGTTTCTACATGATCGTAGGACTCGTCCCTCCCAATGGTGGTCATGTCAGCTTCAATGATTCGGACGTCACGACCATGCCGATGTATCAGCGCGCCCGCCTCGGCATGGGGTATCTCCCCCAGGAGGAATCGATCTTTCGCAAACTCACGGTCGAAGAGAACATCATGGCCGTCATGGAAACGCTTTCGATTCCTCGACGTGAAAAGGTCGAGCGATGCAACGAGTTGCTCGAACGTTTCAGCATCACCCACATCCGAAAAAACGTCGCCCTGACTTGTTCGGGGGGAGAAAAACGCCGTCTCACCATCGCTCGATCGCTGGTCACCGAACCGAGCCTGCTGATGTTGGACGAACCCTTTTCCGGTGTCGACCCGATCGCGGTCAATGAGATCCAGACCATCGTCGAAGATCTTCGGAAGTCCGGTCTCGCCATTCTCATCACCGACCACAACGCCCGTCAGACCCTCGAACTGGTGGATCGCGCCTACCTCATCTACGAAGGACGCGTCCTCCGCGAAGGCTCACGAGATTTTCTCATCAACGATCCCGTCAGCCGAGAACTCTACCTCGGGGACCGATTTACGATGTGATTCGTGGTCATCAAACGCCATGTGGACGACAATTGATGACTTGTCAAAACCCTGCCTTCAAGATTATCCTTTTCATATTCAGTAGAACCCTAACCCGAATCTAAATTCGATCACTTATGCAAGTCCGAAACGTCAACCTGCCCATCACCATCACCGGTCGTCACGTCTCCGTAACCGAAGCCATGCGAGAGCATGCCTACAAGAAAGTCGACGGCTTGCATCTGGATTACCCCAAGATTATCGAAGCGAAGGTGTTGTTGAACGTCGAGGGAGACCGTCACATCGCGGAAATCATTCTCTTCTGCGCCAACCATATCGTGATCGAGGCCGATTCCACGACCTCCGATATGTATGCCTCGATCGACGAGACGATCTCGAAAATCGCGCGTCGCATGCGGAAGCACAAGACCCGCATGCTCAAATCGCACCGCCCCAAACGGAACAAGGACATTCGGCACCTGCCCGAGGCCGTCTTTCCCGACATCCCGGAAGAGCCGGAAGACGAGCACGAACCCGTGATCGTTCACCAGGAAAAATACAAGGTGAAGCACCTTTATTCGGACGAGGCAATCATGGACATGGAGATGAATGAGAAGCCATTCATTCTCTACCACGATGCCAAGAACGATGTTCTCTCCATCATCTATCGCCGCAAAGACGGCGAGTATGGAATGGTCGCTCCGGTCCAGGACGCCTGATAAGTCTTTCCAACCCAACAGGGTCAGGTCATCGACCTGACCCTGTTGGGTTTTTTTGTTTTCTCATGGCTTCCTCCTCTCTCCGCTCGATTCGCGAAGGCTCCTGCCTCGGGATCGTCGCACCAGCGGGTCCGTTCGACCACGAGGCCTTCGATCGCGGGATCGCCTGGCTCCGAGAGCGCTACGAAGTCGTCTATCGAGCCGACATCTATGAGCGCGATGGCTACTTCGCCGGCTCCGATCAGCGGAGACTGGAAGAACTGAAGCACAGCCTTTCCGATCCTGACATCGATGCCATTCTCTGCGCACGCGGAGGATACGGATCGACACGCCTGCTCCCCTTTCTCGACCCGGGAGAAGTCTCGGCAGCAGGAAAGCTTCTCATCGGCTTCAGCGATGTCTCCGCACTCCACGCCCTTTGGCGACGGGCCGGGGTTCCATGCCTTCACGCCCCGATGGTCGCCGCGCTTGGGAACGCCTCCGAACAGATACAGGAAGAATGGATCTCGGCCGTGGAAAACCCGCTACAGTCTCGCGAATGGAAACTGAAAAGACTCTGCAATCGCTCCGAACGCGAAGTCTCCGGCATCCTTCTCGGAGGCAATCTCGCCGTTCTCGGAGCCCTCAATGGAACCGAGTACCTGCCCTCTCTTGAAGGAGCGATTCTCTTTCTTGAAGATGTCGGGGAACGCCCCTACCGAATCGATCGCATGCTGACCACGCTGCAGCAATCTGGTTGGTTCGACGAGATCGCCGGCGTGATTCTCGGCGCCTTCACCGAAGGAGCCCCGGGTCCAGACGGGGTGACCCTGGAAAAGGTTTTTCAGCAGCACTTCGGTTCACTCGATCTCCCGGTGCTGACCGGCCTGCCTGTCGGGCATATCGACGAAAACCATCCGCTCCCGCTCGGAGTTCCGGCACGCATCGAGGGATCGCGACTGCTTCTCTCCCCCGCAGAAGAGACCGGGGACTAGCGGATCCGCAGGACCACTTTTCCAAAGTGTTTTCCACTCTCGAGGTAGTCGTAAGCCTTATCCGCTTCGGTCCAATCAAAGACGGTATCGATGACTGGCCGGATCGCATGCTCCTCGAAGAAGCTCAACATGCGCTCGAACATCTCGCGGCTCCCCACGTAGATTCCTGACAAGTCCACATTGCGGGCCACGAGGGGAAACAGACTGGCGTCGGGAGCCTCGAATCCTGTGAGCACTCCAATCAGGGCAATATCGCCACCAGCCCGCACCGCATTCATCGATCGGTTCAACGTGCCAGGTCCTCCGACCTCGATGACCTGGTCGACTCCGACTTTCTCGGTCAGGGAAAACACTTCCTTGTCCCACTCCGGATTCTCTCGGTAGTTCACCCCTTCATCCGCACCGAGTTCAGTCCTCGCTCGCTCCAGTTTGTCTTCGGAGCTGCTCGTGATGATGACTCGGGCGCCGGCTGCCTTCGCGATCTGGAGAGAGAAAACGGAGACACCTCCCGTGCCGAGACAGAGCACAGTGCTTTCTCCTGAAATCGGCGTACCCCGCTCCATCATCGCATGCCAAGAAGTCAGGGCCGCGCAGGGAAGCGTCGCGGCCTCCTCGAAACTGAGAGAATCTGGAAGTCGCACGAGACCGTGCACGGGAGTGACCACCTTCTCCGCTAGGACGCCATCACAGGAGCCGCCCCTCGCTGCTTTGTGGTAGCGCATATCGAAAGGGCCTTCTTCCCAGTCGCGAAAAAAGGTCAGTGCGACACGATCACCGATTCCCCAGCCTTCGACTCCCTCTCCGATCGCTTCGATTTCTCCGGCTCCGTCGGAAAGCGGGACCACCGGATCGCTGCCACCCGAAGCGGACTGACCTGATTTCATGAGGAGGTCCCGATAATTCAACGAGGCCGCCTTCATCGCGACCACGACTTCGCCCGCACCAAGTTCGGGAGCAGGGGCGTCGGATTCGAATCGGAGTTGTGAGTGGTCGTCGGTAGAGGGGAACAGTCGGTATTGCTTCATGCGATGGGGTCAAGTTCGAGGAATTCTTCGATTTCAGCAAGGGACTTGGTATTCACGACATCGGCGCGGGTGAGCCACCCTTTGCGTGCCAGCCGGACCCCAAACCAGAGAAACTCGAGATGATCGATCCGGTGCGCATCGGGATTGATCGCACATTTCACTCCGCTCTCAGTCGCCATCTTCCACCACCGCCAATCGAGATCGAGGCGCCAGGGGTTGCAGTTCAACTCGATGATCGTCCCCGTCTCCGCGCAGGCTTCGATCACGGCGGGAACATTCACCGCATACGGATCCCGCTCGAGAAGAAGCCGTCCCGTGAGATGCCCCAACATGGTCACCTCAGGATGCTCGACGGCACGGATGATGCGTTCGGTCATCTTCTCCTCGGAAAGCGTCATCGCATTGTGCACCGACGCGACCGTGTAATCCAGCTCCCCCAGAAGCTCGTCATCGAAATCGAGTGAACCATCCTTGAGAATATCCACTTCGTTCCCTGCGAGGATACGAAAGGTCGTCCCAGCTTCGGCATACCCTCGATTGAGTTCCCGAATCTCGGCAATCTGCTCTCTCAATCGAGATTCATCGAGACCATTGGCCTGGAAGGAACTCTTGGAGTGATCCGCAATACCAAGATACTGCAATCCCAGCTCGATCGCGGCATCCCCCATTTCCTGGAGCGTATTCTTTCCATCGCTCGCCACGGTGTGATTGTGAAAGGTGCCTCGCAGATTCTCCACCTCGATCAATCGAGGCAGGTCGCCTTCGGCGGCAGCCTCCACCTCTCCCGTGTTCTCCCGGAGTTCGGGTGGGACAAACTCCATCCCGAGAAAGTCGTAGAGCTGTGACTCGTCCTCGAAGACCGGAGGCAACTCTTTCTCACTGCCCTCCTTGAGGCCGAGGCGATACTCATTGAGGGTGTAGCCCCGCTCGAGAGCTCGCGCCCTCATCGCGACATTGTGCTCCTTGCTCCCGGTGAAATAGGCGAGAGCGCAGGCGTATTCCTCATTCTTCACCACCCGGAGATCGCATTGGAGTCCATTCTCGAGGTAAACGCTTGCCTTGGTGCCGCCCTTTGCAATGATCTGCGCGACGCCTTCGCCCGAAACGAAATCCTCGATCAACTCCTCGGGCTCGTTGGAAGCGGCGAGAAAATCGACATCGTGCACGGTTTCCTTGGCACGGCGATAGCTCCCGGCAGCTTCGGCTCGGAGACAGGCCGGATTCGACTTGAGCCGATCGAGAATCTCCCGAACGGGCGCCTCGACATCTCCCAATCGAAAACGATCCGCATTTTTCTCGCGAAACTCGATCGCCTCGAGAATCTTCTCGGCGGTCTTTTTGCCAAAACCGGAAAGCTCCGCGATCTTCCCCGACTCGCAAGCCTCTCGCAGGGATGAAATGGAATCCACCCCCAGGCTTTCGTAGACGGCTTTGATCTTCTTCGGACCAAGCCCCTGGATGCGGAACAGCTCGAAAAGCGTGTCCGGAAACTCGGCGCGCAGGTTCTCGTAGTATCCAAGAGTCCCCGTCGATGCAAGCTCGTGCAGCTTCTGCTGAAGAGCATCACCAATCCCCTTGATTCCCTTGAGATCTCCCTCCTTGGCTTTTTGGACAATATCACCGGGGAACTGACGCACCGTTTCCGCGCCCCCCCGATAGGCACGAATCTTAAACGGATTTTCTCCCTTCAATTCCAGGAGAAGTGCGATTTCTTCCAGAGTTTCTACCAGCGTTTCCCTCGTCATAGGCTCGGATACTTCGGATTTGATACGCCCTTGGCAGAAGGGACGCGAGAGGGAAATCGAAAAAACGGCGAGCTGTCACCAATTCAGGAGTCGCCCACTCCCCAAATCCTTCACCATGCTCAATATCCTCCTCTGCATACCCGATGCAAAAAGCCCCCTTTTATCCGTGAAATCTTTCTGAATGCCCCCTATATTCTGCCAGCGACGCCTCCCACAGGTTCTTCAGCCGAGGCGATTTGATACCCCTGATGAGCAAACGCTACGAAATCCGCGAGCAGATCGGCAAAGGTGGACTGGGCGCTGTCTACAAAGCTTTTGATACACAGCTTCAACGAGAGGTCGCGATCAAGCGGGTTCTTTCCCCGGACCAGGCATCGGATGAGGAAGTCAAGGAGGCTGCCGACAAACTCATTGCCGAGGCCCAGACACTCTCGACGCTGAATCACCCCAACATCATTACCGTATTCGATGTCGGGCAGGATGAAAAGGGTGGGTTTGTCGTGATGGAGTTGCTCAAGGGAGAAACCCTTGACGAGACCATCGCGCGGGGCGTTCTGACCCAGGAAGATTTTACCGAAATTGTCTACCAGACCATCGAGGCTCTGATCGCGGCACAGGCCAGCGACGTGATTCACCGGGATATCAAGCCGACCAATATCATGGTGATCTGGCAGGCTTCTGGAAAATTCCAGACCAAGATTCTCGACTTCGGTCTCGCCAAGTTCAGCAAGAGCCCCTCTGTGCAGACCATGGACCAGGAGGACTCGGTGCTCGGCTCCATTTTCTTCATGGCTCCGGAACAGTTCGAGCGAGGCGAACTCGACGCTCGGACCGACCTCTACCAGATGGGGTGCGTCTATTACAATGCCCTGACCGGACAATATCCTTTCAACGGAGATACGGCCCCTCAGGTGATGAATGCCCATCTCCAGCACAAGGTCATCCCTCTCGAGCAGATCCGCCCCGATCTCCCCCCTGCCATCTGTCAGTGGGTGATGTGGCTAATCAACCGGGACATGGAACATCGCCCGGCAGATGCGCGGGAGGCTCTCAAGAAATGGCCTCGCGATCCGCAGCCAGCCGGTATCCCCGTGGCAACCGCTTTGCCTGTAGAAGACACCCCGAAAGTGGCGAGCGATGCGATCAAGATCGTCACGGCAGAGGGCCAGGCATCCGCTCCCCCTGCTCTCATCGTAACGGGAGAAACAGGAAATGCGCCCATGGCTACGCCAGCCACGCAAGTGGGCGCCACAACCGGGAAATTGATCACTGGAGCCACGACGGGACGTTTGCAGACAGGAGCGACTACGGGAAGACTCCAGACGGGTCCCGCCAGAGCCCGGGGAACGGCCCCAGCCAAGAAGGGGGCCGTGGGAGGATCCCGCCCCAATGTCCGAAAAACTCCCGCGAAAAAATCAAGCCACAAGGGGAAATGGATTGTCCTCGCCGGAATTGCGGCACTGATCGTAGTGCTCGTCGTCGTCAAATCGATGCGCAGTGCTGCTGCAGAGAAGCGAAACGCGCGCATCGTCGAGCTTGCTTCCGACGACGGCCCGGAAATCACTCTGGCCGATGTCGCTTTGGCCGTCGATTTCCTCGCCAACCCGGAGACAACACCGTCCCTGCGCAGTGACGCCATGGAGGTGCTCGATCGGGCCGAAGGTGCCAATGTGAACGACCTTCTTCACACCCGACTCAAGGAAACCGAGAATACCGTGCTGCAGATGCGGCTTGCCAATATTCTCTCCGAAAAAGGTCATTCCCCTGCCGTTCCCACCATCCTTGCCGCTTTCCAAGGCGCTCCCGGGGACAAGGAGAAGGTTCAACTCCTCTCTTCGGTCCGCGCCATTGCAGACATGGATCAGATCGGCCAGATCGTGGACGCGCTGCAGGGTGACCATAGCCAAGCGGTGAGAAATGTGTTCGAGGACACCGTCCTCGCGGTCCTCCGGAAATCCAGTTCTTCGGAGACAGTGGTCGACGATCTGCTGACTCGAGTTTCCACCACGAGCGGCAGCGAAAGAAAAAGCCTCTTCCGAATCCTCGGAGCGCTCGGAGGTTCCAAAGTGGAAACCCGCATGGCGAGTATTTATTCGAAGAGGAACGACCCTGAGTACCAGCGTGATGCGATGGTGGCCTATCTGAACTGGAAAGACCGTTCTGCAATCCCCGAGGTCGAGAAGATCATCGAGACCACGGAGGATCAGCTGCTTCGAACCGCCGCGGTCAAAGCACTCCTGCGTCTTTCCTCCCTCCCCGGCGACGTGACCGAGGCCGAGCGAATCGCTCTTTGGAAGAAAGTCTTCGAGCTCAATGAGAACCCCAACGATGCGCGTCGTCTCATTGCCCTCACCATCGAGTACCCATCCCCTGCGACGGTGAAGCTCCTTGAGGAATGGTCGAGTCATGAGAAATTCGGAAACCTTGCCAAGGGGACCGTGAAGACGCTGCAGCAAGCTCTCGCCAACGTTCCGGAAATCGCACCCGGCGAAGAACTGAAAGGGAACAAAGCACGAGTGCAGGGAGACAATCGGGCCGCGATCAACTCCTTCGTCGAATCCCTGACTTCCTGGATTTCTCCCGACACCTGGTTCAGTTGGACTTTCAAGGTCAAGGAGCCGGGAAATTACTCCATCTCAGTCGACCAGGCGACCTTGCGAGAAGATCCGAGCGAGTTCCACATCTATCTCGGAGGTCAGAAATTCTCCGGTCAATCCGCCACCACGGAAACCCTTGAGGAATTCACTACCGTGAAGCCCGGCGGAACCATTGCTCTCGAGAAAGGAAAAATCTACACCCTCGTCCTCGCTGCCGGGGAACGAGTCCAGCCCCGCATGATGGATATCCATTTCGTCACCTTGGTCAAGGCTGGCGGTGGCGGCGGCAGTGGCGAGGAATAAGCCTGATAGCCCCCCCCTCTTTCTCCGAAGCTTCGCCATCAAAGATTCACAACCCGGATCAATCTCGGCAGAAAAAAGCAGAAGAAGCGTCTACCTGCGATTCTGATCCGGAGCCTTGAAATCCAGCTCGCGTCCATCCGCCAGCTTGGTCATAGCTCCACGGATCATGTTCCCCCGCTCGTCACGTGAGAGATTCGGATACGTCTTCATGACGTGACCGATATAGGAACGCAGTTTGTTTCGCTGCTCGTCGCTGAGCGACTTGTAGCGCGCGATATCCTCTTTCGAAGGCCCCTTTCTTTTCTCATCCTTCTTGTCTCCACCGCCGGAAGAACCGGGAGAAACGCCCCGCGGAAACAACTGGGAAGTCTCGTATTTGAACTCGACCTCTTGTCCCGCAAAGGTGATTTTTACCGCGACCCCCTCCAGGTCCTCACCTGGGACCACCTCGACCAGTTGCAAGCCCTCTTCGCTAACTTCCTCGGGGGTCACGAGGAAGGTTTCTTTGGTCTGACGATCCTGAAGGGTCGCGATCTGAATGTCATCAAAGGCCGCCACCGCTCGAAGAACATATTTTTCCCCGGGGTCGAGAACGCGAACAAAAGGGCTACCGTTCTTGATCGCCGAAAAATCGTCCCCTTCGACCGGGTCCGGCTGAGGCAGGCCGATCCCCTCTTCCACGACGTTGATCAACTGAACGGGCTCTGCCTCGTCCCCCTCGCCTTCAGCGAAAGCCAGGACCGAAGCCATGGTTGCCATGGCCATGGCAGTGAGTCGTTTGAAGAAAACAGAGGCCTTTTTCATCGATCTATCCGCGGACACCGGATTCCTGGGAGTTGGAAGAATTCGTCATAGCTTCAGGAGGTCCTGCCGGAGCAAACCACTTTGCGAGCGTGATCTGACAGATCGCCTGGGGCTCGGGCTCCTTCGACTTCGTGTCGATCTTGAAAGAGAGAGCCTTGATGACCTGGAACTGGTCCCGATTCTGCAGCGTCGTCAGCCAATCGATCACCGCCATCTGTTCGCCACGGATCGTGAGCCGAATCGCTACCTCGGTATAAAACGGATCCTTGGTGATCTCCTGGAGACTCTGCTGCTCGATCCGAATTTTCCGATCAAAGAGCTCGTCCTGGACGGACTGCAGGAGATCCGCCTGTTCCTTCCCGAAATTCTCAGCTGCAGGCATGGTGGCATTGAGCCACTGCTCGCGCGCAGCCGCCATCTGGGCTTCCTCCAACCACATCTCCTGATCCTTGAGCTGGTTGTCGAGTTCCATGATCCGATCATTGCTGCCACGGAGCTTGCCTGAAATCGATCGATACGCGAACGCATTCGCGATCAGGAAGATCACGCCAAAACAGATCCCCAGCAGGGCTTTTTCTCTATTCGTCAGGGCCCTCATTCTTTGGTGTCGCTTCGATCCGGAAATTGGCAGTGTTGTTTTTCTCGACCTTGGTGTTGCTCAGGTCCCAAGTATACTGCGAAAGCTCGGACATGTTCTGAAGATCTTCGATCAGTCGATTGGCGAGTTGCACATCCTTGGCCTGCCCCTCGAGACGGATGACCCGATTCTCGGTGCGGAACTCGCGGATGACCACCCCACTCCCGGGAAGAGCAGAGGTGATCCGGTTCAACTGCACCAGCGGAAACCACGACTTCTCAAAAGCCGGCTCGAGCTTCTTCCAACGCTGCGAAGCCAGTTGCACCTGCTCGACATCGGGAGCCAAAATCTCGACCTGCTCCTCCAGCGAAGCAATCGTCGCCGCGGTCTTCTTGGAATGAACCCAGAGCCAGGAAACAGCGACCACATAGACAATGAAGGCGACCGCAAGGCCCGCGAGTGTTCTCGATTTGATCTTGGAGTTCTTTCTCGCCCGAGTCACTTCGGCCGGCAACAAGCGATCCCGAATCGAAAGCTTCGCTGATGTAAAGCCTTCCGGATTTCCAACATCGACCGGAATAGACATCCCTGCAGCGAAACCGTCGTGATCGTCGTCCGGCAGGTTCTTGATCGAAACCTGCAAACGCGAAGGAAGCCGACTTCCCAACACCGGATCTCCCGCCAGGCTCATCAGGATCAACGACACTTCCTGAGCCGCCCCGGCATCGAGATCGGAACTTCCATTCAATACCTGGAGATGGATCAGGTCTCCCTCGTGATAGAGACCGAGGACCAGCCTTCCCTGCTCCCGCCATAGGCTCGCGCCTCCGGAAGGCTGGGAACGAAGCGCCGCATACAATTGATAGCCTCCCGCCGACGGGACAATGAACTCTTCTCCAAGAGGGCTCACCACGGAAACAAGAAAGGAATCGCCGGCGGCAGTTCTCTGAACGACTCGATAGTCGATCATGCCACTCCCTTCGGCCGAGTGGGCCAGGCCACGCTTCTCGACCTGGGCAAAAATCATGCTCTCGTGGAGCGATTCATCCGTGGGAGGAAGCTCCACAGCAAAGAGCGAAACGAGATGGGAGGGAATCCCGACGACCACATCACTACGACTGCTGGCCAAGGACACGAGATCCTCGCTATGACCCAGCTCTTTGGATCCCGATACAAGGAGCCAACCATGATCAGGAGAAGGAATCGCAGCAAGGGAAGGCATGGGACAAGTAGAAGTCGGGTGGAAACAGTTTCAACCCCGGAACAGCGCCAGAGTTTTCAGGAAAACGCACAAGGTTGCAAGACATCAAAAGTCGCCAATCGCGTAATTTGCGGTCACGACCAGGCGCTCGGACCATTTCAGGTCTCGCGGTCTCAGGCTGGTCATCCCTGGGGCCACCACCTCGAGAAATGGCGATCCCGTGAGCCAACGGCCAAAATCCTCGGTTCCCTTCAGCGCCCGAAACGGCTGCTGCCCAGGCTCGCGATGGATCAGGAGATGGTTTCTGACACCGCCCCAGGAATCCAGCACCTCGGCGGTGAAACCCAGGCCCTCTCGAATCGGCGAAATCCCCACGACCACCACATTATGATGGTGTCCCGACTGCCATCCCGGCTCCCCATTTTCTCCCTCGGTCACCCGAAAAGAACGCAGACTCAGGATGGGAGCCACACCATTCTCGATCGACCGCTCGAAGAGCCGATGAACGCGCTCGATCATTTCCTCATCGGGTTCATCCTTGCGCCGATCCAAGTAGGCTCCCCGGAAGGCCTCGATGTCGTTCTCCGCCAAGAGCTCATTCAGTCCTGCGACAAGATCTTCGCTGACGACCCCATGCACGCCCCATCGCTTCTGCCCAGGCACGACCTCGGACCTGCGGTTCCGGAAATAGCGATCGATGACATATCGCATCCGAGCCTCTTCCGTTCGCCCGAGGAGACCTTGGTAAGCTCCCTGGTAGCGCTCCGAGCTGAACTTCAGCAGGTTGAGGAGACAAGCAGGACCACAGCCATTCTCCGAATCACGATAAACGCGCTGATCCACGATCGCCTTCTCGACCCTCGGCACAGAAATGGAGAGATTCTCCTCGGCCCACGTCGTTGAAAAATTCAGGAACGCAGCTAGCACAGGAGCGAGGAGAAAACACTTCGCAAACCGACCCAACTCATCGTGAAGGACCATGACCTTCTACAAATCGTCGTCACTTTCCCCGGCCACCTTGCCACGTAGCTTGGCCTCGATAAACGGATCGAGAGCGCCATCCATCACGGCCTGGATATTCCCGGTTTCCTCTCCCGTCCGGTGATCCTTGACCATCTGGTAGGGCTGGAAAACATAGGATCGGATCTGGCTGCCAAAGGCAATCTCGCCTTTCTCGCCATACTCTTTCTCCATCTCGGAGCGCTTCTTATCCTCCTCCATCTGGAGAAGCTTCGCCTTCAGCAAACGCATCGCGGTCTGTCGGTTCTTCAGCTGGCTCCTCTCTACCGTGCATCGGATTTGGATGCCCGAGGGAAAGTGCGTGAGGTGAACCGCGGTCTCGACCTTGTTCACATTCTGTCCGCCCTTGCCTCCGCTTCGAGCCGTCTTGATCTCGATGTCTTTCTCATCGATCTCAAGCTTGGGTTCTTCCTTGAGATCCGGAACGACATCGATGCTTGCAAAGGAAGTGTGACGCCGCGCCTGGGAATCGAAGGGAGAAATGCGAACCAGTCGATGGACGCCTCGTTCGCAGTTGAGATAACCGAAAGCGTTTTCGCCCCCGATCCTCAGGGTCGCCCCACGGACGCCGACTTCCTCGCCCTCCTGCATATCGACGATGTCGACTTTGAAATCCTGTTGCTGCGCCCAACGCTGATACATCCGGACCAGCATGTCCGCCCAATCGCAGGCCTCGGTACCTCCGGCACCGGCGTGAATCGTGATGAAGGCGCTCTCGGAATCGTGAGGCCCATTCAGCAGGGTCTGCAGTTCGATCTTGTCCAGCGCTTCTTCGATCGCCTCGACCTCGGAAGACACCTCCGCGAGTGAGGAATCGTCCGCCTCTTCCTGGGCGATCTCGACCAGCACAGAAAAATCGTCGAGACGTTCCTCGAGTTCGCGGATCGGAACGATCTTGTTCTTCAAGGCGGCCACTGACGCCACTTTCTCTTGAGCTCGGGCCTGGTCATCCCAGAAACCCGGAGCGCTCATCTCGGCATCGTATGCCTCCAGCTCTCTTTCCAGCTTGTCGAAGTCAAAGATACCGCCTCAACTCGGAGAGCCGGGCCTTGAGAGATTCCGTATCGATCGCCTGTAATTCGTCTTTCATGCGAGGAGATAAGCTGTCCCACAATTCTGGAATATTTCAAACAATCGCTTACCACTTAGGAAGAGAATCGTAGACCGATGTGAATGTCCCGAGTCTCTCGGCCTCCATCCATTTTTCATGAAAGCGCTCGGCACCCTGATCCGCCGGTCTCCCCTCACCGAGACCAGCCTCATCGTGCACTGGTGTACGCAGGAAAATGGGATCGTGAAAACCGTCGCCAAGGGCGCTCGACGCCCCAAGAGTGCCTTTGCGGGGAAACTCGATCTTTTCTATCGCTGCGAAGTCGAGATCCATCCCGCGAGAAAAGGAGACCTGCACATCCTCAAGGATCTCACTCTGCTCAGCCCCCGACTCGGTCTGAGACGAAACTACCAGCAAACCCTCGCCGCGTCCTACTTTGTGAAATTGATCGAAAGGGTCGCCGAACCGGAGACACCCCTCCCCGAGATCGCCGACCTACTCGACCGAGGACTGAATTTTCTCGATGAAAAAGACGCCACCTGGCGGGCAATCACCCACTTCGAGACCCAACTCGGTGAATTCCTCGGCGTAGCCGAACCCGGTCGAGAGCCCATCGAGTGTCTCGATCACGTCTTTGGGAAGATGCCGAAGCAACGAGAGGAATTGGCGGAGCGGTTGCGCTGAAGGCATTCGCTGGGATCCCTACCGCCAGGCCGTCAGCTTCGTTTCACTCCGCACATATATCGTGTCATTGGCAATTGCCGGTGTCGTCCGACACAGTTCTCCAAGTCGATTCATCACGACGGGGGTGAATTCTGGCGATGCCGCGAGAACGTGGACATTGCCACTTTCATCGGCAAAGAAGAGATTCGCCCCGTCACTAACGGGCGAACCAAAGATCGCTCCCTCGACTCCGGGGATTCGCTTTTTCCAGATTTCCTTTCCGGTGGCCGACTCGACGCAGGTCCCGATCCCGGAATCGTCGATGAGAAAAGCATACTCGCCCACCGCGATGACCGACGGGATATGCGGGACGTTTCTCTCGATCCTCCAGACTTCCTGCCACTCTCCTGCCTCGATCTTCATCGCGACACAGTGTTTCGGGTTCGCGGTGAACCCACAGGTCCCGATCACGAGCCCCTGCGTCACGATGGGAGAACTGATCGCCCGCTCATTGGTCTCGAGGTTGAAGACCGATTTCTCGGAAACGACACTTCCATCCTCGGGATCGATCGCGGTGAAACCGTGCTGCCAGTTCACAAACACGAGAAGCGGTTTTCCCTCGACTTCGTAGACACAGGGAACGGAGTAGGAAATCCGTTGACTGCGACGCTCCGCGGTCCACTTCACCTCTCCCGTTTTCGCATCGAGCGCGAGCAGGTTTCCGTTCTGCTTCTCCTGGTCATTGTTCAGGATGACGAGGTCTTCGAAAAGAATGGGTGAGCCGCCAAAACCGTGCCCTCCGACGACAGGCCCGAGGTCCTTTTCCCACTGCAACTCTCCCTCGAGGGTGAGGGAGACAACGGTAAGCTGGTCTGCCGTCCCCCACGCAAAGACAACCTGGTCCTCATCGACGGCAGCCGTGGAAGAGGCGGCGCTGTTGAAACGGTGACCTTTGAATCTCCCTTGAGAGAACTCTTTCGTCCAAACCGTCTTTCCCGTCTCGGCATCAAGACACAGGGTCTGCCAGCGATAGGGTTTTGGAGAATTCCCCTTTCCTTTCTTCTTTGCCTTCTTGGGATTGGCATCGGGAGCTTCTCCAGGATCTTCGACCGCGCTGAGCAGATAGATGCGATTCCCAGAGACGACAGGAGAACCATGCCCCTGGCCCGGAAGGTCGACCGACCAGAACTGGTTCTCTTCGCTCCATTCCGTCGGGAGTTCCGCTTTCTCGTTCACCCCGGATCCGTTTTCTCCCCGAAACCGAGACCATTCGGAACGAGCGAAAACAGGGAGCAGGAAAGCAAGCGCCAGCGCAGAGTGAAGTGCCGGGCGGAGAAGAGTCGAGGGGTTCATGTTGGGAAAGGAGCTAGTCTCGGGGCACCTGCGCGGTTTCAAAAGCTTTCGCCATCGCCGAATAGCAGGACTGGGTCGCCGCAATAGGATCATAGTCCGGGTCATTTCGCCAGATCTGACTGCTGACTTCACAGCAAAAATCGCCGCGGTATCCTCCTCGATAAAAAGCGGCAATCATCTCGGCAGGATCCCAGGTCCCGCTGGAACCGGCGAGTGCGAAGCGAACCTTGCCCCCCTTTTTCACCGCATCTTTGACCGCGATATAGTCAGTCACCGGCAGAGCCTCCTCCACGGTGCGGGCCACGGAGAGTTCCTCTCCCCGAAAGGCATAGTGACTGTAATCATAGGTCATGCGAAGACGGCGCGGATTTCCAAGCGACTCCAGCAACTGCTTCGCCTGAGTAGGAGTCGACATCGCGTTTCCCCGATGAGGCTTGATCGCGAGATAGCCTTTCCAATCGGCAAGGATCTGGTTCCAGTTCGCGAGACGATCTCGAAACAAATCTTTGGACTCCTCCCAAACCTTCCCACCGAGCACCGTCTGGATCAGGGGAGGATTCTCGGGAGAGAGCTCTTTCGCCATTTCGACGAGATCACGTAGCTCCTTGAGCTGTTCGAGATGTTTCTCATCAGACTCCGAAGGTTTCAGGTCGGCCATGAGTGCCGAGACCCGAATCCCGGAGCTTTCGAGCGCGTCTCGGATCTCCCGTCTCGCCTCCGGCGTGCTCAAAGCTCCGTTCGGATCTCCCGAGCTTCCGGGGAACACGGTGATCTCGATCGCATCATATCCCACCTCGGCGACCAGTTTGATCGCCTCGAGGACAGTGAGGTTGGGAAGCCCATAGGTTCCGATCGCCAGCCCACAAGTTCCCGTAGCCGCTGCGGCATACCCCGCTCCCCACCAGGGGAGTATCGCAGTCGCCATCCCTCCCTGGATCACCCTTCGTCGATCAAATGTCATGCCGCTATCGTGCGAAGATCGCTCCCGGCTGGCAATGCCGGATTTTCCTTGTTCGAGTCCAGTGCGACGGCCATCCTGATTCCATGATGAGAGCCATTTTCCTCTTTTCCTTTTTTCTGCTCGGCACGATACACGCGCAACGTCCGAAGAACCCTGCCCTCGTCCCCATCGTAGACGATCCGGCTCTGCCACGAGTCCTCCTCATCGGTGACTCGATCTCGATGGGATACACGATTCCGGTTCGTAAGAAACTCGAAGGCAAAGCAAATCTCCACCGCATCCCGATGAATGGTGGCCCCACGACTCGGGGACTTTCCCATTTTGAGCGTTGGCTCGGAGATAGCGAATGGGATGTGATTCATTTCAACTGGGGCATCCACGATCTTCGCCACATGGATGATGGCAAGAGACAGGTCGAACCTGAAGATTATGAGAGAAACCTCCGGTCCCTCGTCAAGCGACTCGAGAAAACCGGAGCGACCCTGATCTGGGCAAGCACCACCCCCATTCCCGATCCTCCATTAAAACCCGAGCGAACTTTCGGAGACGAGACCGAATACAACAGGATCGCAGCATCCATCATGAAAGAGCATGGCATCGCGATCAACGATCTTCATACCTATGTCCTCCCCCGTTTCAGCGAACTCCAGGTCCCACAAGACATTCACTTCCGACCCGAAGGCTCCGAGGTTCTGGCGGAAAAAGTAAGCGCGGTGATCGCGAAGACCCTCACTGAGCGGAAGAAGCCCGAAACCGGCAAGCCATGAGACCTGTCCTCTTCCGCTTCCTGCTCGCCTCCTTCCTGGGACTGGCCAGCACCCGCGCCTCCGAAGTTCCAGTACCGGAATCCGCCCAGTCGCTGACCCAAAAGTATGAAGCGGCGATGGCACCTCTCGATGTCCCACTTCACGAACTGCGAGATGCCTATCTCACCCGAGTCGAGGAACTGAAAAACGAGATCCAGGAGCAGGGAGACCTCGAACTTGTCCTGACACTCACTCGAGAAATGGAGTCCATCATCAAGGGCGCGGAGCCTGAAAAAGGAAGCCCTCTTCCGGAGCACGAAGCGCTCCAGAGGGTCTATCACAACAGCAAGGCCGAACTCGTGCCTGTCGTTCTTGCCCAGAAACAGAAACTCGAGAAAGCCTACCTCGATCGAATCAGCATGCTGGTCGAGACCCACACAAAATCCGGCGATCTTGAAACTGCCCTCGCCTTGCGAAAGCTCGAAGAAGCTTCCGCGGCCCGACTCCAGAAATGGACGGCTCCGGGAGCCTCCTACTCCGTAGGCAGAATGCTCTTCACGGATGTCGACTGGACGACTCTCACTGAGAAAGTGAAAAAGGACGAACTCCAGAAAACCTCTCGTGTCGGAGGAAACGCCGGACGCAACGAAACCACTCGAGACGTCCCCGACCCTCCGGCCATTCTTGTCGGATTCGATCTGCACATGGCGCCCTTTGGGGGTTCGCCCCACACGGTTCGCAAGATGGTTCCCCTCTTTCGATCCCAGGCCAAGCCGCTATTCGAAGGCACTTCCCGAGCCAATGCCAACGGTCAATCCACGGAGAGAGTCCTCGCGAAGAAAGGATACGCCCTCACCGAAATCACGACTCACAGCGGCGCAGGCGTACGCAAGGTTAAGTTCACTTTCTCCCGCATCACCGGCGTCAAAACCAGCTCCGATGACAGCTACGAAACGGAATTCTACGGAGAATGGGAAGACGGCCGCGTTGCCGCCCTTTCGACCGAAGGTCGGCTTGCCGTTGGTCTCGACGGCTGGGTCGGGTTGGGAACGGGAGAATTCTGGCTCCTCACGATCGACTAGCGTGAGATCCTAGAGCTTGGGAGCGATACTCCAGAGTTTTGCGCCGGCGGTGATATAGAGAGTCTTTCCCTCCGGACCGCCAAAGCAACAATTCGTGATCATATCTTCGGGGACCGGGATGAAGTCGAGTCGCTCTCCTTCCAGGGAAATCACATAGACTCCGGACTTGTGGGTATTCGCCGTCTCGAGAGCGCTGGCGAAATTGAAACCGGCCGTCGCGTAGACGTTCCCGTCAGGCCCCACGGCGATCCCATCTGGTCCGCGCTCCTTTCCCCAATCGTAGAGCATCTTCCGCGAACCAGGATCGACATTCCCCTCTTCATCGAGATCGAAACGCCAGAGCATCCGCTGCCCTCCCGCCTCGGGTCCATTGTGATTGTCGGCGACGATGAGATGCTTTCCATCTTTTGAAATGGCAATCCCGTTGGGGCGCTGCACTTCGTGGGTGATCACACGCGTCACCGATCCGTCAGGGTCGATCCGATAGACACCCTCGATCGGCTTTCCTTCTTCGTCGAACTGCTCCACCTCGTCGGGTCCGCCATAGCCTCCGTAGCGAGGATCGGTAAAATAGATCCGGCCCTCCCCATCGATGACGAGGTCGTTGGGAGAATTGTAGCGCTTCCCCTGGTAACGATCGGTCAGGACAACGATACGGCCATCGGCTTCCGTCCTCGTCACCCGGCGATTTCCTCCTTCACGGTGACCTTCACAGGCGAGCAACCGCTCTTCACGGTCAAAGGCCAGTCCATTCGCCCGCCCCGAAGGATGACGAAAGACTTGGACCTTGCCCGAAGGATCCCGACGCATGATCCGATTGTTCTCGATGTCGGTGAAAAACACATTCCCGTCGGCTCGCCAGGCCGGCCCTTCGACAAAGGCCACCTTGCCCTCGATCTTGAGATCACCGCCAGCAGCGGAAAGCGAGAGAAAGATCAGTGCGAAAGAAAGAGTCGGAAACTTCATGGGGCGCAGTCTGAAACAGAGGGCGGCGATCTGTAAAGAAGCGATTCCACCCCCGCTATCTCCTCTCGGCAAAGGTCAGCGGCGTCTCCGGAGTTTCGGCCGGAAGTCGGCCCTGGTCGATATTCAGCTTGGTCGTGTCGAGCCGGGGAAGAACATGATTCGCAAAGAGTTCGCACTCGTCGAGATGTGGATAGCCCGAGAGAATGAAGGCCCGCATTCCCATGTTGATGTAGCGCTGCAACTTCTCATAGACCTGGTCCGGGTTTCCGACAATGGCACTTCCGCAACCGGACCGAGCCCGCCCCACTCCGGACCAGATATGGTCTTCGATGTAGTCGTTCTCGGACTGCGCGCGCAGCTCATCCTGACGCTGCACTCCGGCCGACTTGCTGTCCTGGGAACGGTTCTTGATTTCCTCTCCCTTGTCGGCATCGAGTTTCGAGATGAGGCGATCCGCGGCAGCACGGGCTTCTTCCTCCGTCTCGCGAACGATCATGTGAATCCGCAATCCGAAATCGATCTTTCTGCCGAATCCGGCCGCGAGCGAACTCATCTCGCTCATGGTCGCGGTAAGTCGCTCCTCGGTCTCCGGCCACATCAGGAAAACATCACAGTGCTCGGCACAGAGTGCCTTGGCTCCGGGAGAAATCCCTCCGAAGTAGAGCAAAGGTCCCCCATTCTGCTGGTATGGTTTGACCGCGTCGGTGTTCGGGATCTGGAGGTTGTAGAACTCCCCGGAAAAATTGACCTCGTCCTGCGTCCAGCACTGCTTGAGAATCTCGATGACCTCACGCGCTCTCGCGTAGCGCGCCTCACTTTCCACTCTCTCTCCGGGAAGGTCGGAGGAAATGATATTCACGGCCATGCGGCCCTCCGCGATGTGGTCGATCGTCGCGAGATGGCGGGCCAGCATCGGAGGATGAATCTCCCCCATCCGGACCGCGATAAGCTGATTGATCTGCTCGGTCTGCGCTGCCATCGCTGCGGCAAACGGGAGTGGCTCCTGCCCCACGACAAATCCTGACGGAAGCAGAATATTCTGATACCCGAGACGGTCGGAAGTTTTCACGATATCGCCGCAATGTTCGAAACTGCTGCGAAGCTTGCCGTCGGGGACCCCGAGAAACTCGTAGTCGTCGGCGCAGAGAGCCGAGAACCAGGCCATCTCCACCTTGCGGTCGGAAGTGCGGATCGTAATGGGAGGAAGTGTGTCTGACATGGGTAGCTTGGGTGTGGGTTTCGGTTAGAAAAAGATTCGGAGCATTGCGAGCACAAGCAATCCGATGATGAGGGAAGCGAGAACGGCGGCGATCACGGGGCGCAGCCCAATGCTCGCGGCCTGGGAAAAGCGGGTCTGGAATCCGACGCCGACCATTCCCACCGCGAGAAGAAACGTGGAGGCGGTCTTGATCACAGAAGCGGTGCTGAAAGAGAGTCCCCTGCCCGCAACAAGTCCCTCCGCTTCCCAGGTCATTTCCAGGTTGGGAAGAAGTCCCAGCGTTCGGATCGCTGCGAGAATCAGGAATCCCAGCGCAAATCCGGGAAGCAGTGAATACCATTTTCGTTTCGGCTCACCTGCCCCGGACTTCCGCGCCATCCACCATCCGAGCGCAACCGCGACCGGCGCAAGGAGACAGACGCGGGCCAACTTGGCAACGGTGGCGACCTGACCGGCCTCGTCTCCATAGGCAAAACCGGCCGCAATCACCTGGGGTGTCTGGTGAATCGTAAGCCCTGCAAGAAGACCGAACTGGGTTTGAGAAAATCCGAGGGCTGTCGCGACGGGTGGAAGCACGACCATGGCCCCAAGCCCGATCAAGGTCACGAGCCCGACTCCCACAAGGATGTCCCGCTCTTTCGCTTTCAGGATCGGGGCAACCGCAACGATAGCAGTTCCTCCGCAGATTCCGGTCCCCACCCCGAGCAGGCAGGCAAGCGTTCGATCGAGACCAAGCGCCCGGCCCAGCCCGTAGAGCAACAGCATGGCCAAACCGACCACGGCCACACTCATCGCAAGACCGGGAAGCCCGACCCGGAGTGCTTCCAGAAAATCCATTCGCGCACCGAGGAGGACAATTCCCGCTGGAAGAAGGCGCCGCACGGCCACACTCATCCCGGGGAGAAGAAAACCGCGCCCGAAGGCATTGCCGACGAGAAGCCCCAGCAACATGCTGAGGAGAATCGGGTCGAGAAGTTTCGCCAACGCGCTTCCACTTCCCGCGACCCAGCGATGAACCGCAAACGCCACGACAGCAAGGCCCACCGCAAGCGCTATCCCCGGAACGACGGACTCTCTCGGTTTTGCCTCGACCGGCTCCCCGCCTTCCATCCAGATCAAGTGCTCAGCCCAGGCATACGCTGCCTGACCGGAACCCGTGTGATTGGAAGATTGAGTCATGTTGAAGTGCCTGGTAAAACGGAAATACCGGTTATTAATTTCATTTGCAACAAAATATTCTTTTTGCTACAAGCTTGCGTCCTGAAAGCCAACAGATGACTTCCCCCACAAAAAAACCGCTACCAAGCCGGAGAGAGGTGCTCGAAAAAGCTTCGACTCTCTCCGCCGCCTCGATCACGCTCGCCCTCGCTTCGGGCCGCCCCGTTCACGCTGCCAACGGGGACGAAACTCTGAAACTCGGACTCGTCGGCTGCGGCGGCCGCGGGGCGGGAGCCGCCAATCAGGCGCTCACGGCAGATGACAAGGTGACCCTCTTCTCGATGTGTGACGTCGATCGCAACGTCATGGACAAGGCGAAGGAGATTCTGGACAAGAACAAGCCGGGCCGCATCGAAGTCCCTGAGGAACGACGGTATTCCGATTTCGAGGGTTACAAGCGCGTCATCGCCGACTGCGACGTGGTCATTCTCGCCACCTCACCGGGATTCCGCCCCCAGCATTTTGCCGAGGCGGTCAGCCAGGGGAAACATGTCTTCATGGAGAAACCGGTGGCGAGTGATGTGAACGGCATCCGGCAGGTCCTCGAAGCCGCCAAGGTCGCCAAAGCGAAAAACCTGAAGGTAGGTGTCGGTCTGCAACGCCGTCACCAGCCCGGCTACCAGGAGTGGATTCAGCGAATTCAGGATGGAGCAATCGGAGATGTGCTCACGATGAGGGCGCTCTGGAACGGATCTTCCCGTCCCGGGAAACCACGCATGGAAGGCGAGAGCGAATTGGAATACCAAATCCGGAACTGGTACTACTTCACCTGGCTGTCCGGCGATCACAATGTCGAGCAACACGTCCACAACCTCGACGTCGCCAACTGGATCAAGGGAGAACAGCATCCGGTCAAAGCCCGCGGAATGGGAGGGCGGGAGGTCCGGAATGCTCCTGAAAATGGGCAGATCTACGATCACCACTTTGTCGAATACGAGTATGCGGACGGGACGATGCTCTACAGCCAGGCGCGACAGATTCCGAATTGCCAGCGCGACATCAGCGAGTCCGCGATCGGGACACTGGGACGGGCCGACCTCATGCAGCGTGAGTTCACCATCACCGGACCGAACCAGGCCAGCAAGCGCTTTCGGAAAAACGAAGACGGCCATCAACTCGAGCACTACCCGTTCTTTGAAGCGATCCGGCAGGACCTTCCCTACAACGAAGCGGAACGGGGAGCGAACGCCACCATGACCGCGATTCTCGGCCGGATGTCGAATTATTCCGGCCAGGACGTGACCTGGGAAGATGCGATGGCATCCAACCAAACCCTCGTGCCAAACGATCTCGTCGACTTCTCCTCCCCGGCTCCTGTCGAACCCGACGCAGAGGGTCGCTACCCCGTTGCCATCCCCGGAGTCACCGATCCCTTCGAAGTCTGGTATTGACCTCCTTGATCACGCCTGACACAACAGGGTTTACTCTCTCACCAAACCCTGTTTACTCCTTCTCCAAACAACCTCATTCCGAACTACCCAACCCTCTCAGTTCACGACCATGTCCACCGACTTGAATCAAAACACAAAATGGTATCAGGGGATCACTCGCTACGAGTGGCTGGTGCTGATCATCGCTTCCGCAGGCTGGATCTTCGATGTCTACGAAGGCCAGATCTTCAACCTGACACGAGGCGACATGCTCGCCGACATCCTCGGACAAGAGCTGGGAAGTTCGGATGTGAAGAAATACGGAGAGTGGTTTCTCAGTGTCTTCCTCCTCGGCGGCACGATAGGCGGGATTCTTTTCGGCATCCTCGCGGATCGCTTTGGGCGGCGTTCCATCATGATCGTGACGATCCTGATGTATTCCGTCTTTTCGGGACTCACTTATTTCGCGACCGAACTCTGGCATGTTTCGGTGCTTCGATTCCTCGTGGCCATGGGGGTCGGAGGAGAATGGGCCGTCGCAGCCGCCCTCGTCTCGGAAGTCTTTCCGAAAAAGGCGCGTGCCCAGGCATCGAGCATTTTTCACGCTTCATCAGTCGTAGGAACCTGGCTCGCAGCGATCGCCGCCTACCTCGTCAACACGAACTGGCAATATGCCTACCTCATCGGAGTTCTCCCGGCCCTACTGATCGTCTGGGTGCGGGTCGCAGTGAAGGAGCCGGACAAGTGGAAGGAAGCCCGCGAGGCGGCTCAGTCAGGCAAGCAGAAACAAGGAAGCCTGATCGAACTGTTTTCGGTAGCGCCCTGGAACGGGCGAGCGATTGGCGCGATGCTGCTGGCCGCCGTCGGGCTTGGTACGTTCTGGGCCGTGACCATCGCGGGTCAGGATCTCGCTCGCGAACGTCTCATCGCCGATGGAGTCGATCCCGCCGAAGCCTCGCAAAAGGCGAAGCTCGCCTACGGAATCATCCAGACCATCGGGGGAGGACTGGGCCTTGTCCTCTTCGGACCCATTTCGGCCCGGATCGGACGTAAGAAGGCTTTCGTTCTCTTCCACATCGCCGCTTTCATCATCACCCCGATCACCTGCTTTGTTCCGACGAGCTACACGGTGCTGATGGTTCTCCTACCGATCTTCGGATTCTTCACGCTTGGAATGCATGCCGGCTATGCGGTCTATTTCCCCGAACTGTTTCCCAATCGCCTCCGAGCGACCGGGATGAGTGTCGGGTTCAATGGAGGCCGCATCATCGCCGCCTTCACCGTCCTCGGTCTTTCCGGGAGCATGAAAGCCTCAATGGAACTCACGACTGCGGTGACCTATCTCGGTGGCTTCTTCCTCCTCGGTGCCATCATCATCCTCTTCATGCCGGAAACCAAAGGGAAGGAATTGCCCGAGTAGGGCACTTGCCACTCCATGGACCCCGCTGTCCTGGAACAACTGATCCTCCGTGAGATTCGCAAGGAGCCTGCGATCTCACGACGGGATCTGGCCGAGAAACTGGCCGTGGCTCGCTCGACTGCAGGACGTCGTGTCGACAGTCTCATCGAGCGAGGCTTCCTCGAGGAAACCGGACACGAAACCCGATCCGAAGCAGGCAGGCCACGACGATTTCTCGGCCTGCGAAGCGATGTGGGATCGTTTCTCGGATTCGATTTCGATGCCCGGTATGTCTATGCCGTCGAGACCGACTTCGACCTGCGGGCCGTCGCGAAAATCCGACTGCGGATTCCCACTCCAGCAAAAAAAGATCAGGTCATCGGGATTCTTGCCTCCCTGCTGACGAAGGGGCCGGAGAGCTGGAATCCCGGCCCCCTCCTCGGATACGGATTCGGGATTCCTGGGCGAGTACTCCGTGAGGATCAGATCGCTCTCTCCTATCCGTATATCCAGGGTTGGGAAGAGGTCGACCTCCCTTCCGAACTGGGGCTGCCCCGTGAGCAAGCCGTGATCGAGAACAACACCCGCAGCATTGCCTTCGGAGAGTATTCACTGGGCAACCCCACCGCGACGGAACACCTCCTCTGTCTCAATGTCAGGACGGGTATATCGGCAGCCGTCATCTCCGAGGGGAGGCTTCTTCGGGGACACCATGAAATGGCCGGAGAAATTCGCGGATGGAAAGACTCGATGCCTCCCGGCTCGCGGAATCTCGAAGAAATCGCCACGGTGCAGCGGGCGCTCGATGAGGGTTTCGAAAGCTGGAACGAATTTGCGTCTCTTTGCCAGGACAATGATTCCGACGCGAACGAACTGCTTTCGGAGTTGATTGCTCACCACGCAGATGCTCTTTCTCGTCTGATCCAGTTGACCGATCCCGAAAGGGTCGCGATCGCGGGAGAATTCGAAAAACTGGGACCCGACTATCTCGAACCTCTCCGCTCTGCCACTTCGGAATCCCTGACCGGACATTATTTCACCACGCCCCCGATCGACTTCGTCGCCCATGGCGAATTCAGTGGAGCGATGGGCGCCGCGGCTCTCAGCGCCCATCACTTTCTTCCGCGAGAGATCGACTGATCCTACTTCTTCACCGACACCCTCCACACCGAGGCGAGGATGAGAATGGCACCGAGGATCTGAAGGGCGACAAAAGATTCGCCAAAGAGAAGGAATCCTCCCGTCGTTGTCAGCACGGGCCAGAGCATCTGCAGGGACGCCCCTGCTGAAACCGAGAGGCAACGATAACCTTCGTTCATCGCGAGCTGCCCCCACCCGGCGGCAACTCCAGCAATGATGAGCATGACGATATCTCCCCCTCCCAATTCGAGGAGCTTGGGTCCCGCCAGGAACACCAAGGGGAGAAAGATCCAGACACACTGCGAGAGATAGATCGTCCCGATCGAGTAGTCGGCAACAAGCCGGCGAACGAGGACCACGGAGGAAGCCGCGAGAATCGCTCCGACGATGGCGAGAATCTCGTGAAATCCGATCCCAAAATTCTCCACATCGGCATTCGGCCCGACGAGGAGAATGATTCCGACAAAGGAGACTCCCAACCAGGCAAAGCGAGCCACGGTGAGTTTTTCACCCAGGGCGAGAACGGCGATGAGCGAAGCAAAGATGACGTAGGTGTTGCAGATCAAGGTCGCCATTCCGGCCCCAAGCGCCGGCACCGTCCAGTAGTAGGCCGCGGTGCCCAGCAACCCGGTCACCCCCCGCAGGATGAGAAGCCGATCCTTGAAGACCGGAACCAAGCGGGTCGGGCGCCGCCCACGAAAAAAGGCGAAAACGAGAATCATCCCGATCATGGCCCGGAACAGCAAGGGGACCTCGGGACCAATACCCCGGCTTTCTCCACTGAGATAACGGAGCAGCAGGGTGTTGATGGTGAACGCCAGAACGGAAACCAGCATCACGATAACCCCGCGTCGCGTCGAAGCGTTGGGAATCGTGTCAGGGAGTGTCGATGGCGTTTTCATAATGCGGGATGACCAGGGAGGTCAAACCAGTGAGAACGCGTGCGTCGAATCGACAAAGAGAAAGCGTGAGACAGGATCAACCTCGTGGAACAATCAGCGAACCCAAATTCGCTCGACCAGACCAACGAGAAGCGCTGGGCCGTGAGCAGGTTTCGACTGGAGAGGAGAGATCATGTCTTGGAAAAGGACTACGCCATTCCAAGGCAAAAGCAAGCGGAGGAAATACCGGCGACGAGATCGACCCTCGAAATCAAATCGTTCACTCCCCCACCAGGGGAAGCGCCCGCCCCTGCTCCGCACTCTGGAAAGCGGTGTCGACGATCTGCTGACCGATGCGAGATGTCTCGACACTCAATGGCCCTTCGACCGGCCTCCCGGACTCGAGACAATCAATAAAATATTCGACGGGGTTGGACCGTGGAGCAAACAACTCCGGAGCCTCGACTCGCTCTCCTTCCGGCCATCCCGGAGTCTGCACCGTGATGAAGTCGTCGTAGTCGTAGCTGGAGATCGTCCCTGCGGATCCCCGAATGACGAAACCGCATTTCGGTTGCGGCTGACGAGTCCACGGATCGGAGAACGTTCCCCACCGCGTCTCGAACTTGGACAGGCCGATTTCATACCGCGCCACCGTGATGCTGTGCTCGTCGACTTCGAGTCCGTTGCTCTCGAGATCCCACATCGCCATGACTTCGACCGGCTTCGTTCCACCGTTGAACCAGGTCCCGAGAGTCGTGCCATATCCCAGGTAATCCTGGAGGCTGCCTCCACCTTCGCTTCGCTGGTAGAACCAGCTCTGATCCTTTTCTTCCTCGGTCGGTTCTTTCTCGATCTTGTCGGCCCCATGCCAAAGGGGGCCGCGATTCCCGTCGTAGAAATGGACTTCGACGACGTCGCCAATCGCTCCCGACCGAATCACTTCGTAGGTCTTGGCGTGCGATCGACACCATCGCAAAGGCCAGTTGATCGCAAGCTGCTTCCCCGTCGCCTCCACTGCGTTGATCATCCGATCGGCGTCGAAGAGACAGGAGGCAAAAGGTTTCTCCATGAGAATGTGGACCCCGGCCGGAGCCACTTTCTCCACCCACTCGGCATGCCGCGCCGCAGCGGGACAGAGAATCACGAGATCGGGTTGCGTGCGCTCGAGGCAAGACTCGACCTCGGTAAAAACCCGGTCTTCGGAAAGAGAAAAATTCCCGATCGCCTCCTCCATCCGCTCCGGCTTTTCGTCGCAGATTCCGACGATCTCGACATCCGGGTGCTCATGAGCCATCCGGAGGAGATCCCCCATGTGAAAATGATCGAAATTGATCCCTGCAACGCGCCAGTTCATCACTTCAGGCAACAGGGTCGAGTCCTTGATTCAACCCTGTCTGGTCGGTATCGAATTCCGGAGAAATTCGAGTCTAGAGATCCTCGAGATCTTCCTCCGTGACCTTGGTCTTGTCCCAGAACGCGACAAAAAAGATCACCGAGATCACTGCAGCCATGATCGCAGGGAAGATCCAGAATTCCTTCCACTGTTCCATCGTAGAGGAAAGAAGCTCGGAGTCGACCGACTCGGGCATATCGACGGAGAAGAGCTTGGCGAGTTTCTCTCCGGCGCTGAGATCCTGGGGAGGACGGGCCTCCTTGATCGCGGCATCGAGCGGCTCATACTGCGTCACGGTTTCTCCGAACTTGTTCGCTGCAAAGCGGAATCCAATCAGCATCCCGATTCCCTGGGTCACGAAAACGAGAAGACTCTGCGCCTGACCGCTGACGGCCTTCGGAGCGACCTTGTCGGTATACATGAAGCCGGTAACGAAGAAGAAGTCATAGCAGATCCCGTGAAGCGCGATTCCGAGGAACAGCATCCAGGCCACCTGGTCGGGAGCGCCGAAGGCGAAAAGGAGATAGCGAGCGACCCAGGCGAGCATCCCCACGAGGATCATGTATTTGACCCCCAGCCTCCGGAAGAAGAATGGGATCAGGAGCATGAAGATGATCTCGGACATCTGTCCAATCGTCATCGTCGAACCGGCCTCCTCGAAACCAGAGGTGGCGAGGAAGTTCGAGGTGAGGCCGTAGTAGTAGGCCAGAGGGATACAGATCAGCCCCGAACAGATGATGAAGACGAGAAAGCCTGGCTTGGCGAGAAGTTTCCAGGCATCGACCATGAGAAGAGCCTTCAGGTCGAGTTTCTCCCCTTTCGCAGGTGGCGGAGTGTGAGGGAGAAAGAAAGCAAATACACCGAGAGCAATCGCACTGACGGCCCCGAGCTGGAAAATCTGCAGACTGGACGACCACCCGAGAAAGCCGATCGTGAGCCCCGCGACAATCCACCCGATGGTCCCCCAGACCCGGACCTTGGGAAACTGGACCCTTTCGATATTGGCAAAGGCAATCGTATTTCCGAGGCCCAGGGTCGGCATGTAGCAAAGCATGTGAGCAATGCAGTAGAAGACGACCTTGTCCGCATCGCCTGCCTGACCAGCCATCCCCGCGAGGTAGAGAAAAACACCCCCGATCAGGAAAAGAACGCCGAAGACGAACTGCGAAGGGAAGAATCGATCCGCGATCACACCAAGGAAGAGAGGAGCAATGATCGCCCCCCAGGGAGCCGATTCGTAGGCCCTCCCGATTGCATCGACAAGATCGTTCGACCCCAGGGCCTGGCCGAGAGTCGCAAACCACGCCCCCCAGGTGAAGAACTGGAGAAACATCATGACGCTGAGAGACAGCATCGGGGATCGCTTGGTATCGGTGCTCATAGATCTTGAGAGTGAAAGGTCGGATGTTGTCGAAAAATCGAAGACCCGGCAACGGCGAAATCGCGCATTCTTCCGGTTTTTCTTCCCGATGCGAGCTTCAGACTCACCCGCGAGTTTCAAATTGGAGCGCCAGTTTCGGACTGGAGCTCGATCTAGCCCTGCGAATAGTCGCGTTGTCCAAAGATGGAGGATCCCACCCGGACGAGAGTGGCTCCCTCCTCGATCGCAATCCGATAGTCGTGGCTCATTCCCATCGACAGCTCGGGAAGAGCACAATCATGCTTCTCGACCAGTTCATCTCGCAGGCTCCGAAGCTGGGCAAAAAAAGGACGAACTTCCTCCAGGTCATCCGCGAACGCCGGCACGGTCATGAGTCCGGCGACCTCGATCCGGGGCAAGGCGAGGATGGTCTCGAACTCCTCGCGAATCTTCTCGGGAGAAAACCCGGACTTGGCCTCATCGCCCGCGACATTGACCTGCAGGAGGAGGCGTGGACGCAACTCGAGATCTTCCGCAATGCGATTCACCCGCTCGGCAAGCGAAAGAGAATCGATGCTGTGAATCATCGCACAGAGGGGCAGAACTTTTCGCACCTTGTTCTTCTGCAGGGTGCCAATGAGATGCCATTCGAGATGGTCGGGAAGAGCGGGTACTTTCTCGAGAATCTCCTGCACCTTGTTTTCTCCGAAAATGATCTGCCCGGCTGCCGCCGCTTCCGCGATCCGATCCGCGGGCCAGGTCTTGCTGACCGCGACAAGTCGGACTTCTGCCGGATTGCGACCGGCGGAGAGCGCGGTCGCTCTCACGGTCTCGTTCACTTCGGCCAGGTTCTCTGCAATGCTCATCGACTCCTTTTCCGAAGACTACGAAGCCCGTCGCTCTCCAAACGCACAATTTTCCACTCCTCGAGGATCTCGCCCCCCACCTGGGTGTAGAGATCGATCGCGTTCTGATTCCAGTCGAGGACACACCACTCGTAGCGACCCGCTCCTCTTGCTTCGGCGATATCTCCGACCGAGAAGAGCAGCTCTTTCCCAATCCCCAGCTTGCGAAATTTCGGACGGACATAGAGATCCTCGAGCCAGATCCCAGCCTTTCCAAGGAAGCTGGAAAAAGTGGAAAAGAAGATCGCATACCCTACGAGCTGGCCATCGACCTCGGCGACGAGAGCCTCTGCAGCAGGGGTTTCTCCGAAAAGAGCCTTCTCGTAATCGGCCACCGAAGCGACCATGAGATCCGAAAGTTTCTCGAATTCGGCGAGTTCGCGAACCATCTGCACCAGATCGGGAACATCTTCCCGGGTCGTAACTCGCACGATGGGAGCGCTTTGTGAACTATCGATCATGGCCACTCTCTTTTCGTTTCAAGTTGGCACGCGGGGTGCTCTTTAAAGAACTCGTTCGAAGGTCCTCGATCTTCGAACAAAGGGTTGAAACCAGACAGCAACCCGGTTGACTACAAGTCTTTTGCAGGTTTTACGGGGGTTTTTCCTGCGCTTGTCAGCCGGGTTGCTTGTTTCATTTTTGGGCGGAACGGGAGTGAAATCCAGTCTCGCGATCGCCGAGAATCAATGCCCTGCGGTCCCACCACCTTCCAGTTCCACCGGGCGATAGCCACCGCGGGCCTTGAAGTAGAAGAAGAGCAAGAGGTAGCACAGCAGGAGAAAACCAGGAAGAACGGATTGCCTCAAGAATGCCTCTTTCTTGTTCTCGTTTCGCACCCGTTCGAAAGTATCCTTCTCCTCTCCTTCGAGAGCGTCGACAGCAGCACTATCCAGGGACGGCAGCGCTCCGAACATGGTGTCTTTTTCCGGGCCTGCGACTTTCTCGTAGATGGCAGGAACCTCCTTGAGATCCGTGTCGACTCCTTTGTCGAGAAAGTAGCCCATGAGGGGAGCCCCGAGAATGCCCATCCCGAGAACGCCAACGGCGGAGACTCCGTTCAAGGTCAAAGCGCCCCCTTTCGGAAACTGCTCCGAGACCAGCCCGAGAGTGGTCGACCAGAGAAAGGTTTTTCCGAAAGCGTAGAGGATGGCAGCTGCGATGAGAACCATGCCTGCCGCTTTCCAGAGACAAAGGAGACCGAGGATCGCCAGCGCGGCACTGATCACCAGCAATCCGATCGAGGAAAACTTGTGCACGATCGGTCCGGCGTAGAAACGCAACACCGTCATGATGACCGAGATCATGATGAAAATCCAACCGGCGAGCTGTGCCCCGAGATCCCCTTCGAGCAATTGCTGCATCCAGGTATCGGTTCCCAGCTCGGTCGTGGCCAGCGGTCCCATCGTGACAAGGATGAGAATAAACATCCAGTTTCCGAGTGAGCGGGTATAGATGCCGGCAAGAACTCCCACCACTGCGGCGATCCCAAGAGAAACAAACCAGGCGAGATTTACCCCGGTCATCTGGGCGACGCCCACGGTGACGAGCCAGCCCATGATGAAGAAACCGATCCCTCCGACTTCCTGCAACATTTCTCGATAGGTCACTCCCGCCGCAACACGCTCCTGCTCGGGGAATTTCCGAGGGATGACGAGAATCGCGTAGATCACAACTGGAATGAGACACATCGCGAACTGGATCCGCCAGCTCACATCGCCCATGCTGAGGAGGATCGTGAAGAGAGCGCCAAGCGCAAGGCCCATTGGCCAGGCTGCGTGGAGAATGTTCAACCACTTCGATTTCTCCTTGTTGAAAATCGTCGCCGTGACCGGGTTGATGAATGCCTCCACCGTGCCGTTTCCGATCGCGACGATGAAGGTGGACCAGTAAAGATCCGAGTAGCCGTCGGCATTCAAGGTCCAGATGATGGAAACGAGGTGACAGCCGACCGCAAAGAAAGCAGCGGTCTTGTAGCCGATTTTATCAATAATGAGGCTGAAGAGGATGATGCTGAAAGCAAAAGGCCAGAGACCGACCCCGAGGATCTGACCGATCTCGGTCTGGGAGAGATCGAACTCCTTGCCGAGGCTTCCGATCAGGGTCGATCGAACTCCGAATACAAAGGAGGTGGCGACGAGGGCCACGAAGCAGGCCCAGAAGAGTTTCTTGTTGTCTTTGGATACCGTTGAGTCAGTCATAGTGAGAAGCAGTTCAGCAAAGGGGGGAATTGTGGACAACGTGCTGAATTATTCAATCCCGAAATCATCGTCCCGAAAGAAGTGACGGCATCGCGTGAACCGCTTTCGGACGCAGAACGGTGGGGATTGCGTAGGTTATTTCAGGAATGACGCTCTCGCCCGAAAGGCTCATCCCTCGCCGTCTTCTCATGACCTTCTCCTGCTCCAGTTTTCCCCGATCCCTCCTCGTCGCTCTCGGCAGCCTGACGTGGACACTTTCTGTTGTTGCCGAGGAGCCGGAGTTTTCCTCCGAGCAAATCCAGTTTTTCGAAAATTCGATCCGTCCCGTGCTGGCTGACAACTGTCTCGAATGTCACACCGGCACGAAAGCCAAGGTGGGATTGCAGCTGAACCATCGCAAAGGCTGGCTCAAGGGGTCGGACTACCGCAAAATCATCAACCCGGAGAAGCCTGCCGCCAGCGTGGTCGTCCAGGCAATTTCTCATACGGGGGGGAAAGACATCCTGCCCATGCCCAAGGACGGCGAAAAGCTCGCCGCGGAAGACATCGCCAACCTGACGCGGTGGATCGAAATGGGGCTCCCCTGGCCGGAAGAGGCGAACACGGACGAAATGGACCCGGAGAACCACTGGTCCTTTCAACCCGTCGCTCCCCAGTCCATTCCCGAAGGCGTTCATCCTATCGATCACTTCGTCCGGGAATCGCATCGCGAGTCAGGACTCAAGGCTGCCCCTCGAGCGGACCGGGCCACTCTCTATCGTCGCCTCCACTTCACCCTGCTCGGTCTCCCTCCCCGCTATGACGACGTCCAGGCCTTCGTGAACGATCCCCGCCCGGACGAAGAGGCATGGCCCGAATTGATTCGAAGTCTTCTCGGTTCGGCTCACTATGGCGAACGCTGGGCGCGGCATTGGATGGATGTGGCGCGCTATTCCGACACCAAGGGGTACGAGGCCGGTGGCCGCGAACGCCGGTTTGTCTACAGCTACACCTATCGCGATTGGCTGATCCGGGCCTTCAACGAGGACATCCCCTACGACCAGTTCCTTCTCTACCAACTCGCAGCGGAGCAGCTCGTCAAAGCAAACAGCCCGGAGAAACATCACCTCGCCGCGATGGGATTTCTCACCCTGAGCAAGAATGGCAGGACCGAGCTGGTCGTCGACGATCGCATCGACACGACCTTCCGCGGCATGATGGCCCTGACCGTCGCCTGTGCGCGTTGTCACGACCACAAGATCGATCCCATTCCTACTTCCGAATACTACGGTCTCTACAGCGTCTTTTCGAACTCCATGGATACCGGCTTTCCTGTCATCGGAGAGGAAAAGTCAGGTCCGGAGCATGAGAAGTATCTCGCGGAGCTGGCCAAGAAAAAGAAGGTCGTGGAGGACTTTCTCGCACCGAAATTGGCCAAGATCGCGAAGGAGAATCCGGAACTGGCCAGCGACCGCTCTCGACTTATGACCAAGCTGGATCGCGCCTCGCGCCGGGAACTCCAGAACAAGCAGCGAGTGGTCGACAAGTTTGTCGCCGACGCCGGCATGGAAGCCGACAAGGCCATCATCCTGAAACAGAGGAAGAACCCCTCGGGGCAACAGGTCTACATCCGCGGAAACCCGGCCCGTAAGGGTGATGTTGTCGAGCGCCGGTTTCTCACCATCGCCAGCGATGGTGAACCGAATTCCTACTCCTCGGGAGGAAGATTGGAAATGGCCAGGGATATCGCGGACGCAGGCAATCCCTTCACGGCTCGCAACATCGTCAATCGCGTCTGGATGTGGCATTTCGGCGAAGGGATCGTCCGCTCCATCGATGATTTCGGCATGCTGGGGGAAAAGCCGGACCACCCCGAGTTGCTCGACTACCTGGCTCATTGGTTTGTCGAGAACGGATGGTCGATCAAGAAGCTCCACGAACTCATTCTCACTTCGGAGACATGGCGACAGGATTCCCGGAACCCGCATGCGGAGGCCAATGTTCTCGTCGATTCCGAGAACCGCCTTCTTTGGAAGTTCGATCGGAAGCGCCTCGAACTGGAACAACTTCGCGACGGGATCCTCACGGTCTCAGGAGCCCTCGACACGCAGATGTATGGTCGGGCCGTCAAGATCCTCGAGCCGCCCTACTCCAACCGGAGATCGGTCTACGCGTTCATCGATCGCCAGAACCTGAATCCCATCTTTCGGAATTTCGATTTCTCCAATCCGCAGGAGACCACCGGAAAACGCCCCAACACGACGATCCCGATGCAGGCTCTGTTCACCCTCAACAGCGAGTTTGTTCAGAATCATGCCACTCGTCTCGCCGAGAAGGCCGAAACCAAGGACGATGGGCTCGAGTTTCTTCACCGCGAGATCTTTGCCTCCGACCCCAGGGAAAAAGATCGCGTCCTCGCCGAGAGCTTTCTCTCCTCCTTTGCCAGCGAAACGGAACGTCTCGGCCCGCGCCAGACGAATACGGAGTGGAGCTATGGATGGGGCTCGGTAGACGATGAGTCCGCCAAGGTTACTTTCACCCCCTTTCCGCACTGGACCGGAAAGCGCTGGCAGATCGCGAAGGAACATCCCTTGAAAGATGATCCCCGCAGTTATCTCTACGCCGAGGCTGGTGCCACCCACCCTGGATACACCGCCAAGGAAAGCGCGATCTATCGCTGGCGTGCCCCGGAAGACCTCCGGGTTACGATTCGCGGGGTCATCCAGCGTGCTTCGGTAGGCAAAGGAAACGGAGTCCGGGTTCGGATCTTCGGGGAGACTTCTGGGAGCCTCTTCGACCAGGTTCTGGGACCGGATCAGAAACAGTTTCCGGCCGGGGTTCGCGAGGTCGCCGTGTCGAAGGACGAAAGCCTCTATTTCATCGTCGATCCGCACGAGAATAACTCCAGTTTCGACTCGGTTCGATGGAGCCCGCAAGTCATCGACCTGGCAGGTCGTTGGCCCAAATGGGGACTGTCTGAATCGTTCTCCGGTCCGGCGACCCCTGCGACGCCATGGAGCGCCTACGCGCATGCCCTGCTCAACACCAATCGCTTTCTCTTCATCGACTGATTCTCCCGAATCTCATTCGCGCTTCTCCCTATGAACTCCTCTTTCACCTCGAGACGTGACTTCCTCACCCGTACCGGGATGGGGATGGGTGCGCTCGGTCTCAGCCCTTTTCTCTCCTCGCTGCAGGCCGGCAACCGCGACCTGAATCCGCTGGCACCGGGAAAGACCCACTTCCCAGCTCGGGCGAAGCGGGTCATTCACATTTTCGCCAACGGCGGTCCATCGCAGGTCGATTCGTTCGACTACAAACCGGAATTGGAAAAATATCACGGAAAAGAAATTCCGGGCGAACACCTCAGGACGGAGCGGAAGACGGGGACGCTGATGAAGTCCCCGTTCCAGTTCTCCCAGCATGGACAAAGCGGCATCTGGGCCAGCGATCTCTTCCCCAAGGTCGCCGAGCAAATCGATGATCTCTGCATCATCAACTCGATGTATGCCAACGTCCCCAATCACGAGCCTTCTCTCATGCTCATGAATACCGGGGCCGAGCGGGTCAACCTCGTTCGCCCGAGTATGGGAAGCTGGATCAACTACGGTCTCGGTTCTGAAAACGAAAACCTCCCCGGCTTCGTCTCCCTGTGCCCTGGAGGGGTTCCCATCGTCGAAACCCAGAACTGGCGATCCGCCTTTCTTCCCGGTGCCTACCAGGGCACTCACATCGACACCAAGAACACGCAAATCAGCAAACTGATTCCCGACATATGCAACAAGCGCATGTCCCGTGACCTCCAGCGATCCCAGATCGACTTGATCCAGGAGATGAATCGGCAGGACAAGGAAATCGAAGGCCACGATCCCGATGTCGAGGCTCGCATCCATTCACTCGAACTCGCCTACAAGATGCAGATCGAGGCAACCGATGCCTTCAATGTCGAACGAGAACCAGAATACATCCGGGAACTCTACGGAGAAAATCTCCACGGACGACAGATGCTGATTGCCCGTCGACTCGTTGAGCGAGGCGTCCGCTTCGTCCAGGTCTGGCATGGCGCTGGTCAACCCTGGGACAGCCACTCGGAAATCGCCAAGAACCACGGAAAACTCGGGAAAGAAGCCGACCAGCCAATCGCGGCCCTGCTCATGGATCTGAAGCAGCGGGGACTTCTCGAAGATACTCTCGTCATTTGGGGCGGTGAATTTGGGCGGACGCCCACCGTCGAGCTTCCGACCCCGGGTGCGAACGCCGCGAACACCAAGTTGGGACGAGATCACAATCACCACGGTTTCACGATGTGGATGGCCGGAGGTGGCGTCAAAGGCGGCTTCCAATACGGAAAGAGTGATGAGTTTGGATTCAAGGCAGTCGAGAATCGCATGCATGTTCATGACCTGCATGCCACCATTCTGCACCTGCTAGGGTTCGATCACGAGCAACTTACCTATCGCTATGCCGGTCGAGACTTCAGACTCACCGACGTCCACGGGAAAGTCTTCCACGACCTGATCGCTTGAGGCTCGCCACTCGGCCGCAGCACCTACGAGTCCCCTCGAGAGAGCGGAAACCGAACCTCAAAGCGGGTTCGTTTCTCCTCCTCCACGATCAGGTCGATTGTTCCTCCGTGACCTTTGACGACGGCCTGAGCAAGGCTGAGACCTAAACCAAACCCGTCGACACCACGGGATCTCGACTGATCGACTCGGTAGAAGCGATCAAAAATCTTTTCCTGATCGGCGGGAGAAATCCCCTCACTGGAATTCTCGATCGAGATCATCGCGTGATCGGACGGCACGGTAAGAATGACGCTCACATCTCCTTCGGGGACATTGTATTTGATCGCGTTGTTAATGAGATTCAAAAGGGCCTGGCGCAAGAGGACAGGATCACCCCGAACCTCGACGTCCGGGGAGAGGGAAGCCGCCACAGAGATCCCCGCCCCCTCGGCGACGATTTCAGCGTCCTCGACCAGGGACTGCAATTCTTCGGAAAGGGAAATCGGATCGGACTTCCGAATCAGCTCGCCCACGTCCGCCTGGGAGAGAAGCATGAGACTTTGCGTGATCGACTTGAGACGCCCCACCTCCTCCCGGAGCACCAGCAGTCGAGTCTCTTCGGGAGAGTCGGCGACACTTTCCTGCAAGGCCGTCTCGATCTCCGCCTGCATCACCGTAATCGGTGTCTTCAGTTCATGCGAAACATCTGCACTGAAACGATTCGCATGAGAAAACCCGGTTTCGAGCCGGTCCATCATCGCATTCAGGACCGTGATGAGATGCTCGATCTCTACATCGGAATGCTCGACTTCTTCGATCCGCTGGGAGAGAGATTGAGCCGTGACATCACTCGCCATCACCGCAATCTTCCGAATCGGTCGCAGGGCTCGATCCGCTACCAGCCAGCCTCCGAATCCGATCAAAAGGATCGCGAGAGGAATCCCGAAGAGAAAGCCGTTCTTGAACCGATTCAGTTCCGCCGTCGATCGCGTCAGGTCGAGTCCTGCAAGCGTGGAATAGCCTCTCCCCTGGGACACGACGATACGCCACTCCTGGCCTTCGAAATCGATCGTTGCGTATTGGGATTCCATCCGGCCCCGGGTTTCGAAGGCCTCTGCCTTTCTCTCCCCTTTTCGCTGCTGGGGCCCGAGAGCGAAGAACTCGCGCTCGATCTCTCGCCATTCTTCCTCTGTCAAATCCAGCTCGTCTGGACGACGACCGGGAGGCGGCGGAATTTCTCGGGGAGGGAAATCCTCTTCGAATCGCGGCGGTCCTCCCTTGCCCTGCTTCCCTCCTTTCATCGGTCCTGCTCCCGGTGAAATCGGGGCGTTCCAGTTGGGTCGTGAACCCGGGATCTCCGGCTTCTGCGGAAACCCGGGAGGAAACTGTTCTCGAAGTTTCTCCCCGTCGTCCAGCGAGGAAAAGACAACCACATCGTTCACATCGTCCTGCACATGGAGGAGCAACAGCTTCTCGAGGATTTCGTCCTCGTGGGTGAGCTGGATCCGTCTTCCAAGAAGCTGCAGGTCTGCCCGTGGATGGAGATCGCGGAGGATACGCCCACTGATCGCCTCAAGTCGAACATCGACCGACTCGCGTACGGCCCTTTCCATGAAATACCAGGCGAGCAGGCTCACACCGACAATCGCAACTCCCGAGACGAGAGTCGAAATCAATACCAGCCGAAGTCGCAGGGAACGAATCATGCCATGGGTCCACCCTCCGAGACCCGATTCGGAGTGCTGCGAGCGGAATCTGGTTTCCCAATTCGGTAGCCGACTCCTCTCACGGTTTCGATGAGCTTCTCCGGAAAATCCTTATCCACCTTCTTTCTCAACCTCTGGATGTAGACATCCACAAGGTTCGTGTCGGGATCGAAATTGTAGTTCCAGACATGCTCACAGATCTGCATGCGACTGAGAACTCACCCCGGGGAACGCATCAGGAACTCAAGGAGAGAGAACTCCCTCATCGAGAGCAGGATTTCTTCCTCCCCTCGCACAACATGATGCGCGACGAGGTCCATGGTGAGGTCCTGAACCTTGAGCAGATGGGTAGCTTCTCCGGCGGCTCGACGAACCACGGTATGCAGTCGCGCAACCAACTCCTCGATGTAGAAAGGCTTCGTCATGTAGTCGTCGGCTCCGAGATTCAAGCCTTCCAGTCTCTCGTCGAGTTCTCCCCGGGCGGTAAGGAGAATTACCGGAACGCTCATCCCCTTCTTGCGCAGGTTCTTCAGAATACTGAGTCCATCCCGTCCCGGCAGCATGATATCCAGGACCATAGCATCATACGGTTCCGTGAGCGCCAGGCCATAGCCATCGTCCCCATCGCCGCAGACATCGACGACAAAGCCCTGTTCTTTGAGGCCCTTTTCAATGAAGGAGGCGATCCTCTCCTGATCTTCGACAACTAAGACTCTCATCTTTCTGGTTCGCCCTTCTACTAATCACTTTTTCAGGAAGGGGGAAAGAAGGTTTTCTCCCCAGAAAGCGGGCCCGGGCTCGGTGAAACCACACACCGACCCCAGGCCCCATCGTCCCGCACCAAAATTCTATCTCCTTCCTCCCCGAGGACCGCCACCCGGACCTCCTGGGCCGCCCCCACGTCCACCGGGACCTCCCATCATCTCGGTAGGTCTTTCACTCGCCATCCAGGGATCGTCGGTCAGCTCACTTCGAATCTTCGTGTTTCTCTCGATGATGCGAGCCAGCGTCTGTTTCTCGATCATGCTCTGGAGCGTTTCATCGAGATGATTCTGATACCAGAAGCGATCTCCATCGCGAAGCCGCAGAAACTGCTCCCGGAGGATGACGTGCACCGTCTCGCCGACCAGCCCACCACGAAAAGGAGGCTCGGCCAGTCCACCTACCCAGACGTCGATATCTTCGACACTGTCATAGACGCTTTCGAGTTTCTCTCGAACCTCGCGGTCCGGGGTGATATCTCGAAAACTTCTCACCGGGCGAAGGCCGAAATTCCGTCGAACCTCATTGTATCCGGGTAAGCCGTGATCCCGACCTCGCTGAATGTTCAGGGTGGCAAGATCGAATCCGCCGGCGCCCGGAGGACCGAACAGGAAATTCCTGACGCCATCAACCAGCTGGGTATCGATCCTCTGAGCACGCTGATAAGAAAGTCCTCGCAGAATCGGATCAATCCCACCCTCGTCCACAATCCGGCTTGGAGAAAAGAAGGCAGACGCAAGATCGAGGTGCCCTTCGCGGATTTCGCGCATCCGTCGATCGAGGCGAAGCAATTCGGACGAAAGCATGGAGTGACCGAACCGGTAGGAGGCGGTCGCGAACACATTGGTGATTCCAGGGTTCAAGTCAGCCCGATATCCACGATACTTGGGAATGGCATCCCTTCCCAGAAGAACGGGAAGGAACTCGTTGTAGGTAATCGCCTGCATCTCGGCCCCGACCAAGGCGCGCGCAATCTCATAAATCTGGTCCCCGCTGAGACTCGAATTCGAACGCCCCACCAGCTCGGCCCAATAGTTGTGCTCCCTCACAAAGATCGTATGCATCGCGGTCAACCCGACCTGTTCATTGGCTCGAAAATCCCCTGCCAGAAAGAAGTTCGGGGCATTCGCGGATGGAGCGTTGGGAAGCCCTTCGGTATTGAAAGGAAGCAGGTCTCCTTCGCTGACGGCGAGTCGACCGGTTCCATCCTCGAGCCTCAATGCATCGGCTCGCTCCTGGTCTGATCCGTAAACATTCGAGGCATCGACATAGGCCGTGATCTCATTCACCTGCTGGCGGATTCCGTCGACGATCTCACTGAACGAACGATCGAGCGCCATTTCCTGCTGGCCAGTCCCCTGCGGATCGAAGAAAGGATCTCCTGCGGGAATGGGAACGTTGAAAGGCTCAATGAGATCATTGGTAGGAGTCAGGGTAATGTCATGATCCAGGAACTGGCCCCATTGCCAGACGAAATCGGAAGCCCGGCGGGCACCGGGGGTATCCTCCTCCTGCGCACAGACGGCGTTGGAAATCTCCCGGGGGTTCGGCCGATTCTCTCCCGAGGGAGAATCGACTCCATCGCCGTAGTCCACCGTCGTCCTCCGAAGGAACGGAATCTCGGCGGCTCCCCACTCAGGATTCCTCGCGTTATTCCCATAACCCAAGATCGTTCGGAACTCCGAGGGGAACCGAATCTTTCGCAATCCCATCCGAACCTCTCCTGGTCGCTTCATGTTGGGTTCCTGTTCTTCAGGCCCTCCTCGATTCGTTTTTCGAAAGTCATTGGGAGAACCTTTGGAAGCAACTCCGTTGCGGTCGCCTCCCTTCGGTTTGTTCTGAGCATTCGCGTCCACGAGAGAGAGAATGCTGAGAAGGCCCAGAACAAGCCAAAGAAGAGATCGCGATCCGGTTTTCGCGGAATGACTCGTTTCGAGAGATCCGGCGCCTACTGAACGGGGGGGAGATTTTCTTCATCCCTACCACTTTTCTCCCTCGGAATGACAAATGGGGGAACAGGGAGATAACAAAACTGTCATTTTCCCCGAATCTGGCCATTTTCTCGAAATTCGACTCCTCATCTGGCCCCATGTTTGCACTGGCAAGGCCAGCGAAGAGGTCTATGGTTCGAGCCAAGGGCCATGATTCGTTTCTGGCCCGTTTTCGTCTCTCAATGCCTACTTTTCTTCCAGATTGTGGTTCACACTTTCCTCTCGGAGCAACGGCTCACGAGGATGGCTCGGTGAATTTTGCTGTCGTCTCCCAGGATGCCGATGCGGTCTTTCTCTGCCTGTTCACGGACCCGGAAAACCCGAATCGGGAAACTCATCGCCTCGAGCTTCCCGGCAAGTATCGGGATATCTGTTTCGGTCGGGTCACTGGGATCCCAGCCGGCTCTGCCTACGGGTTCCGCGCGAAGGGCCCCTGGAAACCGAAATCCAGCCACTATTTCAACGAGACGAAGCTCCTCCTCGACCCGTATGCGAGACACATCGTGCAACCTTCCCGCTACTATGCGTCGATGAAAGGGATGCGCCCCGATGGAGATCCCTGTCTCGCCGACAGCGGCTTTCACGCCCCCCGGGCAGCCGTCCCTATCTTTTCGGAGTATGACTGGGAAGGAGACACTCTTCCTCAAATCCCGATGACCGAGTCCGCGATCTGCGAACTCCACGTCAAAGGCTTCTCGAAGCTGAACCCGGATGTTCCTGAAGAGATCCGCGGAACCTATGCAGGTCTCGCGCATCCCGCCAGCATCGACTACCTCAGGAATCTCGGGATTACTTCCGTGCAGCTGCTCCCGGTCCATCAGCACCTCGACGACTCCTTCCTCCTCGAACGAGGACTGGTGAACTACTGGGGCTACAACACGATCGGATTTTTTGCTCCCGAGGCGCGATATGCCTCCAGCAATGATCCGGTGAACGAGTTTCGGGACATGGTGAAAGCGCTCCATCGCGCCGGTCTCGAGGTCATCCTCGATGTGGTCTACAACCATACGGGCGAGGCAGGGATTGAGGGGCCGACCTGCCTGCTCCGAGGTCTCGACAACCGCTGCTACTACCACACCGTGGCGGAGCACCCCGAGCGATACGAGGATTTCACAGGTTGCGGAAACTCGGTCGATGTTTCTCACCCTCGCAGTCTCCGCCTCATCCTCGACAGCATGCGCTACTGGGTCGAGGAAATGCATGTCGATGGATTCCGTTTCGACCTCGCCGTCGAACTGGCACGGAACCCGAAAATGTTCAAGAGAAGGGCCGCTTTCTTTCAAGCCATCCACCAGGATCCTGTGCTGTCACAAACCAAGCTGATCGCCGAACCCTGGGACCTCGGTCCGGACGGCTACCAGATCGGAAATTTTCCCAACGACTGGAGCGAGCTGAATGGAAAGTTTCGGGACGATGTTCGGCGGTTCTGGAAAGGAGACGTCGATGTCATGGGAGACTTTGCTGCGAGGATCACCGGGAGTGAGCAACTTTTCTCCCACAATCGGAGAACTCCCGCAGCCAGTGTGAACCTCATCACCTCGCACGATGGATTCACCCTCAACGATCTCGTCAGTTACAACGAGAAACACAACTTGGCGAACGGGGAAGGCAACCGAGATGGCGACTCGCACAACCTGTCCTGGAATCACGGCATCGAAGGTCCCACCGACGATCCCTACATCCGGGAACTGCGATCCCGCCAGGTCCGAAATTTCCTGACCACCCTGATTCTTTCGCAGGGTGTCCCCTTTCTCCTCGCTGGCGATGAGCGAAGAAGAACCCAGCAGGGAAACAACAACACCTATTGCCAGGACAACGAACTCAACTGGATCTCCTGGGACGATTCCCCGGAAGCCACCGCTACGATCGAGTTTGTGCGCCGACTTTTCGAATTGCGCAGACAGCATCCCTCGCTGCGACGAGATGCCTTCTTCACCGGAAACCCGGATCCATCCACCGGACTCCCCGACGTGTGCTGGCTCCGACCCGATGGGGTCATGAAAAAATCTGCCGACTGGAACGGAAAGAAATCGGGTGCCTTTTCGATGATCATTCCCGGAGACACCGGAGAAGCGGCCCTGCTTTTCTGTTTCAACGCACGATCCGAAGACAAGACCTTCTCCCTTCCCAAGCTCGAGGGAGAGCATTGGGAATTGATCCTCGATACCGCCTCTGCCAATCCGGTTCCAGAGGAGGCCAAGTCCTCTTCCGAAACTCTCTTGATTGCAAAATCCTGCCAGATCTGGAAGGAAGTGCGCTGAGGCGTCACGAACTCACGACTTCACATCGCGACGCTCGAAGACCAACCACCCGAGCACGAATCCAGTAGCTCCGATTCCAAGAAGCCAAGCGGCCTCCTGCCAGAACTGAGCCCAGGGAATATCCTGGTAGAGCAAGAGCAGCCACGCATTCATCCGCTCGGTAATGAAGTAATCCCGATACGGATCAAAGGCAGGTAGCGGAATTGCCGAAAGCACCCGGTCTGAAACAATGATGGCTACAGTCACGATCGTAGCGGCAGCAGGCTTGATCTTGAAACAGCTGAGAAAAAAAGCGATCCCAGTCACGGGCAGGTAAATGAGTGAGAACCCGAGGATCGCGAGAAAGTATCGCTGCATCCCTTCTCCCCAGTCAAAGAGACTGATGCGGGGCAATTCAGGAGTCCAGACCAACATCCCTCCTCCCCACCCACGACCGAGGACGCCCACCCAGAGAGCGGTCACCCCGACAAAGAGAAAGAGGATTGTTGTGTAGATCTGGCAGGAAAGAAACTTCACGAGAAGGAGTCGGAACCGGGAAATGGGTCTCACAAGCAACAGACGCAGATTCCCATCCTCAGTCTCTTTCGCGACGATATCACCACCGATCAGGGCGACGAAGACCACGCCCAGCAAGAGCATCGTGAAGGCGACGATCAGAAAGGCAAGAGTCAGGGCCGAGAAATATTCATCGAATCCCCCGGCGACCCGCTGGATGAATCCCTCCATTCGGGCTTCCGCCTTTTCTCGTGTCCAGAGCCAGTAGAAGAGCACTTCGACGGCCAGGAAAATCGCGAAACCGATGTAGGTCCGACGTCTTGCAAAGAGACGAAACAGTTCCCATCGCAGCTGCTGAAAGAAAAGCTTCATGAGCTCTCCCCCTTCGCGTCGGATTCACTGCAGCGCAGATAGAGTTGTTCGAGGGTATCCCTCTCCGCAGAAAAATGAGACACTTTTCCCCCTCCGTTCACGATCTGGGAGAGAAGTTCCGAAGCAGATCGATTCTCGGGAAAGAGGATCCCACCCTCCATTTTCTCGCCTCCGAGAGATTCACAAAGCCTCGCAGTCTCTACGGGATTTTCACTCTCAATCCGATAGAGCACCCGATCGCTCTCCAATCCCCCGGCCTTTCCTTCGTAGACCTTGTGCCCTCCTTTCAAGATCACCACCTCGTCACACACCTGCTCCACCTCGGCGAGAAGATGCGAACTCAGCAAGACCGTCAAGCCCAGCCGCTCTCGCAACTCCAGCAACTGCGTTCGAAACTCGACGATACCTTCCGGGTCCAGTCCATCCGTCGGTTCGTCGAGAACGAGGAGCTCGGGTTGGGGCAGGATGGCCTGGGCCAGGGCAAGACGCTGACGCATCCCGTGGCTGTAGCTCCCGACTCGATCCTCGATACGACCGGAAAGCCCGACCCACTCGACCGCTTCTTCCATTTCCTTTTTGGAAACGCCACCCGAGTAGGCACTCAGAATCTGGAGATTCCTCCACCCTGACAAATACTCATAAAATATCGGAGCCTCGAAAATCGCCCCGATTTTCCGGAGGGCCTTCTCCCTCTCCTTTCGCACCTGGACTCCGCCCACAAAGACATCGCCCTGATCGGGGTAGACCATTCCAAGGATAATTCCCAAAGCCGTACTCTTTCCCGCACCATTGTGCCCCAGGAGCCCGCAGATCGCCCCTTTCTCCACCCCGAAGGAAACCTGATCCAAGGCTGGCCCACGCTTCTTCTGAAAGGTCTTGGTGAGCTCGGTGACTTCCAACATCATATCAGCGATTGTCGACGACGAACTGGACCTCTCGGAGCACATGACCATCCGCGTAGAGCACGTTGACACCGTCCCCGATGTGCTCGTGAAAATTTTCCTTGTCCGAGACAACCGGGATCCCTGATTCGTGGCTTTTCATTCCCAGCAGATCCATATTCCCGAGACGCTGTCCATTGACGAGACTGTTCCAGAAATAGCTCGAACCGGTGCGCTCGAAAAAGTCGGAATGATCTGCCGGGCATTGGAAAATAAACTCATCCGGGACATATTCGAGAAGCACCGTATCGAGAGTGGGAATTTCCTCCTCCCGTGATTCCCTTGCCGTCGCGAGATCTGGATACCGGCGACCATTTTCGAGGAAGTAATTGTTCAAGCCTATCCCAATGTCCCGCAGCTTCCCGACACACTGGGTCGACATGGCGGAAGCCTTCATCTTGGAGGCCGATGGGATCAGGATCGCCGCAAGGGCACCCAACACCGCAAGAGTCACGAGGATTTCCACGAAGGTCAGACCTCGACTGTTTTCCGATCTCATGATCATCTCGGCCGACCTCCCATTCCTCCCATCACGCTCTGCAACTCTTCCATGAGAGGAGCGAGATCGATCTTGGTTTCGGCGGATGCGTCGGAGAGGTAGGACTGCAAACCGGCTTCGGCGATTCTTTCCGCAATTTCGGGATCCGCTTCTTCAAAACGATTCTGCCCATCTCGACCAACACCCTCCTCGCTACGAATCCGGCTGAGCGCCCGATCCACCATCTGCTTTCTCTCTTCGCGATCCATCTCGTTGAAAGTCTGCATCATCTGCTGAAAGGCTCTCCCGATTCGCTGTTCGAGGAAGAAGATCTGCTCCTCTCCGTTCAATTCACCGAAGAAATTCCTTCTCGGATCGTCTTCTTCCTGCTCGGCAAGCTTCGCAACCTCTTCCGCTTCCATTGCGTTCAGCATCTCGGCCACCCTCGAAATCACCTGCTTCCGCTCCTCGGGATCTTTCATTTCCTCCATTGGATTCTCCTCCTGGTAGGCGACCAGCCGCTCGATGGTGGGCTTCTTTGATCCGGCGATTTTGACCACAGCAAAGACCACCCCCCAGACGAGGAGCAGAGCCACGATACCACGGACTACGATGAGGTTTCTGGCATTCATTCCTGAGAAGAGACGAGAGTCGACCTCACGAGGTTACGTCTGCGGGGGTCGTTTCAATCGGCTTTTGAGTTCGGACAGCGTGTAGACCCGCGTCACCACCACGGAAAGGAGATAAAGAACCACCCCTGCCATGACCAAGGCAAGAAGCACACCGACCCGAATCAGGAAACGCCCATCCTCAAACAGGATGGGGGCAGCAAGCTTTGCCAGCCCCCACACGGCGCCCCCCATGAGCAGGGAAGCGAGCAGGATGCGAAAGACTCGGCTGAAGAAACCCTTCACGATCCCCATGAAATTCGCATTCCTCAGACCAAACCAGAGCAGGACCACATTCACCCACCCGGCGATCGAGGTCGCCAAGGCACACCCGACCGGTCCGAGCCAGAGGAACAACGGATAGACCAGGACCATATTGGTCAACGCCGTCGCGATGGAAAACCGCATCGGAGTCTTCGTATCCTCTCTCGCGAAATAACCAGGCTGCAGGACTTTGGTAAGCACATAGGCGGGTACCCCCGGGGCAAAGGCCATCAAGACCCAGCCTGCGGTCACCGCAGCTTCCTTGCTGAACTCTCCCCCTTCGAAAATGCCATACATGATCTCCTGGGGAATCACGAGCATCGCAACGGTCGCGGGAAGAGAAAGCAGCAACGCCATTTCCATTCCCTGGTTCAGGCATTTCTTCGCGCCCTCGTCATCTCCTCCTCGAAGATTGCGGGTGATTTCAGTGAGAAGGACCACGCTCCCGGCCATTCCGATAATGCCAAGCGGAAGCTGCTGAATGCGATCTGCGTAGTAGATCGAGGCCTGCCCGCCCACGTCGAAGGAAGCCACCGCCTGCCCGACCAGGAGATTGAGCTGCTGCACACCGGCACTGAGCAATCCGGGAGCCATGAGGATCCCAAGCCTCTTCATATCGGCATTAATCTTTGGAAGACGAGGACGGAGCCGAACGCCACGACGCAGGGCGGTGAATAAAACCACGGCCAGCTGCAGGACACCACTTACGACAACGGACCAGCAGAGCACCTCGAGAGGCTGACCGGTCCTGGGAATAACGAAGAGAAGAGCTCCGAGAAAAACCAGGTTCAAGACCACATAGGCAAAGGCGGGAGCTCCGAAGACTCGACGACTGTTCAAGACCCCACTGAGCGCGGCGACGAGACAGATGAAGACGAGATAGACGACCGTGATCCGAGAAGCATCCACTGCCAACTCGAGTCGCCCGTCTTCCGCATAGCCCCAGTTCGTGTATCTCACAATCGGCTCCATGAAGATGAAGGCGACCACGAAGCAGACGAGCAGGATCGTCGCCATCAGGGAAAGGGTGCGATTGGCAAAGGCATCGGCAGCCTCGTCGCCCTGCTCCTCGAGACGACGACTGTACATTGGCACGAAGGCGGCGTTGAAAGCTCCTTCTCCGAAGATTCGTCGAAACACATTGGGAAACCGGAAAGCCGCCACCCAGACGTCCGCCATCGCTCCCCCACCAAGATGGACGGCAATCAACTTGTCCCGGACAAAACCGAGAATCCGGCTCAGCAAGGTGAACCCTCCGACAGTGAATAGAGATCGGATCATCGAAGGGAACCCGTCGTCTCCGGAATCAAAACGCGCTACTCACCACCGTCCGCAGGCGCAGCCTTTGCTTTCTCCGCTTCCGGCTCGGCTTTCTCGCCCTCCGACTCAGCAGGCTTGGGAGCAGGTTTCGCCGATGGCGGAAGATTCTCGATACGAGGTCCGGGCAGTCGGGGCCCAGGCTGTCGAGCCCCGGGTCGCTGCGAAGACGCGGGCTTCTCCCCACCTCCCCAGAAAACCGCAGGCGGTTTCAGATCATTGGCCCCGTCCTCGAATTTCGTTCCAACTTCCCGAAGGGTGGGAATCTTCTTCACCGCTTCGATCCCGTTCTTGATGTCGGCAGGATCAAACACGAGGCGAGTGAGTCGCAAGCCACCAAGCGGACTGAGATCCGTCACATCCGTATCCCCGATGTGAAGACGTTGCAGATTGGTTTTGGCGAGAGGGGAAAGATCCGTCACCGGAGTGCGATGCAGAGTCAGGCTGACCAGTGGACTGGCCGAGAGCGGTGAAATATCGCGGACCGGAGTATCGGTGAGCCACAGCATGCTCAGCGGCATTCCTTTCAGAGCAGAGAGATCCGTCACCGGGGTATTGACCAGGTTCAATTCCGTGATCGCCAGACCCTCGAGCGGGGAAAGGTCTTCGACCATGGTTCCGCTGAGATAGAGCTTTCGCAGTTCTGTCATCCCTTTGAGAGGGCTCAAATCCTTCACCACCGTATTCTCGAGGTAAAGTTCCACCATGGGCATCCCCGCGAGCGGTTTCACATCAGGCACCGGACAGCCTTGCAGATAGAGTGCCCGCAGAGCCATCCCCTCGAAAACCGTCAAGTCGGTCATGCCACAGTTGTCGAGCGCGACGCCGAGGACCTGGCCGGACTCATCGATCTGAAACTGACCATTCCCCGAATATCCCGGGTTCTTCTCTCGAATGGCTTCGTGGAGTTTGAGTTCACTCCAGAAAACGGGTTCGGCCGGAGGTTTCGGAGCAGGTTTCGGCTCCGCTTTTTCAGAAGCCTGAGCTTCCTTCGGCTTCTCGAGAGTTTCCTCGGCCTTCTCACAGGAGAAGCACAGCAGGGCAAAGGACACGGCGACAAGCGGAGAAAGTCTGAACATGCTCCGATCTTCCACGATAGAGCCGATCCGATCAAGGAGTCTCTCATGAGAACCTCGGAGTTTTCCGTGCTGGTCTTGCTCTTGCCTCATATTCCAGTTTTTCTGGTTTTCCCGACTCAAGGGTTGAATTTATTTCACTTTTCCTAAATACTGAAAGATCTCACCCCTCTGAATCCCATGGCTGCCGACTACAACGAAGAGCATATTCGCTCGCTGGAACCCCGTGAACACATCCGCCTCCGCCCCGGGATGTATATCGGAAAGCTCGGAGACGGAACCCAGCAGGACGATGGAATCTACATCCTGCTCAAGGAAGTGATCGACAACTGTATCGATGAGTTCGTGATGGGGAACGGAAAGCAGATCGATATCGATATCGAAGAGCGTTTCGTTCGAGTCCGCGACTACGGTCGAGGAATCCCCCTGGGAAAGCTCAAGGATTGCGCCTCCATCATCAATACGGGAGCCAAGTATGACAGCGAGGCATTCAAGAAATCGGTCGGGCTCAATGGCGTGGGTATCAAAGCCGTGAACTTCCTTTCCGAGTTCTTCGAAATTGCAGCTTTTCGAGACAAGCAGACGAAAGGCATCACTTTCGCAAAGGGCCACATCACGGAAGAGATGAAGCGGGCCGTCAAGTCGCCCGATCCCAGTGGCACCATGGTGTGCTTCGAGCCGGACGAAGAGATTTTCGGTCCCTACCAGTGGAACCTCGAATACGTCGAGACCATGTTGAGAAACTACGCCTATCTCAACACCGGACTGACCCTGTCGCTGAACGGGAAGAAGTTCAAATCCAAGAATGGCCTCCTCGATTTGCTGAACGAAAACCTCGAGGGCGGAGAAAAGCCGATCTACCCTATCATTCATCTCGCCGATAAGGACATCGAGGTGGCCTTCACCCACACCGAGCAAACGGGGGAAGAATACTACAGCTTCGTCAACGGCCAGCACACGACGATGGGAGGAACGCATCTCGCGGCTTTCCGCGAAGCGATCGTCACGACTGTCCGGAACCACTTCAAAAAACAGTATGACGCTCCGGACATCCGCTCCGGAATCGTCGCAGCCGTTAGCGTCAAGGTGGAGGACCCTGTCTTCGAATCCCAGACCAAGACGAAGCTGGGCTCGACCCACGTGGCCCCGGACGGGGAAACCATTCGAACCTTCGTCGGTAACTTCGTCGGTCAGCAGTTGGACAACCATCTGCACCGGAAAAAAGAAACTGCCGATGCGTTTCTCGACAAGGTCCAACGCTCCGAGCACGAGCGGAAAGAACTCAAGGGCATCAAGAAACTGGCTCGCGAGCGCGCCAAGCAATCGAAGGTCCACAACAAGAAGCTCCGGGATTGTCGCGCTCACCTCAATTCCAAGCACAAGCTGAGGCTCGATTCGACCCTCTTCATCACCGAGGGTGACTCCGCCAGCGGCTCGATCACCAAGGCCCGCAATGTCGATACCCAGGCGGTGTTCTCACTTCGAGGAAAACCGCTCAACTCGTATGGCATGAGCCGCAAGGTGGTCTACCAGAACGAGGAGTTCAACCTTCTCCAGGCTGCCCTGGGCATCGAGGACGGGCTGGAGGGTTTGCGCTACAACAAGGTCGTCCTCGCAACCGATGCCGATGTCGATGGAATGCACATCCGGCTCCTCGCGATGACCTTTTTCCTGCAGTTTTTCCCGGACCTGATCCGCGAAGGACACCTCTACATCCTCGAGACTCCCCTCTTCCGCGTGCGGAACAAGAAGGAGACGCGATATTGCTACAGCGAGGAAGAACGGCTCCAAGCGTTGGAAGAAGTTAAGACCCCCGAGATCACTCGATTCAAGGGTCTTGGTGAGATCTCACCGGACGAGTTCAAGTTCTTCATCGGAGAGAATGTCCGACTGGCTCCCGTCGAGATCCCTCCAAAGCCCAAGCTGATCCAGGATCTCCTCGCTTTCTACATGGGCAAGAACACACCCCAGCGGCAGGATTACATCATCAAGAATCTCAAGGTCGAAGCAGATATCATCGAAGAGGAAGAAGAAGAGCGCGCCGAGGTTCCCAAGGCGGCGAGTGCGGCTTGAGGGGGTCTTTTGTTCTCTGGATCGTCTTTGTCTTGCTTGCCTCTTTTTCCTTATCCTACTCCTTTTCCTTTTCTTCCGAAAGGTAATGAAACCACTCTTCGACCACGAAAAACTCGAGGTTTATCAACGCTCCATTGATTTTGCAAAATGGTGCGTTCCTGTTCTCGATTGTATTCCTGCATCAACCTCGATTCGCAGCCAACTTGATCGTGCCTCAGTTTCCATCCCTCTCAATATCGCTGAAGGAAATGGGAAATGGTCGCGAAAAGATCGCTGTCGCTTTTTCGATATCTCAAGAGGAAGTGCCTTGGAGTGCGCTGCGGCACTGGATATCGCATCCGCCAGAGGCCTTCTCGACCCTCAACAAGTCACGGAAGGAAAATGCATACTGATCGCAGTTGTTCGAATGCTCATCGGCTTGATTCAAGCGAATGATCCAGAACGAGGACTGGAACGAGGAGAGTTTAAGGTAGGCGAAAACCTAGAAGAGTATCGAACGGAAAAGGAAAAGGAGTAAGAAAAAGAAAAGGAATTTCTCATGCCAGAACCCACCCAGAATCCCCTCAAGGGAATGTATTCCGACTGGTTTCTCGACTATGCCAGCTATGTCATTCTCGAGCGGGCAGTCCCGCATATCAATGATGGTCTGAAACCCGTTCAGCGTCGCATCCTGCATTCGCTGAAGGAGAAAGACGATGGACGCTTCAACAAGGTCGCCAACATCATCGGTCACACGATGCAGTATCACCCTCACGGGGACCAGGCGATCGGAGATGCCCTCGTCAATATGGGCCAGAAGGAACTCGTCGTCGACACCCAGGGAAACTGGGGAAATATCCTCACCGGTGACTCCGCGGCGGCTCCGCGATACATCGAGACAAGACTTTCCAAGTTCGCCAACGAAGTGCTCTTCAATCCGAAGACAACGACCTGGGCTGCCAGCTACGATGGACGGAACAAGGAACCGGTTACGCTTCCCGCCAAGTTCCCTCTCGTTCTCGCGCACGGCGCCGAGGGCATTGCCGTCGGTCTTGCCTGCAAGATTCTTCCCCACAACTTCAACGAACTCATCGACGCCTGCATCTCCGTGCTACGAAAAGAGGAGTTCGAAATTTTTCCGGACTTCATTCAGGGCGGGATCGCCGATATGTCGGATTACAACGACGGTCTCCGTGGAGGGCGAATCCGTGTCCGGGCTCGTATCGAACGGGTCAAAGCCCGCCAACTCGTGATCCGGGAGATCCCTTTCGGAACGACCGCGACCAGCCTCTGCGACTCCATCCTCAAAGCGAACGAGCAGGGCAAGGTCCGAGTCTCGCGACTTGAGGACTGCACCGCAGAGAATGTCGAGATCCATGTCTATCTTCCCGCAGGAGTCGACACCGACCAGACCCTCCAGGCACTCTATGCCTTCACCGACTGCGAGGTCAGCATCTCCCCCAACGCCTGCGTTATTCAGGACAACAAGCCCCGCTTTCTCGGGGTCAGCGAGATTCTCAAGCACAGCGCCAAGCAGACCCGGGAACTCCTCAAGCAGGAACTCGAAATCAAGCTGGGAGAACTCCAGGAGAAGTGGCATTTTTCCAGTCTCGAAAAAATCTTCATCGAGAAGCGGATCTATCGACGCATCGAGGAATGCGAAACCTGGGAAGCGGTCATCGAAGAGATCTGGGAGGGCCTCCGCCCTTACCTCGGCATGTTTCTCCGCGAAGTCACCGAGGAGGACATCGTCCGGCTCACCGAGATCAAGATCAAGCGTATCTCGAAGTTCGATTCCTTCAAAGCCGACGAATTCATCCGCGGCCTCGAAGACCAAATCAAAGAGACAAAGAAGCACCTCCGCCGCCTCACTCAATTCACGATCAAGTACTACGAGAGCATCAAGGAGCGCTACGGAAAGGGTCGCGAGAGAAAGACGGAAATTTCGACCTTCGATCGCGTCGAAGCCAAGCAGGTCGTGGTCGCCAACGACACCCTCTATGTGAACCGCAAGGAAGGGATGGCGGGCTACGGCATGAAACGGGACGAGGCCGTCGAAAAATGCTCACGTCTCGATGACATCATCGCCTTTTCCCGGGACGGCACGATGCGAGTCGTCAAGGTTGCGGACAAGGTCTTCATCGGAAAAGACAATCTCATCGTCCACGTCTTCAACAAGGAACAGCCCAAGTTCTACAACATGATCTATCGTGATGGCCGCGGTGGGCGGGCCATGGCAAAACGCTTCCAAGTCAGCGGAGTCACTCGGGAGAAGCTCTACGATCTCACCGCAGGAAAAGCAGGAACTCGGGTTCTCTGGCTGAGCGAACACGACACCGAGGAAGACGCGAACATCATCGTTCGAGTGCATCTGAAATCCGATCTAGGGCTTCGCAAACTCCAGATCGATTTTCGCTTTGCCGATCTTGGGGTCAAGGGGCGCGGCGCACGAGGAAATATCCTGACCAAGAACCCCGTGGATCGCGTCTCCCGCATACCCAAATCGGAACAGGAGGAAATCGAAGGCAAGACAAGCTCCGCTCCTCCCGAAAGCGCAAAAAAGCCTGAGCCGCCTAAAAAGGCGGCTACCCGCAAAAAAGCTCCCTCGAAAAAGGCTGCTCCGAAGAAAGCTCCGAGTCAAAAATCGGTAGCCGGCAAACCTTCGCCAAAGAAGAAAACCGCAGCTCGAAAGGCCTCGCCCCCTAAGCCAGCAACTCGCAAGAGCCCGGCAAAAAAGGCGGCTTCGAAGAAGAAATCGGCGACCAGGAAGACGAGTGCGAAAAAGAAGAGCGCTTCGAAAAAGGCGACTCGAAAACGCTCCAGGTAGGGAAGCCTGCCCTGGACCGATCCGCTCAAGTTGCAGAGCCGCAATCGCTTAGGCAGGACAGGTGCGAGGGAACCTCATCCGGCCGGAATCTCGCACGATCCAATTGATGCGGTTTCATCAACAAATGATGCAGAGCCGCTGGGAATAGGGAGTCTATCCTCAGGCTGGCATGTTTCTGTAGAGAGAAATAGCCAGCGCCTATTCCCTTCATGATCCATCGAGATTTTCACCGTCAACGCATGATGACGTATCTCCGCGGCCAGCTTGCGGAGACAGGACCCAGTGCGGAACAACAAGACCGAGCTCCCTCGTTGACGATCTCGCGACAGTGTGGATCCGGAACCAGCCGGATCGGGCGTGCGCTGGTCGAGTATCTCGATGAAGTCGATGAATCCGCCATTCATGGCTGGGCCTTCTTTGATCAATCGCTGATCGGAAAAATCATCGAGGAAAACCTCCTCCCCGAAACCGCCGACCCCTACGCACTGGATCAGGCCAAGTTTCCCATTTCGCCACTGTTGCAGGAGACCCTCGATCGTCCACGGTCGGAGTGGTGTCTTTTCAACCACTGCGCTTCGACAATTCGCAGTCTTTCCCGCATGGGCAATGCTGTGATCGCAGGGCGGGCCGCCAACTTCGTCACCTCCGACCATCCCAACACGTTTCATGTGCGACTGGTAGGGTCCGAGGCCAAGCGTATCGCCTACACGCGAAATCGATTCGAGATGACCAACGAAGAAGCTGAAAAGCTGGTCCGGAAGACGGATCAGTCGAGAGCTCGATTCGTCCGTCGCTACACGGGAATGGAAGTCGATGACCCTTCGGCTTACCACCTCATCCTCAATACTGACAATCTCCGGGACGAAGTGATCGTTCGCATCATCGGTGACTCCCTGATCGAGTGGGCCAATGAACGTGGCCCATCGAGTGTCTCGAGAGGCCATTTCTCCCAAGCAATCTCTGAAGAGACTGTCTTGTGATCAGACGTGAGCGCCTGGTGGCCCCCGAGGAGCCCCATTTCTTTCCGTCATGAACCCCCAGCCAAACTTCTCCACCCCACTCCTCACTTTCGGTTTCGTCATCGCCCTGATGCATGCCTCTCCTTTCGAGACCGTTGCCGAAGAAGGCGATCCTGTCTCCTTTACAAAGACGATTCGTCCCATTTTGCGGGAAAAATGCACCCACTGTCGCAACAAGAAGACCCTGCCGGAACGGGTCAGCTTCGAGTCCGCAAAACAGGCCTTCGTGAAATCCAAAGGCGGACTGCCGATTATCGTTCCAGGTTCTCCTGAGAAGAGCTATCTCATGCTCTCCCTCACTTCCGCCCGGGTTCATGAGAATGCCATGCCCATGGTCGGCCCTCGCCCCACCGTCGGGGGGATCGAGTCGATCCGAAAATGGATTCGCGAGGGAGCCGATTGGCCCAAGGGACTCCGAGGGCGGATTCGCCCCACCTTCTACCCCACCGTGTGATCCAGAATCGTCTTGTCCGGGATCTCCAGAATCGTCTTGTCCGGGATCAGATCCGGAAGATTCCAATGCCCCTTCCCTGCTTAGCTGTCGAGCTGTCGGAAGATTGGCATCTTCCGCTACATCGTCTTACCAAGACCGACGATCTGGGGTCAACTCAGGCGGCATTCATCTCGCGCAAGCGGGATGCCGACTCCTGATTCTCGCGGAATCTCGTCGGGCTTTCTCCCACATACTTGAGAAAGCTGCGATTGAACTGCGAGATGGATTGGAAACCAACATCGAAGGCGACTTCCGTAACCCGAGCCTGGGGATTGAGAAGCTTTCTCTTCGCCCACTCGACTCGACGGCGATTGACAAACTCGGTCAAGGTCATTCCAGCAGACTGCTTGAATACCTTGCAGAAGTAGTAGGGGCTCACGCCGACGTGCTGCGCAACACTCTCCAGTGAAATCTTGTCCTCGAGGTGAGCGTTCACGAATCGCTTCGCTTTTACCACTACCTCAGGTTCCGCGTTGGCCTCTTCGATGAGGAGACGGTTGAGGATATCCGCCAATTGAAGGGCAAAGGCAGCGAGGAGCGTGACCGTTCCCTGATACTGGTCGATCGTCAGAACGGAAGTCTCACGCCAGAGTTTCTCCAGCGTTCCTCGCTCTGCCTCGGTGATACGAGGGTCAGCCAACGCTTCCTTCAAAGCGAGCGGAACCCGCTTGCCTGGCTTGCTGGTAAAAATCTGTCCGATGCTCAACATCGCGAAGGTGCGCTCTCCCGAACGGACTGGAATCAGGGTTTCCCGCATTCCTGCGAAACAGGTCGCCGTGTTGGGACGACCGCAGGCAGATTTTGCAAGGCTCCGATGCGAGGCTTTGCAACTCGCACATCCGCCCTCCCTCTCATTCATTTTACGACAGAAGGCATTGGCATGACTTCCGATCGACCGATCGGAGACGACCTCGCCCTCTTCGTGATCCGCAGGCAACAGGGTCAGATTGAGACCTGTCGCATCGTTGAACGCTTTGCGGTAGGTCTGAAAAAAGGGTGAGTCTGCCAACTTCTGGAAGATTCTCTCGTCGGCTCGATTCGCAGTTTCTTTCACATTCATGGTCAGCAGTTCAATTCGGGGGGTTACTTACTGCTAGGACCCTAAGACCCAACCCTCCGCATGAATAGTGAGCGCGGTTCGGAACGTGGACTAGGGTTCTCCGCCCATGTCGAATACGAAAATCTCGTAGGCTAAATCCGAGGCCAACCAAAAGCCGTCACAGGACCTTCTTGCACTAACACTGGGACTCGACCCACCGAATCGCTTCGTAGGTCAATTCTGCCGCATCCCGGAAGTTCATTTTCTCCTTAATATGGGTGCGGTGGGCGTCGACGGTGCGCACGCTGATCCCCATGATTCCCGCAATCTCACGGGAACCTTTTCCCTCACCGATCGCTCGGTAAACTTCCAGCTCACGATCGCTCAGAGAAGAAACAGAAGCCGTCGGACCGCCCCCAGCAAGCACCTCCATCAGTCGCGAGGTCATCTCCTGGCTGACGAAAATACCGCCATCGAGAACTTGTTTCACGGCAGACTCCAAGAGCTCGGGAGCACGGTCTTTCATCATGTAGCCACGCCCTCCAGCACGAAGAACCCGCTCCGCATAGACCCCCTCATCATGTGAAGAGATCACGAGGCACTTCAGATCGGGATTCCAAGCCCGCATATCCTTGAGCAATTCCAACCCACTTCGATCGGGAAGAGACATATCAACCAGCGCCAGATCAATCTTATCGAGCGACTCCACCAAGGATAGCGCTTCGGTTGCCGAGCCTGCCTCCCCCGCGATCTCAACCCCGTCGATCGATTGGATGAGCTGGCTCAACCCCAATCGCATAATGGGATGGTCGTCGATGATGATGACCTTCTTGGATTCGCAATCGCTCATGAGTCTTCTACTACGAGAGATAAGCAGATTTCGGTCCCATCGCCAATGGAAGCCTCGATCAGAAACGTCGCTCCAATGATCTCGGATCGCCGCTGCATCGTAAGGAGCCCCATCCCTCCACTCGTCGAATCCGGAGGCATTCCTTTTCCGTCATCGCGGATCCGGAACTGCAACTCCTCATCGAACTGGCGAGATTCAACGAAGATCCTCTCAGCATCGCTGTGTTTGACGGCATTGTTGACCGCCTCCTGGACGACTCGATACACCTGCACTGCGATCTCGGTATCGAGTCTGTCTACCGCTGCGCAGTCATCGATTGAGGCCACGCAATCGATGCCAAAGGTCTCCCTCTGCCGTTGCGCGAGTTCCTGAATCGCCCCGCTCAATCCCCGGGTCTCCAGGACGGTAGGCACTAGACCCTTGGCGATCTCGCGTGCTCGCACCCCGGCGTCCGCCACCATTTCGGTCACTTTCTTGACCAGTTCCGATTCATTTCGTCCCTCCTGCTCCAGTTTCTGTTCGAGAACCTTGGTGAGGCACCCTATTCCGGAAAGCTGAGAGCAGAGATCATCGTGAATGTCCTGCCCGATCCGTTGCTGCTCCTGCTCGCTGATCCTCACCAACTCCGCCTCGAGACGTTTCTCATTGGTGATATCACTCGCACAGAATACATATCCGGCGGTCCCATCCTGCCGCATCGGTCGAACCTTCGCCCGGATGTAAATTTCGGCGCCATCAGTCCGCTCGCAATGGATCACGATCTCCGCATTTCCCTTAGCCTCGATCGCCGGAATGATTCGATCGTGCAGGGGATCCCCCGAGTGCGCGCAACACACTTCGTAGATGGAGCGCCCGATCGCATCGGGAGCCTCCATTCCAAACACTCGGCTGGCTCCCTCATTCCAATCTCGGATCTCCCCCTGCTCATCGACGTAAAAAACCGCGTCGTGAACATTTTTCAGAATCTCCGACTGAAACTGAAGCCGAGCCCGACTGCGCTCCTTCTCAATTGCATAGCGAATCGAACGACGCAGGATTTCGGCACTCGTCTCTCCCTTGATCAGGTAGTCCGAAGCTCCCAGCTCCATGGCCGACTGATCGACTCTTTCATCTCCCTGGCCGGTGAAAAAGATGATCGCACGGGACACTCCTTCGTCGGTCATCTTCTGGAGCAGATCCAGCCCCGTGTGCGCCCCCAGCCGATAGTCGATCAAGTAAGCGTCGTGTTTCCCGGCGAGAAGAGCCTCGATCGCATCGTCAAAATCGGCAACCCAGTCCAACTGGAAATGCGGATTCCGGATTTCGCTGAGAAGATCCCGATTCAGGACGAACTCGTCCTCATCATCGTCGATCAGCAATACCTTGACCAAGTCGTTGCTCATCCAAGTATCGTGCCGCCTAATTACTTCTTGGAAGCTGCACAATTTCAAACCAATAACGGTGAAGACCCTGCGCCATCTTGACGATCTCGTCGAAACTCGATGGTTTGGTCACAAAGGAATTCACCCCGAGATCGTAGGTTTTTCGAATATCTTCCTCCGAATCGGAAGTGGAGAGAACGACGATGGGAATCCGGCGAAGTTCCTCTCGCGACTTGATAAAGGCGAGGGCCTCCTTTCCATCCATACGCGGCATATTCAGGTCGAGCAGGATCAGATCCGGCACCGGAACCTCTTCCCGTTCCTCGAAACGCCCCGAGTGAGTCAGATAGTCGACGAGGTCCGCCCCGTCCTCCACGTAGCGGAAGTCCCCCTCGAAACCACACTCATCGAAAGCTTCGCGAACGAACTCGCGATCATCCGGATCGTCGTCCGCCATCATCAACACACATCGCTTCATCGCACTCATAATTGATCTACGGAGTTTTCCTGAACTTGAATCATGGGCAGACGAATCTCAAACACAGATCCCTCCCCCAGGACACCGGATGCCGTAATCGTTCCCTCGTGACGCTCGACGATTTTTTTGCAAATAGCCAATCCGATTCCGGTTCCCTCGAATTTTCCTTTCCCATGCAGGCGCTGGAATATGGAAAAGATTCGATCCTGGTATTTTTCGTCGAACCCGATGCCATTGTCGGAAACCTGAATCCGGCAGACCGCCCGATCGCCTTCTCCCTCCACCGAGGCATCGATCTCGATTCGAGGGGGCACATCGGCACGACGGAACTTCACTGCATTTCCGATCAAGTTCTGGAAAAGCTGGATCATCTGCCCCTCGTCCGCATCGATCGCCGGGAGATCCCCCAAGCAAACCTCCGCGTCGGCCTCGTCGATCGCGACCTCCAGGTTCGAGAGGGCTTCCTTCAGGGGAGTCGCGAGGTCGATGCGAGCGAACGGCTGGGCCCGAGTAGCAACCCTCGAGAAAGCCAGTAGATCCCGGATCAACCGATGCATGTTGTCACTCGCCTTGACCATTCTCTGCAGGTAATCCTGCCCTTTCTCATTGAGCCCCTCTCCACTAACTTGTTGGAGTCGCTCGCCCATCGTTCGAATCTTCCGGAGAGGCTCCTGCAAGTCATGCGAGGCGACCGAGGCAAAACTTTCCAGTTCCGCATTGCTTCGCTCCAATTCCTGTGAATACCGATGCAAGCGCTCCTCGGAACGCTTGCGCTCGGTGATATCGATGATCGAGGCCAGGACATGCATTCCGGTCTTTTTCGACAGCGGGGTCAGGGCAATCTCCACCGGAAACTCTTTCCCATCCTTCCGCACAGCAAAGAGATCCCGCCCCAATCCCATTCCTCGACTCTCGGGAGCCGCATGAAAGGAGGTACGCCTTTCGACATGTCCCTCACGATATTTCTGCGGCACCAATTTCTCGATGCGCATGCCTTTAAACTCCTCCTTGGTGTACCCGAAGAGCCGTTCCGCCTGGGGATTCACAAGAGTGATCTCTCCATCCCGATTCACGACGATGATTCCATTGGGCGCAGACTCCACGACCAGTCGAAACCGATCATTCTGGGATTTCTCCATCACCTCGGCTTCCAGTTCGGCGACTCGCCTTCGCAGGCTGCTGATTTCGTCTTCGGGTGACATTACGGCAGGGCTGGAGAGAAGGTGGTGTTGGAGATCGATGCGTTAGTCTTTCGCTCCTGATGTCTCGAGGACACAGGGAGTGGCTTATGGCTCAACGGTGTCTGGAAGTGCTCAGGCATTTCAAGTTTGCTCCCCCATACTCCACCATTTCTTACGATCAAGGCAACCAGGATCGATCTCCCTTTTCCTACACTCGTCGCTTCCGGCATCTCGAACCACTACTTCCTGATCCTCCGTAAGTAAGCCAGCAATAGGAGAGAAGCGAACGGCAAGGGATGGTGAGAATCATTTTTCGATTTCCGATAGAGTTGCAGCATGGAACTGAAGAAAATCCTCGTCCCCATCGATTCCTCCGTCTACACCGATGGAGCCACTGAAACAGCTTGTCGAATCGCCTTGGCACACGAGGCCCAGCTGTATGGAGTCGCCGTTCTCGACTCACCAGAGATCCGTTCCAGCGTGATCCCTGCGATCGGCCCCTACTACCCCATGATGATGGACGCCGTACAGGCCAAGCTCAAACACGCCGACCAGGTGCTCAATGAAAGCTTGGATCGATTCGCCAACATCTGCGCCGCCGCGGGCGTTTCCCATATCGAAACCGAATACGAAGGCATTCCAGCCCAAACCCTGCTGCAATCCTCCATTTTCCATGATCTCCTCATCATCGGTCTGGAGACTTCCTTCCATTTCGAGACCCGGTCAGGCCGTGGAGACACGCTCGACAAACTTCTCGATCGCACCGCTACTCCAGTCCTCGCCGTACCCTCCACCGGGATGGGCGAACCCAAAAAAGTTACCATCGCCTTTGACGGTAGTTTTGGTTCGTCGCGGGCTCTTCGCGATTTCATGATCTTCGGTCTCCCCTTTCAACCCGAGATCACCCTTGTTACCGCGGCGCTCCCCTCGGAGGAATCGCATTTCCTCCTAGAGAACGCCCGCGCGCTTCTTCAGCTGCATGGCTTCGAAAATGTGAACACCTACTCGAGCGATGAATCGGTCGAGAAAACCTTCACGGACGAATTTGTCGAATCCTCCGACCTCATTGTCGCTGGAATCCATTCCCGGAAGCGGTTTAAGGATATTTTCGTCGGAAGCTTCACGAAGCACCTGATCCAGGAGTGCAATACGGCCTTGTTTCTTTCTCACTAGGAGACTGCCGAAAAAGGCTGGAAGAAAAACTGCACGTCATTTTCTTCACCCGACGAGGCGTGACAGGGGAAAGTAGCCAGGCTACCTGACCCATTCGCAAGGAAGGCAGGTGGGCTTTTTCGGCCCTGAAGATTCGGGCCAACTCCTCCGATTCCTGATCAGCCATGCTACTCCCCATCCTCCTCCTCGCTTGTCTCGCCTACCTTGGTTTCGCCATCCATGCGACCTTGAAAAACAGGAAGCGGCCCCAGAAGGAAGGCGCGATTCATCCAGGGGTGAAGTTCTTTTTCGGAGGAGGCATCCCCGTGGCGGTAACCGCGACGATGACCTATCTTTTCCTGATCGTAGGCGGAGCGACGACTGTGCAATTCAACGCGGGAAGCTCCTCGCGGATGAACGTCTGGTCGACCTGGGTCGATCTCTGGCCGCTTTTTCTTCTCCTGACCGCAGCCACCGGATTGGGCACGCTCGTGTGGACCATCGCATCCGCGGTCAAAAAAGAGTCTCGTGTCGCCCTCCCGGCGGCAATTGCCTCTCTCCTGCTCTCTATCCTCGCATTCTTCACCGTCGCGAGCTACTTCCCCTCGGCATAGCGCATCAGCAGCGGTTCGCGCCGAGTCAGGATTTCAGCAGATCAGGAGAAACTTGCAGGCTGCTTCCCACCGAGTGGATCAAAGGGAAAGCGATTCGACCAAGGAGTCGTTGATCGAGATCCTACAATCCCACGACCGAGAGCGCCTCCGCCATTTTCCCGATCACGAGGGTTACTCGAGGATGATGATCCTCCCACTCTTCCACATGATCCTTGAGGGAGTGCCACTGTTCCGATACGGCAGCCTCCCGCCCCTTGGCATCCGCATGAACTTCGGAAGCGGTGTCGGAAGCCACGGATCTCAATTTATCGGCAGCAGGATGGGATTCGAGCTCGTCGATCGACTCTTCCAACTGGACAAGTGCTGCGCCGGTTTCTTCATCCAACGCATCGATCGAAATCAATGCTTCGCGAATATCTTCAATTTCTTTTCTCATGAGACAGGGGAAACGGGGGGAATGGATCAACGCTTCGATTTTTCGTATTTCACTCCGGACGTCGCGTAGACTCTGTCCAGGAACACAACGAGATCCATGAGTTGTTTTGCACTCATATCGGAGGTCATATCCGGCATGAGGGGCTCAATGCTCCCCGCCTGCTCCGTCGCAGTCAGGATATCGCGATACCGCTTGGTGACGACGTGCTTGGGGTTCGTAATTGCGCGAATGATGTCCTCGTAGCTTCCGACGAACCGCGCCTCGGCAGCAAGCTCCAAATTCAGCGGCATACTTCCCTTGGGCTCTTCCAAATCCACTCCTTTGACCGTGTGACACTGGATGCAATTCAACGAAACGAACGCTTTTTCGCCAGCTTCAGGATCACCGCCGGGAAAGCGGAAGGCCTTATCCTCTGCTCCGGAAGACAATGGGAGGCAGCAGGAAAGAAGAAGGAGGACCGGGGGGATGATTCGCTTACTCATACGTCTCTGATTATGGCGGCTTCTTCGATCCAAGTCGAGGCATGGATTGCTCGATCGTGCCCGCGATTTGCCGGGGAAAAAGACCACGCTCAGGTCCCTACCCTGGCAAAGGCGGCTCTTGCAGAGTGTGAGCCGCGACCCGAATGTAGGGGGCATGATTTCACCGCGAGTATTCGCCCCGACCTTCCGCCATCGGATGTCCGGTCACTTCGCGTCTACCTGGATCATCCTCGTCCTTTCGTCCCTTGCCCCCAGTGAAGCTCGTGAATTGAAAACCGCGAGAGAGGTCAGATCCCTCTCCGCAAAGGCCGCTGAGAAAGGAGAACCCGTCGCGATCGAGGGGCAGGTCATCTTCTCCGACCCTCCCAACACAGTCTTTCTCCAGGACGAAACGGCCGGGACATTTTTTCGGCTACAAGGCAAGCAACCCCCAGCACCGGGCGACATCCTCTCGGTCAGGGGCGTCACTTTTCCCGGACTCTATCTCCCGGGTATCGAAGAGGCCACTTTCGAACAAATTTCCTCGGAGAATCTTCCTCCCGGGATTCCCGCCACCTACGAAGATCTGCAGGATGGGCGCTATCACTATCAAAGGGTCCGTGTCCAGGGGATCGTGAGATCCGTTCGCGCCGAGGAAGAAGGAGTCTCCCTGGTGGTCCTCTCCATGGGATCTTCCCTTCTCCGTATCCGGGTGGAAGCTCCAGAAAATCCGGAGGTCGCCCTGGTCGACAGCCAGGTAGCGATCTCCGGGCTCGCGGCAGGCTTGATCAATGACCGCCGACAACTGGTAAGCCCTTACTTGCGCGTACGAAATTGGGAGGAGTTCGAGTTCGTGGAAACAGCACCTCCCCTCGAACAAATCGAACCCGTATCAACGACAGAACTTCTCACCTTCGATTCGGAAACACGAGGTGGGCATCGAGTTCGGATTGCTGGCCAGGTTCTCGGCATTTTTCAAAACCGAGAAATGTATCTCCGCGACGAAGACTCCTCTCTCTACGTGGCCCTGGAAGAACCGGCACCGTCGCTGGTTTCGGGTCAATTTGTCGAAGTCGTCGGCTTTCCGGAAATGGCAGAGTTTCGCCCACGTCTCTCCAATGCCGAGATCGTCGCAGAATCCGAAATGGCCCAACCTCCTCAGCCGCAATTGGTTTCCCTCGAAGAACTCTACGACGGAACCTGGGATGGCAATCTTGTCGCAACCGAAGGAATTGTTTCGGAAGCTTTTGCGACAGATCGGGGGATTCGCCTGACACTCCGAGAAGGCAATCGGAATCTTCGAGTCATCACCCCGGATCCCAAGGAATCCATCGATCGCGGAATGCGAATCCAGGTCGTCGGAATCTGCCGAGTGGAACAAACCAGGAGTGAACAATATCGGGCCGCGCCGGAACTTGTCTCGATCCGATTGCGTTCCCCGGCGGATCTCGCGATCCTTCGGAAAGCTCCCTGGTGGACCCCGCGACGCCTCACCATGACGCTCATCGCGATGCTCCTCTTTTCGGGTCTTGCCATCCTCTGGATCACGATTCTCCGTCGCCAGGTTTCACGACAAACCTTGGCGCTGCGATCTAAGATCGAAAAGGAAGCGGTCCTCGAGGAGCGACAGCGGATCGCACGCGAATTTCACGACACCCTGGAACAGGATTTGGCCGGACTGACCCTGCGTCTCGATGCTGCGACGACCCAGACGGAAGACGAGAAACTCTCTGGTTTTCTCCAGGGCTCCCGTCATCTCGTCACCCGGATCCAGACGGAAACCCGAAACCTGGTCTCCGACCTGCGCGACGCCCGCGGAGACAATACCGAGCTCAACGAAACCATTGAATCATTACTCGAAGAACAGCCCAAAGGCATCGGACCGCGTATCCAGCTCGATCTCGATACCCTGCCCCCTCTCCCCCCCCGCACGGCACATCACCTGAAAATGATGACCCGGGAAGCGGTCACGAACGCGCTCAAGCATGCTGACGCTTCTCACATCCTGATCCAGACGCGACAGGCCACCGACCACTTCGAGATCCTGGTTCGAGATGACGGCAGAGGCTTCGACGCCGGAGAGCTTGATCGTCGCAACCCCGGTCATTTCGGATGCATGGGAATCCGGGAACGTGCCCGAAAACTCAATGCGGAAGTCTCGTGGAACACCGCTCCGGGAGAGGGAACTTCGATGCTTGTCAGGATTCCCTATCCATGAAATCGTTTCCATCATGACCGAATCGGATGTCATCTCACTGATGCTCGTCGATGACCACTTCGTCGTTCGCAGCGGCTTGGCCTCGTCCCTCGAGTTGGAAGCCGACCTTGTCATCGTCGCGGAAGCGGACCGAGGAGAGGATGCGCTCGCGCTCTACGAGAAGCATCATCCGGATCTCGTCCTCATGGATCTGCAACTTCCCGGGATCAACGGAATCGATGCGACACGTGAACTCTGCCAGGCAGATGATTCTGCGAAGATTCTCATGTTCACGACCTTTGCCCGCGATGATGAGATCCTCGCCGCCATCGATGCCGGGGCCTCGGGCTACCTCCAGAAATCGTCCGGTCGTGACGAGTTGATCGAAGCCATCCGGCGAGTCCACGCCGGGAAAACCTATTTTGCAGAGGACATTTCGGAACGCATCGAAGGGCTGCAGAGCGGTCCCTCCGTGACGCTGCGCGAACGAGAAATCCTGCGCCTGATTGCACAGGGACAGGCCAACAAGGAGATCGCTGCCGCTCTCGGGATCGCCGAAGACACCGTGAAGCGGCACGCCAGCAACATATTCCAGAAGTTCGGAGTGGCAGACCGAGCCGAGGCCACCGCCGAAGCGATTCGAAGAGGGATCGTCACCGTGGACTCTTAATATCTGAAGCCCTAGTCTCCGGCCCCGAGGTTCTCGAAATCGGCCACGAGATCCATTCCCATGAGAACGTAGTCATGGGACTCTGCCTTCATGTCACGGATGTAGTCGGGGATCCTGACAAGCTCGCGAAATCCCATCGCTCCGAGTGACTCGATCGCCACGGTTCTTTCTCCGTTCAGCTCGGACTCGAGCTTGGTCAATCCAAGTTCTCCCGACATCTCGATCAGCCTTTCGAGAAGGGCATCCAGCAACCCAAGCCCTCGGTAATCCGGATGGGTCAGGAAATATACCTTCCCGATGTGGCGCTTCCATCCGCCAAGACGCTGATGCAGGGAACCGATCGCGACAAGGTTTCCATCGACGAAGGCGAGAAGGGCAATGTGCTCTTCGCCATTCGGATCTGACATCCACTCCTCGAAAAGACTCCCGTCGCGGATCTTCGATTTGATAAAGAGCTGCTCCTCTTCCGGAATCACGGCATGAAAACCTCGAAAAGCAGGTTCGTCACCTTCTGTCATCTGGCGAATCGAACACGGAGTGCCATCGCTGAGTTCGATTCGTAAGACGTTTGATTCTGTTTCCATCACGCTCATCCTTGTTCCGAGCAGCAATTCATGTGCCATTTGCCTCACCCCGTTCACCCACGACTCTCCCTCGAATCGAGGGATTTCTTTTTCTGAGAGTTTTCTTTCTCTCTCGGCACAAATCATGCCTTGCGATTGGGGAGAAGCATGGGAACGAAGCAACTTCCTCCTTTACCTCCACCCAAGGCCCGGCGGAGGTCAGGGAAGCGTTCCCTCTCATTTCCCTTTCGCTCTTCCATGAAGCCTGTCATTTCCCGTGCCGATACCCGGGCCGAATACAAGCGGATCCTGGGGCACCTCGAGTTCAGCTCAGGTGCCGCTCTGCTGAAATTCCTGGGATGCTTGCTCGCGGCCAGTCTCATCGCCTTTCTCCCGACCTACCCGGACCTCAGTGAAGGAGGTCGATGGACCCTTGGGATCATTGTGTTCTGCGGTCTTCTCTGGATGACAGAAGCGATACCCGCTTTTGCCGTTGCGCTCCTCGGGATTGGTCTCCAAATCGTCATCCTCGGAGCTCCTGGAGGAGTTCTCTTTCCGGAAGGCGACGCCAAGGCGTGGGAACGATTTGTTGCCCCGTGGGCAAGTCCTTCGATGTGGCTCTTCTTTGGCGGTTTCATCCTCGCTCGCGCTTCGGCGCGAACCGGCTTGGACCGTGACATCGCGGAGCGCCTCCTCATCCTGGGAGGCACCAAACCCGATCGCATCCTTCTTGTTGCCATGGGCACCACGTTTGTCTTCTCGATGTTCCTCTCCAACACCGCAACGGCCGCCATGATGGTCGCCATCCTCGGACCGATGCTCGCCAATTGCGGTTCTTCGCGGGCCTGTCGCGCCCTCATTATCGGAGTGGCGTTTTCGGCCAACCTCGGGGGTATGGGAACCATCATCGGCACCCCTCCCAACGCCATCGCCTCGGGCTTGCTGGAAGATGTGCGCCCAGTAGATTTCCTGACCTGGATGCTCTTTGGCCTGCCTCCCGCAATCCTGCTGGTGGCCGGACTCTGGTTTGTCTTGAGGCGCCAGGTGCGAACCGCAAGATTTTCCCTGTCTCCCGATTGCATGGAAAACGAATCGGAGGGCGAAGAGGAAACGAACCCGGCTTCCGAGTCCCTGCCCCGATGGCAACGCTGGATGGTCCTTTTCGTTTTCGTGGCCACCGTGGCCCTTTGGCTCAGTGGCAGTTGGCATGGGATTCCGACTGCGATCGTCTCCTTCGTCCCCATCGTCATTCTGTCGATCACGGGAGTCATTCGAGGGGTCGACATTCGAAACCTCGATTGGGACATCCTCATCCTCCTCGCCGGGGGGCTCTCACTCGGGGTCGGTGTGTCGGAAAGTGGACTGGCGGAATGGCTGGCGGGACGCCTCGGCGAGCTTGCCATCCCCCCCATGGCCATGGCCATGGTTTTCGGACTACTCACCCTGTTGCTTTCCAATTTCATGAGCAACACCGCAGCGGCCAACATCCTCATTCCGATCGGGATCGCCGCGGGAGCCGCCTCGGGCGGAAGCGAGGAAGCTGCCGCCTTCGCCATTCCCATGGCCCTGAGCGCCTCCGCTGCCATGTGCCTCCCCATCTCGACTCCGCCGAATGCCATCGCCTACGCGAGCGGCCGCATCCAGGCAAAAGACTTCCTTCTACCGGGTGCCGTGATCGGCCTCCTTGCCGTTCCCTTGACCACACTTTGGGCGCGATGCCTGCTGAATTGGATGGGATAAGGGGCGGCTGGTTTCCAACGGTGACTCCCCACCCACCGGAGCGTCAGCCAAGCTCCTTCATGACCTTCTCGATCAGTCGCTTCGTTGCGTTGATTCCTTCGACGGGAGAAATGTCGTGACCTTCGAACTCGATTCCGATCGAACCCCGATATCCGCTGTCTTTGACAATCTTGAGCATTCGTCGGTAGTCGACGTTTACTTCATTTCCCTGCTCATCGAACTTCTTCGATTTGGCGCAGACGATCTTGGCCCAGGGCATCATTTCCTCGACCCCGAGATAGGGGTCGTAGCCGTTGAAATTCTGAAAATCCGGGAGTGTCCCGCATCCTACCAGATCGACCTGTTTCATGACCTCGGCGACCCAGGCCCCATTGCTGGAATGATTGCCATGATTTTCGACGACGATCTCGAGACCATACTCGTCTGTCGCCACGGGAGTCAGCGCCTGCAATCCCGCAACGGCATGCCGTTTTTGTTCCTCGGGATCTCCTGGAGACCGAACGTCCACCCGAATGCATTGCCCACCGAGAATCTTCATGGCCTCCAGCCAAGGACGATACTCTTCCACAGCACGCTCGCGCTCTTTCGGATCCGGAGAGTCGAGCGCTGCCTCGCTACGACAGAGCATCATGGTATTGACCGCGCCGAGATCATCGGTTCGCTTCCGTAGCTCCCGGAAGTAGTCGGTATTTCCCGCGCGATTCTCCATATGACCGTTGAAATATTCCAGGACCTTGATCCCCGTTCCCTCGACCACCGTTTTCGGGTAGTCGAGAATCAGTAGCTCTCCCGATCGGAGCTGGCGATTGAAGCTGTATTGCTGCACCGCCAGGGTAAGCCAGGTCTCGCTGTCCGTTTCGGCGGCACTGCCGAAGGAAAATATGGAAGGAGCAGCGGAAGCCATCGCTCCAGTAACTGCATGAGATAGGAAATTTCGGCGTTTCATCGCTTCGAACTCTAACGAAAGCCTTCAGCCATCGGCAAGAGTTTCCTGACTATGAGAAGGAACTCTTTGCCTCCGATAGACTGATCTGAAACTTCGTTTTCAGAAACCAGCGAAATGATCGCGAGGATGGAGTTCACTCCGCTTGCCGAGTTCGCTGGGCCGGGCTCAGGAGGTATCCGGTCGCCTTCCCTCCAGGAGGGTCCTCAATAACGAAGATCAGTGGGAGCTCCTGACCGGGAAGACTGAGAACTCCTTTCCACTGCCCCGTAAGGCTGGATTCCTCCTCCGCGATGAGACTGGAGGAAAGAAGCAGCAATCAGGCGAGAAAGTGAAAGCGGGTGATCATCTTGTGGAAAGAAGACTCCCGATCGTCGCTTCCAGCTACACCCTGTTTCCTTCTTTCACTTCCACCTCGCACCCACGACCGAGCTCAACCAGCAGTTCGAAGCTTTCGTGAACGTCTTCGACGTGCCTGCAGATAGAGAAATCCGAGGAAAGCCATCACGACCCAGATGACCTGGGGCTCCGGAGCCTCCATGAAGTCGAGCGCCTGGTTCCCCTTCAACTTCTCTTTCTCCTTCCTCTTCAACATCTTCCACTGGGCGCTGTTCTCGACCACGATGTAGGCGGTGGATGGGGTCAACACTCTTGTTTGTCGACTCGCTTCCACCAACTTCGGCAAGAGCATGGGACTCCGGTCTGGATTCCAACGCAGTTCGTCTTCCAATCGGTGCACTTCCATTGCCCTGGCATAAGCGTTTTCGCCTTCATGGATTTCCTGCCCTGGCAAATCGACGAACTCGGAACGATCCCGTTCAAGAAACTCGATGGCTTCGTTTCCGGAAAATCTCACCAATTGCGCCCCCCTCGTTGCCGGAACCGCCCGAACTTCCTCACCACAGGCAACGAGAGCGATCTCATGACTCGCCATTTCGACTGGCTCCTTGCCCCCCGAAAAGTCTTTTGCAAGAACGAGGTCACTCCCTGCGCTGATGGAAAAATACCGTCCCGACTCGGGATGGTCCTCCTCCATCCAGATCAGGTCGGGAAGTGGCGTCTCGACCGTTCTCCCTCCCTTCACGAGAACAAAGACCGGGTACTGAAGCAGGCTTTCGCTCGCATCCGTCGTGAGCTCGAGATTTCTCCGCGCAAGAGTCCGCTGCATTGCGATTCCCGACAGAAAGGCGCCGCGCAGGGGGATCTCTTCGAACACATCGGTGAGCGTTTCCTCGGTCAGATCCCCGAAGGATTTGGGAGGTGTGTCACTCTCCACGAACTCGTAGTTGGCGACCGAGATGCGAAATCTCTCGACCTCGGGAAATCGCTTTCTCATGGCTTGCATCGCCGCGAAGGCTTCGGCTGCATCCACGCCACTGTGAGAGCGATCGACAATGAAGTGAAAGTAGGGTTCGCGTTCGAATCCTGCTCCCTCGGAAAGCCAACCCTCGGGGAGGAAAACGGATTTCTCATTCTCGGAACTCGACCACACCTGGGGTTTCCCGCCCCGCTGTCCTTCCGGACTCGACACGATTTCCTCTCCAATTTTCAACTCGGGATAGACTCCCGGCGGAGAAAGAAATTCGATCTCGGTGATGCGCACTTCTTTCCCGGCAAAGGGAAAAACACGCAGGCTGAGTTGTTGAGGTGAGAGGTAGGTCAGGAGCCCCGGATCGCGCCGCGAATCCCGGATCATTCGATATACCCACATCGCGGTTTTTTTCTCGAAGATCTGTCCTGGCACTCTCTCGTCTCCGATGTGAAGCCAATACCCAGAGACGACCGTCCCCTCGGGCAGATCGATCTTCGTGACGTACTCACTCTGGACGGTGCTCGGATTCTCCAGAGTGAGTTTGACCAGCGTCCGCACCCCATCTCCAGGCTCCGCAGACCTCTCGTGATCCAAGTCTTTCAAAAGGACATTGGCGGGTGGCGGAGAGGTGGCACGCCCTCCAAACGCATTTCGACTGGCGCGGCTCGAGCCGAAAAGGGACGAACTGGAATCGACCTCAGGCATCGACTCTCCAAAAAAGGTGTAGTAGAGCCGGTTCAGCTTGTCATCACTCAGTACCATGCCGTCCAGCACCGTGTCCTCATACCATTCGGTCAGGAAGGGAAGGTAGACGCCCTCCTTGACGGACTTCATGCGCACGAGGCTTCTTCGCAACCAGTCTCGATCGCCACGGAATTCGCCCTCCGAATTCGGGGTCGGCGAATACACATAGTCGATGGCTCGATGAAGAACCGTCCGATCGACTTTCATCTCGAAGTAGAGATATCCCGGAAGGACGAGGGCAGCGAGGACCCCGAAGAGAATCCACTTCGTCGAGGGACAATTCTGCACCAGCGTCTTCAGGTGAATGATGAACAACGCGGTCGGAGCCAGAATCAGGAAACCCGCTCCAGCAGCGATCATGGCGATAGCGGCGAGTGGGAGATAGGGAAGGAAGATCAGGAAGAAATAGAGGGTGAAGGAGAAAAGCCCGCACTGCAGAAGCCAGACCGCCCGATCCAGCCCCTCCCGGCCCGAGCGAGGCAGGATCAAGAGGACTCCATTCAGAATCACGAGTGCATAGATCGGCCAGATCTGGAAATTGGAGGGAAAAGGAATCGCTCGATTCAGGAGGAGTCCACCGAGGGGAGCCACCAACGCTACGAGTGCCACAAGGATCCCTTGCGCCCACTTGCCTTTTTGAAGCGCGCCGACAAAAAGCATGGTGAGGAGACGGAGCACCCCACCGAGGCAGACGAGACTCATTACGGTCACCATCAGGAAAATGACCACCCCGGGCAGTCGATAGAGTCCCAATCCGCTCGCGACATGAATCATGACATACCAGAAGGCAGGCACCCCGATAGCGACCCCGATGGAGATTCCCACATCGGCTCCCAACCCTTTTTTTACGGGGAAACAAGTCAACGCCAGGGTCGAGAGAAACAACGCGGGCATCAGGAAAACAAACTGGAAGAAGATCAGGGTTTCCGGAATCACGATCCAGGCCTGCAAAGCTCTCGGAACAACATTCCCGGCGTAGACAAGAAAGCACCCAAGGTAGGCAACCGTGGGAACGAAGACGATCCAATACCACGGCCAGGAAATATCGCGTTTCCCCTTTCGGATATGCCAGAAAGCCACGCCCAGTCCCAGAAGGAGAATCAAGAGCTCGCCAACGAAGAAGAGAATCGCGTTGCGCCGCTGCAACTCGTCGACCTCCCCCGACATGAGATGCCAGGCACGAAGGTTGATCACGAGGAGAATCAACTGAGGAACGACCACCGTAAACAACAAGGTCAACGGCCGGGTCATCAATGACGGCAACAAGGCTCTCTTTCGAATCGAGGAGGTTTCCTCGGGAGTAGTTTCAGGCTCGGCAGTTTCGTTCATGGCAATTGGTCAGGGTTTTCCAAAAAAGAATCAGAACAGATAGGAAGACAATCACCCCCACGGACTGGTGAATGACTCCATCGAAACTGGCCCCCATGGACTCCGGGGTGAGCAACCGGGCCTGGGTCGCGCAGACGATGCGAGAGACGTTGCCTACAAGGGTGATGATCCAGGCCATCGGCAGGATCAGGAGGATCCAGAGATACGAATTCGTCGCACTTCGAAAGGAAAAGACTACCCATCCCACCCAGAGGGCGCCGATCAGGCAGAAGAAGTCAAACCCACTGCACGCATCCGTGATCGCGACATCGATTTGCGGGTGGAGCAACTGGATCACCTCCCCGGAGGAGTCGACCGGCACGTTCAGAAAGACAGCCGCAAGATGGCCCGCCGGTTCCGCAAAGACTCGCAATACTTCCTCGGGAAACTGCGAACCCAGAAACTGTCCAACGAGAAAAAACAAAACACCTGCTCCGTGAGCGATCAGGGGCCGGCGAAAACCTGTCTCCTTCTTCCGGGGATTGCGGTTCAGAAAATTCATTCACCAAATAGTTCGCCATCTTTGTGAAGAGAAAGCGAAACCAAAGTGAAATCTTCATGAATCGAGCCGGAGATCCGACTCCCCGTACTTCCAGAGAAAGGTCGTGTAGTCGTCTCGAAAAGGCTGGAATCGAAAGGTTGTCACTCTACCCTGACGGCGAACCAAGCTTTGCATGCGGATCTCAGAAACGATCAACTGGGCTTGGCTACACTTCTGATGAGTGACTCCGAGAACGAAAACTCCCTGCCTCCTCGCGGCTACGAGTCTGGCCCGCTCGAGGGAGAAAGCCTCCATGCCAGTCGCAGCAGCACCAACTTCGACCAGGAGGAGGCGATCAAGAGATTCCAGAAGAATCTCCAATCAAATGATCGCTTCGAACTGATACGAGAGCTGGGAGTCGGGGGAATGGGAGTAGTTTTCGAAGCCCTCGATCGCCAACAGGATACTCGGGTCGCATTGAAAACGATGATCCGGCTCCAGCCCGCCGAACTCTACCGATTCAAGAAAGAGTTTCGCACCCTGGCCAACATCGTGCATCCCAATTTGATCCGACTCTATGAGTTGTTCTCGGACGGGACAGAATGGTTCTACACCATGGAGTTGATTGACGGGGTCGACTTCAATGCCTGGGTACGCCCCAAACCCAATCTCGATGCCATCGAAAGCGATCCCACACTTCCCCTTGAAATGGGATTGTCCCGCCAGGATTACGACCGACTGCGTAATGCGCTCACCCAACTGGTCGACGGGATTCGGGCTCTCCATCGCGAGGGCAAGCTTCACCGGGATATCAAGCCACCCAACATCCTGGTTCGAAAAGACGGAGTCGTTCGCATTCTCGACTTCGGGTTGATCAAGGATGTGGGAGATCGGATTGCGGTCGAGAAGGACATGGAACACCTCTCGGCCGATGAGTATGCCATCCACTCCGTCGTGACCGACGGCGGGCTCTCGGGGTCGGTGAGCTACATGGCACCCGAACAAGCCGGTGGGGGAGAACTCACGGAAGCCACCGACTGGTATGCGGTGGGGGTCATTCTCTTTGAAGCGCTAACAGGTCGTCGCCCCTTTCTCGGGACCGGTTGGAATGTTCTCTCCAAGAAACAACAATACGACGCCCCGGACCCCGAAGAGATTGCCCCCGGCCTTCCTCCCGACCTGAGAAAGCTCTGCGTAGAACTGCTCAGTCGCGAGCCCGAAGTTCGCATGAGAGGAATCGCCAGCCTCGAAGAAAACCTCCATCAGGATATGGCCAACGAGGGGAACAGCGATCGCGACGATGTCCGGCTCCCGTTCTTTGGAAGAGAATCGCTTCTCCAACGGTTGCAGTCTGCTGATGAACGAGTGAGACAGGGAGAAACGTTCATGCTGCATCTGCACGGTCGCTCGGGAGCCGGAAAGAGCGCCCTCGCGAATCGTTTTCTGACCGAGCTGGAGAATGACGATTCGGTCATTATCTTGGCCGGTCGATGCTATGAGCAGGAATCCGTTCCTTACAAAGCACTCGACAGCCTGGTCGACTCCTTGACCCGTCATCTCCTCTCGCTTCGTTTGGATGATGCCGAGGCATTAATTCCCTCGGACATCCGTGCCCTGGCGAGAATCTTTCCCGTCCTCGATCGAGTGCAGGCAGTGGAAAAGGCTCCCCCAAGAGACATTGCCGATCCGTTCGAACTCCGAAGAGTGGCCTTCGATGCCCTTACCGAACTGCTCCGCCGAATGGGAGAACATCATCACCTTGTTCTCTATATCGATGACCTGCAATGGGGAGACGATGACAGTGCAAGATTCATCCTCGAGCTGATCCAGTCTCGCTTCCCTCCCCGGATGCTCTTTCTCGCAAGTTATCGTTCCGAGTATCGTGACCGCAGCCCGTGTCTCAAGACCTTGCCAAGAATCGGAAAAACAGAGACCGGAAAGGTGATCATCGAGGAAGTCGAAGTGGGCCCCCTCTCCCCCGGTGAGGCCGAGCAGCTTGCCAAGGCACTCCTCACCGTCGAAACGACCGAGGCGAAGCGTATCGCGGTCGAGTCAGGAGGAAACCCCTACTTTGTCTACGAACTTGCCAGCCTCGTGAATTTCGAAGTGGAGCACGAAGGGAACCTTACTGCAATCTCTCAACTCGATCTTGACGAGGCATTGTGGGCCCGCGTCCAACGACTCGATCCGACCGCTCGACGGCTGCTTGAAGTCACCGCGGTATCGGGACAACCCACTCCCCTTCGCTACATCTATGAAGCAGCGGGGATCAACTCTTCCGGGCAGCCCGGAATTGCGCACCTTCGCGCAGGTCACTTGATTCGGAGGTCCGGTCCCGGACTCAGCGATGAGATCGAAAGCTTTCATGATCGGATTCGGGAAACCATCGTCTCCCATCTCGATCGGCCTACCCAAACCCGTCACCATCTCGGGTTGGGACGAGCCTTGGAGAATGACCCCAATTCCGATCCGGAAGCCATCGCGCTGCACTTCCAGGGAGCTGGCGATTTTGAAATTGCGGGGCAATACTATCTCCGGGCGGCAGAGCAGGCGGCGCAGGCGCTTGCCTTTGAACGGGCCGCGAAACTGTATCGCAAGACCCTGCAGTTTCGTGACCTTGAACGAGGAGAAGAACGCGAACTGCAGATCCAACTCGGAGACGCTCTCGCCAATGCGGGCCGTGGATCCGAAGCCGCTGCCACCTACCTCGCCGCGGCCAAAGGGTTGCAGGGAGCTCCCGCGAGGAGACTCGAAGAGCGAGCCGGGTATCAGTACTGCGTAGCGGGTCGTATCGATGAGGGCCGCGAGTGCTTTGCCGGAGTGCTCCAGCATCTCGGATTGCGACTCCCAGCATCGCGCCGAGCGGCTCTCTTCTCCTTGATTCGTCGACGCCTCTTCCTTCTCTTTCGGGGAACCCGATTCACCAAGCGATCCCTCGAAGAAATTTCGGATACGGAAATCAATCGCATTGACCTTTCCTGGGCCGTCGCAGGTGGCATCACCGTGATCGATCCCATCCCGGCCGCAGACTTCCAGACGCACAATCTCATTCTCGCGCTACGAGCCGGAGAGCCCTTCCGTATTTCCCGAGCCCTCGCCTGGGAGGGCTCCCACACGGCCATGGTCGGGAAGCGATTCGAGCCCCGGATCCAATCCCTCTTCGAGGAAGCCACCGACCTTGCCGAGGAGCTGGATGAACCCCTTGCCAAAGGGACAGTGGATCTCGCGCACAGCGTCGCTTCCTTTTTTCTCGGAGACTTTCTCGCCTGCCGCAACTACGGAGACAGGGCTGCAGAAGTATTCCGTAAGGAGTGCGCCGGGGCGGCGTGGGAGCTGGATCAAAGCCAGACTTTTTCCTACTGGGCCTGCTACTGGCTGGGGGACTTGAAAGGACTGACTCGTCGATACGAAAGCCTGTTCTCGTCTGCTAGGGAAAGAGGGGCCCAGCTCGTGGAATCTCAGCTCGCAACCTTCGGTGGTCCTTTTGTGTGGATGGCGAGAGATGACCCCAGCCGTGCCAAAAGCGAACTGTCGGCAGCCTCTGCGCACTGGGACGATGTCGAATACCAAGTCTATCACTACACAGCGCTCACGGCAAAAACGCAGATCGCACTCTACGAAAAAAGAAACCGCGAAGCCCTTTGGATGGTGGAGGAAGAATGGTCCTCAGTAGCGGGAGCGCAACTCCTCCACATCGAGGCCGTGAAAGCCTACATGTCTTTCCTGCGAGGTCGCTGTGCCATCGCGGCCGTGTTCGATGAGGCCTCCGATACCCGGGGTGCTCGAAAAGTGGCGAAAAAGGACTCGCGAGTCCTGAAGCGAATGCGCCCCCTTTGGGCCAAGGCCGGAGGGGCCCAGATCGCGGCAGCCCTTGCTCATCACGCCGGAGAGACCGAGAGGGCAATCGATCAACTCGACCTGGCGATCGAAGGCTTCGCCGTGGAGAACTTCGCCCTTCACGAATGGAGCGCCCGCTATCAACTCGCCCTCTTGAAGGATCCTTCTCGAACTTCATCCGAATTTCAGGAGGCAACTCGTTGGTTCGAGGAGCAGGGAGTTTTGAACCCCGATGCCATGGTGTGGGTCAACGCTCCTGGTTTCGGCAACTCACCGACCTAGTCGGTTTCAGGACTTCGGTTTCACAGCGGTAAACACGGAATAGCCCCAGAGACCATCACACATCGTGGTATACTGGTGCCGCGCTGCAAGAACATTCGCTGTCTGGCGCGCGGTACGGAGACCGATTTTCTCCAGCGGCTTGGAAAGAGGCAGGATAATCAGGCTGGCTTTCCAGATCCGCCGCGATGGTCTCATGGTGTAAGAAGTGATATCCTCCATCTCGACATTCTCGAAACCGGTATCCTTCATCCAACCCGCAAAGTCTTCCGTGTAGGAGAGATTGGGAAGGGCCCATCCATCGAGCCAGTACTTCATCCGCTTCTCCTCCTCCTCGTTCAGATCTTTCTCAAATTGAAAGAAATCCCCGACCATGATGCGCCCTCCAGGTTTGAGAACGCGATAGGCTTCTGAGATGAAAGCGGACTTGTCCTCGCAATGGCACACACTTTCAAGGGCCCAGACCAAGTCAAACGAATCCACCGGCAGTCCCGAATCGCAATAATTCCTCTCTTCGAAACGAACCTGATCCTGCAGCCCCCGCCGAGCCGCTTCCTCCGTCGCAAGCTGAAGATGCAGGGGTTGAATATTGATCCCAAGAACATTGGCCCCGTTCTTTTCCGCCAACCACATCGAGCTACCACCAACACCGCAGCCCGCGTCGAGAACTCGCTCTCCTTCCTGAACCTGGGCTCGCTTTGCAAGCTCACGGTTCATATTCGGAAGGGCGAGTTCGTGGCTATCGTGCTCCTCGTCGAAATAACCGAAGTGAATGCATAGATTTTGATGAGATCGCCAGAGAATTCGGTAATCCACGTGGCATTGGTTGTAGTAGTCGATAACGGCTTCGTGACTCATAGAGAAAGGGAAAAGGGAGAAAGAATATGACTAGAACGGCCAGAAGGGGGTCCACTTCCGACCCAGCTTCCAGCGGACCCAGTCGATCGCCTGGAAGATCCGGATAAACCAGGGAGACTCGAAAGGCCACAGCTTCAGCCGGGTCGCATTGCTCCCGGAAGCTTCGAGGATCGAATTGACCGCTCGCCGCGCCGCTTCGTTGGCGCCTTCCATTGTCGCCAGGTCCGTGTAGGTCTGGACGTAGTCAGCGGCCAGGGTGAGATTCGGGATTGCAGTCTGCGCCTTCGGGCGGAGCTCCCAGGTATTGATCACGTTGACTAGAAGCCATCTCATAAATGCCTGAGCAGGATCAGTGCGCATCCGAGATAG
>JARGNI010000105.1 GCA_029213195.1 Verrucomicrobiales bacterium
CACCACCTGTTTCACCTAAAGTATCAAACAAAGTATTACTTGCATCAACACCAATGATTGCTTTACCAGCACCATATTCTTCCCATGTACCAAACCCTAGTAATGTAGCTGGGTTAGTTGCTACACCTGCTTGTGTATAAATAGTACCTACTGGAAGCAAAGCATCTTTTGTAGAAGCAACTGCTGTTGTAATTGCTGCTGTTACATAAGCTGTTGTAGCTAGTTGAGTATTGTCTGTAGCAGAGCTAGCTGTTGGGGCTGTAGGAGTGCCTGTAAGGGCTGGACTATTGGTGTTAGCCTTACTATTAACTGCTGTTTGAATAGCACTAAACTCATCATCAATCTCAGTACCTTTTACAATCTTGTTAGCGTTACCTGTAGTCAGGGCATCTTTAGCTGCAAAGTCTGTTGTTTTTGAATAATTACTCATTTATATAATCCTACCTAGTTTTCCGTAAATATCTACTTTTTGTATACTCAAAGAACCACCATCAATTTCTGCTTCTATACCTAATTGAAAGATGCTTCCCGAACCTGATACAGATGAATCTAATCTATCTAATGATATACCTGCTTGATACTCTGCTACACTTGCTGCATTAGCTCCGTACTCTGCTGTTCCGTACTCTGATACTGGTGTATCTTTTATTGTAAATGGAAACGAGAAGTAGCTTGTTAAATAATCAAAACCAGCTTTTAAATTAAATGGTTGTGCAGTAGAACCAATAACAGTTACAGCAGCTCTTTTTAATAACTTGTTTCTATTTGCTTCACCTAAATCAAAATGGTTAGTAAAGTAACTCATAGTGTAAGAAACAGAGTTATCTGTAAATCCACCATACTCTGCTATACCATTAGCTTGTGTAAGATACATTTTTTTAGTTGTTTTATCGTAAACAAAATCAGTGTGGTCTAAGTTGTTCCAAGTTGTTACTCTATAAGCATTATCTTCTAGTGGTCTACGAGTATCAAATACATAGATAGTTTTTGCTTCTGGTAAAAATATTAAATAAAACGCTTTCTCAGGAAAGTAACAAGACTTAATTAAACTAAAGTTAGACTCTCTATTTACATTACCTAAGAAAGAATCTCTTATGTTTTTAGATAGGTCATTTAACTTAGCTGACTTTTCTTGTATTGTTCTACCTAAACTTCTTAATCCTGTAGCAGATAAAAATAAAATATCCGCACCTGTGTTTTGTATTGTATCTCTAGTAATACAACCAACACCTTCTAATACTTCTACTAATTGTAAAGTGTTTACATCAAAGCTACCTTGAAAACTATCGTTGTCTTTAAATATAATAATGTTGTTCTTACAAAAGATAATTAAAAAACCATTGTGGCTACCAAGCCCTGTAACGACATCTGAGCCTTTTGGAAGTACACCTGCTATGTTGATACTACCAGCACTCCCACTGCCCCATTTAGTACCTTCTAAGAGGTCTGAGAAGTATACAGTAGTCTTGTTAGTGGCAGTGTCTGCTGCCCATAGTCTACCATAAGCACTCATTACTATGTTTGCACTAGGTACATTACCTGTATAATCAGCGTGTTGGTCTATGCTTTTAAACTCATCAGCAGTAGACTCGTTAGTGTAGTACAAAGGTTTGTAACCTGCTTGAAAGAAATAAGCTCTATCATTTAAGGTTACACACTGCCAGTTACCTGCTAATATAGTATCAGTTGTAGTAGGTGTTATTGTAGTAAGTGTACCAAAACCTTTTTTAAATGTAGTAGCGTTCCAAGATATAAAAGTATTAACACCAGCTACATCTAAGAAGGGGTGCATACCTAATAGGTTAATACCATCACTACCTGTTGTACGATAGAACCAACCTTCTCTTGCACCTAGTCTACCAAACTCATCAATAACACAGTTGTTTGCATCAAGAGCAAAGCTAGGGTCATTAGACAAACTAGACTCTTGAGTATTTAAACCTAAAAATGCTGGTGCTACTAGTGATGCTGTTACTAATTCTTTTGCCATATTAGTTTGTACTCACAATAAATGGTACTTCTTCAACTGTAAGGATACAAGAAACTCCTGTACCACCTGCACATGAACCTTTGATTTTATAACCTGCCTCTAGCATTACATAACCACCATTCATTTGTAATTCTATAAAGTCACCAGAGCTTAAACTTTTATCACCTAGCACTGTTATCTCTGTAGAATCAAAGTTAATAGTTACATTTGTATCACCTCTAGTAGAACCTGCACTATTAGATACAAAAATAAGAACTAACTTTGCTCTCATATTATTGGGTACTGTGTATACATCTGCTGGTGATGATGCTAGTGATTCTACAAATACTGTTCTAGCTTTCATACCACACTAACTCCTCTGGGTGTTTGTTACCATCTAAAGTTACTGCATCTTGTAAAGCATTAGTAGCTCTAGCATAAGCACTAACAGGGTTGATACCACCATCTTCACCACGCTCCTCTACTGCCATTGCATAGGCTAATAGCTCTACTGGTTTAGTTGGTACAGTTAATGTATCAGCATCATTTACTAAATCGTCTGACCTAAGTACACAGTTAAATCTAATTGTGTATGCTTTGTCTGGTATAGGATATAGGTCTACTTGTGTATCACCATCAGCACTAACTCCGTTAAACGAATAGTAATAAGGTGAGCCTGTTGCTACATCATTACTTAAAAAGAATTTATTAAAATCGTGTGCTGCTTTGTAATCTAAGAAAAAGTTATCTGTTACATTTGTTGCATCTAATACTGTTAAGGCATTTAAAGAACCATTTAGTTCATAGTTAAAAATACCACTGGTTGTAGTAGCACTTAATGTAGTTCTTAATGCACTCCAGTTCCAAGCATTTTCTACTGACTCTTTTGCATCATTAACAAGTACAGCTATCAAGCTAGAGTAAGAAGATTCATTAACTGTTGATACAGTACGCTCTCTTAATCGTTTTAAAATGTTATTAACTATATCTAAGTAAGTCATATCTTGTATCCTAATTAAACCATTTAGAGAATAAAGTGCTACCAATACCACCTAATCCCATTGCTATAAATATAGCTCCAGCAAACATTCCCTTTCCTTTAGCCATTTGTTTTTCTAATTCATTTACTCGTTCAGATAACATAGTGCAAGTTTTATTCATTTCACTTATTTCATTATTAAGCTGAGTAACTACTGCTAC
>JARGNI010000060.1 GCA_029213195.1 Verrucomicrobiales bacterium
CTACTGCGGAAACCTATCCATCGACCCACTCAAAACCCGGTAGGACCATTTTTTTAGCTCTTTGGCTACTCGTAGATCTTCTTTGTGGATGCGGATTTCTGGCATTCCGTATTTTAACTTACCCTAACGTTAGTACAAGCCATTTATTGAATTTTCGAACGCACCCTAAATCTCCCCTATATTGCCGATAAATCAGGTTTGGTTTCGGGTGATGAAAGAGGGTGCTCATCGACTGACTCAGGGTGAGTCTTGCTGATCATTGCGATCCCATTTCCTACCTCCATCGACGTCCACTCCGCAAAGAGGATGAACTTGTTCTCCTGTAGTGCGGTTTCGTATCGACGAACGCTGAGTTGCGGAATTCCCATGTTGTAGAGGCCGGCAAACGGATGCCCCCACCGATCGCAGCACGTTCCGCTGCGTCGATCAATCATGGATAGCTTCTCCGAGTCAAAACCGGAATCCTGCAGTTCCTTGATCGCCGTTCTGGCTTTGGTATGGGAGTTGTAGATTGCCACCGCGAGAATGGTCGGTGGCCTCCTGTCGCTGGTTGTGTCTGCACTGGTCATTTCTCAGCGTATCGTTCTGCCTTCGCGGAGTCTATGGGGCGTTCACTCCATATTTCGAAACGGCCCACTTCGTGCCGCTGTGGCCGTCTCTGGCGAGGCTCGATTCCACAACCCGACTTCAGCTCTCCGGGTCGGTAACCGTTTCGGAAGAATCAGACGAGGCCGGAGAATACTGGTGTTGGTTTCGCTGAACGAGAAGGACGGAAAGAACTCCTGCAACGAAGCCACCCAAACCCACGCTGGAAATCAAAATCAATCGCGGTACTTCGAAATCCCATCCCATGAACCTAAGACTGATTACTCCGGAATTTTGAAAGAGGAGAATAAGGAAGAGAATGGCGATCACGCTCAAGGTAGCCCATTTGATTTTATGGATCTTTGTCATCAATCTTGAGAAAAAAACTCGAAATACAGGTTTGTCAGGATTTAAACTCGTCGGCTGCTTTTTGAAGCGAGGTCTTCAATTCGACCCATGAGTTTTTGCATCCTTCGGCGACATCTTCCCAGGCCTCGGACGTGAGATGCTGCAGGTGATGAATCTCGTCCCTCAGTTTGTCTCTTTGATCGTCGAGGCTTCGTATGCGCTCTTCGTAAGATACGCGCGCATCTGCTTTCGCAAGATGGGTTTGCAGCTTGAGCTCATCAATCTTTCTCGAAGCTTTGTCGATCCGCTTATGCAAGCGTGCTACTACTTTTTCTTTATCCATACCGAAGTCTAGCCAGGGGTTCTCTCGGTCGCTATGGGGGATTTACCCCATAGCTTTGATTGCTTTCTCACTGATCGAGTGCGCTTTGGGGAATCGGGTGAATTCCCACCCATGAACCACTGGAGTGCTCCGTAATTGGCGCCTCCTTCTTCAGCAATGCGGGGTGGATTGCAAAGGAGAACCGGGAGGGTTTCACCGCGGCTCCGTTCTGAGATTCCCGCAACCACCAGAAGAGGCTTTGAGGGAGCGAATAGGTCTGCGTCCCGATTCTCAGCTTGCAGGCGTTGTGATGGGATGCGAATTCCACTCTTGGAATGTATTTCGCCTTGAATCGTTTGCGCAGGGCAATCGATACGGCATTGGCGGTTCCGACGTCGCACATCCCGGAATTGAATCGATCATTCATCTCTTGAATGTCATCCCGGGAAACATCCAGTTGCATCATGACTAAGGCTCTGTTTTTCATGTGCGTGCGACAGGTTGAGATTTGTCTCTCCGTTGCCTGCCCGGTTTCTGGATTCCGAGAGTCCGCCTAGGGCGGTGGATGGTATCGTTCGGAAGCCAATGGATCAGGTCGGCGAAGATCTTGGTGAGAAGCGCGGCGGTTATAGACATCTGTTTTGTGTTGGTTGAGTTGGGGTCGCTTTTGCGAGTTTGAAATTCAGAATAGTTTTGAAGCAATCGCTCGGCTATGGGGTGTTTCCCTCCCTGTCCGTTCCAGGGATTCCTGCGTGGATCGAAATGAGCCGAGTGCGCACTCCTGCCGGTGAAGAGAGACCCTTCTGCCTACGAATTTCGGCAGCGACAATGTGTTATCGCAGCCTTAGTTCGACCGTGTGGTCCTGATGATCGTTGGTGAGTGGGACCGTCGTTCCTTCGATCTCGTTCCCGTCGAGGGTCATCGTTTCTCTCTCGGTAGAATCGCTGGCGATACGAAAGATGAGAAGGTGGTAGGTCGTCTCACGAAAACGATAGTGAAGCTTGAGAGAGTCCCATGCGGCAGGCAGACGGGGCCTGAGATGCAAGCGATCGTTCTCCAGCTCTAGACCGAAGAGGGTCTCGACGATGAGTCGATACATCCATCCGGCGGAGCCGGTGTACCAGGTCCAGCCTCCTCGGCCGACGTGTGGCTCCACCGAGTAGATATCGGCGGTGACGACATAGGGCTCGACTTTGTAGCGGGCGACGCCCGCCGGATCGCTCGTATGCGAGATGGGATTGAGCATCGAGCAGAGTTCCCAGGCTTTTTCGGTTTCTCCCAACTCGGCAAAGGCCATGGCCGTCCAGATCGCGGCATGGGTGTATTGGCCGCCGTTTTCGCGGACTCCCGGGATGTAGCCTTTGATGTAACCCGGCTCGAGCTCGGACTTGTCGAACGGGGGATCGAAAAGCTGGATGAACTTTTCGTCACGCCGGACGAGTCGCTCCTCCACTTTCTGCATCGCTTCGCGGGAGCGTTTCGGGTCACCCGCCCCGGAGAGGATGGCCCAACTCTGGGCGATGGAGTCGATCTTGCATTCTTCGTTCGTTGCAGAGCCGAGGGGAGTGCCATCGTCGAAGTAGGCCCGACTATACCATTCCCCATCCCAGGCGTGCTCGTCGATGTTCTTCCGGAGAAGGTCACATTGCCGGGTGCATTCCTCTACAAAGGCGGTGTCCCCTCGGTCTCGGGCCAGCACGATGAAACGACGCATGACATCGTAGAGGAAGAAAGCGAGCCAGACACTTTCTCCTTTGCCGTTCTCGCCAATGAGATTCATACCGTCGTTCCAGTCTCCACAACCAATCAAGGGAAGCCCGTGTTCGCCAAAGCGAAGACCATGGGTGATCGCCCGGGCGCAGTGCTCGTAGATCGTTGCCTCCTGATCCGACTTCTGGGGAAGATCGTAGTAGGATTCTTCGTCGGCGTTGACGAGTCGTCCTTCGAGAAAAGGGACTCGCTCGTCTAGAATTCCGGTGTCGCCGGTTGTTTTGACATAGCGACTGACACAGTAGGGAAGCCAGAGGAGATCATCCGAGAAATGGGTGCGCACGCCTCGTCCTGTAGGTGGGTGCCACCAGTGCTGCACATCACCTTCGATGAATTGATGGGCGGCGGCGCGGAGAATGTGTTCGCGCGTCGTCCAAGGGGCCGCGTGGAGGAGGGCGGAGGTGTCTTGAAGCTGATCACGGAATCCATAGGCACCGCCGGACTGGTAGTAGCCGCTTCGTCCCCAGTAGCGGCAGGCGAGCGTCTGATACTCGAGCCAACCGTTGACGAGGCAGTTCACCGCAGGATCGGGTGTCTCTGCGTGGACTGTGCCCAGAGTTCGTTTCCAAAAATCCCAGACACCCTCGAGGGCTGTTCTCGCGCTGGCGGCGCCTCGGAATCGCTCGACCAGTTGATGGGCTTCCTCGGGATTGTCGCCTGCTCCGAGAATGAACACGAGCTCGCGTTCTGCTCCCTGCGCGAGGTCAAAAGGGACCTGCAGGGCCGCGCAGGGATCGAGGCTGGCTCCTGTCTTTCTGGAGAGACGTGACTTCCACATCGCAGCGGGGCGGGCCTGGGTGCCGTTCCGACCGAGAAACTCGGTGCGGTCTCCGGTAAACGATTTCGAGGTTTCATTGACGCAGGCAAAGACCGTTTTTCCGGCGAACTCAGGATTGTAGTGGTTGCGGGCGAAGAAGGCGCCTGTGGCGGGGTCGTGTTCCGCCACGATATGCATCAGGTTGGAGTGACGCCATTCGCCAAGGACCCATTCCCAGTACCCTGTGACCGACAGCCGGCGTTTGCGATCAGAATGATTACGGATTTTCAAGACCACGAATTTGACGGGGGCATCGACGGCAACATACGTCGTCACCTCGGAGAAGATTTCGTCCTCTTCATACTCAAAAACGCTGTATCCGAACCCATGACGGCAGGTGTAGGCGTTTGTCCCGCGGGCGGGAAGCGGCGAAGGGGACCAATAGTTTCCCGTCTCTTCGTCACGCAGGTAGAAAGCTTCGCCACCGGGGTCACTGAGCGGGTCGTTGTTCCAGGTCGTGAGCCGGAATTCGTGAGCGTTGTCGACCCAGGTATAGGCAGATCCACTTTCCGAAACGACCGATCCGATCCGCGCGTTGGCAAGGACATTGGACCAGGGGGCTGGTGTCGCTTTTCCAGGTTCGATACGGATGACATATTCGCGACCGTCCGGGGTGAAGCCGCCGAAGCCATTCGGGAAAGTGAGACGGTTGTGTGGACGAGGAGACGAAGAGGCTTGTGTCGTAGGGAAGTCAATCCGCGTCGGCGCCAGAATGGGAACTTCGAGACCGGATGGGATTTCGCGCCGGATCTGCTGGGCCAAGGTCTTGGAGCTGTCGGTAAGAACGGCGCGGGCAACGGTTTGGAGGAGGATGCGTTCTTCTTCCGAGAGATCTTCACTGCGGCGGACAAAAATTCCGCCGGGTTTGTCGATCATCATGTTTTCGGTGCCCGCTGCGATCAGTCCGAGGATTCGATCCTGGAGAACTTGTCGATACCCCGAAAAGTCTTCGTTGAGAATGACGAGATCGACATGGAGACCCTTGCCTCGCCAGTAGGCGTGTGCCTGGAGGACATGCTTCACCAGATTGATGCGGTGCACATCGGCGATGCGCATCAGGAGAATGGGGAGGTCACCCGAGATGCCAAGAGCCCAAAGACCGGACTGACCCCGGTGATTGCGTGTCAGGATGGTGGACGGGGCCCGATGAAGCGGGTTCGCGTAGATGATGGAACTCGCCAGTTGGGCGTAAAGCTGGGCCTCCGCTTCGGTGATCCGGAGCTGTTGCGATTCGACATGACTGTGAGACCAGGCCATTTCAAAAGCGCGGGCCGCGAAGCTGGGATCACTGTAGTGTTCGATTAGATGGAGAGCCTCTTCGCGGGTTTCCGCCATGCCGGAAATGACATGCCAGTTGGCGGAGGTGTCAGGATGCAGTGTGACATTCTGGCGTATCGACACGATGGGATCGAGGACCGAGCCGTCGGTGTTGGAAAGGGGACCGAGCTGGTCAAATGCGACAGGATTGGCGATGGAACGAGTGCGACCGACGAATTTCCCTCGATCCGTTTCAAAGGAAGTCGCACCTGAAGGTGCTCCCTGGGTCGTGACGAGGTGAAACATCCAGGGAGGATTCTCGCCCGGTGCCCGGGCCCGCCGTGTGCAGAGGATGGCATCGGAATGCTTCAGAATCTCGGTTTGCACGAAAAGATTGCTGAAGGCCGGATGCGCGAGGTCGGACTTGGGTGGGGAAATGACGACTTCGGCATAGCTTGTCAGTTCGATATTTCGCCGGCGCGATGAGAGATTTGTCAGGGTGATACGACGCACTTCGACATCGTCTTCGGAGGAGACTGCTACTTCCGTGTGGGAGTAGATTTCTTCGTCCCGTCGTCGATACTCGGCCCGGCCCTGAACGAAAATGGCCTCATAGAGATCGGGGAACTTTCGTGTCGGCTGGTAGGTGGCAGACCAGAGGATGCCTGACTCGGTGTCACGAAGATAGCAGAAAGTGCCCCATCCATCGCTCGTCGCGTCCTCGCGCCAACGAGTGACGGCGAGATCCTTCCACCGGGTGTAGCCGCCCCCCGCGTTGGTTGCCATGACGTGGAAACGTCCGTTGGAAAGGAGATGGACTTCCGGAATGGCGGTGTGTGGAGTGGTGATCACTCTCATCGTAGCCGGCTCGACCTCCGGCGGGGTGCGTGCCGCATTGACCTCCGGTGCATGCGGTTGCAGCGGGGAAGCGACTTTGGGAATGCGTTCACAGAGGAGCAGTTCTGATCCCTTGAGGTACGGATCGGAGAGAAAGCGACGCTGCATGGGCTTGTCGAGCAAAACCGAGGCGAGCGACAGCAGGCTCATTCCCTGGTGGTGTGCCATGTAGCTGTGAATCGGTGCTCCCCGGTTCCCCCGGGGGACACGCGAAGGGGTAAAGTCGATCGCTTCGATGAGACCGTAGGCACCCGCGTAACCGTCGGCGACCAGTCGTTCGAGATTCTTGCAGGCCTCCTCTGGGTAGACCATGAGAGCGAGGGCTGTCGCGTAGGGAGCAATGATGAGGTCTTCCGCAAGGCCGCGTTTCAATCCCAGTCCCGGAACGCCGAAGGGGCCATATTGATAGGTAGCTTCTGCATCAGTCTGATTGTAGCAGGATTCGGAGATTCCCCATGGCACGGCGCGATGGCGTGCATACTCGATTTGCCTGTCCACGACGGCACGGTAGGTCTCGTCGAGAAGGGTGTGCTCGAAGGTAGGCATGAGGAGTAGCGGCATCAGATACTCGAACATGGATCCACTCCACGAGAGGAGGGCCATGTCTGAGCCGTGGGTGGTTAGTTGTCTTCCCAACGCAAACCAGTGATCCTGATGGAGATGGCCCTGAGCAACGAGAATGTAGCTGATGAGACGGGCCTCCGACGCGAGAAGGTCGTAGAAGGAAGGATCAAGATTGCGTTCGGTCACATTGTAGCCGATCGAAAGGAGATCACGATCTTGATCATAGAGAAACTTGAAATCCATGAGCGAGTGCTTCCTGCAGCGCTGGACGAGATCATCGATTCTTTGAATTCGGGCCGCAGCATGCTCTCCTCCACTTGATGCCTCCGCCAGTTCCTGGAGGGTGGGGATCAGGTCAAAAGGACGGTGGTCGAGAACGAGATATTCGAGATCTTCACGGGCACTGTTGCATTGTTTTGCCAGGGCTGCCCTCCACCATTGCTGTTCCGGTTCGATCGCCTCGGGTAGTTCGTCGGCCTCTTCGCTGAGTTCCTGAATCCAGGTGAGGGTGGCGGTGATTTCGGGCGGAGGCAGAGCCTGGAGGCGTTTCCGAAGTCCCTTGACGGGGAGAGTCGTGATCTTGTTCAGGGTGTCGGTCAGACCATCGAGGAGAGATGTTGGCAGAATGGGCCGATTCTTCAGTTCCATCAATCCTGCCCGCAGAGTGAGGAGTGCACCGGCGAGGTTTCCGCTGTCTACCGTTGAAACGTAATAGGGTGTTAGCGGTTCGAGTGTACGTGTGTCATACCAATTGTAAAGGTGCCCCCGGTGATGCTCCATCTGTTCCATTGAGGTGAGAGCTTTTTCCGTCAGGTCGAGCAGTTCTCCGGCGGACAGATAACCGAAATCGTGTGCCGACAGATTCGCGAGGAGACCCATTCCGATATTCGTGGGAGAAGTTCTTGAGGCGACTACCGGCTTGGGGACTTCCTGAAAATTATCAGGCGCGAGCCAGTTCTCCTCTTCGTTTGCAAAGACTTCAAAGTATCGCCAGGTCTGGCGGGCGATGCTTCTGAGGAACTGTTGCTGAGACTCGCTCAATTCAGGTTTGCGATACGTGATCGGACGACTGATCCACCACCCGATCAAGGGAAAGAAGAACCAAAGAAGGATCAGTGGGCTGCTTGCAAGGAGTTCCGCAGGATGAGTGAATGCCAACCCGGTCGCGAGAAGAAGTGCGAGTAGTGGCGCGATCCAGATTTCGCACAGGTAGTCAATACGACTGCTGCATCCGTTTCTTTTCGCGTAGCGGGGAGTGTGCCAGAGAAGGAGTCCTCGGGGTGTAAAAAACATCCGCCCTGCCGAGCTCAGAATGGCATCGAGATGAAGCCATGCCCGATAGGGCAGCGATGCGATGTTGAGCGCTGCCTCGGCTGATTGGCGACCAAGCTCCTTCACTACGTTTTCGAGATGAATCGACCAGGATTGTTGGGTTGGCTTCCGAACCAGCTCGATGAGAGCCCCGAGCAGGACGGGAACGAAGAGCAGGAAAATCACATATGCGGTCCAGAAGCCGGTCGGTTCAGGAAGGAGAAACCATCCCGTCAACAAGAGCAGCAGGAGCGAGGGAGCGACAAGGCTTCGCCTCAGGTTGTCGAGAATCTTCCATCGCCCCAGCGTATCTAATGGATTCCGTGATCGCTTTTTTTTGGGGCCACGGACACGAGGGAACAGCCAACCGGCGATCTGCCAATCTCCGCGAATCCAGCGGTGTCGACGACTCATCTCCGCGGTGAAACTTGCGGGATGATCTTCGTGAAGTTCGATGTCGGAAACCAGTCCGGCCCGGGCGTGGTTTCCCTCAAGAAGATCATGACTGAGGATCAGGTTTTCGGGAAACCGTCCTCCGGTGGATTGGCGGAAGGCATCGACATCGTAGATGCCTTTCCCCACGTAGGAGCCCTCGGAAAAGAGATCCTGATATACATCCGACACTTCACGGGTGTAGGGGTCGATACCTGCATTTCCTGCGCTGAGCCTTGCGAAGAGGGATTGATTCGCCGCGAGAAGACTGATCGCAGTACGGGGTTGGAGGATGGCGTATCCTTTGGTGACTCGTCCCGTCTTTGCGTCGAACTGCGGTCGATTCAGCGGGTGCGCGATGGTTCCGATCAGTTTCCGGGCTGCATCGCGGGGCAGAGATGTGTCGGTATCCAGAGTGATCACGTAGCGAATTTTCGAGAATAGTTCGGGATCGCTGATCGCGATCGAGAAGGCATCGCTCGCTTCGCCTCGCAGGAGATCATTGAATTGCTCGAGCTTGCCACGTTTGCGCTCGTATCCCATCCAGACCTTCTCGTGTGGGTTCCAGATCCGTGGACGATGAAAGAGATGAAAGACTTTGCTCTTGGGGCGAGGATGGCGGGCGTTCAGCTCCTCGATTCCCTCGGTGACTTTCTTGAGAAGCTCTTCGTCGTTCTCCTCGACTTCATGCGAGGCGTCGCAAAAATCGGTGAGAAGGACGAAAGACAGATTGGCGTCCCGGTTTCCGACAAAGCGAAGCTCGAGATTTTCCAGCAGTTCATCCACGGTGCCCGGGTTGGAGAGCAGCGTCGGCACCACGACCATGGTGCGGTCGCTTTCGGGAATTCCTTCGGAGAAATCAAGACGCGGTAGACGGCGTGTGCCAATGAGGAAGTTCGTCAGCAAATTGACCAGGGCGATCGACATCTGGGAGGCCCCGATGAAGGCCATCGCGATCACGAGCCAGAATTCCCAGTCTTGCCACCTCAGCGGACCAGCCGCAATTCCGAGTAGCGAAACCACTGCCGCTGTCACAGCGAGGATGGATGTAACATAACAGAAGAGAGGATACCGACGCGCGGCTCGTGTCAAAATCCGCTTCCAGGAAAAATGAATTTTTGCAAGGTGTTCCAGATCCGGTTGGCCCTCACCGATGAGATAGTATCCAACGTGAGCGGCGACTGCTTCTGCTCCCTCTTCCCAGGTCGCCTCCGTGGCAAGACGGACGGCCTGTTCTGCGATCAGGATCTCATCTTCGGAGGAGTGTATGGAAAGCGCTTCGACACAGTGCCGATAGCGGTCGCGGGTTGCGAAATCCATGGTTGGGTAGATTCCCGCGGGATCTGATCGCAGGATCTCCTCGACGACGCTCGTAGACTCGACAAACCGGCGCCAGTCGATCGCGGCGAGATGCTGAATACTGCCGATGGTATGCCCGATGGAAACCTGGTCGGCAGCCTGCAATTGATTGTCGACCCTCTGCAATTGCTCCCGGGTCAGGTTCTGATCGGCGAGCCGGTGTTGAACCCAACTCAGCACGGTCGCCAGTCCAGGGCCATGGCCATAGATCCGAGTCGAGAACTCCTCCACGAAAGGGGGGCTGAAAGGAGGGTCTGATTCGGCCAGTTCCGAAAGCACGCGAATCACATTTGTCTGTTGATCGGCGACCGCGAGAAACCTATCGGCCCAGCGTCGCGCGAGATCCCGATCGTTCCTTCTTCGAACGATGTGTTCCGAAACCCTTCGAAGATTCTCGATGAGCCCCAGTCGGAGCATGATCGGAATCGCCCAAATCTCGCCCAGGGTGAGGGGAGATACCGTTTGGTAGGCGGCAATGAATGAGCCTATATTCTCCAGATCGACTCGGCCATCGGCATGTGAAATCAGCTCGAGGGCAATGTCGTAGACTCGTGGAAGCCCACCTTTGTCCGCACTCTGGAGACGAGGCAGTTCGCGGTGGTAGGTCTTCGGAAGATGCGATCGCGTCGCCCGCATCTGTTCTTCAACGAGATGAAAGTTATCGAGAAGCCATTCGCTTGCCGGGGCAACCTGGCTTGAGTCGAGACCTTCGGAACTGACCCATTCGTAGGCCCCTTTGAGGACACGCTCGTTGTCGTCAAGCCGTTCGAGCAGTCGGTGGGTTCCGCGCGAGGGATCGATCTTGTGTATGCCGGCGAGATGGACGGCATGCCGATTCAACTGCTCCGAACTGAAAAGTTCATCCCGGAGAGGGGGAGCGCCGATGTCGACAGTGGTGGCGTTGGGCATCTCGTTTCTGGATTGATCTAGTTCATTCGGAGGAACGAGGTTGATCAGGGTTCAAGTATTCTAACGTAGCGGGTTCCATAGGAAGTGTGCCTTGCGAGGTCGAACGCCACACCGACAAGACCGTCAATCAGAACGGCTCCAGACTGGCGGCGAGAATCGGGGGGGGGGCTCGGCCTTGCCGACTCTGAAGAGTAATCACGGCGACCGCCTGCCGCGATGGGGTAAAACCCTACCCGGAAGGATGTGTCTTGATAGGGATCGCCAGTCGTTGGCAAGAATCCTGACAAGGGTGCCACCCGTGTTGATGAGGCGGCTATGGACGGAGCTCACCTGCGACGGCACTGCCTTTCACCTTCTAACCTTTTGTCGTCCGCTGGATACTGCACTCAATAACACCGCTCTCGATCGCGTAGCGGGTAAGGCCTGCGGTATTGTGGATGTTGAGCTTCTCCATCACCTTGTGTCGATGCTTCTCAACGGTCTTGATACTGATCCCCATCTTGGCAGCCGCTTCCTTGTTTGTATTCCCTTCGGCAATGAGTTGGAGTGTTTCCGTCTCACGTGAGGTCAGGACTGGGGCTTCGAGCTTCGGATTGGGATCTCCTTCTGCCCGCGACTTTTCGCGATGATGGGTCAGCCGCCGTAGAACGGACTGGCTGAAACAAGACGTTCCGTTGTGGACTTGGTGGATTGCCTCGGGAAGGGCACTGCCCGAGATCTGTTTCAGCAGGTAGCCGGAGGCACCGAAGTCGAGCGCATGTTTCACATAGGCATCGTCGTTGTGGGCAGAGAGAATGATCACCTTGGTCTTCGGATTTCGATGAATAATCTGGCGAGTCGCCTCCAATCCATTGACTTGAGGCATGGCAATATCCATCACGACCACATCCGGTTGGAGTTTGTCCGCCAGTTCGACGGCAGCGTGTCCGTCAGTGGCCTCGCCAACAATCTCGATTTCCTTTTCGTAGGAAAGCAGGACCTTCAGCCCTTCGAGAACGATTTGGTGATCTTCGGCAAGAAGGACAGTAATGACACTCATGAGATCTTGGACGGGGTTTTTATGATTTGTAACTCTCGTCGGGAACTCTGGCACGAGGGATCTCAACTTGAATGGCGGTGCCTTTGCCCTCGACAGATTCAATCTGGAAAGTCCCTCCTACCATCTCGGCACGTTCCCTCATTCCCAGGATGCCGAGCCGCTTCGGCTGGCGCTTCGAAGTCTTTTCCGGCAAGGCGAAACCCTGTCCATTGTCGGCGATTCTCATTCGGAAAGAACTCTTGCTGGGGCGAATACTGAAACTCACAAGGCTTGCCTTGGAGTGCCTGCTGATGTTGGTCAGTGCCTCCTGAGTGATTCGGTAGAGTGTCGTCAATGCGGAGCTGTTCAATTCCTCGACAGAATGAGAGATGGAGGTTTTCACTTCGATCCCATAAGAATCGGTAAAGGATTTGATACAGGATTTCAGCGCGGGAATGAGCCCAATATCGTCGAGAACTACTGGTCGTAGGTCGTAGGCGAAGCGGTGCACGATTTCGACCGATTGCTCTACGAGGTGTTCGGTGATCTCGATTTTTTCGTGAAAGTCTTCATTATTCGCCACACTTTGCGATCGAAGCACGGCGAGACGTACGTTGATCCCGGCAAGCGTCTGGGCAATGACATCGTGCAGTTCGCGACTGATTCGTTTCCGTTCATCTTCCTGGGCCGTGATGAGTCGGCGGGAAAGCGAGCGCATTTCCTCCTGCATCTCGCGAGCCTGTTCGAGCAGTAGACTGGCGGTTTCCTCGCTCGTTCGCAGTGAATTTTCGACCTCTTTGAGACGGGTTATTTCTGCGAGGAGGTTCTTGTTCGAACGGGCGAGGTCTTCCTCATGGTGCCTCAAGGTTTCAATGGTGGAACTGAGTTGATGACCTGTCTTGGATGCCTTGAATCCGCCTTCCTCGAGGGGCTCTGCAACTGCGTTGAAGAAGTCGGAACTTTGCCGATTCGGTTCGCCATTCTCCTGGGTGGTCAGGCCGGCTTTCTCCAGGGAGGTAAGAGAGTTTAGGTGAATCCTTGCGAGCCCCAGCAGATTGATCCCGAGTTTCAATGTGCGGGTGCCGAGCCTGTGGGTGATCGCTGAATCCGGAATCGTATCAGAATTCTTAAGTAGATACTTTTCCAACGCAGAGTAATAAGATCGGGAAAACGATCGTAATTTGCTGCGATGCTGGTTTTTCGGTTTCAGGGATGGCAGGGGGTAGAAGACCGGTCGATCGGGAATCAGTTACCGAGTTAACCCATTTTCCATTTTTACGTGGGATTGTCGATGGGCAATAACCCTACCTTGTGGTGATCGCGTGGCTCGGATCTCATTCTCCATCAATCATCGGGGAAGGATTCTTTCCACCTCTTCGAGCGCGTTTTCGAAGGTGGGGATTCACCCCATTTCCTTCGATATTCATGTCTTCTACGCTGAAATCGCCCTTACCGGAGGAAGTATGATAGATGCCCAAAAACCCAACGAACCAGCAAACCGGAATCCACGCGTGCCCCGCACAGGCTTCCCTCTCGTCATCTCTTTAGGATCCGATGAGCAACAACTGCCTCGCCGAAACTTCATCTCGGGGAAAGATGTAGCCGGCAGGGAGCTTTGCTGCTCAAGCGGGAGGGGCAACGTTCTCAACAAGGTCTACAGCTGCGATTTGCTGCAGACCCTACGGGATGCGCGCATCCACTGATCCCCGCGGTCAGCGAATCCATCCACATTCATAGAATCCTATCCTACCCGACCGGTGAATCTCGAAGCTAGGAAAAGGACCGAACGAAATGAAGGATAGTGGTAAACCCGGTGGCGTCCGTACGCGACTTCCCCCGGAGTTGATCGACTGGCTGAACAAGCCGGTCGCGCGCTTCATTCATTTCGGTGTTGCGGCTGGCGTCGTTCTCCTCCTTTCCACCATTGTCGCCATCGTCCTCGCCAACTCTCCGTGGGGAGCTGGTTTTCTTGGATTCTGGGAGACCGAGATAGGGATCAATGCCGGCTCATTGAAGCTGGAGCGGTCGATTCGGGAATGGATAAATGACGCGTTGATGACCTTGTTTTTCTTCGTCATTGCCCTGGAACTGAAACGGGAGTTGATCGTCGGAGAAATGCGTAACCCCCGAATCGCCGCGCTCTCGATCACTGCGGCGATTGGAGGCATGGTCATGCCCGCACTATTTTATCTGGCTATTCAGAAGGGACAGCCAGGGCAGAACGGATGGGGGACCGTTATGGCTACGGACACCGCCTTTGTCATAGGTTGTCTGGCGCTGCTGGGGTCGCGCATCCCGCCAAGCCTGCGACTGTTCATGTTGTCGCTGGCGATCGTGGACGATGTCGGCGCAATCCTCGTAGTAGCGATCGGATATGGTCATGACATCAAAGGGTTCCCATTGGCACTGGCGTTTCTCGGTTTCGCCGGGGTATTCGCAATGGGCTGGCTCGGAATTCGTCATGTAGGCCTGTATGCTGTTGCAGGAATGTTGATCTGGTTCGCGGTGGACGCTTCGGGTGTCCATGCAACCGCAGCTGGCGTTGTGCTCGGATTAATGACTCCGACACGCAGATGGGTTAGTGACGAGCGCTTGCATGTCATTCTGAACCGGGTGGTCGACTATCCGCCGGGGGATCACTGGAGCGGAGATACTGAAGATCGCAAAGCATTGCGAATGGCCGAGGCCGCGGCGCGGGAAACATTGTCGCCGGTGGAACGCCTGGAAATGATGCTACTCCCATGGGTGAGCTTTTTGATCCTGCCGCTTTTTGCCCTGGCCAATGCCGGGGTCTCAATTTCGCTAACCGGACTCGGGAGCTCCGTTGCACTCGCCGTATTTGTCGGTTTTGCGCTTGGTAAACCGATCGGAGTCTTCGCCTTCAGCTGGCTGGCGCTACGGAGCGGGATCGCCTTATTGCCTCCCGGACTCAGCCTGAAACTGATCGCTGCAGGTGGCCTTCTCGCCGGCATCGGTTTCACGATGGCATTGTTTATCGCCAATCTTGCGTTCGGCGAGGATCTGATCAACGACGCGAAACTCGGAATCCTGTTCGCATCCGTATTCTCCGCGCTGGCGGGCACAGGAGTGCTTGCACTATCGTCTTCCGCAAGGAAAGCAGCGAGAGATCCAGAGGGGTAGCCATGCCGATTCACCTCACAAAAGACCAAACTGTGGACGCCTTTGCCGTCATCGCCGATATCAATAATTTTGCGCAAACGGTCACAGCGGCGGAGCAGGGATCCTCCAAGGGTGAAGATATCGCCGAGTTTACCAGAGATACTCTAGCGCATGTCGTCCGAACGATCGAAGCAACAGGAGGAGAGGTGGCTGCGTTGAGGGGAGATGCTGTGTTAGGGATTGTCCCGGCAGGTGCTGCCATTTGCACGATGTGTAATGAAATTGCCATCGCAGTGAATCGGGAAAGTGCGAATATCTCCGAGCATCAACTGGAATTTCCGGGAGACTGGGCGTATTCCCCGGGGGGTGCTTCCTTGAAGATCTGCATTGAATTCGGGAGAATACACGTAGCGTCGATCGATACGCGCCAACTCGGCACTCAGACTCTGTTCATAGGCTCGGCTGTCAACTACGCCAGCCGGCTCTGTTCGGCCGGCGTGGGAAATCGCTGCCTTTTGGGCCCCGTCGCGGCCTCGCGGGCTGAATTCTCATCATATTCTTTCGGGGCGCCAATGCATGTTGCTGGTAAACGCGGCGAAGCGAAATTCGCATACCACGAACTAGACCTGGCGGAGCATTGGCGAGAGGGGCGCGCGCGATAGCCACATAAGTTGCCGATGCCCCGCGAGAGCGGATCCTGAAGTCGCCGGGTCGGGGCTTCACAGTAAGAAAGCCATGAGTGGCGGTGTAGAGTGCCGACCGGGAAGCGAATGAAATAGCCTCTCAGGCAATGCGGCAATGATGTTGATACAAATTTACTACAGAGAAGGTGGTTACGCCATCAGCGCCCAAGGGATCTTTATGAAGCTGTAACCTGTTGTATACCAACAGGCTGAGACGACTTTGAATCTGACCAGCTCTCATAATCCCTTGGTCGTCGGTTCAAGTCCGACCGGCCCTACTTTGTGAACTCATGGCATATGTCTACATGCTTCAAGGTGCTTCCGGGAAGTATTCCCTTGGAGCTACCGAGAATCTTGAGGCACGAGTGGTCCGTCACAACAGCGGGATGGTCCATTCGACCAAGCGCCTTGGACTGCCGTTGGAACTGGTCGCCAGCAGTGAGTATGATTCGATGACTGAAGCTCTCAAAATCGAGCGAATGTTAAAGCGATGGAAGAAACCCTCCAAAGCCTTGGCGTTTCTTCAAGGCGGCAGTTAGCGCAGCCCCGACTCGGTCGGGGTTGGTCGTCGGTTCAAGTCCGACCGGCCCTACTTGAAGGCAGGAAGCCTGTTTCATTCGGCTGGCTGCTTCCTGGAAACTACCCGAGATAGCGCTTCGCATCGGCGATGACGTCGTCGAGGCAGCCGGGTTCGAAGGGCGAGCGAAGACCGGCGGAGTGGAGCAGTCCGGTGTAGTCCAGGCTGCCGCCCCGGGTGCAGAGTTTGGCATAGGTGTCCAACGCCCCTGGAGCATCGGCGCGCGATTTTGACCAGAACTGGAGGGCTCCGGTGAGGGCAAGACAGTAGTCGATATAGTAAAACGGGCACTGGTAGACATGCGCCTTCTGCTGCCAGAGACGCCCGCTGCTCTCGGCGGGAAGGTCGGCGTAGTCGTACCACGGGAGGTAGGTCCGTTCGATCTCCTGCCACATTTCGTTGCGCTCCTCCGGAGTAGCGCCTAGATTTGCGTAGACGAGGTGCTGAAAATGGTCGATCGACACGCCGTAAGGCAAAAATTGGAGGTACGCGCTGAGATGGACGCGGCGCAGCGTCTCAGCAGCTCCTTCTCCGTAAAACTTCTCCATGTGCGGCCAGGTCAGAAACTCGAGCGCCATCGAGTGAATCTCGCAGGCCTCCGTTGTCGGCCAGACGATGTCGCTCATCGGCTGCTTGCGACTGCGGTAACTCTGGAATGCATGACCCACCTCGTGCGTGAAAACATCGACGTCGCCTCGGGTGCCGTTGAAATTGGCAAAGATGAAGGGGAAGCCGAACTGGTGGAGGTAGGCGCAGAAACCACCGCCTGCTTTCCCTTTTCGGGATTTCAAGTCCATCGTCCCGCGCGCCTTCATCTCTCCAAAGAAGGTATCCAGTCCCGCACCCATCTCGTCGAACATCTTGGTCGCGCGATCGACCATCCAGTCATGATCGCCCTGCGGCTTAGGATTGCCGTCCACAGAGTAGGCGTTGCGATCCCAATACATCAGGGAGTCGACACCGAGTATTTCCTTCTGTTTCTCTGCGACTTCGATGGCCAGCGGTACGACTTTGTCCCGCACTTCATCGCGAAAGGCAGCCACCTCATCTGGACCGTAGCCAATCCGCGTCATGCGCTGGTAGCCGAGCTCGGTGAAGGTCTCGTATCCGAGTTTCCTCGCCATCGACTGGCGAAGCGCGACCTGCTCGTCATAGATCCGGTCGAGTTCCGGGGCGTTCTTGATGTACCACTGCGATTGAGCGCGGCAGGCACCCTCCCGCAGATCGCGGTCCGCATCGTCTTCGAATTTCCTGAGCTCAGAGAGCGTCAGCGTCTCTCCATGGAACTCGATCTCTGCGCCAGCCGTCAGCGAGGTGTATTCTGACTGCAGTTTCGCCTCGGCGGCCGAGTCTTCTTCAATGATGGTGTCGAAGCTTTTCGTGTTGCATTCCCACTTCGCGAACAGGGTCGGTGTCAGTGTCTTCTCCATCTCGCTCCGAAAGGGCGATTCGAGCAGCGCCTCCTTGAACCTGGTTTCGAGATTGGCGTATTTGGGTTTGATCGCGTCGAGCTCGTCCTTCGCAGCTTGGTAGGCTTCGTTTTTGGTGTCCTGCTGAAAGCGGATGTAGGTGACCGAGGCCCATTCTTCGAATTCGCAAAGCACGGCATCCCAATCGGCAACGATCGCAAGGCAGTCGGCGGCTGAATCTGCCGCCGCGAGACGGGTGTGCAATTCGTCGTAGCGCGCAGTGGTAGCAGCCAGGTCAGGCTGGGGAACGGAGTAATCGGGAAAGTTGAATGCCATGCTTAGGCTATTCTGTCGGGCATCCGGGTTTGTTCAAGGTTTTGTGATTGTTGGAGCGAAAATGCCCATGAATGACCGGATGGGAGTGAGCCCAATCCTGTTGGGTCGGTGACTGAACCCTGTTGGATTGAGTGGAAACAAATCCCTCAGTCAGGAAATGTTGCCTAACTCCCGGGATTTAGCTGGTTCCGGGCGCGAAGTTGTCCCTTCGCGATGATCTTCTCTTTGAATACCAGCCAAATAGGTAGCCAGATTGGTAGAAAAAGCACGGCCCAGAATATTTTACACGGGCCCCAGTAAGAGGGGATACGGCATCCGCAGTGCGGACAGAAAAGTCCAAACCAGTTTCCTATACCGCGGAACCGATTGGCGGGATCCCAGATTCTTACCGGGACATCGGCTTTACAGCCCGGACAGCAGGCCCATTGATTCCTGGCAGCTTGATCACAGTCTTTGCAATAAAAGGTAACCGCCGGGCGGTTGTTGCCCCAAAGCGCATCGACATTGCCCAGATCAAAAGAAAAATCCCAGTTCAAGATATGCGCCCAACCTACCCGGACGATGTTATTGCCCCTGCAACCGGGGCAGGAGGGAGGGCTTGGCTCAACGGTTTTCATCACGCGAACTTTGTCGATCGCCGGGATTGGCAGTGCTACAATTTCGAAGGAAAATTAGAACGGGGTTTGCTTCGGTAAAGCCTTAAATTGGGTCTTTTCTACTCCTCTGGTGGCAACGGTGTCTTTCTCTTCTCCAGGGACTCCATTTTACCTTATGAGAACCACCACGATCAACAGAATCGCGACACCCAGGCAGATGAGGGTCCGGAAAAGGTTGAGGCGGTTCCAGGGCTGTTCGAAAGACCGACGGGCTTCAGCGAGATCAGGCTCGCTCATGGTCGTGAGTTCGAGAGTTTGGAGCTGATTATTGAGAGGGACATTGCCTCGGAAAGTGGGGAGCTGAACGCCGAAGAGATACAGCGCAGTGGCCGCGAGGAGAAGACCCTGCGCGAGCCCTTCGAGTTGGCTAAATCCCATTACAGTGGCTGCGAGTAGGCTCACGATAGACCCTAACCACACCACCACAAAAACGGGGTGACTGTTCTGGATGATCCGGTCAATCTCCTGGAAACCTCGAAGGAATCCACGATCCTCCAGCTGACCGAGACCCGGCATGACGAGAAGGGCAAAGGTGAAGAGAAGTCCGGTGGCGAGGAGGGTGCTGAGGGTGGCGAAAACGAGAAGTCCGTTGAAGATGATTTGTGATGTCATGGGATGGGGAATGGTTGAAGGAAAAATTCAGAAGGGAGAAGAGGGGAGAGCGACCGGGCTTGGTCGCCCTCCCAGGTTGGGTTAGGCGAATGCACCGGAGAGGTGAGCTTTCTGGAGGAAGCTTCGGAAATCTCTTGGTGGGCGACCGAGGGCTCGCTGCACTCCGTTACCGAGGCTGGAGTTCCGTCCGTCGAGGACTTCGTTGAAGAGGTAGTCCACGAGCTGAACCATTCCTTCCGGCAATTGCGCCGCTTCGAGCCCTTGGACGAACTCTTCCCGGGAGACATCGACCACGTTCAAATCACGCCCCGTGACCTCCTGAAACATCGCAGCAATGTCCCGAAAGGTGAGTAGTTCAGGTCCGGTCAGTTGATAGATTTGCCCTTCGTGACCGTCCTCAGTAAGGGCGGCCGTGGCGACGTCGGCGATGTCATCTGCATCGACATAGCCTTCGCCGACGTGAGCATTGGGGACCGCGAGCGTTCCACTCAGAAGCAGATCCCGGAAGAAAGATTCCGAGAAGTTCTGGTTGAACCAGCCGCAGCGAACGACCGTCGCCGGGATGCTGGAGTGGAGCACAAGCCGCTCGCAGAGTTGCGCTTCCTCTTCTCCACGGCCGGAGAGGAGAACGATCCGCTCGACACCTTGCGCTTCCGCCGCCGCGAGCAGTGCCCGAATATGATCCGAGGCTCCGGGAACGGAAAGGTCGGGATGGTAGGTCACGTAGAGCGCCTTGACGCCTTCGAGCACCTCGTTCCAGTTTCCGTCGTCGTTCCAATCGAAGCTTGGGTTGCTGGAGCGGGAGGCGCTGCTGACGTCGTGTCCGAGGGCCTTGAGACGCTCAATGACGCGACGGCCGGTTTTGCCGCTTCCGCCGATCACGAGGAAAGGAGCGGTAGCGGAGTTTACATTCTGGGTGAGTTGGGATGGTGTGATTGTTTTCATCGTCATCACCCTGACCGATCTTATTTCGATCCGCTATGGCAGCGACTCCAAGGGAATTGACCATTCGTCCAAAAGGGGCGTCTTTTACCCATGTCGGACCACCCAACAGCAAATTCCACCGAGGAGGCGTTTCGGTCTGTCGACCCGCTCGGGGAAGCGCTGCATGCCTTGCGATTGAGTGGGACGTTCTTTTGCCGTTCGGAACTGAGCGCGCCTTGGGGAATTGGTCTCCCCCCGATGTCGGACAGCCTCATGTTTCACATTCTGACCGAGGGGTCGGCGTGGATTACCTTTCCCAACGGGGAACAATTTTCGATGGAGGCCGGTGACTTCGCGCTTGTCCCGCAGGGCCGGGGGCACGCGATCGTCGATGCTCCGGAGACTCACGCGACCAATCTCTACGACTACGAACGCCCCTTGTTGAGCCCGCGATACGAGTTGCTCGAGATCGACGAGGGAGGTGAGGCGGCCGGCTTGATCTGCGGCGTTGGATCCATCAAAGATCCGGCTGCCCGCAGGATGGTGGGTCTCTTACCCAGGATCATACAGATGAAGGCATCGGCGCCGGGCAACGAATGGCTTCGCAGTTCGGTTCAGATCATGATGGAGGAAGCACGAAACCTTGGGCCCGGTGGAGATGCTGTCATCACCCGCTTCTCAGACATCTTCGTAGTGCAGGCAATTCGCCACTGGCTCAATACCGACCCGCATGCGCAGACAGGCTGGTTGGGGGCACTGCAGGATCCGCAAGTCGGCCGTGCGTTAAGTCTCATTCATCGCGACCCGACGCATCCCTGGACGGTGGAAACTCTTGCCGCTGCCGTCGGGGTCTCCCGCTCTGGCCTCGCGGCAAGATTTGCTGATCTCGTCGGCGAGACTCCGATGACTTACCTGAGACAATGGCGGTTCGAAGTCGCCCGCAACTGGTTGCGCGATACCGACCAGACTCAGGCCGAGATCGCGGAGCAGCTCGGGTATGAAAGCGAAGCGAGTTTTTCCCGCGCGTTTAAAAAAGCAACCGGCCAAACGCCCGGGAGTGTGCGGCGGGACGAGTCGTAGACGAAGAGAAAGACCAGTTCGTGGAGGGAAATCGAGTTCGCCTGCGTATCAAACGAAGCCTCGACGATCCAACAGGGTCAAGTCGCTCACCCAACCCTGTTGAAATCGGTTGGCGTCACTTCGCCAGCCAGCCTCCGTCGATGGCGATGCTGGATCCGGTGATGAATGAGGCATCGTCGCTCGCGAGGAAGAGAACGGTCTTTGCGACTTCTTCCTGGCGGCCGATACGTCCGATAGGGTGTTGAGACACCATATATTGCTGAGCACCTTCGTCTCCTCCGGTAAAGCGGTCATACATGTCCGTGGCGATCACGGCAGGAGAGATACCCACGACTCGGATGCCTTCGGCCGAGACTTCGAGAGCTGCTGTCTTGGTCAGGCCAATCACGGCATGCTTGGACGCATTGTAGACACTGGCTCCGGGCACGGCGGTCTCACCGAGAACTGAGGCTGTGTTGATGACGACACCGCCGGACTCCTGTTTCCGGAACTGAGCGATTTCGTGTTTCATAGAGAGCAGGACTCCCCTGACATTGATGTCGAAGACGAAGTCATAGTTTTCTCCCGTTTCGTCAGACACGGGTATAGAGTGTCCTTCGACCCCGGCGTTGTTGAAGGCCACATCGACAGATCCAAAAGTGCCAGCGGCCTGTTGGATCAGGTTCTCGATGCTGGATTCCTGGACAACATCCGTGGCGACGAAGAGTCCCCGCGCACCGGCGGCTTCAATCGCGGAAACGACTTCAGCTCCTTCCGACTCCCGTCGGCCTCCGACAACGACATTGGCGCCCGCTTCCGCAAAGGCGATGGCAGTGGCTCTTCCGATTCCGGATGTTCCACCGGTGATTACGACAGTTTTGTTTTCGAATGATTTCATGGTTTGGTTTTCGTTTGGTTGTTTTCAGTTTAGTTTTAGAACGAAAGGTCAAAAAATGAGCAAATAAGAGGAAGAGGTTACTTCAGGGTTGCCAGGAGCGCTTCGATGCTCCGATCCAGAGTCGCCCGATCGCGTTGGCATTTGCCTACGACTGAGATTCCCTGCGCTTGAGTAAAGAATAGCATTCCAAGAGCTTCCGGATCCATGTTGGCGGAGACTTCTCCTGAATCAATCCCATCCTGAATGCACTTCACGAAAGCACGGCGCAGGTCGTTCACAGCTTCGTCCATGAGTTGCGCGAGCTCCGGCTCGATTTCCGACCGTATCGCAATCGAGCTGGTCAGGAAGCAGCCTCGGCGATGCCCATCGAAGTGGGCATCGAGAGCAACGCGGAAAAATTCACGGATCCGCTCCGCTGTAGAGGCTTCTTTCCGCAGAATGGAAGCCATCGTAGCGGTTTCGCACTGCCGATAGTTCTGAATCGCAGCAGCAAAGAGTTTCTGTTTATCGCCGAATTCGTTGTAGAGGCTCTGACGTCCCAATCCGGTCGCATCAGTCAAGTCTCCAATACTGGTCGCGGCAAAACCCTTCGCCCAGAAGACCTGCAGCGCAGCGCGCAGGGCTTCAGTTGAGTCAAAAGCTTTGGGTCTTCCCGGTGGCATGGGAGCAATATTCATTAATTGAACGACCGGTCAAATAAATATTTCTATTTTTTACCAAACAGTCAAAAATACTGGTGAGCTATGTCCAGGAAAAGGCCGCTTCACTGCGACAGGATCTTGGTGATTTCGGTAGCAACAAAGGTGGCCAACTTCTCGGCACCACTATGACTGAGATGAACGACGTCATTCAAATCATCCTCTGTATTCGTAGCCGTATCGGAAGCGATGAGGTAGATGTCTTTATCCGATGCCGAAACCCGAGATACCACGAGTTTCCGAACGGCCTCGCGGAAGTCATCCACCGTAAACTCCGTTTTCTTGGACTGATGATTCTCTGTCTGTAGCAGGTTCAGAACAAAGATTTTGGCTTTCGGGTGGTGACGTCGAATCTCATCGAGAACATTGTTCATATCCTCGAGGTATTCTTCAACGCTCTTGCCCTTGTTGATGCAATCGTTGTAGCCCCAGAGAATCGTCATCAGATCAATCTTGGGGAGTTTGGTAACCGGAACGACTTGATCGACATTCGCGTTGCTGCCGCCAACGGCGATATTGTAGAGTTCCAAATTCAGACTTTCCGCCACGAGCCACGGCCAGGTCTGGCAGGTATTGTCCTTGCGGAGACCATGACTGATACTGTCTCCGAGTGCCACATACACCTTCTCCCGCTGGCGGGACGGAGCCTCCAGCTCGAACCCGTCTTCGATCTCAATTCCGGTCAGGGTATAGGTCGGAAAAGAAGCAGGCCCGACGATTCGATATTCAACCGATTTCCCGGGCTTGAGGGTTTTCAGTTTCAGAGAACTGCCCTCCGGATCGGTCAGTCTAACAAACCCGGTGAATACGTTGTCCTGATAGCTGCCAAACGTCGCAAAGGTAGCCCCTTCGTACTTGAAGCGCAGGGTGACCGTCGGACTGTTCGTTTTCACGACAATGGAGGTTCCGGTGCGGCTCTGACCATTTTTCGTCGGATAGGCAGGACGATCTTTCAAACCCTCCGGAAACAGCTGACGTTGCGGGAAACGATAGGGGGTCATCTCCGACCCCATCACTTGAGGATACAGGGTGCCTCGGTACCTTACCTTTTCATCGAGCAACGAAATTTCGCCGGCATCGGCCGCGGCCCTCAGGATCATCGCGGCGAAAAGTATCCAATGTCTGGTCATCTTTCTTTCTCTTTCTCTCTCCTCCAACGCAATCCGTTTTTCCAGTCAGGAACTAGCGCTGGGCGCGGACATGGGCAGAAACAGGACTTGGACTCTGACCAAGGCTCAGCCTCGTCCGTCGAGATATTTCCAAACCCCTTTGTAGCGTTTGAACCGGGATCGTTCATGAAGCTCGTAGAGCGTGCCGTCGACATAGTATTCGGCGATGAACTCCACCTTTCCGACCTTGTCCTCCTGGGTGCCTTTGGCCACGCCGAGGATGGTCAGCCCACTCCATTTTGGGGCGTCGATGGTGGATTCGAGTTCCTTTTTCAGTCCAGGTGTTCGCTTGTCCGGATGGGTAGTTTCGACAAGATAATCCACGAGCCGGAAAAAGTAGGCGCTGTAGCGTGATCGCATGAGCTGTTCGGCCGTTTCTGGTTTCGCCCGGCCGTAGTGATAGGGCATGCAGCAGGAAGCGTAATCCTTCCAACTCTTGCACGGGCAATTCGAGATCTCCCGTTGGCGAGGGATCCATTCGGGGTCAGATTGGTGCTCGTCCTCCATCGAGTCCCACTGTCGGGAGAAGGAAGGAGAATTCAAAGAATAGTTCTGCTACCAGCAACTGGACGGGCTCCGTGAAAGAGCCAGGGATGCTTCGCTGTTGTCCGCCAATTCGCCCGGGCCGCTATCGGAGGCAAGCTCCCGCATTTTTTCGAAAAAACATGGGAGTCGCAGAGTGACTGCGAATGAGGAATTGAACTCTGTTTCGCAGAACGATACCCTCAGCTGTCAGTCGTTGGCTTTGGCTGCAGCGATGGCGTCCTCCGCCTGCTGGGTCGGCTTGGCCTTGAGGTCGCGCCAGACGACCTTGCCGTCCTTGATGAGGAAGCTCTGGCGTGCGGCAAATCCTTTGTCATTGATCGTAGGAACGCCGAAGGTTTTGATCACCTCACCCGCCTTGTCGGCCAGGAGGGTGAAGGGAATATCAAACTTCTCGGCGAAGGCGAGCTGGTCGGCGGCGGTGTCAGCGGAAACGCCGAAAACCCGGATGCCCGCTTCGGTGACCGCCTCGAATTCATCCCGCAGGTTGCAGGCCTGCTTGGTGCAGCCGGGAGTGTCCGCCTTGGGATAGAAATACACCAGCGAAAGACCCTCTGAGAGCTCCTTGCCGAGGTCGACTTTCTCGCCCTTTTGGTCCGAGGTGACCACGGCGGGAACCTTGTCGCCGACATCAAGCGGCTCGGCGGATCCGAAAGAGGGGAGCGTAAGCGTTGCGAGTAGTACGGAGAACAGGGTCGTGAATTTCCTAGCAGCCCCCCTCCCGGCCGTGGCCGGGGAAAGACATGGATGAAACT